>CAJXDY010000008.1:0-64769 GCA_913052135.1 uncultured Acidobacteriota bacterium
ACGCAGTCATCCGAATAGGACCTCTTTTTTGACATCGGTGATCGTAGCGATCACGCTCCATCCAGTCCGCCCGCCCAAGTCCGACCCAGGTACGCTCATGTCCCTCCGCCCCTACTGTGTGGTTCTCTCCCTGCTGATCATCGCCCTGGTCGGTCATACGCCTCCCGCCGCCGCCCGTGATGACGTAGAGGTTGTCCTTTACCTGTTCGAGTCCAGCGATGTTTTGTTGAGCGTGCGGCGGCGCAATGGTGATGGCCAATATACCACCCGCGAGAAGACTGATTAGTATGGTGCTTCGCATGAGGGACATCCTTTCATACGGTAAAGAATACTCTTTCCACGAACCAATAGGCACCCGCCAGCATGACCACGACTGAACCAGTGATGGTAATTCGGTGACTGGCTACGGCACTTTGCTGGCGAATAGCTGCCAATCCTGTTGCAATCAGAGCCACGATAACAAGTTGTCCGAGTTCGACGCCAACATTAAATGACGCTAACGTCCAGCCGAGCGCCTGGCGTGGCAAATCCATATCTGCGAGCACACCGGCGAAACCGAATCCATGGATAAACCCAAAAGCGAGGGCAATCCAGGCCCGCAAATCACGTCCCTCTTGACTGACCAGTAAATTATCGGCTCCCACATAGATGATGCTTAAGGCAATGGCCGGTTCAATGATACTTGCCGGCGGCGTCACCACGCCGAGTACGGCCAAGGATAGCGTAATACTGTGCGCCAAGGTGAACGCCGTGACAATCATGATCAGCGATGAAAGACTGCCTCCCAGCAGCAGGAGGCCAAAGAGAAAGAGAATATGGTCAGGTCCGATGACAATATGATGAATGCCGACGGGCACAAATCGACCGATAATGGCCCATCGGCCATCGCTTGTGCCCGTGAAATATTCGTGTTCTAAGCGCGACGGGTCGAAAATCCGCTGCGCTACCAAAGTGTCTCGTTCGTAAATATTGAGAAAGGTGAGGTGATTGGGATCATAGGGAAAAAACCTGGCTTGCACCCTGAGAATACCGGGTGCGTCATCCAGCGCGTACCGCATGGTGAGTTGGACCGATTGCCTCGAAGGTAGCACAATGATTTGTCCTGCCTCGAAGTGGATGACACGGCTGTCGGCGTGCAGCGTCAACCGATCACCCATGAGAGCGAAGAGGGTGCTCCGTTCCAGCTCAATCCTATCCTGCTGTAAGAGTTGTGCGGGGTCTTCAAGATTCAGTTCGTAGGCAAAATCAAACACGTGCACCACGAGGGTCGCGTCAACGTGCCCATCACGCAGGTTGAGATCGAGATAACTGAACGGGGCAGGATGGGCGACAGCTGACTGTGACAATAAGCTCACATGGATGACTGTCACCGCTAACAGATAGTGCAGGCGAAACACAGGGTTGCGAAACATTCAATGTGTAAGTTACCGTACTTGTTCAATACTGAGATCGGTTGAGTTTAACAGGGCTATTCGGTCTTTCTTGTGTGTATTCCCAACTTAATGATGTGTGTCTGATGTTTTTGAAGATTGAGCGAAGTGCAGGATAATGGCTTAATGGACTCTGGGCAAGGCATGACATTCTTTCGAGCGCTCCTTAATCGATTAGCAGTCACCGCACTGATTGGCTTACTCATGGTGTTAGGGGTGAGCCAGGTGCAGGCGAACGAAATGACTGGTTCGATTCAAGCGACGATCCAGGGTAAGGGTCTGGATCAGCGTGTGATCGACTTTGGGAATGTGAATATCGGATCCAGCGCGACTGCGACACTCACCATTACCAACAGTGGTAATACGCCACTGACGTGGACAGGACTTGAGACTGGCGCAAGTGTCGTGTCGGCCAATGCGTCCAATGGTGTCGTGGTTGCTGGCGGATCCATAACGGTCACCCTGACGTTTACGCCCACGGCGCCCGCCGCGTATAGTGGTGCGATAACCGTCACCGGAAATCAGACCAGCGGTACGAATATGATTCCGTGGACGGGAACCGGGACGACGCCTGCACCAGCGGCCACACGGATCATAGCTCTCTCTGGAACCAGGAATGTTGGCAACACTGCTTCGGGTGTGATCGACGGCCCGCCAGCACCGGTCGCTCCCGCTGTCGTATCCCGAGACGACCAGGGTCGAGTGACGATACGAGCTGTACGCCTTGAAGAGTCACTGCATGTGGATGGGCATCTGGACGAGTCAATTTACGCCAACGTGGCCACGGTGTCTGATTTTCTTCAGCAAGAGCCTCAAGAAGGTGAACCGTCAACTGAAAAAACTGAATTCTGGGTTTTCTTTGACGATGAGATCTTCTATCTAGCGGCGCGGGTCTGGGATTCTGATATGGCAAATCTGGTGACGCGAGAGCTGCGAAGGGGCAATTCCGGCATTGCCCAGGACGACAGCATTACGCTCACGTTGGACACGTTTTATGATCGACGGAACGGTTACTATTTTCAGACTAATTCGCGGGGTGGCATCTATGATGCCCTTATCGCCGACGAACGTAGTGAAAATGTAGATTGGGATACGGTGTATACGACCAAATCTGCACGATTTGACTGGGGCTGGAGTATGGAACTGGCGATTCCCTTTAAGTCGCTTCGCTATCCTGGTAGTGGTGAACAAATCTGGGGCATGAACGTGCGACGGACGATGCCTCGACAGAACGAACTGGCCTACCTGAGTCCGCCACCGGCATCCTATGGTCGCGTCGGGATATGGAAACTCTCATCGGCAGCGACACTGATCGGTCTGGAAGCTCCGGCTCGTTCGATCAATCTCGAACTAAAGCCGTACGGGATTGCGAACTTAATCACTGATACCACCGTGAGTCCGGCTCTTGACAATGACTTCACTCGCACTGGCGGGTTCGATTTGAAGTACGGGCTTACGAGAGGGTTAGTCGCGGATTTTACGTATCAGACTGATTTTGCGCAGGTCGAAGTGGATGACGCCCAAGTGAATTTAACGCGATTTAGTTTGTACTTCCCTGAAAAACGGCAGTTCTTTTTAGAGGGACAGGATCTCTTTTCGTTCGGTGGCGCAGGTCCTCGGTTTTCAGGCACTCCGCCTGGAGACACACCGGTCTTATTTTTTAGTCGCCGAATTGGGTTATCTGATGGGACACCGGTTCCCATTATTGGTGGGGGACGAGTAACTGGACGAGTTGGACCGTACAGCGTTGGCTTGCTCAACATTCATACGGAAGAATCGCCGACCTTGGGTCTTGGAAAAACAGGATTCTCAGTCGTTCGGTTGAAACGGAATATTCTTCGACGAAGCAGTATTGGCGTGATCGGCACGCACCGTTCCTTGAATAAGCAGGGTAGCGGTTCGAATGAGGTGTACGGTGTTGATGGCAGATTAGCGCTGCTGTCAAACTTCTTCGTCGATGCTTACTATGCACGGTCAAATACGGTCGGTCGCACGGGTCATGACGCTAGTTATCGTCTGCGCATTGAAAACAACGGTGATCGTTACGGGTTTCAAGTCGAACACCTCCTCGTCGGTAAAGATTTCAATCCAGAAGTCGGTTTTCTCCGCCGACACGATTTTCGGCGCAATCTCGGACAATTGCGCTTCAGTCCGCGACCAGAGTTCGGTTCGGTCGTCCGCAAGTACACCTACGAAGTGAATTTCGATCAATTTGCGTCAGATTCCACTGGTCTCATCGAGAGCCAAGAAATTAAAGGCCGGTTTCGAACTGAGTTCCAGAGTGCTGATCGTATTGACGTGGACTACGTGAACCAGTACGAATTCTTGACGAAGCCGTTCAAGATCACCGATGGCGTGGTGATCCCAGTTGGCGGGTATTACTTCGAAAATGTTCGGGCAAGCATTCTGTTCGCTCGGCACCGGCGGTTTAATGGCACCCTCAAAATACAGGCTGGCGATTTTTTTGGTGGAAAACGAACAGAGGTTAGTTATAAAGGTCGGGCGCAATTGACCACAGGATTTGTGATTGAGCCAAGCGTTGCTGTTAACTGGATTGATTTACCGCAAGGAAAATTTTCAACCGAGATCGGTCAAATGCGTTTCATCTATTCGATGACGCCCCGGATGTTTATCGAGGCCCTGACACAGTACACCTCGAGGGACAAATCCGTCAGTTCGAATGTGCGGTACCGCTGGGAGTATCAACCGGGCAGCGATATCTACATCGTGTACAGTGAGGGCCGTGATTCGCGGATGCGTGGATTTTCAGGGCTCCTAAATCGTGGCGTCGCCATTAAATTTACACGACTCTTACGCTTTTAGCGTTCGCTTACAGTTTTCCTAACGTTTACACCGTCGGTAGGGTCCATGGCTGTCGATAGTGTGCTCGCATGAGGCTATTCGCCTCTGCATTGTCCGTGAATTGTGCCTGGGCAGCGTTCCAGTGCACTTTTTGATTGGTGCGGAATGCGATATTGCCAAGATGAGCGTTTACTGCAGCCAATTGCCCTATTTCAGCATTGCAACGGGGTTGGCTGCGAGTCTTCATGCACTCGATGAAGTTCTGTGTGTGTTGATCGAGGCCCGCTGCCCCAGGGCGCACGCGCTGCGTTGGGACTGGTTCCATCTTGTAGTAGGGCGCGGAATTCCGAGTTCCAGTTTCTGGAAAGACTTCCCACTTTGCGCGGTCGATGACGAGTGTGCCTTCGTTACCAATAAACGCGACACCGTGGTCCCGTTGGAAGGGACCGAGTCCGATGCCGACCGCGTGCTCCCAGATCATGGTGAAGTCCTCGTATTCATAGATCGCTTGGAGGGTGTCCGGTGTTTCTTCGGCATCGTCGGGATACGCGAACTTACCGCCGCTGGCAATGATCGAACGTGGAGCGGTAACGTCCATGCCATACAACACGATGTCGATCAAATGCACACCCCAGTCCGTCATTAAGCCGCCAGCGTAGTCCCAGAACCAACGAAAATTGAAGTGAAATCGATTTTGGTTAAATGGTCGGAGAGGGGCCGGTCCCAGCCACATGTCGTAATTTACCCCGGCAGGAGCAGGTTCATCAGGGATGTTCGGGATTGCAGGCATCCAGTTCATGTAGGCCCAAGCTCTCGCCGTACGAATACGGCCAAGCTTACCTGATCGTAGAAACTTGATCGCGTCATCCCAGTGCACACCGCTCCGTTGCCATTGTCCGACTTGGACGACTCGGTCGTAACGTTTTGCGGCAGCAACCATGATCCGACATTCTTCAATGGAATTGGCCATTGGTTTTTCGACGTAGACATCCTTTCCGGCCTCACACGCCATGACCATCTGGAGGCAGTGCCAATGGTCAGGGGTGCCGATGACCACGGCATCGATGTCGCCATCATCTAGTACTCGCCTGAAATCTTCGTAGAGTGTCGGCTTTGTGCCCGTTGTTTGTTCAACGTCTTGGGCACGTCGCTCAAGCACATTACGATCCACGTCGCATAAGGCCACACATTCCACTTCAGGGAGTTTC
Source organism: uncultured Acidobacteriota bacterium (assembly GCA_913052135.1). Classification (GTDB taxonomy): domain Bacteria; phylum Acidobacteriota; class Vicinamibacteria; order Vicinamibacterales; family UBA823; genus UBA8106. Next base: position 5,441 of record CAJXDY010000008.1, read on the forward strand.
AGCAATGAGGTCAGGTCGGAGTACCCCATGCCGTTGCAGCCGATCACGCCGATCGCAATGCGATCGCTTGGTGCGACGCCCCAGGGACGTGACGCGAACGTTCTGGCTTCGGTGATCTTGGCACCTGCGATGGCACCTGCGCCACCAAGAAGAAATGCACGTCGTGTCGCTTGCATAATTGATTACCTCATAGAGTTTGGAGGGTAAGTTATGGTGTGCTTAGAAAGGCTCTAATCTCTTCAAAAGCACGGTCCTGTTCACATCGGAACGATTGGTGTCCGCAGTCGTTGTCCAAGACGAGCGTTTGTGAATTCGTTAATTCAGCGAAGGTTAGAGCTGGGCCCGGGGTGACCATATGGTCATAGGTGCCCACGACAGCGAGCATCTCAGCTTTGACGGCCTCTGCGGTTGCTGGCCATTTACCATCAAAGGATGTTGAAACGTCGTGCGCAATCATTGCTTGGAGTTGGGCCACGCGGTCATTAATAGCGAGTGTCATACCCCCTGCCCGTCCATCTTTCAGTAATGCGGCACCTTGGTCGTGGGGATCTTGTCGCGCATGGAAGTCCGGTGAGTATAGGGCAAGGTGGCTGATCATGCCGGCCACTTCACGCGCGGTGGTTTCATTGCAGTCGCAATCGAGTGCCTGTTCCAACGCTGTCAACTGGGCAGTCCATAAGAGCAAGTCGTAGGAGGCCAGTCGTGGTGAACCGACAATCGGGACGGCGCGATCCATGAACTCTGGGTAGGTTGTGACCCATTCGTAGGTTTGCATTCCACCCATTGAAATTCCGATGACCGCATGCAGATGGGTGATACCAAGCACTTCGGTCAGTAATTGGTGTTGCGACTGCACCATGTCACCGATGCTAACCACAGGAAAGTTACGTTGTGGTTGCTGGGTGCTATTGGATGGGGATGATGAGATTCCGTTAGCTAGGGCGTCAACGGTAATGAGGAAAAACTGTGAGGTATCGACTGCACCCACAGCATCGCTAGTGAATAGCTCTTCGGATGTGCCGGTGAACCACGTTGGAAACAAAATAACGTTTGATCGGTCTGCGTTCAGAGTACCCGCGGTTCGATATGCGATTTTGGCATCTTGAATCACATCGCCATTTTCGAGTTCAAAATTTCCCAAGCTAGCAATTTGAAGTGGGGGAGCCTCGGCGGCATGAAGCGTTACCGAGAGTAGTAGACAGACAAGCATGAAGACGGATGGCATAATATTGTTTTCCTCCAGTTGTTCAGTACTCGTTAATGATAAATGTTTTAACCTTCTAATAATTGTGCGAGGTCAACCGAGAGTTTAGCTGCAAGGCGTTCTCCACTTGGGCTCATGTATGTGACGACTCCTGTAATTGCATTGACTGCGGACGAGAACTCACTTGAAGAACGATTGTCGTTCGTTGGCCGGTTGAACACCACCTCCGTGCGTTGCTGGGTTGTCTTCCACTCGCTCGTTGGGAATACAGTGGCAGTGACCTGGCTTGGAAACCATTCAATATTGGAAGGAAGCACTGTCCATTGCAGAATCATCTCTGGTTTAACCATGGCCGTAGGCGTGTGCACGCCTGTCCGTAGTTTTGCACTGAATGGCCGGTTTGGTGCATCGAGAGAGATAGGAACTCGAGTCGACCAATTCTCGAAATGCGCAACGTTGCCATGGTTGATGAGTCGTGTTCCGGATATCGAGACTGGTAGTAGCAATTCAAGGAATGCTTGTCCGGGTAGACACTCTTCTTTACACGCTAGCCAACTTACAGTGGCCGTTAAATGCCATTCATGATCCGGATCATGGTTGGAGGCCTGCACGTCAGTCTGCAGCAAAACCTGATCACGATAGCCATAGCCCTCTATTGCGTCTGGTGACGTGACACGAATGGGAGATGGCCAGCGAAGGGGACTAGGTACAAAATCAGGAGGTAATGCGAAATCAACCTGAGTCGGCTCACCAGACGCCCCAGGATTTTTCCAGTAGATGTACCACCCAGGTTCGATGTTAAGCAGCACTCCGAGTTTAAAGTCATTTCCAGACTGTACGATGGAAACATCGGCAATCAGTTCGACGTCCACCGGTGACGCTTGTGGTGCGAGGGACCTGGTCTGAGGCATTTCCTGACTTTGGACACTCGATTCCAAATCGGTTTCGGACGGACGTCCACATCCAAAAGCAAGGCCGAGCATCAAGGCGCTAGTCGTAAAGCTTACAAGTACGCTGTGGCTCAATGCTCTCACATCTTTCGAAGCTTGGTAGGACATGTCGAAAGCTCAAGGCTAAAGGCTGCTTATCTCTGAAGTCAACCAAAGGATGCTCCAGAAAACAACAATTTGTCTACTTTCTTAACAGTCGATGGTTTGAGGTCCTCCGTGTGATATTTTTCTGAGACATATAGATTTCTCGTTGTCTGACTAGGCTGGCTCAAGGGAGGCTTCGAATGTTTTTTTGGTTGAATGGGACTGTTGCACGGGTACTACTGATCGGACTAATTTCTGTGGCCAATACCTTACCGGTAGTTGCCCAGGATAGCCCGTCAGGTCGCGTCGAGGCACTCACAGTAGAAGATTATGCCCAAGCCGAACAATTCATGAGTTACAACACCGCACCCCTGGTTTCTGGTGCGACCGTGCGGCCAACTTGGCTTGAGAATGATCGTTTTTGGTACCGCAATACAACAACTGATGGCACCGAGTTCGTGCTGGTTGATCCTCTGGAGGGTACACGTCAACTGGCATTCGACCATGTTCGACTGGCCGAAGCGCTATCGGCGGCGACTAACTCCACGTACCGTGCTGAGGCGCTCCCGTTTGAAGTGTTCGATTTTGCATCTGACGGCAAGACCGTCGCGTTCGAGCTTGATGATCAGGCGTGGCGTTGTGATGTCGGAGCGGCTGAATGTGTGACCGAGACGCACGGCGCAGCAGGGTCACATGAACAATCGCGAAATGATGCCATATCCCCAGACGGTAGTCTTGCTGCATATCTTCACGATCACAACATTTGGGTGCGGAATCAGGAAACAGGCGAAGAAACACAAGTCACCTTCGACGGTGTCGAAAACCTTGCCTATGCCACTGACAATGCAGGCTGGCGTAGAAGTGATCGTCCAATCGTAGTGTGGTCTCCAGATTCGAAGAAGCTGGCTACTTTTCTGCAAGATCAGCAGGATGTGGGGAAGATGCACCTTGTGGAAACGCGGGTAGGGCACCCGATCCTCCATTCGTGGGTGTATCCGCTCCCTGGTGATGAAGTCATCACGACAATTCAGCGGGTGGTGGTAGATGTCGAGGAAAAGCGCGTTATACGTTTCTTGATGCCGGCTGACCAACACCGGTCAACACTCTGTGACGATCTGCCATGTCGAGGTGTGTGGCGCGACGTCCAATGGCATCCGGATAGTTCAAGTGTGGCGTTTGTCTCAACTTCTCGCGATCACAAACAGGCACACTTGAGGATTGCTGATGCAGTGACTGGAGAGATTCATGATTTGTTCGAAGAGGTTGTCGATACGTTCTTTGAATCAGGCAATGGGATGGTGAACTGGCGCTACTTGCCACGTTCTAACGAGATCATTTGGTTTTCGCAGCGTGATGAGTGGGGCCATCTTTATCTCTACGATCTTCAGTCAGGAGAATTGACGCAGCAAATTACAACTGGTGTTGGTAACGTGACGCAATTGTTACGGGTCGATGAAGAAAACCGGTTACTGTATTTTCTTGGTGTCGGACGGGAACCCGGACGGAATCCCTACTATCGACATCTTTATCGTATTGGTTTCGATGGTCAGCAACTGAAGCTGTTGACCCCTGAGGATGGCGATCACAATGTGACACTTTCGCCATCGGGTCAGTTTTTTATTGATCGTAATTCAGAACCGGACGTGCCTCCGGTTACAACACTACTAGCGGCAGACGGCCAACATATATTGACGTTAGAGCAAGCGGACCTCTCTCGACTAACTGCCACGGGCTGGCGCCCACCGCTTCCATTCACGGTCAAGGCGCGGGATGGCGTAACTGATTTACATGGTCTTCTGTTTCGACCAACCAATTTTGATGAAAATCGTCAATATCCGATCATCAATCAAATTTATCCTGGTCCCCAAACAGGAAGTGTCCGTGGCCGTAGCTTTGCTGCTTCGCGTGGAGATGCGCAGGCACTGGCCGAACTAGGTTTTGTTGTAGTGCAGATCGATGGGATGGGCACACCCTGGCGTTCTAAATCATTTCATGAGGCGTATTACGGCGACATGGGAGACAACACGTTACCAGATCAGGTGACAGGTATGCAGCAATTGGCTGCACGGTTTGCATGGATTGATCTTGAACGGGCCGGCATTTATGGGCACTCAGGCGGTGGCTATGCAACGGCGGCAGCTATGTTCAGGTACCCTGATTTCTTTAAAGTTGGTGTTTCTGGAGCGGGGAATCATGACAACCGCGTCTATGAAGATGATTGGGGAGAGAAATGGCAGGGTCTGCTGACTCGCGCCGCGGACGGTTCGACGAACTACGATAATCAGGCAAATCAGAACATTGCAGAAAATCTATCGGGTAAACTGCTTCTCGCTCATGGGACGATGGACACCAACGTGCCAATGTACAACACTTTACTCGTCGTCGATGCGTTGATTAAGGCAAACAAGGATTTTGATTTGCTACTACTCCCAAATCGAGGACATGGTTTTGGCAATGAGCCATACTGGATTCGGAAGCGATGGGATTATTTTGTTAGGCACTTACTCGGGGCAGAACCTCCCCAAGGATATGCACTTCGACCGGCTTCGAGTACTCGCTAAATGATGACACCGTGTTTATTGCGAAATTGTTGCGTTCACTAGTTGGGCAATTGCGGCGAGGGTGGTTTGTGCGGAAGCCAAGCCCAATCGAAAGTCGTCGTTCGTGAATGTGTCAAACACATCAGTGGGTTGATGCCAATGTGGATCCCATCCGGCACCGATGTGAGCGCCACGTTCGTTCTCCCGCAAGCTGATGGCTGGCACCAGGTCCATAAAAGGAGTTGAATCAGTATTGGTCATGTGCGGACCAACCGTGGCTGGATAATCGGTTGCGTACGCATCATTGGTGGCTTTGAAAAAGAAAGCGAGAGCCCGAGCCTCAGGCGCCAATTCCGCAGTGGATTGGAATTCAATATTGATGTCCGCTTCAGGTCGTTGGTCTGGACTGACGGTTCCGTCGGACCGTGGCGCACCGTGATCGAAGAGCATCATGTCGTGTTGCACCATGCCGAGCCATCGCGGTTCCGGATAGTAACCAGAACCCGCTGGGACTTCTTGCCCCTGTAATCCTACCCGTTGTTCGACGTACGCTCGACTTCCGTTGAGTCCAGTTTCTTCGTTGTTCCAAAGGGCAAAGCGGATCGATCGCTCGGTCTGGACATCAGGAGCGTTAAAAATACGGGCCAACTCCAGCACAATTGCGGTGCCAGAGCCATCGTCGTTGGCTGCCTCTCCCCATCCATGGCCGTCCATATGGGCACCGATAATGTACATTTCACCGGGATTCGTTGTTCCGATTTTCGTGCAATAGACTTCCTGTCGTGGACCATTAGTCGCTGGTTCACGATTTAATTCACGTAAATGTTCGTCGGGCTGATTCATTGGATCGGTATTCACGCCAGTGGCTCCACGATAACCAAAGATTGAACTTCCTCCAGGACCTGAGCCGTTCCGCCCAATCTGTTTGCCTGTTGCCGTGGGGCCATCGACATTTAATGGATTTTGCGATCGGCGGCGTGACGACCTGTTGCGTGGAGCTGGATCGTGGATGTAGTCAATTCGTTCAGTGATTGTACAGCCGACACTTTGCAACTGAGCTTCAATCCAATCAATCGCCTGACGATTGCGTTCAGTGCCTTGCCGTCGATCGCCGAACTGGGTCAATCCTTTAAGCGTCGTCTTGTACTGCGTCAAATCTAGGCGGCCTACCAAGGTTCTGACGTCCTCGTTGCTCGGATCAGGTTGCTGCGCTTGCGCCATTGTTACTGAGGAGGTCGCGACTAGGAGCAGGGAAGCGATCAAAAGGAAAACGTTTGTTCGCATGACGTGAAACCTTTCTTGTCAACCTTTGTCAGTTATCCTGAAGTGCCGGATTAATATACCCCGCTGGTAACACGCGGTCAGGGTCAGGTCGGATGCTCAGATACGTGACGTGATCTTCAATGTGTTGCCAGCCATGAAACAATCCTGCTGGAATGACGATAATGTCGCCTACTGACACCTGACGACTATACCCATCACGTGTGGTCGCCGAAGCACCTGGCCCAGCGAGGATGGTTACCGAGTCGCTGTCGGGTGGTCGCGCGACTACGTTGAGTAAGGTGCCGCCTGTTGTCAGCGTTCCAGAGCCCGACACAACATAGTACACCTCAGTGACTTTTGAATGCGTAAAGCCTGTGACGGCAGTTCCATCAGGCTCTACAGGACCACGATGCAGGATCCCGATCGCGACCTGCGAATGTCCAGTATCGACGACCCTGACCTGTCGATCGACACCGCCATCAGGGCTGTTAAGCACTGCTTCAATCTCTGCCTTGAGAATGTCGGTTGCTGACAACGATTCTGGAGGTTCCTGAGCCATCGCGACCACCGGCAGTAATAGGGTGCAGCTAATCAGTATCGTTATTAAATTTCTTGGCATTCTGATTCTCCAAGTGTCTCTTTTTCTGCGTAATCTTTGATTAACGCAAAAACTGTTTAAGGGTCTTGTGGCGTACGAGGCCGGCGTTCGTATTGTTGTCTGAGTTCTGGGGAAAGAGGATAGACGTCGTGAAACCGATGATCTCGCGATCGCAAGAGCTCTCGCTGATAATTCTCCGCCAAATCTCCTGCGGCTGCCTGCTCGAGGATCGTTTCCACGAGGTGGGCTGGGAAAAACAGGATTCCTTCCTCTTCTGCGACGACGATATCTCCAGGCAATACGGTCACGGTGCCGAAACGAATTGGCGTGTTCCAGTCTACGCCGAGCCAACTCGTGGTATGTACGTCAAAGAATCGTGCGAACACCGGAAAGTCTGCGAAGTCATCTCCTTGGAGTTCACGAAGATCGCGGCTCCCACCATCGATCACGACACCCGACGCTCCCCGCAGCTTGATCCCAAGAGCCCCCATGTCGCCAAATAGATTGTGGCCGTCATTGCCTCCCAGGTCTGCAACAATCACATCACTTGGCTGGGCTTCTTCTGCTGCTCGCGCGTAGTACCGACGATCCCAGTCACCTTCTTTGGCAAGTGTATCAATCGCGTCGACAAGGTCAGGACGTGGAGGGAGGAACCGCATCGTTAAAGCACGCCCAACAAGCCGAGTCCCAGGTTGTGTACTGGTAAACCCTCGGACATAGTTGACTTTATAGTCGCCGAGCGCCCCCCAAATCTTTTCAATTTGCAGTGTTTTCAGTTGGTCGAGTTGTGCTTGGGACACCGTCGTCCGTTGCGAATCAATGACATCCATGATTGCGGAATAAGACGTTCGATTGGTACGAAAGCCGTCTGGAACTGGGACAGGTGCAGGAAGTTCTTGTGCGAAGCTATTCGCTCCAACAGCAAGGTATGAAAACACTAGCAACGACAGGATCCATGAACGCATGAACAGTCTCCTTGAAGAGGCAAACAATGCTGGAAAGCGAGCAGAACTATCCTATTAAACGTAAGAGCCTTTGAACGGCTTCAGGATCACGTGTGTATCATTGCTCCGCGTTAAGTTCAGCGTAGATTGCTTCGACATTGGCTGCAGCGCTGGCAATTTGACCCACTTGCAATTGGTAGTCGGCATAGCGGGCTGGCAAGTTCAGTGACTCGGTGGTCTCTTGTGCTGACTTGCCCTCGGCCATACCGCGTCGCACTGCTGCGAGGAAATCACGGTTGAATTCTCCGAACTCTCGGAAATCGGCCCAGCTTGAGATTTCGCGGTGTCCAGGGATAACAGTATCGACGCCAGTAATTCCGTCTGCAGCCGCTAATACCGTATCCGGGTACTCGACGCCACTCCCACCGTTGTTGGTGTCAATGAATGGCGTCCCCTTCCAGGCAAATAGATCTCCCGTATGGGCTACGCCCAGCGATGGAAAGACGATAATCGCGTCACCATTCGTGTGGCCTCGCCCAAAGTAATACAGATCGATTTGGTCGTCCCCCTCGAGCAGTGTGAGTGTGTTGTCAAAGGTTCGACTTGGTAAGTACTGTTGCGCTGCAGCAGCCTGAAACTGTTCCATCTTTTCCATATTGATCTTGGTATTCGCATGCGCGATCACTTCGACCGGCTGTGCGAATTCCGTATTACTACCCACATGATCAAAATGCGTATGGGTATTGAGAATCATCGTGACTGGTTGGTCAGTTACGGTCCGAATCTTGTCAAGAATCGCATTTCCCCAGTTGGGCACTTTGGTGTCGACCACCACAACACCGTTCTCTGTAACAAACGCCGCAGTATTGCCACCCCCACCCGTAATGACGTACAGGTTGTCTTTCACTTGCGCGATTTCAGCGACGTTCTCTTGGGCACCTGGCCCAGTCACTATGGCCACCACGCCTGCAGCGATCAGCACAACCAAGGCCAGAGTTCGTTTCATTATTCGCCTCCCAAGAAAAATGTGTAGAACAGCGGAAGTATACCTGAGTCTGGCTGAGAACGGCCAGAGCCTTGACCGCACTTATTGCCTAGCTTGTTGCCAGGTGCCGCCTTAGCGGGTCCGTGGTGAGGTGCCAAGTACGTCCCCTTCTGTCGTTACGCCCAAGCCGTTGAGCACACGGTTTGCATAATTAAAGTAGGACACCACCTGATTCGCTTCAAGGATCTCGCCATCTGTCGCACCGGCGCTCCGGAGCCGCTCAATATCTGCTTTTTCGATGTGTCTCGGTGTGAGGGTGAGTTGTCGCGCGTAAAGAAGTAGGGCGAGTTCCTTTCCTGAAAAGGCCATATCGGGTTGGTCGCTCTCGAGCGCTTCAAGAATCGCATCTGTTCGCGTGTCCTGATTTAAGGCACGACGAAGCCCAAGGGCATGATGTGCCACACTGTAGTCCCCGTGGTTTAAAAGACTCGTGTAGACACCAAGTGTTTCAAGAAGCCACGCCGGCAGTTGATTCGCTGGATCATGTAGTACAGAGCGATACAAAGCGTAGTGACCTTCAAGGGTGTGAGGGCGAAGACTGTGCACCTTCACCACATTGTCAATATTCCCGCTGGCGCCACCCACGATATCGTAGAGGCGCCGAAGCTCACCTTGGGATGCCTCGTAAGGCACTACACGAATCCAACTGAAGGGTACAGTGATCCCTTGCGAGTCGCTGCCCGCTTGCTCAGCGGCAGGTATGGGCAGACTCAACAGCAAAAAAAACATAGTCAGTAACAAGCTAGGCTTCGAACACATCACACACCTCACTTCAAGCAATTAGGTAGAGACTTTCGCCACAACCCCCGGGGGCCCTGTGGGCGGTCCGGGTGACTAAAAAAGTATACCTTGACGTACTGGGGGTCGTAAGTTGAGATAGGTGTTATAGCAGGAGGATTACATGAATCGACGGACTTTACTCAAGACTGGCAGTATGGCGGCTCTAGGATTCGGTTTTGGTGGTTGTGCTGCACCGAAACAGATGACAAACATCGCGTTGCCGTCGCGGCGACCCATGTTTTATCTACCGCCAATCCGAGCTTCTTGGGATCGCGTGATTCGTACAACGGTCGGTTTGCGCCCTCATCGACCTACGGGGTTCAGGCTCGAGGCTGAGAAATTTGACGACAAGACCGTCATTCACAATTACGGACATGGCGGGGCTGGTCTTTCGTTGTCGTGGGGTACTGGCGCCATGGCGGCTGATATGGCCTTGGACGCGATCAATGGCGATCGCAAAGTCGCGGTTCTCGGGTCTGGAGCTGTGGGCCTTGCTGCTACGCGACAGCTCCAACGTCGTGGTTTTGATGTGACGATTTATACAGCCGCAGTGCCGCCTCATACGACGTCGAATATGGCATACGGTGTGTTTTCACCGACATCAGGGCTTCTGTCGGCTCGACGTGCGTCAGCCTGGGAAGTGCAATTCCGTGAGGCGGCTGAGATTTCCTACCGTCAGCTTCAGCTGTTTGCGGGTGCTAACTACGGCGTCTCTTGGATGGATTCGTACGGCACGATGGAGGAGTTGCCCACCTCAAGGAGACAAGTATCACGTGAGCCGGACGCGGAGGGATTGTTACCCTCGGCTATAGCCAATATGTCAGCCGGGCGAGAGATTCTTCACCCAGGCGAGCACCCATTTACGACGCCGTATGCCTCCCGACGGATCTCGATGCGAATTGAGCCGACGCTGTTTCTTGAAGCCATGCTCCGGGAAGTGCGTCTATTCGGTGGGCGGACGGTGATCAGAAAGTTCGCTTCTCCGAGCGACTTCATGATGCTTAAAGAATCAGTGATTGTTAACTGCACTGGCCTTGGCGCACGAGATATCTTTACTGATCAAACGCTGATTCCGTATAAGGGACAATTGACGTTTCTGGTACCGCAGCCTGAGGTGAACTACCAGTTTGGATGCATGCCACGGTCGGATGGCATTGCGCTCGGGAGTACCAGGGAGCGTGGTGTGTGGTCGCTGGAGCCAGATTTAGAGGTCCAACAGCGGATTGTTGACCGCGCGATCAGCCGGTTTGCTCTTCTCCGCGAGCCTCAAGCGGGTAGTCGACTGGCAAGAACGCGCCCTTTACGCAGCACACCCAGTGTCGAGAATTTTTTCGACCTGGAATCCTAAACACTCTGGAGAGAATGGCACAGAAATACGCCCGGGGTTTTTCTCTCCCCGGGCGCAGTGGTTCTATTTTGCACGGCAGCCGTCGTGATCGGTTCAGTGCGCTTCAGCGCCTTGGACCAGGCCCGGCAGCCGTAGTGCTACGAGCGAACTTGGATACTGCTGACCACCAATCTGGACAACGATATGCTGCACGCCGTCGTGCGCATAAGTCATCATTCCATATTGTCCTGTTGTCGGAATTTCAACCGTGCCCACCAGAGATCCAGTCGTCTTATCAACCGCATGGAGGACCGGTTCACCTCGACGCCCGTCGGTCATGACAAGCAGGTCACCAGCCACCATCGAAATTGCTGGCCCTCCACCACCAGTCCGGCCTTCATCACGGAGCGCCTTGCCGATATTCTTTCCGTCAACATTGTTTGTGCTCTGAAGGGCTGCGTGGTTAACGATTCGATCCGGTGTAGTGCCGGTGGGAACCCACCAGAGGTGTTCCCCTGTATTCATGTCGACCGCTGTAATGCGGCTGTATGGTGGCTTGAAAATCGGAAGTCCTTGAGGGCCCGTAAGTCGTCCACCGGGACCCGCAACCCAATCCACGATCGTTACGCCGGTAGTCATTGGATTGTCAGGCTCGTCATTGTCAACGCCAGGAGCGACCGAGCCCGCACTGCAACCCATACTTGACGAGACGTACATAATGCCGGTCGTTGGGTCCATTGAGACCGGATGCGTAATGTTCACGCCACCGCTACAACGCACGTTCGCTTCGACTCCAACAGTATTGCCTTCATGCAACCGTGGCATGTAGGGACCACCAATGTTGTAGCGGCTCATGATTTCGAGCGCCTCGGCATGTAATTCCGGTGTGAAGTCGATCACGTTGTCTTCAGTCAAGCCAATCGGTTCCACCGGGTCAGGTTTTGTTGGGAACGGCTGTGTTGGCGAGGTCCAGTTACCCGGCACCACGGTCTCGGGAACTTGACGCTCTTCAATTGGCCAGATGGGTTCCCCGGTTTCCCGGTTGAAGGCGAATATCAACCCCTGTTTCGTGTTCTGGATCACGGCGGGAATGTGCTCGCCATCCACTATGAGGTCAGCCACAATCGGGACGTTAGGGAGGTCGTAGTTCCACTGATCATTATGAACGGTTTGGAAGTGCCACACTCGCTCGCCTGTCTGGACATCGAGCGCAATGACGCTTGTGCCGTACAGATTGTCTCCAGGTCGATGGCCACCGTAGTAGTCAATGGTTGGCGGATTAGTCGGGATAAAGACGAGCCCACGTTCTTCATCGGCCGACAATGGGGCCCAGGAGGAAACATCCCCAGTGTACTGCCAAGCATCATTTAACCAGGTGTCGTGTCCGAATTCACCCGGTCGTGGAATGACGTGGAATTTCCAGAGGTGTTCACCAGTTGCTGCATCATATCCAAGGATATCGCCAGGTACGTTTTCCGCACGAGTTTGGTTGTAGCCTTGTTCCGCTGAATTGCCTACAACAACAACGCCATTCACCACAATAGCTGGAGAGGAACTTGTGATATAGCCGAGGTCTTTCGGAATACCGTAGTCTGGGTCGAAAGGCTGGTTATAAGCTTGCCAAGGTCCCCAATCTTCCAACAGGTCCGGTAAGAGGTCGACGACACCTGTTTTGGGAAAGCCCGGGAGTGGTACAGCTTGCCCCCAGTTCTCCAAGTGTTCACCCGTTTTGGCGTCAAGAGCGTGGAGGAAAAAAGCTGGGGTAATCACATAGATGATTCCGCGACCATTAATTTCGTTATAGGCCACACCCTTACCGTAGCTGGCTCGCATCGAGCGCTCCCACCGCTTGGTGCTGGGTTCACGGTATGTCCAGAGTGTCTCTCCCGTACTCGGTTCGATTGCCACCACCGTGCGACGTTCACCGGCAACGGTGTACAGAAGGCCGTCGATGTAGGTTGGGGTAGATTTAGAAGTCGAGACTGGCGTTCGACCAAAGTTTCCACCCTCCCAAATCCAGGCCACTTCAAGGTCTTCGAAGTTATCGGCGTTAATTTGTTTCAAGGGGGAGTAGCGGGTTCCCCAGGCGTCGGCACTCTGGTATCGCCATTCCCCATAGACGTTGCCACGGTCTGGTGCGACTTGCGCCAGGGCGAAATTAGACGTTACGACCAGAAGGCCTAGGCTCAGCACGGCATAAGAACAGGAGCGGCGCCAACAGCGCGTCAGGCTTACACTCATAATATTTCTCCCAAAGAAAACGATGGAACACTAAGTGTTGTGATTATAGCAAGAGTCGAGAGGCTGAGGTGCTAATCATTCCCTTCCCCCCTGCTTTTGTGGCTTAAGCGTGATACGCAGCGCGCTTGTTGGTTACATCATTGTGAGCGAGGTTCGGCCGTTTGGATAATATCGTGCAGTTCAAAGACGTTATCCCCCGCAAACATTTCTGGGGGTGGGCGATTAGCATGTGCCGTCCGAAAATCTTCACTGTCGGTCCAGGCGACAAAGTCCTCAACATGTTTCCAGTACGTCAGCACGACGTGGTAAGCGGAACGTCCCATGACTCGGCCGTGCATTGTGACTTGGGTAGGTTTGAGAATCTCAAGTCGCTCAAACCCGTTATGTCCTTCAACGAGTCCAGCTCGACTACGAAAGCGTTCAGCAAACGAAGCTTCTTGACCCGGTGCTACTGGAATTCGATTGGAAACGACAATCATGTGGTCCTTTCAGTCTAGACGTGGTTACGAGCATTCGCGTTGCAGCAATGACGCGACAAATCCTGCACCCATACGGCGATTGATCAAAAGTTTATACTATCTTGGTAGCAACCTTCAGTGTTGAATCAGGTCGGTGCGGTCGGCAATTCAGTGCTGGTTCTTAATTAATCACGATGCACACACGTGTCAAATGATATGCGGAAGCGTACTATCCACTGCGTTGGCTTGGTAACTACCGCACTCATGACAGTGAGTGTCACGGTGTCTGCACAAGAAGGGAGTTCAGTTGTGGAGGCATCGGGGCGTCCCGCTGCAGATACGATATCTGATTTCCGTGCCTACGAACCTCTTGACGTTTCCACGCAAGTTCGTTGGTGGCGTAATTCCTCAGCACGCACCGAACAGAGTCCTTCAACGAAGCAGTCGTGTTCGGCCTGCGGTTTCGTCCTTGGTGTGGGCTTGGGATTTGTCGCGCACGAGAGTGGTCACCTTCTAGCCAATGGAGTATTGGGCACTGATGTGTATTTCAAAAAGGTAACAGCCGCTGGGCTCCCGTTTTTCGCGATTGCCCACCGGGAGGTGTTATCACAGCGACAGGAATTCGCAGTGTCGTCGGCAGGCTTCTTGGCTCAGTTTTCGGCTGTTGAATGGGTGCTTACACGGGCACCGGAACTGAGGCATCGACCGGCTTCCGTGAGTAAAGGTGTGCTGGCGTTTCATCTTGGGACTTCGGTCATGTACGGCATCGCCGGCTTGGGACACTTGGGACCCTTAGAACGGGACACACGAGGAATGGCGACGAGTCTTGGGATCGATGAACAGTGGGTTGGTGTCGCCGTGTTGGCGCCGGCGATACTGGACACTTATCGATATTTTCGTCCTTCGTCAAAATGGGCGCGGTGGGCCAGTCGCATCTCCAAGATCGTAATTCTCATTCCGTTATTCACTTACTTATCATAAAAAGGTCGGAGTAGAATCGAGTCCTCGTCGGGCCGTTGGTTTGCGACACAGAAAGGATGTGGCAGGATGACCGAAGCGATTGATCAGTTGGTGGAACGGTACGAGTCGAGACAGTTAACCCGGCGACAGTTGGTACAGGCTCTTGGCGTCTTGGTCGCAGCCAGTCGGCCCGCTTCGGCCAAGCAGTCGCCATTCCATGGCGTATCGCTGAATCACACTTCACTTGCCGTGTCTGATGTGGCCCGCGCCCAGGCGTTTTATCAGGACTTACTGGGTCTTGATGTAGTGAGCCGACAGGCAAACGGCGTGAATCTCGGTCTTGGAAGTAGTTTTCTGGGACTGTATCAGATCGATCCACCTGGACATACGCATCATTGCTGTATTGGTGTCGAGGATTTCGATCTTGAACAGGCGGCGGACACGCTACGCCAGCACGAACTGGAGCCCTCCTTCAATCGTGGCGTGGAAGTGTATTTCAGGGATCCGGATGGAACTCTGGTGCAACTCTCAGCCAAGGATTATCGGGGATAGGTGATAGGCGATGAAGCAGATGAAGCAAGGAATCATGCCCAAGCTAACGCGTCGCGAATGGTTTGAAACTGCCACCACCGTTGCAGGCAGTCTTCTGGCGCCGTCAGTGTACGGAGCAGATCTGGTGCGAGGACAGCGCACGCCGTCCGTCCCGGATGTGGATCATTTGATCTGGGGTGTCGCGGACTTGGAGGCCGGTATTGATCACTTGGAGCGGTTGACCGGGGCGCGGGCGGCGGTCGGGGGGAGTCATCCGAATCGCGGAACCCGGAACGGCATCTTGGCGCTCGGTACACGGCAGTACATCGAAATCTTGGCTCCGGACCCGCAGCAGCCGCACATAGCAACACCGCGCGTGACGTTGCTTAAACAACTCCAGACGCCTCGGCTGATGACGTGGTGTGCGCTTGGTCAAGACGTCGACGCACTCGCAAGGCAGGTACACGGGGCTGGGGAAACGGTCGACGAAATTCGAGACGGTGCGAGGGAACGGCCGGATGGGGTGGTGCTGCGTTGGCGAAATTTATATATCGCCGGTCACCAGGGTGACGTCATTCCATATGTCATCGAATGGGGTACGGGGGTGCCACATCCGAGTGGCGATGCACCGCAAGGCGGTACGCTCCAGTTACTTACACTGCACCATCCTGAGGCCGATCGGATGAATGTCTTACTGGAAGCCTTGGGACTGTCTCTACGGGTCGAGTCTGGGCCGACGGCACAACTCACCGCGCAACTGGATACTCCACTCGGCAGGGTTGTCCTCGAGTAGCCGCGCGGCGTCGGCGAGCGTCGGGCAGTGTGGATGCTGTCACTCGTGGATTACACCCACCCTTTTTGTCGAAACATTCGCAGTGCATCCGTGAACCGTTCCAATTCCTCGGGAGTGGCCGAGAGGGAGAGGCGGTTAAATGATGCCAGGGGTGGAAAAGCTCGACCGACGAGGATGTCCTGTTCTTGCATGCGGCGTTGGTACGCACTATGGTCCCCACGGATCTCATGAAACAGAAATGCGGTGTGGCTTGGAAAGTACTTCAGTTCGAGTTCATCGAGACAGGTCGTGACTACCTCACGGCATTGTGCCCAAATGCGCAGGCTCTTGGCGGTCCAGGTTGCATCCTCCAGTGCGGCGAGCGCGGCGGCAAGGCCTAGCATGTTGGGGCGGCTGTGATTGGCAAACTGTTCCAGACGCTGGGCGGTGCTGGCTGCGCACAGACCGTATCCGACCCGCAATCCGGCCATCCCGTAGAGTTTTGAGAAGGTGCGCAATACCAATACGTTTGAATGTGTCTGCACCCACTTGTCAGCTGACCAGTAGCTGGGGTCATTAACGAACGGGAAGTAGGCTTCGTCGATGATAAAAAAGACATTATCCTGGGCCGAGGCGATCCACTCGTCGACAGCAGCACTGGGCGTAAGGGTGCCAGTCGGGTTATGAGGATTACAGATGTACACCAGTGTCGGCTCCTGCCATCGTGCAGCCATCGCACTCATCCGGTCAATATCGTGTGCGGAGTCGCTGGTTAACGCGACTTTTTCCAGGTGGTAGGGAAATGGCTCACCGTACTCCATCGCATTTTCATAAGTTGGGTCCGCCTGGAGGATACGACTCTCGGGTGACGCATACGCCTGGACCGCACAGCGAATTAATTCAGTCGAGCCAGCTCCCAGAATGACTTGCTCATCACTGAGTCCATGGAGTGCTGCCAGGCGCGCTCGGAGTTGACCCCGTCGCGCACGCGGATAATGCGGCACTTCCGCGAGCGTCTCGAGGATTGCCGTTCGGGCGGTTGGCGGCAGGCCCAACGGATTGGAATTGTGATTTAACTGCAGGATACGGCGACCGGTTGCTTGGTTCCAGGTCTTGTGCACGACGGCTTCAGAATCCGCAAATGTCTGGTTCGTGGACACAGTGAGTGCTGCCCAGGCACTGGTTCCCGTCGTCAAAAATGCTCGTCGGTCCACGGTGTCTCCTTAGGGTTGAATCGGATTGACGGCCACGTAGTCGTTGGCCAGTTTGTCCACTTGGTTGAGCACGTCGCTGAGGATCGTCGGCAGCCGTGCGGCGCTCACTCTGCCCAGTGCCGCAATCGACCAGATAGTCGCAATTGCCACTTGGCCAGTTTCAACAATCGTCACGGATGTGTTCACTTGTAGGTCAATGCTGTAGGCGTACAGGTCTTCATTAATCGCAAAGGAATTAACGTTTAAATAAATGTAAGGGTCGGCCGTCTTGCTGAGTGACATGCCATGCTCGTCGAGGCGGTCTTCGACCACCGTTTGCAGCATCGCGTGAGTCAGTTGGCCGCGTTCCAGTTCAGGTTGGAGGTTTTCAATAATGAGATCAAGGGGTCCAATACCTTTGAGATTATCGCGCTCACTGTTCTGCGCCGTCGTCGTGGGATTGGCGGCCACGAGGATCGCGATCGTGGTGAGTGTGATAAGCAGTTGTCGATGCATAACAAGCCTGTGTCAGGTGCTGACTCGTTCGTTGCGATTCGCTATGTGACACGCCATTCGATAAGCCCAAATTCTCGCCATTCGATGTCTTCGTCGAGAAACAGCGCTCCGGGCGGACCGATGTCACCTACCTTGTATGATTCTGTCTGCGGTTCAACCTCGAGACGGACGGCCGTTGTGGTTACGGGGTCAAAGGTTACTGTGCTAAAGGTATCGTGTGCGACAGTGTACGCGTCCCGGGTGGCGACTGGGTGCCACCGGTCCTCGTGCCGATAGAGAATACGCCACGAGGACGGAAACTTACAGAACCGCTTATCGTCGAACCAATAGGTTTCTGCCGAGGAGATTTCGGTCGGCTGTTTAAAGACATACTCCAGCCATGCTGGCTGACCCACCGGCGGTCGCATTCGGAAGAAACGGTGTGACTGGTCAGCGGAATTGAGCGGCTCACGTCCGTCATACACCGATGCAAGGTCGTCATTCTGATCGTTGTAACCGGTCCAGCCTTTTTGCACGCCACCTGAAGTTCGCACCTCGCTGATCTGTTTGGGTGGCAACGGTGGAAGCCAAGCTTGGGTTGGCGTACGAGCCATCCAGACCGCCATTTCACCCATTCCGCGATTTGCCCATACGTAGTAAGGAATGGCCGTGAGTTGATGGGGAACCGTGTGAGTCGTCGAGTTGCTGTTGTCACGACGTTCGATTGCTTGCACGGGGCCGGAGATGACTTGGATGCCTTCCAGCAGATTTGGTCGGAACTCCGTATCGAGCTCGGCGTCATCGGGCACCACAATATTAAGGGCCCGCCCGCCATTATCCGGCCACTCGGCGCAGTACACGAGCGGCCCTCGTTGCAAGGCAACGCGATCCCGGTCGTCCTCAACGTTTGGGTGGGCCACAACCTGGCGCACCGGCATCGGCAGATCCAATTCAATGAGATCCTCAGCGTTCCACGTGCGGTCGAGTCTGATGTAACCGTGCTCCACGACCAGTGGCACAGGGTCTCCATTAAGACGAACGGTCGGCGGGGTGGGGGTGTCACCAATGAACTGATAGAGATCTCCTGGCATGACCGTGTCGCCAGTCCATCCAGGAATCCGCAGGTGGACGGTGAACCTCGTGGCACTCTCGGGATCGACATGGAGGGCGACCTGGCCGTCCCAGGGATACCGGGTATCCTGGCGGAGAGTCACGGTTGTTTCATTGAGCGTCACCTGTGTTGTGCTGTCGACGAATAAGTTGACGTACAACTCATTCGACGGTCCGCTGGCGTAGATGTATTCGCCGACTGACGCCACCATGCGGACGACGTTGGGAGGACAACACGGCACATTAATCCATTCAAAGCGTTCGTATTCACCAAACGACTTCAGAGGATTCTGGTAGAAGAAGCGGTCACCTTGAAGATTAACACCTACCAGCAGGGCGTTGTAGAGCACCCGTTCCATCACGTCGATGTACTTGGCGTCCTTGTCACGGAGGAACAGGCGATGATTCCAGACGACCATTCCGTAAGCCGCGCAGGTTTCGTTCCAGGCACTTAAGTTGGGTAATTCGTAGGCTTCACCAAATTGCTCATGGAAGCGGATGGAGCCAATGCCACCCGTGAGATAGGTCTTGTAATGGATCGTATCGCGCCAGATAGCGTTAACAGCGTCGTTGTACGCATCGCTTTGAGCCAATGTGCCGATATCGGTCATTGGAATGTAGAGGAAGGTAGCTCGCACGCAGTGACCCACCGCTTCAGTTTGCTCGATGACTGGAGCGTGATCTTGTGCCATTGTGCGGTCGCGGGCATATTCCCCGAGCCGTTCGTAATCTTCTTTTCCGCGCTCGTCCGCAAAAAACTTTGCAAGTTTCCAGTACCGGTCGTCTCCGGTATTGCGATAGAGTGCGATGAGGCCCATCTTCAAGCCTTGGTGACCCGAAATGTATGTGTCTTTTTCAGGTCCGTACCCCTGATCAATCTGGTCGGCGGCTTTTAGTGCCGCTTCTAAAATTTGCCGTTTCCCTGTCGCTTTGTAATACGCGGTCGCAGCCTCGAGAAAATGTCCGGACACCCGAATTGCTTGGTCGGGGCTCTCTAGTCGGCTGTCAAGAAACGCCAACATTTCGTTGATGGTTCCGTCAATGGAGGTTTCCAGTTGTTGATCCGGTCGGTCGGTCAACATGTACGCAGCCGCTTCCACCAGTTTTGCAACATTAAACACGCTTCCGCTCTCAAACCTGACCAAGCAGTAGTCGAGTGACACGTTCCGGTTTGCTTCCATCCGCGGGCGCCAAAATGAATCGGTGATTGTGACTTGATCAAGCGGAACGGCCTGAACGCTGTAATTTTCGACTGTTTGCAGCGTCGGGATGACGGACACGCCGTTCGTCTTTACCAACCGTTTGTTCGTCTCAGCGTACCCAAGGGTGCGACCAGCGGGGGGCAGGGTAATCAGTCCCATGGCCGCTGCGGCCTGAAGAAAACGTCGGCGATCGATCGAACTCATATCACTTCTCCTTAAGAGGCAGCGCAGGTTCACGGCCTTGCGATGTGCCAATCCTACGTGTCTGCGGCAGCGTCGTCAAACGAACGTGCATTGCATGTAATAGAAATCTTAGATAGTGTCTTTTGCAGGGTGAAGGAGATCGAAATGCGTCATGCAAAACAGATAGGCCAGGCGGTAGTTGGAGCGCTCGTGGCGATGGTGTTGACGGGGACGATAGCGCGGAGTCAACCTGTAGATCCGGCTTTCGATGTCAGGCTGCACTATGACAAAGCCGACTACATGGTGCCCATGCGCGATGGAACGCGCCTCTTCACGATTGTCTACACGCCGAAAGATACGTCGAAAATCTATCCGATTTTGTTGGTGCGTACCCCGTACTCGATTCCACCATACGGGCCTGACGAATATCGCGACGTGTTGGGACCCTCAACAGAGTTCGACCGCGACGGGTACATTTTTGCCTTTCAGGACGTTCGAGGAAAATTTCGGTCGGAAGGGGAGTTCCAGGTGATCAAACCCTTACGAACTGATGAGACCGGTGTGGACGAGAGTACCGATAATTACGATACGATCGAATGGCTGCTCCAACACATACCGAATCACAATGGGCGGGTTGGCCAATGGGGAATTTCGTATTCCGGTTGGCAAACGGTGATGGGCATGATTGGCGCGCATCCGGCCTTAGCCGCATCGTCACCCCAGGCTTCTCCATCCGACATGTTTATTGGCGATGACTGGCATCACAATGGGGCCTTCCGCTTGATGTATGCGTTTGCATGGTTGTCTCGAAACGCCGCTGTGCGATCGGGTCAGACGGAACAGTTCAACTCACGATTCGATTATGGTACGAACTGGGGTTACCGATTCTTTCTGGACGCCGGGACGTTAGCCGACATTACGGAGCGGTACTTTCAGGATCGTGTGCCGGCGTGGACCGAGTTTATGGAGCACGGGACATACGACAAATATTGGCAGCAGCAAAATGCTCTCCTCTTTCTCGATGACATTGATCATCCGATCTTAAACGTGGCGGGCTGGTTTGATGCCGAAGATTTTTATGGACCGATGTCGATCTATTACACACTGGAAGCCTCCAATCCAGATAACCGCAGCACGCTAGTCGTTGGACCCTGGCTCCATGGCGGGTGGCGCAGCATGGATGGTGACGTGCTCGGTTGCGTCGAGTTTGAGTCGAAGACCTCCCATTATTTTCAACGGAACGTCCAGCATCCCTTTTTCAATTACTACCTCAAGGATGAAGGACCTTGGGCCTCGACTAGCGCTGAGGCCATAGTGTTCGAAACCGGATCGAATGTCTGGGAAACCTATGATACGTGGCCCCCGGCAGGGACTGAGTCGGCGGCCTTGTACTTTCACCCGAATGGTCGCCTCTCTTTTGAGCCGCCCACCGATTCATCAGGTGATGCGTACGATGAGTATGTGAGTGATCCGGCTAAGCCAGTCCCGTTTTCGTCAGAGATCCGTACTACCCAAGGTCATGAGTGGATGATTGAGGATCAGCGCTTTGCTTCGACACGACCCGATGTTCTTGTTTACCAAACCGAGGTGCTGACCGAAGACGTGACCCTGGCTGGTCCGATCCTTGCCACACTGTTTGCTTCAACAAGCGGAACCGACTCGGATTGGATTGTGAAGTTAATTGACGTCTATCCCGGTGATGCCGTTGGGCAAGCCTGTCCTGTGCCGATGAGTGATTTCCAGATGCTCTTGGCGGGAGAGGTCTTCCGCGGGAAGTTTCGCAATAGTTATACGACGCCAGAGCCAATGGTGTCGGGTGAGATTACGGAACTTGAGTTCAGCCTGCGTGATCGCTATCACACCTTTAAGGCGGGACATCGGATCATGGTCCAGGTTCAGAGTACTTGGTTTCCAGTGATCGATCGAAACCCCCAGACCTTCGTTGATATCTATAAGGCGACCGCGTCCGATTTTCAGGCGAGCACGCAACGAATCTATCGGTCATCGGAACGGGCGTCCCATTTGACAGTCGGGTTGCTCCCTGGTCACGAATAATGTTGAGTCTGTGTGATATCCAGCCTCGCTTGTTTGCTAACGCGCTCTGGTGTGTCGTGCTGGTGCTGGGTTGCAATAATCCAGTCAGCCTTGATGAGTCCAAGAACGCCAGTCAGATCGAAACCACCAACGCTCGCCCGAACATTCTGTTACTCGTTGCCGACGACATGGGGTACACCGATCTTGGATCGTTTGGTAGTGAGATTCCGACACCGAATTTGGATGCTCTGGCGTTTGATGGCGTGCGCTTTGTGAACTTCCACGCTGCGCCCAGTTGTGCGCCGACTCGGGCCATGCTGATGTCAGGGCTGACCGGTGGTGAAGCAGGCGTGACGGACACCCTGTCTCCCGTGTTGTCAAACGACGTCGCAGCTTTACCTGCGCTCCTTCAGGATGTGGGTTACCGCACCTACATGGCCGGTAAATGGCATCTTGGCATTGAACACGACCAGAGTCCGACCGCCCGAGGGTTCGATGCCTCGTTCGCATTGGTCCGAGGTGGGGACAGTCACTTGGGAGCTAGTCATTTTGCACCTCAGACGGTGGCCTATCGTGAAAACGGTCAACTCGTCCAAGTTCCTGCTGACTGGTTTTCAAGCAGGCTCTACACAGACAAACTCATCGAGATGATTCGTTCTGGCGAAGATAACCCAAGCCCGTGGTTCGGGTACTTGGCGTTTACCGCACCACATTGGCCATTGCAGGTACCGGCGAACTGGCGAGATCGGTCAGCCGACCGTTACGATGGGGGATACGACCTCCTACGAGCAGCTCGCATCAACCGCGCCCGGGAGCTTGGAATTATCCCAGATACCACCAGTGTCGAGGACTACGTCGGTCTTGCACCGGCTTGGGAGGACTTGGATGCCGAAGCGCGTCAGAAGAACGCACGGGCGATGGAGTTGTATGCGGCCATGGTCGAAAACATGGACTACCATGTTGGTCGTCTCTTGGAGTATCTGCGAACAACCAACCAGTTCGACAACACAGTGATTCTCTTCTTCTCCGACAACGGTGCGTCTGGTTCCGATTCCAGTTTCCGACCGAGAATGCCTTGGAAGCCGGACCTCGCTTGGAATAACAGTTTGCCCAATATGGGTCAGGCAGGATCGTTTGTCGCCATTGGGCGGGGATGGGCAGAAGCGACGACAGCCCCATATCGTGATGTTAAAGGATCGCTGTACGAAGGTGGTACACGGGCTGCAGCCTTTATGCATCATGAGTCGTTCCTGCATGGTGGGAACATCGATCGTGGGTATCTGACGGTGATGGATGTACTCCCAACGTTGCTCGAGATTGGTGGAACGGTGCATCCCGGTACTGAATTTCAAGGCCGCTCCGTCCTTCCCATCCGAGGACGGTCATTTTGGGCACGAGTGCAAGGCCGGGCGGAACCAGTGCACGGTGACAACGACGTCATACCGTGGATGAGTTCGTCCCCGAGATCTCAAGGTGCGCGAGCGGCTCTCGTGCGAGGAGACTGGAAAATTTTGCGAGAGCGAGAACCCTCCAGTGTCCCTGAGACCGCACCTATGTGGAGGTTGTATCACTTGGCGACCGACCCAGGAGAGACAACTGATGTGGCGGCGCAGTGGCCCGACATTCTAGAAGAATTAATTGCGCTGTGGGATGTCTACGAGGCAGGACTGTAGCGTAACATTTGTAGTAGGAGACATATTTTTGTGAGACGGACAAAAATTATCGCGACGATTGGACCCGCAAGTGACACCGACGAGGCAGTCGATGCCCTGATAGCAGCTGGTGTCGACATCTTTCGGATTAACTTTTCTCATGGCGATCGCGCAACCCAGCAACGAATGTATGAACGTATTCGTGCCGCAGCGGACCGGGCTGGTCAGTTGGTCGCTATTATGCAGGATCTGGCTGGTCCGAAAATTCGTACAGGTCAATTGAATGAAGGCAATGCTGTGCGGTTACAGGAAGGCGCGACGCTGCGCATCGCTACTGGAGAATTTGTGGGTACGGCGGACCGCCTCTCTACCACCTTTGCTGGTCTGGCGAAAGCGGTGACGGCTGGGACACGTTTATTACTTGACGATGGGCGTATTGAACTCCGTGTGTGTGACAGTGATGGGTCTGAAGTTGTCACCGAAGTGGTCCATGGTGGCGTGCTAGGAGAGCACAAAGGCATTAATGCGCCTGGTGTCGAGCTCGCGGCCTCGGCACTCACGGAAAAGGATGTCGACGATCTGAAATTTGGCGTGAGTCTTGGTGTTGATTTCGCGGCAGTGAGCTTTGTCCAAACGGCAGAGGACTTACAACGCGCGCGCGAGGTGGCGGGATCGGCCGTGGCACTGGTCGCGAAGATCGAACGTCCTCAGGCGGTAGAACGATTCAGCGAGATTCTAGAGGTGGCGGACGCGGTTATGGTGGCGCGCGGTGATCTCGGGTTGGAGATTCCTCTGGAACATGTCCCCCGAGTGCAAAAGGAATTGACCCAGCAGGCCCGATCCGTTGGGATTCCAGTGATTGTTGCGACACAGGTACTCGATACCATGCGATTCGAGCCACGCCCAACGAGGGCTGAGGTGAATGATGCGGCGAATGCGGTCTACGATGGAGTGGATGCCATCATGCTGGCAGGCGAAACCGCAGTCGGTGAATTTCCTGTGCTGACAGTTGACACACTTGCCTCGGTGATCGTCGATGCTGAGAGTGTGCCGCCGACGGCGCAGCCTTCTCCAAGTACGCCGGGTCAACATCATGGTCGTGCGCTTTGTGAAGCCGCTCTGAAACTGGCGACGTCGTTTCGGGCGGCCGTGATTGTAGCGGTAACTCGCCACGGTGCAACGGCGCAACAACTGGCAGCGCTCAGACCACCAGTACCAATTTTTGCCGTGACCGATGATCCCGCGATTGCGCGCCGACTCACGTTGTCCTGGGGTGTAGCATCCTCTATTTTAGGTGCGTCCGAGTTAGACACAGGCTCAATTCAGCAAACACTCTTGCGGCAAGAAACCCTACGGTCGGGTGATACCGTTGTCTTTGTTAGAGTCCATTCCGATCTGACGCTGGCCGCTGGAAATTTGCTTCAACTGCAAACACTTCCATAACGCACGTGACAAGCTGATTTACACACCGGGGGGAGCAGTGGCGTATTGGTTGGGATTGCTCGCGGATATTGTAGTCGTCGCCCATATGGCTTTTGTGATCTTTGTGGTGGTTGGGGGGTTAGCCGTATATTGGCGGCCATGGGTTTTGTGGGTGCATATACCAGCCGTTCTTTGGGGTGTCAGTATTGAGTGGGCTGGCGCAGTCTGTCCGTTGACACTGGTGGAGAACTGGCTAAGAAATCAGGCGGGCGAGGCCGGCTATGCTGGTGACTTTATTCAACAGTATCTATTGCCGACACTGTATCCCGCAGATTTGACGCGGGAGATTCAAATTGTGTTGGGCGCGGCAGCTCTCGGGATCAACATCGGTGTGTACTTCTCGCTGTGGAGTCGGCGGCGTTGCGATTCTATTGGACCATAGCTTCGTTTAATCACGCATTGCGACTAGGACAGAAGCCGCCGGCGAGTACCACAGGTTATTGCTTGCCAAGCGTGGGACCTCCCGTGTCAACCTGATTGGGCACTCGGTCGGCTGCAGCAGGCAAGGGTGGAAAAGGTGCGTGTGGTTCGTCTTGGTACCAATATGCCACCGTGTACCAATTATCTGCCCGATGGTTACCGTGTCCGTGCTCCATGGTGACACGAATGGAATCCTGGAAGGCGACCGGTGACTCGGTGTGATGGCGGTAGACCATCCATTCAGCTCCGCGGTTGTCTCCGCCATTCATCGGATTACCGTAACGCTGGAACGCGAATGTGGGTTTGGCGTGTCCAAACGGGTTGATACCACAGCCGCCGTAACACCAGGCGCCTAGGTAGTAATCCTCAGAGCCGGTTCCAAGAATCTGTGGTGCAGTGGCACCATCAATGAAGATCATTTCGTCGCCAGCTCCCCACCAGTCGCCCTGATTTTGTAAGATGCTGTGGGTGACGCCAACGTAGTGCCCGCGTCCTTCGGTTTCAAGGATGACGTAGTTGTCTTCACCGTTGAGGTTGGCGTTGTCTGCAATAATGGGATCCATAGTCAAATTCCAGTCAGTCGTCCAGACTTCTGGTGGGGCAGCCTGTCGGTACTGTGCGTGAAAATATGCCAAGTTGTCGTCCAGACTCAGATGTTTCTCGTAATCGATGTTGTAGTAGTACGCGCTAATTGGCTGTTCACCTTCATTGGTTACTGTAATCCTCGCGGACTCATGAAATGGCATTGGGAAGAATGTGTTGAGTGCCTTCAACGCTCCGACGGACAAGAGGGATGATTCGTAGACAAAGTACTGGCCGAGGCCAAGGCCGAAGAAGTCGCCGATGGGTGCTTCCACGCTCGGCTCGGTTTCGCCATCCCAGTACATGCGGAGTACGATTTTTTTCAAGTGATACCACTCTGGGGAGTCGAGCGTAATCCAGATATGGCTGATGATAGCCGGCCCTTCGATTTCAGCCATGATCCGGGTTTCTCCTGGACCGATGGGATTGATGCGCCCACCGTCGTCGTTGCGACCGGAGCGATCGTAACTGGACACGCGATGGTTTTCGTAACTGCGGAACCGAGCGAGGTCGCTCAACTCATTACCCACCGGCTGCGCCTCTGCCAGGTGGACCGACACAATGAGCACGGCGAGTATCAGGTGTCCGTACGTTCGTGCATAGATCATGGTCAGAGTCCTTCCTTGGTTCGATACTAATAAATAAATGGGCTTTTGAATTTCACTTGCGTGGACGTCACGGAGTTGATAGTACCACGGGAAGAATCAATTCCCGAGACGGAGGAGGAGGAGTGTAATGCGCACAGCAAGAGAGAGTACTTGGCGAGTAACGTGCCGTAAACCGTTCGTACGGCGACTCGCTCTGCTCGGCGCCCTGTTGCTGATAGTCGCTGGTTCGATGTTGCTGAAGTCTGAGACGATTGCCTTTTGGCAGGTTGGTAGTGGGACTGGACGCCTGACGATGACGATTGTCGACGATACAACAGGAGTTTCCACTCCGGTTCGCATTCAGTTGACCAATGTGCAGGGTGAACCTGTGGTCCCACCGGATAACGCACTCGCCGTCATGTGGGGCCGGTTCGATGCGGCAGAGGATTTCGCCTCGTTACCAAACGGTGACTTTTATACGGAAGGTGCGTTTGAGTTAACGTTGCCGGCAGGGATCTATCAGTTGAGGATCTCGAAAGGGTATGAGTACCTCGAACAGGAACATGAAGTCGTCATTGCGCCGGACGAAGAGGTTCTGGAAACCTACCGGATGGCCCGTTGGGTAGACATGCCGTCGCGCGGCTGGGTATCGGCAGACGGTCACATTCATCTTCGACGGTCGCCACGCGATAACTCGTCAATTCTCGGGTGGATTGCGGCTGAGGATCTGCAGGTAGGTACTCTTCTGCAGATGGGTGACTTTTGGGCGACCTATTACTCACAGTATGCGTGGGGCCTCGACGGGGTCTATCACGTGGAAGACCGTTTGTTGGCGTCGGGGCAGGAAGACCCTCGGACGCACGAGCGGGGGCATACGATCTCATTAGCTGCTGATGACTTCGTACGCCTCGAGGATCCTGCACTCAGCCAGGGTCCGAGTGGGTATTATTATTATGATCAGGTGTTTGACCGGATTCATGAACTGGGTGGTATGACGGGCTATGCGCACCAAGCCGTAACATTTCATGGCTATCGTGGTCTGACGCTCGACGTCCTTCGCGATAAAGTCGATTTCTTGGAGTTGTTGCAGTTCTGCGCGGCAGACGGGCCTCTCCATACGAACCATTATTATCATTTCCTCAATCTTGGGTTTGAGTTGACCGCAACGGCCGGATCGGATTTTCCGTGGTGTGGTCGATCTCCGAATAGTGCCGATTCGAGAATCGGCGACGCACGTTTTTACGCCTACGTGGGCGATGAGTTC
The DNA here is from genome assembly GCA_913052135.1 of uncultured Acidobacteriota bacterium. Taxonomy (GTDB): domain Bacteria; phylum Acidobacteriota; class Vicinamibacteria; order Vicinamibacterales; family UBA823; genus UBA8106. Next base: position 33,342 of record CAJXDY010000008.1, read on the forward strand.
ACTTTCGAGACTTGGCGCGAGAGTGTGCGTGACGGGCACACCTTTGTTACCAGTGGTCCGATCGTTGAATTGACAGTCAACGAAGCAATGCCTGGTGACCGAGTTGATGTGGCATCCGGGTCGACGCTCAGAATTACCGCGCGCGCTCAAGGGCATGCCACGCAGATCCCATTGGAGGAGCTTGAGATTGTGGCTCACGGAGCAGTCATCGAATCGGTGTCAGCTCGCGATCCGAATCAGTCGTCAGAACGTCTTGCGGTGACCATGAGTCTCCCGGTGGATCACGGTGTCTGGATTGCCGCCCGCACGAGAGCTGGCCCGACGCAAATAGCGCATTCAACGCCAGTGTATGTGACCGTGTCGGGTTCAGGCTTTCACAGTCCGGACACGCTTGAGGAGTATCTTGATTTAAGCGGGCAGTATCTCGATGAACTGCAGGAAGAAATTGCTCAGCCGAACGATTCACTTGACCATCTAGCTTGGCGAGATCGTGACGGATTGGAAGAACAGATTGCCGAAACCCGAGAGGTGATTGCAAAACTTCGGCGGGAACTCGGCGACGGAGAATAATTTGGTACGTCGAATTACGTTCGCGAGGCAATAAAGGTGGCGCATGGAACCTGACACAAGACATTTCGGTATCCTGTCAAAAGTTGCTTTCCCGGCGACGATGTTAGGTGCTTTCGCGGTAAATGCCACGCTAGTGTCGATGGGATGGTCGATCCTGGGAGCTTCGTATGTTGCGGTCGTGTTGGCGGCAGCTGCCGTCACGTGTTTTGAGTTCGTCATTCCCTATGACAAATCCTGGCAACCGCGGTGGACCGATGTAAAGAATGACCTATTGTTCATGGTTACGATTCAGATGGTGCTCCCGCAAGTACTCGGATTGGTGGTGGCATTGACGGCGCTTGGATACTTCGACTCTCTCGATTGGTCGCTCGGGCAAGTGTGGCCTAGCCAGTGGCCGTTGATTCTTCAAGTAGCTTTGATGCTCTTGACGGCCGAACTGTTTCGGTACCCGCTGCATGTCGCGGCGCATAACACCAAAACCCTGTGGCGACTTCACGCAGTGCATCATTCACCCAAGAAGCTCTACTGGCTCAATGTTGGGCGGTTTCATCCTGTCGAAAAGGCACTGCAGTATTCGCTCGACACCCTGCCGTTTTTGTTGGTTGGTGTCGGTGGGGATGTTGTCGCCCTCTATTTTCTCTTCTATGCAATCAACGGCTTTTACCAGCATTCCAATGTTGATGTCTGTTACGGGCCTCTCAATTATTTAGTGAGTGGACCTGAATTGCATCGTTGGCACCATTCGAAGCTGGTGGATGAATCGAATCGCAACTACGGCAATAACCTGATTGTCTGGGACCTTCTGTTTGGCACTTGGTTCTTACCAAAACGTATGCGGGTCGGCAAGTTAGGTCTCTTTAATCGTGATTACCCGTTGGACTTTGTCGGCCAGATGACGGCACCTCTAACCCCGGGTCTCGACAAGCAGTCACCACCTCATGATCGCTAATACGTTGCTCAATTGCGCACTCTGGGTGCGCATGCAAATCCTTTGGTGGACTCATTGGCGACCGTTCGTGCACGCGGCCAAACATCCGGGACAGATTCAGCGTGCGTTGTTACAGCAACTCTTGCGTCGTAACACTACGACGCGATTTGGGCGTGAGCATCGCCTAAACACAGTGAGCAACTACGATGACTTTATCGGCGCAGTTCCGGTGCAAACTTATGAGACCCTGCGTCCCTATATTGAGGACCAAGAGCAGACTGGCGAACCGGCGCTTAACATTGCGCAGCCGGTTATGTACGCGAAGACGAGTGGAACGACTGGGCAAGCGAAGTTGATTCCGATTCTTCCGGCGACCCTCCAGGAACATAAGCGGAGCCAAGCCATCCAATCGTACGTGCAGTTTACGACCGAGCCGCGTGCCTACTATGGACGCTGTGTCGCAATCGTCAGTCCAGCTGAAGAAGGAACGCTCGACACTGGCACACCGTATGGCTCTACCTCGGGGTTCATGTACCAGAACATGCCAAGACTAGCCAAGGTGAAGTACGTGTTGCCGTATCAGGTGTTTGAAATCGAAGACTATGATCTCAAGTATCTTCTTATTTTACGACTTGGTGTTGCATACCGTGACGTGACGCATCTCGCGTGCGCGAATCCATCTACCTTAGTTAAGCTGCTCGCTGTTCTTGCAGCCAATCGCACCTCATTGTTGCGCGACATCACGCAGCAAACGTTTTCTCGGATCGACGAGCTGCCGGTCGACGTGCAGGCGGTCATTCGTCCACAGTTGTCGTGTACGCCGCGTCGCGTCACCGAACTGCAGACGATTCTCACGTTGCCGCAGCCGACATTCGCCGATCTTTGGCCCGAGTTGCAGATGGTGTCTACGTGGACTGGGGGAAGTTGTGGTATTCCGCTGGCACGTGTGCGTCCAACCCTCCCACCGACTGCACGCGTGGCCGAGTTGGGTTATTTAGCGAGTGAACTCCGAGGGACACTGATGGTTGACTTAAAGCGGAACATTGGCATTCCGACCATCCATGAAAACTTTTTCGAGTTTGTCGAACGTGAGGATTGGGATGCAGGCCGTCAGGCGTTCCTTACGATTGATCAACTCACCGAGGGCAAGGAGTACTATATTTTTCCGACGACCGGGGCTGGCCTCTATCGCTATTTCATGAATGATATCGTGCGCGTCACCGGGTTGTTTTACAACACGCCGACGATTGAGTTTGTGCAAAAAGGGAAGGGCGTAACAAATATTACCGGGGAAAAACTGTATGAAAGTCAGGTGATTGCTGCAGTACGAACCGCTGAAGATGCTACCGGATTCGTATCGGGATTTTTTCTTATGTTCGCCGATGCTGTCCAAGAACGCTATCGTCTCGTGGTGGAATGTGCCACGCCGACGGACAGCTGGGTACAGCAAACAGTTGAGTCGGTTGAACGGCACCTTATGGCCGGCAACGTCGAATATGCAGCCAAGCGGGCGAGTGGACGCCTACAGCCACTGGAATTGCTTCCGGTCCGCTCCGGAACGGGCGACGCTTATAAGCAGCACTGTCTCCAGCAGGGACAACGGGAAGGGCAATTTAAACTGATCGCTCTCCAGTATCAAGCGGACTGCCCGTTTCCTTTCGCTGAGTTCCGGGCGGACCTTACTACACCCTCGGTAGACTAGTTATGCACCTTGCTCTCTTTCGAGTCGAGATTCCCTTTACGACGACCTTTACCCATAAGTCGGCTAGCCGTGCTGCGACCCAGAGCGTCTGGGTGGTCGCGCAGACTGGGCAGGTCATTGGCGTGGGCGAAGGGTGTCCTCGTGAGTACGTCACGGGAGAAAGTCTCGTGTCGGCGCAAGCATTTTTCGAGGAACATCGGGAGTCCCTCTGTCGCACGGTACAGTCCGTTGCGAACTTGCGTACCTGGGTGGACACCCATACGGCAATCATTGATGTGAACCCGGCAGCCTGGTGTGCGATGGAATTGGCGATGCTGGAAATGTTTGCGCGACGCGAGGGGGTACCAGTCGAGCGCGTGCTGGACTTGCCGACTACGACAGGGGCCTTTACGTATTCGGCGATCGTGAGCGACAGCGAGACCGAACAGTTTCGGAGGACGGTGGCACAGTATCGGGCGATGGGGTTCGTCGATTTTAAATTAAAACTGTCTGACGATTTGAATCACAACCACGAGAAGATTAAGAGTATGCGTACGGAGCATGAACAAACACCACTCCGGATTCGAGTTGATGCGAACAACCTTTGGGATGATGTCGACACGGCGGTACGAGATCTGAGAGAGTTGGCATGGGATTTCGTCGGGATTGAGGAACCATTGTCGCCGAACGCCTTTGACGGCATGCGCGAGGTATCGGAGTGTATGGGCTCCCCGATCATTCTGGACGAAAGCTTTCTGCGGGTCGACCAGGTCGCGGCACTTGCTCGGGATGCGGAGCGCTGGATCATCAATGTGCGTGTGTCCAAGATGGGTGGGCTGTTCCGGTCACTGGCAGTTGTTCAAGCCGCAGGCCAGGCCGGCATTCCTGTGATCGTGGGTGCGCAGGTTGGCGAGACAAGCGTGTTGACACGAGCTGCGCTGATTGTGGCGCGAGCAGCTGGGACCAATCTCGTGGCGCAAGAAGGAGCCTTCGGTACGCATCTGCTTCAGACGGACGTAGCGAACCCAGTCCTTATGTTTGGTGCAGGCGGTATCCTCAAGGCTGACGAGTATGCTTTAGCTACCGCCAGCGGGTGGGGACTCACGTTGTGGCCGACACAAGACTTTGCCGTGAGTTTGTCTGAATGACCAACTCACACGACCCCTGGAGTCATCTTGAAATCCTTGAATGCCAGCGGTACAGTGCTGAGTGGTCATCGTGGCCGGAGAGCATTGTGCCAACACTGGCTGAACAGTCGCGTAACATTCGAGCAGCATTCCCAGTCAAGTGGGTCGGAGTCTGGACGAGATAGTGACGGACTGGCACTGGCCCGGATGGATACGTTTCGGTGGGTTCGTCGTGTTGGCGGGTGTTTCCGCGTTCACCCTGTACGCACGGACCTACCAAACCTTTGATCGGGTTCGGGTGCCAGTCATCACCGGTGAGCAGCAGCCGGTCGATGGCCTCTTAACTGTACCGCTTCCAGAGGTCCCAGACCTCGCCGGCCGGCCCACGGCAATCATTGTTAAATTACTGAACGCGGCGCGTTCAAGTCGCACCATCACGATTACTTTCAATGATACAGAACCGACGCACGTTGATCTTCGACCAGCGGAGACACGACGGATTGATCTCATGGTGCCCACGGGTGTCCAGCCGGGCGACATACTTGAGTTGCGTGGTGATGGGTCAGGTTGGGCGCTGTCCTCCTTGGAAATCGGGACCGCGCATGGATTTTCCCACGGCCTGTTCAGCCTAGTCATTGTGCCGGGGATCGTGAATGACTACGAATCCGTTTCCGCAGTGGGAGCGGTGGGGTTGTTTGTGGTATTGCTGGTCTTGTCGTGTGCACTGTTCCGCTTCGAGACGCATGCTTTGGTTCGACGCATTGAAACGAGTCTGATCAGTATCATCGGCGGCTTCTTCTGTCTCACCTGGCTTATCCCGACTGTGTCACCGTACAAGGTCCTGCTTTCGTGGAGTGCGTTGACCATCTGTTTGGGTGTTTTGTATATACCGGTCGTGATCCCGAGCGTGCGGGGACTGTGGCGCGGGTGCGTGAGACTGTGGCAGATCAAACTCGAGTTTTATTCTGCCAGGAAAAGGAGCCTGACACGGATTGGGCTCAGGACACTCTGTGGTGGCTTGGTTGCACTCTTTCTTGTTTCGATGAGTGGCTTTTACGCAAGCGAGACTGGGTTTACTTCCCTCATCTTGTTTGGAGAGCGATACGAGGCACAGGCATTACCAACGGTGCAAGCCTTGCCGCACTTTGTGGACTCATCGCCGGGTTACGATGGACAGTTTTATGCGCAGTTAGCCTTGGACCCGTTCTTCCAAGATCCGCTCATTGAACACGCGATCGACACTTTTTCGTATCGTGCGCCCCGCATTCTCTTTTCCTGGACCGCGTTTCTCTTGGGTATGGGTCAACCGTCGTTGATTTTGCAAGCCTATGCGATTCAGAACATCCTGTGCTGGTTCATCTTGGCGTGGTTGCTGCTGCGGTGGGTGCCGCCGGCCACTTTTACCAATTTATTACTGTGGACTGGTTGTCTCTTTGGGTACGGGTTGATTTCGTCAGTGCGGCTTTCACTGTTAGCCGGCCCCAGTTTGTTGCTCTTGGTGTTGGCGATGATAGCGCTTGAGCGGGGCCGGCCATGGATGGCCACGGCCGTCCTCGGGCTGGCGGGCCTTGGACGAGAAACGAATTTGCTGGCCGGCGTCGCAGTGCTTCCTCGCACCTGGCGGGTGTTTCGATTGCACGATCTTCTCGTGCCGGTCACTCGTGGCGTCGTGGTGGCAATGCCGTTCGCGCTGTGGCTCGCGTACCTTTACTGGTCCGACTACGGGGTAGTGCTTTCGTCGGGAGAGCACAACCTCGCGGCGCCCTTGTCGGCGCTCATCACTAAGTGGCGCGTGACGCTGTCGGAACTCTGGTTCAATCCCTGGGGGAAAACGTTTGCCCGATTTAGTTTTCTTACATTACTCAGCTTAACGCTCCAAGCAATCTTTCTCGTCTGGCAGCGCGATTGGACGTCACCGTGGTGGCGTGTGGGCATTGCATATGTGGGTCTGATGTGCATTTTGGGTCCAGCCGTGTGGGACGGTCATCAATTTGCGGCGAGTCGTGTGTTGTTACCAATGACTGTCGCTTTTAATGTGCAACTCGCGCGTATGGGAGGTTTCTGGCCGTTGGCCATCCTTGGCAATGTGTCCGTGGTGGCGGGGTTGGAAACGCTTCGGGTGCCGTGGCTATGGCACTATCTCTGAGCAGTGAGGTGCGCTAGTATCAGACCGGCACGCGGCATGATTCCAAGGAGGCTGTTCTACTGATGACGACGAAACAGAATATTGACCCTCGAATCTTTGACCTCTATGACGAGTATTGCCATGGGCGCATCGACCGGCGCGAATTTCTTCATCGCGCGGCGGTGATGACTATTGGTGGTGTATCTGCGCTCTGGATGGCGGAAGCCTTACTCCCGCGGTATGCCGAAGCGCAGACGATTTCGTTTACTGACTCGCGGATGAAGGGAACCTACGTTGAGTATCCGTCGCCCGGTGGCACTTCGGGCACGATGCGGGGGTATTTAGTACAGCCGACGAGTGAGGGACCGCATCCGGCTGTCATGGTTATTCATGAGAACCGTGGTCTGAATCCGCACATCGAAGACGTTGCCCGTCGTGCAGCGGTGGCTGGTTTTCTTGCGCTTGCGCCAGACGGCTTGTCGCCCGTCGGAGGATATCCTGGCAATGATGATGATGGGCGGACATTACAGCGAAGTCTCGACCCGGCACGACTGGATCAGGACATGGTGAACAGTGCACGGTATCTCAAGGACCACGAACTGTCTACGGGACGACTTGGGGCGACCGGCTTTTGCTGGGGTGGCGGCATGACGAACCGCCTCGCGGTGACCCTGGGTCGTGACTTGGCCGCTGGCGTGCCGTTCTATGGAGCCTCTGCGTCGAGTGATGAGGTGGCGAAGATCACCGCGGCCCTGATGATCATTTATGCTGGCACTGATCCTCGGATCAATGCGATGTGGCCCGAGTATGAAGCCGCCCTGAAGGCGGCCGGGGTGTCCTACGAGATGCATATGTTTGAAGGAACCCTGCACGGCTTTCATAATAATTCCACACCGCGCTATAACGAAGCAGCCGCAGCACTGGCGTGGAATCGCACCATCGGCTTCTTTCGGAAGCACTTGGTTTAGATTTACGAAGAGTAGCTATATCGGACGACATGACCACTTCAAAATGTGTCGAGTTGCACATTTTCCTGCTGCAAGGTTCCATAGGAAAATAAATAGTCCAGACTCGTCACAACTCCCTATCGATAGTCCGCGCCAGTCAAACTGTTTAACGTGGAGGACTGCCATTCGCGGAGCTGCTTCGCCAACGCGATTACGATGGCCGGTTCATCTGCAGCTAGGTTGTGTGTCTCTGCCGGATCGTCGCCGAGGTGAAATAGTTCCATGTCCGAGTCTGTGGCGCCATTGATGACGAGTTTGTAGTGGTGATCGAGGATGACGCGTGAACCCAGAAAGTCGTGTGTCTCGATCGTCCGGTAGTGAATGTTTTGAAAGTTGCGGGTCGAAATACCATTCATGAGTTTGACTAACGGTGTGGTTCCAACCTGGAGGTCGGGGTTAATGTACGGGTCACGCGTCCGGTCGTTGAGGCTGTCACTATTGAAACTCCAAAAGAACAGCGGCGATGGCCTCGCGGTCATCGTGCCGTTGATCAACGGCATAAGATTGATGCCATCCAAGGGGCGTTCCGGTATTGCTTGGCCTGCGATCGCAGCAAGGGTCGGTAAGATATCGCTGGTGATGGTCGGGAGTTGGGTGCTGCGCGGTGTGGAGATGTGCGCCGGCCATTCAATGACACCCGGTACGCGAATTCCACCGTCGTATAGGGTGCCTTTCAGCCCTCGCAACGGCGTGTCCGCGAGACCGCTCGGTGGCGTCCCATTGTCGCTGTTGTACCAGAGTAAAGTGTTCTCTCGCAGACCGGTTCGTTCGAGATACTCGCGCAGCGTCCCAATGGCGCGATCCATCGCCGTGATTTCGGCGTAGCGCTCACGTAATACCTCACGCAACGGCCGTTGAATTTGGGTGCCCGTCTCGTTCGATGTCAATGACACAACCTGCGCTGCGTAACGAGTCGGCAGATCATCATACAGAGCAAGGTCTTGCGGTAAACCACTGTATGGCTCATGCGGTGAGCCGAACCAGACCACCGCGAGGAACGGCGTGCCGTGTTGCGTTGACTTCTTAATAAAGCGAATAGTTTCGTCGATTAGAACGCCTGAACTCTCCCCGTCAAGACGGGTAGGTGGTCCGCCATTTCGTGACAGGACCGGATTCAGTTCAAAAAAATTGTCATGCGATAACCATTCATCAAATCCCATCGCCCCAGGGCTTGTGGGTGACGTGGCCTTGACGGGTCCGACGTGCCACTTGCCAAAATGCCCCGTGGTGTACCCGGCCTCGCGTAATAGATGGGCGATGGTGATTTCTTCTGGACGGATCGACCAGTTTGGTGCAAACGTGCCGTACCGAATTGGGTGACGTCCCGTCAAGACACTCCCGCGAGTGGGGGAACAGTTCGGATGTGCGGCATAGAACCGATCAAGGCGTAATCCAGTCGCCGCCATTTCATCAAGGACGGGTGTCTGCACATAGGGATGTCCGTTGTAACCCGTCTCTTCCCAGCCATGGTCGTCACCCATGAGCAGAATGATGTTTGGGCGGTCCTCTGCCTGCGCCGCTGTTAGGTTGATAAACACGGTGGCGCAACAGGAGATAATAAGTTGTCGGGTCATGGTTTTAGTCTATATTAATCATCGCATTACACGTCCAGTGGCAGGAGATGCAGGTTGAGTTGGAGTGTGATGCTCGGAGAACCATATTCTGAATTGGAGGAAGAGATGCGTCTAGACCGAAACATGTGTGGGGGAGTGCTGGCGGTTGTTGTTTTACTGCTGGCCTCGTGTACAGCTGGGGATGTGACTGAGTCCACGACCGATGAAACCGCGCCGCCAGTGGTTGCGGAAGTGGCGTTTGACCATGCGGCTCTGATGGGCAACTTTGTACGCGAGTTTAACGCGGACAACCCTGAGGCCCTTGCAAATCTTTTCACCGATGATGGCTGTCGGATGCCTCCGAACCAACCAATCGTTGAAGGGAGAGCAATGCTGCTGGCACAGCTTGAGGCTGCGACCAGTATGACTACCGGAGAACTGAAGCTCACCCTGACCTCATCCGAGTCCAGTGGTGAGTTGGCACATGGGACCGGGACCTTCGAACGTCTCGCCGCCGACGGATCAACGATGGAATTCGGGAAGTGGATGGGCACGTACAAGCTCGTGGACGGCGTGTGGAAAATGCACTGCGACATTTGGAACACCAATCCATCGCCTTCAGATGAGTCTCAGGAGTCTGATGACGAGTCCTCCTGAAGAAGTTGCTACCACCTCGAAAGAACTGGCAGTGACCCTTCCATCTGCCGAAGGGCTGGAACAATTCGTCCGACGCTATTGGGAAATGCGCGACAAGCTTGACTCGATGCTTCAAAACCAAATCATCGAGATTCGTGGTAAGAAGTTTCGGTGTAAGGGGTTTTGGCGTGCCATTGCTCAAGGTTTTAAACTTGATCTGACGTGTCTCAAGGAAGAACGCTACGACCGCGATGGCGACTGGGGCTACATTGTGACCTACCGCGTGACTGACCCGACCACGGGGCGGTCCGTCGATGGCGATGGCGCATGTGCAGTCTCAGAGCCATCAAAACGTGGCCCAATGGGCACGGAACACAATGTTCGGTCCCATGCTCACACACGGGCGAAGAATCGGGCCATCGCTGATATGGTGGCGTTTGGGGAAGTCACGGCAGATGAAGTACTGGGGACGGAATAGGCCATTAGTTGTGGTGGCGGTCACCTACTACATGGTTCTCATTCTCTTACTCGCGACACTAAGTACACCACTTCTTGCGCAATCTGATCTTGAGGATTTACGTAGACGTGCGGACGAAGGGTATGTGCGGGCACAGTACAACTTGGCCTTGATGTACGACACGGGCCGAGGAGTTCCGGAAGATAACATGGAGGCCGTGCGTTGGTATCGTAAGGCGGCGGACCAAGGGAATGTGAGAGCACAGAATAACCTTGGGGTGATGTACGACGCTGGTGAGGGCGTTCCAGAAGACAACGCGGAAGCGGTGCGCTGGTATCGTATGGCTGCGGAGCAAGGCGACGCTTCGGCTCAGTACAATCTTGGGGTGATGCACGACACTGGTGAAGGTGTTCCGGAAGACGACGAGGCTGCGGTGCGCTGGTATCGCGAAGCTGGAGAGCAAGGAGATGTAAGAGCGCTGCACAACTTGGGCTTGAAGCACTCCAATGGTCGAGGCGCTCCTCAGGATCGGATGTTGTCATATATGTGGTTTGACATTGTGGCGTCACGAACCACGGGAAGCTTACGACACGTTGCCATGCTCAATCGCGATCAAGAGAAGGCTTTTTTGACACCTGCCCAAGTTACCGAAGCGCAACAACTTGCCCGAGAATGGAATGCGGCACATCCGCGCGAACCGTAAGTGCCTCATCGGCAACATCTACTGGCAAAAGGGTTCCGTTGAAGTATGCTGTTACGAGGAAGGGCCTGATCCTTATCGCAGACAGAGAAGACCCTGCGGAGCTTGAACTGTTAACAGAATATGACATTGGGATGACGCAGCCAGAGGAATCAAGCGCTCCGGAACCCGTGGGCGCCTATCCGCATGCACGCCGCGTAGGAAATCTGCTATTTCTGTCTGGAATCGGTCCGCGAGTGAGAGGACAACAGGAGATTCCGGGTGTCACGCGCGACGACGATGGACGTGTGGTTGCCCATGACATTGAAGCGCAGTGTCGATCGGTTTTCGAGAATGTGCGTACCGTTCTAAAGGAATTCGGGTCTACGTGGGAACAATTGATCGACGTGACGGTCTTTCTGACGAACATGGCGGATGACTTCGACACGTTCAACACGGTGTACGCTGAGTATTTCTCGACGAATCAACCATGCCGCACGACGGTGGAAGTGAATCGCTTGCCCACGCCGATCGCTATCGAACTGAAATGTATTGCCATAGTGGACTAAGTTGAGGAGTGAGAGAATGCGCGAACTTAAGGCCTTTAACTTCAAGCAATGGATCGACGAGCATCGAGAGTTCCTCAAGCCCCCGGTTGGAAACAAGCTGGTGTTTCAAGATGCCGAGTTCATCGTGATGGTGGTGGGCGGGCCGAACAAACGAACGGATTATCACTACGACGAGAGCGAAGAGTTTTTCTATCAAGTGGAAGGCGATATTGTGCTCAAGATTATAGAGAACGACACGCCGATCGATATTCCGATTCGCGAAGGCGAGATCTTCCTGCTGCCAGCCAGGGTGCCACATTCTCCGCAGCGCGGGCCCAACACCGTCGGCTTGGTCATCGAGCGGAAGCGGACCGAGCACGAGAAGGACGGGCTCATCTGGTTCTGCGAGAAATGCCACCACAAACTCTACGAGGAATTTTTTCGTCTGGAGAACATCGAAACGCAATTGCCAACGGTCATTAGCCACTTCTATAGCTCGACTGAGCATCGTACGTGTACGGAGTGTGGAACGGTGATGGCGCAACCGTAGCGTCGGTCCTGTTAGGGACGACCGTTGCCTGAGGCGTGATGCTAAAAGTCGATATCCATACGCACATCCTCCCCGAGACTTGGCCCGATCTGAAAGAGCGCTACGGCTATGGTGGATTCGTGCAACTCGAACAGCATGGTTCCGGCTGCGGGCGCATGTCGATTGACGGTCGAGTGTTCCGAGAGGTCGGTAAGAACTGTTGGGATCCCAAAACACGTTTAACGGACTGTGACGACCACGGGGTCGATGTGCAGGTGCTCTCGACTGTTCCGGTGATGTTTAGTTACTGGGCCGAGCCCGAGGATGCGCATGACTTGTCACGACTACTGAATGATCATCTCGCGGGTGTCGTGGCGGATCATCCTCGGCGGTTCGTCGGCTTGGGGACCGTGCCGATGCAGGACCCGACGCGGGCGGTCCAGGAACTTGAACGGTGCGTGAAGACGCTCGGCATGGCGGGCATTCAGATTGGCAGCCACGTCAACGGCCAAAACTTGGATGATGAACGAGTGTTTCCCGTTTTCGAAGCGGCTGAGGCGCTGGGGGCCGCAATCTTCGTACACCCTTGGGACATGCTAGGGGGTGATCGGATGTCAAAGTATTGGCTGTCTTGGCTCGTAGGTATGCCGTCCGAGACCGCGCTGGCGATCTGCGCGATGATGTTTGGCGGCGTTTTCGATCGCCTACCACGGCTACGCGTCGCATTCGCTCACGGTGGCGGAGCGTTTCCTGGTACGGTGGGACGCATCGACCATGGATTCAAGGTGCGTCCCGATCTCTGCGCGGTTAATGTCGAGATGAGTCCACGCGAGCAGTTACGCCGCTTTTATGTCGATGCGCTCGTGCATGATGCCGACGCGTTGCTGTCGCTGATCAAGCTATTCGGCTCGGATCGCGTGGCGCTCGGTACCGATTATCCATTCCCGTTGGGGGAACACGAGCCGGGTGCACTAATTGAATCATTACCATTGGATACGGTGACGCGGCAGCAGCTACTCAGTGCCTCGGCCCTCGACTGGCTAAATCTCAATCCGAACCAATTTTCGTGAGGTTGCGAACGAGATGGAAAAGCAAGCGATGACGTTCGAGCGCGGTCTTGACTTTGTGAGAGCGCAGGACGCAGCGGACCCACTGGCATCGTTCCGCGATCGCTTTGCCATCCCGAAGCAGCCTGACGGTAATGATCTTATCTACCTGTGTGGGAACTCCCTCGGCTTGCAACCAAAGGTAGCTGTCTCGCTTGTCCGCGAGGAACTGGACGCGTGGGCCACACTGGCGGTTGGCGCGCACTTTGCGGCCGAACGACCATGGGTTTCCTATCCGGAACGTTTGGCGCCAGCTACTGCAACACTTGTTGGTGCCCACGCGGGCGAAGTGGTCGCCATGAATACGCTCACGGTTAATCTGCATTTTATGCTGGTGAGCTTCTATCGACCCACGTCGGGACGGCACAAGGTGCTGATCGAACGGCCAGCGTTTCCATCAGATCGGTACGCAGTCGAGTCACAAATCCGCTTCCATGGTTTCGATCCGACTGCTTCGTTGATCGAAATCGGCCCACGTCCTGGCGAATCGACCATCCGGATGGAAGATCTCGAGGCGTGTCTCCGCGCTGAGGGTTCGACGATCGCACTCGTGTTGCTGCCTGGAGTGAATTACTACACTGGTCAGGTGTTCGACATGGCGGCGGTGACCCGTCTCGGGGAAGCGCAGGGCTGCGTTGTTGGATTCGATCTGGCGCACGCCGTGGGCAACATTCCGCTTCGGTTGCACGACTGGAACGCAGATTTCGCGGTATGGTGTACTTACAAATATCTAAACGGTGGACCGGGTGCTGTTGCTGGCTGCTTCGTGCACGAACGCCATCGCGATTGGGCCGGCAAGCCGAGGTTGGCAGGCTGGTGGGGGCATGATCCGGCCTCACGGTTCCAGATGGGGCCAGACTTCATTCCAAGTCCTGGCGCGGAAGGCTGGCAGGTGAGTAATGCGCCGATCCTCTCACTGGCGCCAGTGTTGGCCTCGCTGGATATCTTTGAGGAAGCCGGCATGCGGGCGCTCACTGCCAAGTCAGACCGTCTGACGTCGTACCTCGCGTTCTTAGTACACGAGGAACTCGGTGCCTACGTCGAAATTCTGACCCCGTTGGAGTCCGGGCAGCGAGGCTGCCAGCTCTCGCTGCGTGTTCGGGGCACCCGGGAGGATCAGCGTCAGGTCTTCGAGGCCCTCGAGACGCACGGCGTCGTCTGTGACTGGCGTGAGCCGGATGTGATTCGGGTGGCTCCGGTGCCCCTGTACAATCGTTTCGAGGATGTCTTCGAATTCGTAAGCGTGTTACAACAGACGCTGGTGGCGGACGGCTAGAGGAGGGGATATGGGCATGAGATGGAGGCTCTGCGGTGTCGTCCTGATCGTGTTGGGAACCGCAGCAGCTTGTTCGCAGACTGGCGAGCAAATAGGGTCCGGAGGCCAGGCCGCGGTCACTGCAGTTACTGTTGATGAGTTCGTACTACGCGCGGATGCCGTCTGTGTCCCTAACATCCCACTGGCACCCGACCCGGCCAGTTACGGGATGGATGCGATCACCGGTGGCTTCCAGCACCCAGCGACGACGCCGCATCAACACGAGGCACAACCATTTGACGGTGAGCTCGAGATTTGGGATACGAACGAGTACATCGACAACATGACGATCGAGGCTTATTATCCGGATACCGTCGAACCGTTTCACACCTGGCAGAACATTGTCGACTTTGATGGACGGCGCTATCTGTATCAGTACGTCCGCCGCGATATGAAAATCTTCGACATCACCGATCCGAAGGCCGTGACGCTGGTGCAGGAAAAGGGTCATCCGTGGGATCTGAACGGGCCAGGCGACGAGAGGAATCCATTCGCACCTGGCGACATGTTCGGTGCGGCATCCATTCAGTGGAATGACGAACTCGACATGTATGTCATGGTGCAGGCGTTCGAGGTGCAGCGGTTCGGTGTGATCGACGACAAGCGTGCGGACCCTGACGGGGTTGCCCGCCATCGCAACGCGGATCATTTGAAAGGCTTCAAGGTATACGCGATGCACGGTCCAATGCCGGAGGAGTGGGAGCTGTTGGCAGAGATGACAACCGACGTGGAGCATCCGGATGCGCCCATCGGTCAACAACGGGGCTCTGGTGTGCGGGACATTCCGACCTATTTCGGCGGTCAGTACATGTTCGTCGCGGCCGCACCTGATGCGAGCTATGCCTTGACCGAATATCCCACGGATTTGTATTCCGCAGGGTACCAGGCGTGGGATATGTCTGACCCAGCACAGCCGACCTTTGTGGGACAGTTCACGGCGCCCGGTCAGCGCTTGGGCGACGAAGAGGCATACATGCAGAATCCTAGGTGCGGAAACCGCACCTCATGGTTTGGTGCGCGCATGTCGATCTTCATGCCGACACCGGTCGAAGACGGAGGTCGGTACGGCTACGGTGCGATGGGAGGGCTCGGCTTCTACGTGCTCGACATTTCCGATCCCGCGAACATTGAGGCGGTTGGACATTTGGACTTTCCGCCAAGTGTGGCGGGAACTGAAGGCGACAATATTGACGTGTCACAGGTCGAGCAGACGGGGATCGTGTATTACAGTGGCTATCCGCTCGCAGAGGACTGTTGGGAGCCCTACAAGGACATCTATATGATCGATGTCAACGATCCAACCAACCCGACGATTCGTGGCACGCTGCCGCGACCCGTCCCGCCTCATGACGCGCCGTTCACCGATTACTGCCAACGTCGAGGCAGCTTTGGCCCTAAGCGCTCGGGGTACTACACGCAGCCCGGAATCGGACGAGTTGGGATCGTGCCCTATGCGTTCTACAATGCCGGCGTGCAGATCTTCGATGTGAGTGGTCCATCTGATCCGACCATCGTGGCCTATTTTGTCCCTCGCTTCGACACCGAGCGCGTACCTGACTACGCGCGTGGAAATCTCGCGCACGGTATTTACGTGGAGTATGACCGAAACCTTATTTGGCTCTTTGCAAATCATGGTATGTACGTGCTGTCGACACCTGTGCTTGGTGAACCGAGTTTCGAGGCGCCCGCCAAGCCATGGCCTCGCCGACAGCGAGCGTCCCACGAAGAGCCGAACATGTTGAGCAGCATCACGAACTAGCTGTAACCATGCCCATTCACTGGAGAGCACACTTATGACGACGTCGCAAGAACGTGGGATGTGGGGTACACGGCTTGGGTTCATTATGGCGGCAGCTGGCTCCGCCGTTGGGCTCGGCAACATTTGGGGATTTCCCACGCGGGTAGGTCAAGGTGGCGGTGCTGTCTTCGTTCTCATTTACCTGTTCTGCATCGTGCTGATCTGTGCGCCGATCTTGGTGGCCGAGTTCGTCCTCGGTCGCGGGTCGAGACAGTCACCCGTTGGTGCCTTCAAGTACTTTAGCTCGGGAACGCGTTGGTGGTGGGTCGGTGCACTCGGCGTCGTCACGAGCGTTGCTATCGTGGCGTTCTACTCGGTGATTGGAGGTTGGACCATCGGGTACGTCTGGTATGCAGCGACTGGAGCACTCAGCAGCGGTGGTGAAGGGGCTGGAGATTTCTTTACCCGATTTACGAGCAATGGCTTTAAGAGTGTGTTTTGCACGTTTCTATTTCTTGGACTGGCAGCGGCATCAAACATCGGTGGCGTGCGTACGGGGATAGAGCGTGTTGCGAAGACTCTAATGCCAGTCTTGCTGGTGCTGCTGGTCTTATTGGCTATCCGCTCACTCACCTTGCCAGGAGCAGCTGAGGGGTTGGCGTACTACATGCGTCCCGATTTGAGTCAAGCCTTGAATATGTCGGTGTTTGGGGCTGCCCTCGGGCAGGCGTTCTTTTCACTGAGTCTCGGTAATGGGGCCATGCTCACCTACGGCAGTTACCTGCGCCGGTCAGAAGGCATCGGTCGGGTGGTGCTGTGGGTGGTCCTGCTTGACACCTTCATTGCGTTGCTGGCAGGTCTCATCATCTTTCCCGCAGGGTTCTCGATAGCAGGATTCGATCCCGCCAGCACCGGCCCGGGATTGATCTTCGCGGTTCTGCCGGAACTGTTCGCCACGATGGTCGGCGGCCGCCTTTTCGCCGGCACGTTTTTTGTCCTGCTCGTCATAGCGGCCCTGACTTCGGCCATCTCGCTCTTGGAGGTCCCAGTTGCCCATGTGATTGATCGCCGGCAGTGGTCCAGGCCGAAAGCGGTGCTCGTCGTGAGTGGTTCGGCGTTTCTTTTGTCGATTCCATGCGCGTTGGGCTTTGGCGCGGTCGGGTCTCTAACCGATTTCGTGCCGGCACAGTGGGGTGGGAATTTCCTGGGCTTGGTTGCGACACTCTGCAATAACTTCTCACTTCCGATCGGCGGCATGCTGATTGCCATCTTCGTCGGCTATGTCTGGCGAGTGGATCGCGCAGTCGCCGAGTTACTCGCCGAGCATGCGTGGTTCCCGGCTCCGAGACTCTGGGGTTTGTTGATTCGCTACGTCTCCCCAGTGGGCATTTCTATCATTCTCGTCATCAGTATCGTGGCGGTGATCATGTGAGCGACCACGAGACAAGACAACTTACATCCGTGTCGTCATTGCAGTGCTAGAATCAGCACCTCGTTCCCACTGAATGAAGGATGTGCAATTTAGGCATTCTTACGCGCAGAAAGACAAGGGGTTTCATCATGAGTCGACAAGTCGTTACTATCGTCGCTTGCCTCGCAGTCCTGTCCACGATTCCAGGGCGGGTGCAGCCGGCTAGTGCTCAGTCCGCAGAGGGCTTCATTAATCAACTCGAGTGGCGGAATATCGGCCCTGCGAACATGGGTGGCCGTATCAATGATTTCGCTGTGGTCGAGTCGAATCCCAACATTGTGTTCATCGCGACCGCTTCCGCTGGCGTGTGGCGCACCACGAACAACGGTGTGACGTGGGAACCAGTGTTCGACGATCAACCGGTGAGTAGCATCGGCGATATTGCAGTCGCACCCTCTGATCCATCCATCGTGTGGGTCGGCAGCGGGGAATCGAATAATCGTCAGAGTTCCTCTTGGGGCAACGGGGTTTACAAGTCGACCGATGGTGGTGATAGCTGGACGCACGTTGGACTGGATGACACCTTGCACATCGGGCGCCTCCTGATCCATCCGACCGACCCCGAAGTGGTCTATGTTGCTGCAACGGGTCATCTTTGGGGTCCCAATCCTGAGCGTGGCGTGTACAAGACCAATGACGGTGGACTGACTTGGACGAACACGTTGTTCATTGATGAGGACACCGGGATTACTGATTTGGCAATGGACCCGGTCAGTCCCGGTACGCTTTACGCGGCAGCGTACCAGCGGCGCCGGACAGCCTTCGGCTTCAACGGAGGCGGACTGGGGAGTGGGATTTATAAGACCACTGACGGTGGCTCGACCTGGCTACGGTTGACGAACGATTTGCCTGAGGGTGTCACCGGTCGTATTGGTCTCGACATTTACCGGGCTGATCCCCGCATTGTCTATGCCATCGTTCAGCACACCGACGGTGGTGTCTTTCGTTCGGAGGATCGTGGGCAGTCATGGACGCGCATGAGTGACACGAATCCGCGTCCGATGTACTACAGCCAGATTCGGATTGATCCATCGAACGACCAGCGGATCTGGGCCGCCGGCGCCCGGATGGCGTACTCGCAGGATGGAGGGAAGACGTTCGTCAATGATTGGATTCAAACGATACACGGCGACTTTCATGCGCTCTGGATCAACCCCGCTGATTCCGATCACATGATGACCGGTTCTGATGGTGGCATGCATTACTCCTATGACCGAGGACGTACATGGGATTTTGTGAACACGATGGCGCTCGGTCAGTTTTATGAGATTGGGTACGACATGGAGATGCCGTACAACGTCTACGGTGGGTTACAGGACAATGGGAGTTGGGGTGGCCCAGTCCGAACGCTCTATCAGCGCGGTATTACGAACGAAGACTGGTTTCGAGTCGGTGGTGGTGATGGGTTCTACACACAGGTTGATCCGAATGACACGGCGACGCTTTACGTCGAATCCCAGAACGGAAACGTCTCGCGTCTCAATTTGGAAACGACCGAGCGAAAAGCGATTCGTCCGGAGCCGGACGACGAGAGTGAACGCTATCGCTTTGACTGGAACAGTCCCATTCTGATTTCGCCGCACAACTCACAAACGATTTATTACGGTGGCAACCGACTTTTCAAATCGACTGATCGCGGCGACACGTGGAGTCGAACTGAGGATCTAACCAAGAGTCAGGATCGGGACGAGATGCCCATTATGGGCGTGGAGGTGACAGACGAGACACTGTCACGTCATGATGGGATTTCCTCCTTCGGTCAGATCATTTCTGTTAGTGAGTCGCCGCGTCTCGAAGGCTTGCTCTACGTGGGTATGGATGATGGCAATTTACAGGTATCGCAGGATGGAGCTGCGAGTTGGCAGGAAGTGTCTGGAGTGATTCCGGATTTGCCTGAGGGCACGTATGTCAGCCGGGTGCAAGCCTCCTCTCATGCCGATGCTCGCGTGTACGCCACGATGGATGGTCACCGCAATGATGACTACAGTGTGTACGTTTACGCCAGTGAAGATTATGGGGACAGTTGGGAATCCATCGCGTCGAACCTGCCCGACGGTCACACGATGAACGTGATCCGCGAGCATCCTCGAAACGAAAACTTATTGGTGCTTGGCGGGGAATTCGGTGCTTACATTACGATTAATCGAGGTGAAGAGTGGCATCAGATTAAGGGCGCGGTGCCGACGGTGCCGGTCGACGACATCGCGATTCATCCGCGGGACAACGACCTCATTCTTGGAACGCATGGCCGGAGTATCTGGGTGCTTGACGATATGACTCCACTCGAGGAGTTGAGCGAACAGGTACTCGCGTCAGAGCTGCACAGTTTCGACGTTCGGGACGCGGTCGCTTATCGCCTGTCCAACCATAAGGGCAACACCGGCCACAAGATGTTCATTGCGCCAAATCCACCCGAGGGTGCGCTCATTCATTACTATTTGAATGACGACATCACCGATGAAGATGCCGTGGAAATTACGATTCACGGTGAGGCGGATGAAACCATTCGCACGCTGCACGGGTCGGGCGCGGCGGGTCTCAACCGCGTGAACTGGGATCTGCGGCACGAGCCGCCCTTGCCGCCGACAGGGCAGGGCGGGTTTGGTGGTCCGCCAGCAGGGCCACGGGCGCTGCCTGGAACCTACAGTGTGCGGATTACGGCTGGAGATTCTCAGAGCACCACGACGGTGACCGTCTTTGACGATCCCCGGATCAATGTACCGCAAGCCGATCGTCGGGCACAACGGGATGCTCTCCTCGGACTTGGTGGTTTGATGGCACGCCTCGATGGAGCACACCAAACAGCGGAGCGTTTCACAGGGCAGCTGGAATTACTTGCCGAGTCGCTGGAGACTGGTGAGGTTCCCGCAGCAGTTTCGTCTATGGTCGTGTCAGTAAGTGATCAGATGGACGCGTTGGAAGGAAAGCTCGCGCGCGGTGGTGGGTTTGGCGGTGCTAGCCCGCGCCCACTGTCTTCTCGTATAACTCGACTTTACCGGAACCTGGAGAGTTATACCGAGAGACCAAATGCGTTCCAGGTCACACGGATCGAGGCATATACGCAGGAGTTTAATGGGTTACTGGAGGAGTTGGATCAGTTCATTGCGAACGAGATCGCCACTTTGAACAGCACGATAGAACAACACGGCATACAACGCATCACTCACTGAGAGGAGGAGACGCGTGACAAATCTATGCACTCGCCTAAGTGTGACGGCGGTCATCATGCTCGCGGGGGTCGGTTGGACCGCAGCGGTGGCGGCGCAAGAGGTGGCTTATACCGTCGCGATGCCGCAGCTGACGACGGGTCTGTTGCATGTGACACTGGACATTCGAAACGTACCGGATGACACGCTTGAGGTCGCGATGCCGGCGTGGTCGCCCGGTGGCTACGGACTGCACTGGGCTTCCAAAAACGTTCAAGAGTTGTGGGCGGAAGATGGCGAAGGGCAAGGCTTGGACGTGGTCCAGGTGGATACCAGCCGGTGGCGCATACGCCCAGTCCCATCAAGGGTTTACGTGCACTATAAGGTGTTCGTTGGCCAGCGTGCGATGGATGACTCGCACGCCAGAATCAGCGGGACGCGTTCATTAATGTACGTCGTGGGGCAAGCCCCATACCCGGCAGGTGGTCCGGTTACGATTACCGTCGATGGGCCAGACGGATGGACGTTTGCCACGGGTCTTGACGCGATCGCTCCCGGGGTCTTTACGGCTCCCGACTACGACACACTCATCGACTCACCGATTGAACTCGCCGAACATTTAGATCAGTTTGCGTTCGAGGATCATGGGGCGCGCTACGAAATCGCGATCCGGAACCCGCACGGGTATGACCGAGATTTACTGCGGGACGAAATACAGGCCATCGTGGCTGAGCAGGTAGAAATGATGGGCAGTGCGCCATTCGACCGCTATGTCTTTCTGCTCACGGGACAAAACCGTCGCGGCGGTGGCCTTGAGCATCTGAACTCGACGACGATCAGTTTCAAACGCTTCGATAGCTTAACCTCAGCGGATTATCACCGTCTGCAATTCCTCATTGCTCACGAGTTTTTCCATCTCTGGAATGTGAAACGTATCCGACCAGAGATTCTTGGGCCGTTTGATTACTCGGGACCGCAACACACACGCAATTTGTATGTGTCCGAAGGGATGTCCGACTATTACGGCTACCTGTCGGTGACGCGTGCCGGCTTGTGGTCCCGGCAGGAATTCTACGCCGAGTTAGCCTCGGTCATCCGAACACTTCAGCGTGCGCCGGGACGCCTGATTACGTCGGTTGAGTCGGCGAGTTGGAATACCTGGACGCGATCAGATAACGCCGCACACACTGGAATATCGTATTACATCAAGGGAAGTCTCATCGGACTCCTTATCGATTTGGAGATGCGCGCACGCACGAACGGGCGCAAGAGTCTCGATGATGTGTTTCGCTATTTGTTGTCCGAGCATGGACATCCGAAGCCGGGCTTTGCTGAGCAGGGCGGCTTTCGTGAGGCAGTCGAAACGATTACCGCTGAAGGCGGTGGAGGATCGGACTTCTCAGCTTTCTTTCGCCGATACGTTTCGGGTGTCGAGGAGCTCAAGTACAACACTGCGCTGGGTCACGTCGGACTTCGGCTTGAGACCATTGAGGGGCCGGCGCGGCGCTCGCTTGGCGTTACGACCTCGGTTGATGCCGATCAACTCATCGTGACCGCGATGTCGCCGAGTGGGGCAGGCTATGAGGACGGGCTGATGGCGGGCGACATTCTATTGATGCTCGACGGTGATCGCGCCGTTCCCTCAACTCTGGAGGCGCGCCTGCAAGCCCACGCTGTGGGTGACCAGGTAGAGTTGCTGGTGGTTCGCGGCGATCGGCTGGTGACCGTTTTGGTGGAACTCCAAGAAGATCGGGAGACCACGTATCAGATTGTCGAGACTCCGAACGCCTCAGCCCGAGCCGTTTCGTTGCGGGATGCTTGGCTCGAGCCCTATGTGTCTCGTGTACACTAAATAGCTAGTGATGAGCGTCAGGCATTACGAGGTGTACGTTTTGGTGACCGCGGTCTTGTGCACTGCGTGTGGAGGAGGCACGGGAACGAGCCCAACCGCACCCACCTCGACTGCCTCCTCGTCTAACCCAACGGTGGCTTTTAGTGCGACTGATTTGACGGTGACGACTGGAGCGCAGGCGGCCAACGGTGACAGTTTGACGGTGACTTACTTTGGCTGGTTGTATGACCAGGCGGCGCCAGAGAACAAAGGCTTGTTGTTCGATTCCGCTAGTGATGGCTTTACTTTTGTGCTCGGTGCCGGTCAGGTGATCACAGGCTGGGACCAGGGCCTCGTGGGCATACGGGTCGACGCGAAGCGCCGCTTGATCATTCCACCGTCGATGGCGTATGGCGCGAGCGGGGCTGGCAGTATTCCTGGCAACGCGACTCTCCTATTTGAGGTGGTCTTAGTGAGTATTCAGTAAGCGCCACCACAGACAGTATCGGCCACGTGCCAGCTTCACTCGAAGTACTTCTTAACGATCCAATCCGGTTGCCACTGATCTGGAAATCGGTCGGCATCGCTCAGGTCGATGGTGGTCGGTTGCGGTGATGTCACGGTAAGCGCTTGAGTATCTCCGAGTTGTTGCTGCCAGTCTTGTAGTAGTGCGGTGAGAGCGGTGATGCGCTCTGTGTGCGCACCGTCGTTAGCTAAGTTGTGGAGTTCATCAGGGTCGGTCTGCAAATCGAACAGTTGCGTATGGTCAATCTGAGGATACCGAATGAGTTTGTACCGATTGTCGCGCACGGCGCGTGCCACATCACGGTACGCCAGAAAGAGTGAGTCTCGAATTGATTCCTGTGTGCCCTGCCAGAGGCTCGACAGGTCGTGTCCATCGATCGCGTCGAGTGGAGGGGTGTTCGTGAGCCTACTGATGGTCGGTACGAGATCGAAAAGATAAGTGAGTGCTGTAGTTTCGCCGTGTGGGACGTCCGGGCCGAGAATGATCAAGGGGCTTTGCTGGCTATGTTCGTACACGGACTGCTTGCCGAGCAACCCATGTGAGCCGAGGGCGAGTCCATGGTCAGCGGCGTAGATGACATATGTATTGTCAGCATAATCTGATTGAGCGAGGACATCGAGGATGCGTCCCACTTCGGCATCGAGATGGGTGATGAGACCGTAGTACTCGGCTAATTGGTCCTGGATCACTTCCGGGGTACGCGGCCAGGCGGCCAGTCGTTCATCGCGGCCCTCTAGGTCGCTGTCGCTATTGTTGAAGGGATGTTGCGGTAAAAAGTTTGCCGGGAGTGGCGGCGGATTCTGGTAATACTGATTCCGATACGAGACGGGTGGCTGTCGCGGATCGTGCGGTGCGGTGAAAGCGACATAGGCATAAAACGGCGCCTCTTCCTCATAAGTTTGCAAGAAGTCAATGACGGCGTCGGCAAACACGGTACTGGAAAAGCCGTCGACGCGGTCGTTGACCAAGTTGCCATCTTCGTCGAGATCCTGCAGCGGCACTAGGGTATGGTCACTCATACCGCCGAAGAATACGGCCGTGCCACGTTGAAAACTTCGCAGCCAGGAGGCTGGGCCGTTGTGCCACTTCCCGGTCGCGAAGGTGGTGTACCCTTCGGCGCCGAGCACTTCGGGCAGTAATACCGTGTCACGTAAATCGGGTTCTAGGCGAAAGTAACTTTTCCCGCTGTTGACCATCGCGCGACTGGGGATACACACGGCCCCATGCATGCTGCCCAAATTGTAGTTGGCGCGGAAGCTGAATCCCTCGCGAGCTAATTGATCAAGATGGGGTGTTTCGATATAAGGATTCCCCCATGCCCCAATCGTATCGGCGCGTTGATCGTCCGCGAATAAAAATAAAATATTCGGCCTTGAGGGTGTCACGGTTGTGCATCCAAGGGCGAGAAGGATCGGAGCAAACCAGCAGAGCTTGCGTGTGTGCATGGGCGTCTTCTTTTTAAGTTAGGTTTCGCGTTGCGAGGATTTCCCTTACTGACGTCCGATCGCCATTTGCGCTAATGCGTCGTGGCGCATCGAGATACCGTATCGTATAGTCGAGTCGACGATAGAGTGCGCAGATGCGGCGCGTAGCCTGGTTCACGAGTATCACTGGTCCCGAGTGCTCAACGAGCCATTCCGCGGTTCTCACCTGGTCGTCCCACGTGAAACCTTCTTTTGCATAAGCCGTAAACTGCACATCGTATGGCGGGTCGGCGTAGACAAAATCTGTCGGCTGGAGTGCGAGATCGGAAAAGTCTTCACTAGTCAATTTCCAATGGTTGAAGATCTTTCGATAGGTCAGAAAGTCGTGGGCGTAGTGGATGGTTTTATATCGACCAAAGGGCACGTTGAATTCGTCACGTCGATTGAAGCGACATAATCCGTTGTAGCCCGTGCGGTTTAAATAATAGAACAGCGAGGCGGCTTCACGGGTGTGACTCTTGCCGTCACGGACCAGGGCATTAAACCGTGTCCGGTGTCCGGTGAAGAGCGCGGCATCATTCTTCATCGCGATCTCACACTTAAGGCCTTTCTTCAACCAACGATAGAAATTCATCAAGTGTGGATTCACATCGTTGATGAGCGCCCGTCGTGGTTTAAGTCCAAGTGTGACCGCGAGGCCTCCACAGAACGGTTCTACTAGGCGACACTGTGTGTGGCCTGTCCAGAGCGGAAGCAGTTGGGGTAATTGCCAGCGTTTTCCACCTGCCCACTTTAACGGTGGTGATGTGGGGTCGCTGGTGAAGGTTACTGGAGGCATGTCTTTACTAGTATTCTCGAAAACTCGGCACACTGCACGCTGTTCGTGCTCCAGAACCGACGACTTACGATAGGATCGTAATTATGTAGCACGGTGTGAGGGGGTCTGTTCGCAGCACTAAGGAGGGTCAGCGATGTTGTTTCGCCTGCAGTTTGCTCGTGTATGGACGCTTGCGTCCGTGTTGTGGCTTGGAGCGTGGTCGGTCGGCGCACAGACGGAACCACCACTCGTGTTCATTCTCGCAGGACAGTCGAACATGGTGGGCCAAGGTGTAACGGCCGAGTTAACTGCTGACCAGATGATCACACCACCCAATGTGACGTATCTCATGGAGACCGGTGAGACGGGGCTGTTCGATCGGGCTCGGTTCGGCCCCGAGGTTAGTCTGGTGCCGCGCTTGGCGCAGGCGTGGCCAGACCGCGAACTGATTTTTGTCAAACATGCAGTCGGAGGCACGTCACTGCTGGCGTGGGCTCCGGAGTGGGATGCTGCGCGAGCCGAACTCACTCGGAACGCGGAGGTCGGCCCGCTCTATACCCAACTGATCGCGATTCTCGACCGGCATGAGTTGCGCGGGGATGCCGAGATTGGGGCGGTGTTCTGGATGCAGGGGGAGTCGGATGCGCGGTATCCAGAAGTCGCTGCCGAATATTTTAATAATCTCACCACCCTCATTGCCGCCTTTCGAGACGATTTGCAGAATACCGAATTATTGTTCGTGATGGGGCGGGCCAATCCGAGTCCCGGGAGGTATACGGAGCTGCCAGTCGTGCAGCGTGCGCAGCAACGCACCGGCGACGAATTGGTAGCCGTTCGACTCATCGACACGGAGGGGCTGTCCAAACGTGACGACGGCGTGCATTACGATACTGCTGGCTTGCTTGAGCTCGGGCGCCGATTTGCAGCGACCTTGGCGGCCGAGATTCGTAGTCCTTGAGTAACGAGATGAAGCGAACCTTTGTCCTTTTGGTCGTCCTCAGTGTGCTTCCCGTCGGCTATCTGGTGGTAGGCCCCTATCTCACCCTTAATGCCATCCGAACGGCTCTGGAAACCGAAGACCTTGAGCGCTTGACTGAGTACGTGGACTTTCCGGAGTTGCGGCGTAATGTTCAGTCCCAAGTCCAGGCATTACTGGCCAAGCGGAATCCCGCGGGTGATGACGCAGCCCGTAGCAGTGTCGTCGTGGGTGACGTCATCGTGGAGGCATTGGTCGAGCGGTTTGTGACACCGGAGACCATCCTCAGTTGGGCAGCGGGTGAATCAACGGTTCCAATCGTCACGGCAGAGACCTCCGCGAACGCTGATGACAGCGTGGTCACGCCGGAGACGCCACCGCCGGCCAAGACTTTCTTTGAAGGCGTCCGCACAAGTTACGAGTCGATCAGCCGCTTTGCGATCTGGGTGTCGAACGACCGGGACGAGGAGGTGGGCTTTATCCTGACGCGGCGTGGGTTTACCTGGAAACTGACCGATATCATCCTGCCAGAGCACGAATTGCAACAACGCGCCCTCATCGGTTGGAGTGGTTTGTAAAAAGGACACGGAGGGGCGTACTCCTTTTAAAACTTTACGTCGTCTTTCTGATAGAGTCTGTTTTTTAAAGCGAGGTGTGATTATGTTGCAGGCAAGCCGAGTTATATGCGTGATTCTGTTCACCGTTCTCGCGTGGACTGGTACGGAACGTGAAGTGGGTGGGCAAGCGCTCCCAAATCCGTATCGTGCCGTTGATGGCTGGGTGAAACTGCCGGATGGACGGCAGATGGGCGCTGTTGGGGGTGTCACGATTGAGCCAGGCGGTGAGTATATTTGGGCGGTGGTCCGGTGTGATGCAACCGCACCTGAACGTTTTGGAAATGAGTGTCTTGATTCGGATCTGGACCCCGTGCTGAAGTTTAATCTTGACGGTGAGGTGGTGCAGAGTTTTGGTGGAGGAATGTTCATCTGGCCTCACGGAATCGATGTTGATCAAGATGGCAATGTCTGGGTGACCGATGCGGTGAGTGCGGAACGAACACCCGAGGGGACACGAGGACACCAGGTGATCAAATTTAGCCAGGCGGGAGAGGTGTTAATGACGCTGGGCACTCCTGGCATGCCCGGAGACGGACTCGATCATTTCAATGGTCCCAGTGACGTTGTGGTGGCTGACAACGGTGACATTTTTGTTGGGGATGGGCATGGAGATGAGACGAATAACCGCGTGATGAAGTTTGCAAGTGATGGGTCGTTCATTAAGACCTGGGGTCAGACTGGCTATGCGCCTGGTGAGTTTCGCAACCTGCACGCATTGGCCATCGATTCGAATGGCAGACTCTTCGTGGGTGACCGGTCGAACAATCGCATTCAGATTTTCGATCAGGAAGGAAACGTTCTTGCCGTCTGGACCCAGTTTGGCCGCCCGAGTGGAGTGTTCTTTGACGAGCATGGACGGGTCTACGTTGCTGATTCAGAGTCTGATGATCTCCAGAATCCTGGTTGGGAAATGGGCATCAGAATTGGCGATGCGCAAACTGGGTGGATTTCAGAATTTATCCTCTATCCATGGGGCGATCCCCGGGATCCCGCAGGCAACGGGGCTGAGTTTGTGGCGGTCGATCGCCACGGCAACTTGTACGGTGGTGAACCTCGTCCTCGAAGGTTGCAGAAATATGTGAGAGTGAGACCGTAAGAGACCATTTTTTTGACATATCGGTGGATGGTCTCGATGGGTGGGTACTTATTTGCACGGATGTTGGGGTTAAAGAAGGGATCACTCGATGCGTCGGTAGGTCGCATGACTCACGCGGACGATATTGCCGTTTTCGTCCAGTCGGACGTACTCATTGTTGATGGTATCCCCGCCTTCTAAGAGGGTATTGATGATCACTTGGTAGACTCGACCGTTCCTTGCGTTGGAGATTCGAGTGGTTCTTTCGTTGATTGTCTCGACGGCCGTTTCGGCAGACTCCTGGCCTGCGACAGGGCGGAAAACTCCATCGAACAACGTGACATAACTCCATGTTGACTCTCGCCCCGTGGCATTGGTGGATTCAACCGTGATTCGCATGCCACCATCCTCGTAGGGTTCATAGGTCATGATGTTGTTTGAAGGTGGTGGCGCGGTCGAGTCTAGCTTCCACACACCGAATCGCGGATTGGAAGCCTGTGTAGGCATGTGTGCGGCGGTGATGAGTCCGGTGGTGGCGAGGCCAAACGTAATTGCCAGAATAAGCCTTCTCATGTGTGACTCCTGTGTTTACAGATAGTGAAAGATTATTAGTTTAAGATGTCCGATCCACGACTAAATCATGGCACCTCAGGAGACTGATAAATTATCCTAGGATTCTGCGCCGTGAACTTCTGTACGCGTCGACCAGTGGATGCTTCTCCCACATAAAGATTGCCTTGTGAATCGATACCCATACCGTGTGGTCGAATGAATTGACCTACCTGTCGCCCTCCTCGACCGAATTCTCCTACGATTTCGAGGTCACTCCGTCGGAGAATCCAGACCTTGTGATTTGTGCCGTCAGCCAGGTAGAGCCAGCGCTGTTCTACGTCGGGAGATAGCGCGATAACAAACGCGGACCCAGATGCGCGGGTGAGTGGGGCTACAGTTTGCTCCACCACAAATTGGCCAGCGTAATCAAAGACTTGGATTCTGTTTCCACGCCGATCCGCTACGTAGATCAGTCCGTCGTTGGAACCAACGAGGCCATGAACGGTGGAGAACTGCCGAGGCGGAGGTCCAAGGGGATCGCGGTCCCCGAAATCGTAGTCGTCATTCGGGAGTTCGCCGTAGGCACCCCAATGCCGGAGATACTCCCCAGTGTCGCCATCGTAGACGACGACTCGACGATTCCGGTAACCGTCTGCAAAATAGGCTTCATTGGTGTCAGGGTCTACCCAAATACCGGCAGGGCCGCCCAAAAGATTGGGGTCATTACTCCCACCATTGTCATCGTATCTACCTATGGTCATGACGAGTTGGCCATCCCGCGTAAATTTCATAACTCGGTGATGCCGGTACGTGCCCACCCAAACGTAGTCGTTGTGGTCTACGAACAGCCCGTGCGCATTTCTAGGAAACTCAGACACATCCTGCGTAGACGAGTCGCCCCACCCCTGAACGACTTGACCCTCAGGGTCAAACTCGATAACAACAGGGGCTGGTACGCAGCAAGTACCGATGGGAGGTTTCTGAACGAGGGCGGTCTCTTCCGGTGTAAGGGTTTCCGGCAAGTGCGTGACCCAGACATGGTCTTTGGCGTCCACGAACACGGCCGTCACAGCGCCGAGGATCCACGAATTTGGCATTTCTCGAGGCCACGTGGGGTCGACTTGAAACGCTGGTGCCTCCGGCCGCCTATTTGGTGCTAGTGCACTAGTGGTGTCGGATTCTGGCCCGCAACCGATCAACGTGATGGAAACCAGGATTACCGAAGCGATGGTGACGGTCCGTCGACTAATTGGCATGGTTTGTTGACGAGGTGCGATGAGTCAATGGGTGACGGTGATCGTGCGGTCCTCGTTGGCACCCAGCCCGCCATCTGAGGCGAGGCAGCGAAGGACATAAGTACCAGGCGTGTCGAACGTCACCTGCATCTCCCAGCGTCCGTCCGGTGGAAGAGGCGGCGTGACCCAGCGATTCGCCCACGGCGAGTTCGCACCGTCCCGGGTATCCTCCCACACTTTGGCTTGCAAGGGATCGAAGGTCACTCGGCCCGCACCACGGTAGACGTACCAAGAGAGCCGGAGTCCGACGCTACTGCCGACGGTGATCTGCCAAGGTGGTCTCCAGTCCGGCCGTGCCGTGGAGTAGGTGCCAGAGTTTCGAGGCCGGCCGAAGGTCCCTCCTGCTTGTCCAGGTTTCGGAATACCGTCGTCGCTCGCCCTAGCGATCAGCGTCAGTGGCTCACCCACGCGCACGGTGCGATGGACGTTCCCCTCGATTATGAGTTCTGGCACTTGGTTCCCTCGCATGACTGCATCGCTGGTCCCGGCTCCTAGGGCGCCTTGCTCCGAGGCTCTGACGAGATTGTCCACGAAGTAGTCGATCCTGAGCGTCGCGTAGGCTTTTTCCTCTTTGCCCTGGGTCGTCAGTGTCCAGACCAACTCGTCTGTCGCGTTGAAATTGTCCGGAACCGGGACGCGAAAGACGAACCGGTTCCGGCGAGGAAGAAAGTGGGTGGGTTGTCCCTGGTCGGCCTCGCCAGGTTCGAAGTAGTTGTCAGGGCCGACCGGCACGTCGAGCGCTTCCTCCCAGTTCCGGTTGAAGTAACCGAAGAGGAAGTAGCGGGACCCATCGGCGTCTGTCTCCCACCCTTCATACGCAGGGGAGGCGTTCTGACCTCTCGAGTACGATTGCTCGGCTCGTGCGCCTTGGGATATGACGAGCATCGCTGCTGCAACGAGCAGCAGCCCTGAGTGTCTGGTTTGTGTCATCGGTCTGACGAAGTTACCGCCGCTCCGGCTCCCGTGTGACTAGGTGGTTAGCTTCCTGCTTCGCCGTCTGCACGGCTTCTTCCGCAGCCTCCAGAGCTTCGCGCGCCGCTTCGACTCTGGCGGCGACTTCCTCCTGGGCCGTCTCGGCAGCAGTCAGCAAGTCTTGCGCTCGCTCGACCGTCGGCTGCTCGGGCTTCACCATGCACAGCGGACACCCGATCACAACGTCGTTCTTCGTTAACTTAAGCATCTCCACCCGCTCGTCCATTGCCTCTTGGAACTGGTCGTCGGTCATAGTCACACCATGCCCAAGGTCGATGAACATGTTGGTTACCGATCGGTTCCCCGACCCTTGCCAGTTTCTCGGGTCGGTAACGTTTTCGTTCCTGGGTGTGTTGTCCATGTAGCCGGTGATGTGCAAGATGGTGCCTTTCGGCAGCAGCGGTTCATAGCCTGGAGCGTATTCGTAGCCCCTGACCCAGTTGTGGTCGTAGCCCGCGCAGGTCAGCGTCTGGATGTTGATGCCCCAGATCGCCTCGAGGCACATGCGGGCCCCGGGTGCGTGCAGATGAGGCTCAAACGTAGTGATCTTCGTATGTTCGGGCAGCACGTAGTAGGCATGGAGCTCTTGGTCTCGTTCCATCGCTTTGACGTCGATGTCGACGGCGTTGCCGAGGTTCCGCTGCGCACGCTTATATTTCGGCTTGTAACCCTTCGGGTGGAATCGCCACCCGATCTCAAGGTGCGCCTTCGTGTCGCGGCCGTTCGA
>CAJXDY010000009.1:0-57804 GCA_913052135.1 uncultured Acidobacteriota bacterium
GTAGTTGGCGATTCCTGAGCGTTCCGGTGGAAGTGGCGTAAACCAAGCGAGTCGTTTCATAGCGTTTGGTTTGTCTAGGTGAGTATATATTCCATATTCGTAATCAGAATGTTACGACCAAACGGAATATCTGGAATCTTTGCTACTAGCCAAGCCGGAAGTATTTTCTTTGCCAGTTTGCTAATTTCGAGATCTTCACGAACGAGTTCGAAGCCGGCATCCGCAATGTGCTGCCTAAGATTTTTCAGTGTGACAAGGTATACCAAATCGTCAATATTTTCTTCGTGACGTTTTGCCTTGGCTAAGAATGATGAGTCTTCATGTGTGGCCTGCAAACTTTGCGGCGCGTGTTTAGCAAGCCAGCACGACACCTGAAAAGCTGCGCGTCGTCCAAGGAACAGATACAGGGGAATTGGCCATTTGAGACGAGGCAAATGGACACCGCTTGGAGAGAGGTAAGGTGCTGTTTCGAGAAATAGGCGTCCACCGGGACGCAACACTCGACGGGCTTCTCGGAGATAGTCGCTTGGATTAGAGACATGCTCAATGACCGCATGCGAGAGGATCAAATCAAAACTATCATTAGGAAATGGAAGCTCCGATCCATTGGCTTGTACGAATCTGATGTTTTTAGCATTGCGTTCCTTTGCGAGTTGTCTACCTACCTGTGCGAATCTATCAGACAGATCGATACCGATTACAAAATCCGTTTCTTCCGCAAACGAAATACTCATGCCACCGCTTCCGCAGCCGTCATCGAGAACTCGACCGAATTGAGTAATACCCGCTTTTTCTAAATATCGTAAAAGTTTTGCACTGCGCCAGTACTCAAAAACGGCATAGTGATAATTGGAACGAAAACGAATAGCACCGTGTGATTGAATTGCTGCTTGGTCGATATGTCTCATAGTGTTTGTACTTCACAACAAAAACTTACATCAATCTATACGATCAGTAGCTGACTCATTCTTTTCGTTCTTCCTCATGCCTGACTCAACAGGTTTTACGACGCCAGGCAAGGTCCGCGCCATGAATTCTCTGATTTCTCCGAGTTCTGTTGGCTTGAAAAATCCAAGCGCAAATAAGCCGGCAGGGAATATCGCAATTAGCGCGATGGTCATCACGACTGACACAACGACTGATGTTGCTGAAAGTAAAGTTATTATTCCATATAAAATCGCTCCGGCGAGCGTAGCTTTTATGAGACGGACCCACTCGTATGGGATGGCGTAATAGCGCTGTGCAAAGTGGCTAAGCACAACGACAAGTGTCAGTTGACCTAGCACCGCACCTGTTGCGGCTCCCAAGAGACCCCACTGCGGTATGAGCAGCAGGTAACCTCCGACACTGACTAGGCCTGAGGCAAAAGTCGCCACGGGATATACGTAGGTTTGCTTGCTGACATTGAGCGAAGTTGAGATGAACATTGATGTTGACTGGATTGCCATACCTAAGACCAGCAGCGGCACAATCTTGGATCCACCGTGGAACGTCTCTGGTGTCATGAATTTCACAAGGAATTCGGAAAGGCCAGCTATGACGAGGGTAACGAATACGAGCACACTGAAAGCGTAGGTGCCCAAGCGTGCGAACAATTTCGCGGCATGTGTTTCTTTCATTCTTTCAAAGGCAAAAGGCATCCAGGCTGTGTTGAAGGCCTCAGGGTACAACTTGATCACTGACGCGATACTTGAACCAATGAGATAGACACCAACTTGTTCAAGCGGAAGATATAAACCTAGAAAAACGCGGTCTCCCATCGCTGCACCTTGATGGAGTAATCCTTGTGGAACCCTCGGAAATCCAAATCGGAGTGCTTCTCGCGCCATATTCCATGAAAAGCGCCACTTGGTCATTTGGCGAAATGTCTTTTGTAAGCTCAGAATCAGAATTATTGAAACGATGAGGTCGGCGAGCATGATGCCAGTGATGCTCCACCTAAGGCCGATTACGAGCACTAAGCGTGCTACGACCGTGCCGAAAGATCGGATGAACGTTAACATTGCGAACCAGCGGGAGCGTTCCTGGATGCGTAACAAGCTGAATGGAAGAAATAAGAATCCGCTCACAAATCTGTTACCGACAAGCAAAAGGAGTGCGAGGTCATATGCTTGAGAGCCAAAAATCTTTTCCGTAACGAGTGGAAAAGATGCCACCAGTGCAAGTGTTACCAAACTGTTAACAAGCAACATGAAGATAACGATCGTGCCTGCCAAAGTTTGTCGGTCATCGGGACTCGAATAGTCGTAGTACAAACGGAGAAATGATGTGTCGAGACCCCATCGGTACAAGGGTTTCAATAGAGCTTCGACGACTAGCAGGAGGGCGAGGGCGCCGTACTCGGCTGGTGATAATACGCGGGTATATAGAGGAAGCAGAATGAAATTGATTCCAAGTACTGCCACGTCAGCCGATCCATACACGAAGAGCTGGCCGGAGAGTCGACGAACGTTGTTAAACATGCAGGCGGATTATAGCTGATGTACATCTTAAGATTTGGAATACGTTACATTTGAGATGGAGGAGAGTATCCGGTGGCATAGGACTAGTTCATCTGCAACCGTGGCGGTTTTGTGTGTAACAGGACTTTGTAAGGTAGATATTTCTGCATTCCAGCACAAGCGCTCTACTGTCTAGTCCAGTGGGATAACAGCTGGATTGGCAGAAGAAAACGATCAACGAGGATTTGTTTTACCGTAGTCGGGTAAGGAGCAAGTTCATCGTAACCGTGCATAGACAGTTGGTACTGTGTCAGAAACAGCATATTCGACACGATAAGAAAAATAGCGACTGCCCGAATCCGAGCCTGCCATTGGCGCCAATCCAGCCCGCTGATAAGAGCCGTCAAACCAAGCGCGAATAAGGGGGTCATACTAATGAAACGGCGCGCACCAAAGGCCTCACCTGCCCACCAATCAATAACTGACGCGTTGATGTAGATCGTGGTTGTTATAAGCCCAACGCTACTCCAGCCTACGAGTCCGTGTTGTCTAACGAGACACGCTAGCCCGATTACCGCTGGAATGATTGCAGGAGTCCATGAAAAAAGACCGTGCTTGGTCGAAAATAATACCTCTGTAACCTGAGGTGCTCCCCATCGCATGAAATCTTCACCTTGTGGTGTTAGTAGCAGCTGGCCGTACATTTGCTGCCAGGCGATCATTTGTGGAAGAAATACCACGAATGCTCCGGCACCCACCACAATCAGACGGCTCATTGCATGATTGATTGAGATTCTTTTTCGTGCGATTTCATGTACAAGCTCGAAAGTCGGTAAGAGCAGAAGAACTCCATCTTGCCAACGCACCAGCATCGTTAAGCCACCCAGTGCTCCAAGCATCGCGTACCGTGTCAGCTTGCGGTTTTCAATCGTGCGTAGCCAAACAAATATGAAAACTGAGACAGAAAATACAGCAGTAGCATGCGAGTATGCGGGAGATACGAGGTTGTAGTAAATCGTGGGTGTGGCGAGCCAGGCAACGAGAGTTGCCCATAAAGCTGCATGTCTTGGGTATAGTTGCTTGCAGATTTTGTAACAGAGGTAGATTCCTGTCGCGCCGTACGTGAGACCAGCGATTCCAGCTGAAAGTTGAAATGGCATCGCCACGCCATCAAACGGGATACTGAATCCGATTACCTGTGCTAAAGCCACTAGTCCACACGCAATAAGGAAAAATGGGAGCCAGAGGAGAGCTGGTCCTATCGACATTAAATTGACTGCCAGGCCGGTTGGCGTTCGTGAGGATAACCAAATATTTGACGCGTTTGATGTGCCATATAAAAGGCGATAATCGTTTATGAAGTCGACGTCACGATCAAAAACTAATGATCGTAAATAAGCGTAATACTGGATTGCATCACCATTCATGATTTGGTCGTTCCACCCCAGTGATGAGGTCATCGCTAGGATGTACGCGAACGCCAGAACTGCAGCAATTACAATAATGGTACGAATTGGTCGTTGTTCAAGACGTTGCAGGTTTAAAAGGTAAGACACAACGGCGGTCCTTAGCGCTGACGCAGCGATTATATCGTAAACAAATTAATCCGAGCATGTTCCGCGTCCTTTTTCTGGACATGGTAATGTGAGTCCAAACTGTATGCTTCAGGCCGAGTTTGATGTGAATCATCGGGACAATGAGCCGGTAAAAGTGCGCAAGATTGCGTTGTGGGTGTGTGGAATTGCCTTGTGCGTATATACAGTTACGACGGGCGGGAGTTTTGCAACGGATCTCGCAAGTTTCGAAGTAACGAAGAATCTAGCACAGCGTGGATCTTTTGCGATGTCTTACGACGTGTTAGCGACTGAAGCGGAGCGAGGCGTTGATGGTCAGTACTATGCTCCGGTTGGCATTGGGCATCCTCTTTTCAGCTTGCCGTTTTATCTCGGCTCTCGTGCGCTGCAATCTTTAAGTGCCATCAAGATTGGTAAACCTGAAACACTCGACAAAGCAGCTGTTGTCCTCGGAAGTGCTGTGGCTGCTGCTTTCTGTGCGCCACTAGCTTTCTTGTTTGCCTGGCGGCTCAGTGGTTCGCTTGAAGGAGCTCTGGTCGCGACATTGAGTCTTGCATTTGGCACGATACTTTGGCCGTATTCAAAATTTGGGTTTAACGCACCCTTGGCAACCTGCTGTTTGTTAGGCGCGACTCTTTGTACTTGGATAGGTGTTCGAGACTACCGCTCGTACGTACTGATGGCTGGAGGTGCGCTTCAAGGCATGGCATTGCTGACTCGTCACGAAATGGGTGTGATGATAATTCCGATCTTCATCTGGCTTGTGGCAGAGTCTAGGCGAGACCGGCAACTAATGTTTAAGCGTTTGGTGCTATTTGGCTTACCGTTTGCACTCGCAGTGGGTGTGTGGATGTGGTACAACGCAAGCCGGTTCGGTCATCCATTCGATACAGGGCTACTACGGGATCCTAACGTCCGTTTTGATAGTTCCTTTTTTGTGGGTTTATATGGTTTATTAGCGAGCCCGGGTCGGGCACTTTTTCTCTATGCTCCTATTACCCTGGTCGGCCTGTTGGCCTTGAAACGGCTT
Source organism: uncultured Acidobacteriota bacterium (assembly GCA_913052135.1). Classification (GTDB taxonomy): domain Bacteria; phylum Acidobacteriota; class Vicinamibacteria; order Vicinamibacterales; family UBA823; genus UBA8106. The sequence continues at coordinate 5,046 of CAJXDY010000009.1, forward strand.
GCCATGCAAGATCGTTCCACGGCTTTACTATTTGGCCTACAAATCTTAATACTCACTTCATTGATCGCCAAGATGCATCAGTGGGACGGCGGCGAAAGTTATGGTCCTAGGTACTTGGTGCCACTGCTTCCGTATCTAACGGTTCCTATTGCCGTGCTTTTTCCGTTAGGACAGCGTGCTGTGCGTCGCCGTATTCTATTTACAACACTCGCGCTGAGTGTGCTTGTGCAACTTCCAGGAGTGCTTGTCGATTACTCCAAGATCCAAAATGCTTTCGCGAGACAAACCGAAGGCTATTCAATTCAAATGAGTCGGTACTCATGGGAAGCCACACCGCTTGTATTAAATGTGAAGTCTGCATTGAAAGGTGTTCCACGAAACGTAGGGCATTTAATAGGAATAACTATCCCACCAGCCGTTGTGCAATCCGGTCAAGAAACCCAGCGCGATTTTTCTCAGCAATTTGTCTTTAGTCTCGATTTTTGGTGGTTGTACCTCTATTATCTCGGAGTGATTCCTGCTTGGTTGTCAGTTATGGCAGGCATCTTTCCTTTGATGATCGCGAGTTATCTGATTTACATGGTGCGCAGATCGCTTCGATCATTTTCAAATTCTAATCCATGATCCTTCCTCGTAACCCGTCACCAGTGAAAGCATCGCGGGCTGTAAAACGTGCCGCACGGCTCGTGTTTCTTTTCAGTCTCTGCCTTTATGCTGCTACGACCGGTGGAAGTATGGCAACTGACATCATGACTTACGAGGTCACTAAGGCGATCGTCGAACAGAATTCTGTTGCCCTGCCATACAACGTTTTTGGTATGGAGGCTCATCGCGGCGTTGACAGGCGTTACTACGCACCTTACGGAATCGGTCATGCACTGTACTCGGTGCCTTTCTATATGCTCGGCCGTGCTGCTGATCATTTTACTGAAGGAAGCATTGGTCGTTCCGAGTCTGTCAGAAAGGCTGGGATGACGCTCGGTAGTGTGGTTGCGGCAGCAATCTCGGTCTGGTTAATGTTTTGGTTCGCTTTTGCTCTTACCGGTCGCAGCGGTCCGTCAGTTATGACTGCGCTCTCCCTTGGTTGTGCGACAGCGCTCTGGCCCTACGCGAAGTTTGGTTTCAATGCCCCACTAGCGACACTGTGTGTCCTCGCGGCTGTGTATGCAGCTTGGCACGGCGCTCGGTCTCGCCAAGTTCACACTCTAGTGCTCAGTGGTGTTGGTATAGGTGTTGCACTCCTTGTACGTCATGAACTTGTTTTGATCTCGTTACCAATAGCACTATGGCTTGCGCTCGAATCATGGCCGGATTGGCGTCGTGCGCTTAGGCAAATCTCTATGGTGGCCACGCCGGCAGTTGTCGCGGTTGTGATTACTGGTTATTACAACTGGATCCGGTTTGGCAATGTCTTTGATACTGGGTATCTGCGTGACCATACGGCAGGATTCTCTTCCTTCTTCGAAGGCGCATTAGGTTTGCTATTCAGTCCTGGTGGATCGCTCTTCCTGTACTCACCGTTGCTCATTCTGGGGGCAGTTGCCTTATACGAATTGACACGCCACGACCGAAATTTAGGTATTTTGCTTGGAGGCGTTTCCCTCGTGATGTTTTGTTTTTATGCATCTCTTGAGCATTGGGATGCCGATCGGTCGTACGGACCAAGGTACCTATTACCATTAGCTCCTATGCTGTGTCTTCCTTTAGTGCGATGGTTCGCATGTACGACTGGAGATATGAGGCGACGTGCCGTCATCATTGGATTGGCTTTGAGTTTTATGGTGCAGTTGCCAGGTGTACTCGTAGATTTTTCCAAAGTTGGCAATACGCCTGAGATTGGGTATCAAACGCGTGAAGTGCGTCGCTGGCAATGGCCATCTTCGTCGTTCGCTCTTAATTTGAAGGCGGCAACTGTCGCCGTTCCAGCGAACGTTCGGTTTTTGACCGGTATTGATCCACCTCCGCCACGAGAACCAGCAGTTGGACTTGCGCGTGATTATTCGTCTCAATTTTCGTACAGTCTTGATTTTTGGTGGGTCTACTTATTTTTTTTGACTACCGTTTCAGGGACAACCAGTTTGTTACTGGGTATAGCATCGCTCGGTTCTGCTGGCGCACTTCTTTTGATGCTTCGCCGTACCGTTATCCATCTAGACTGATGTCGGCATAAATCGCGACACGGTCAGTGCCACCAACTGAATTTCGCTATCGGTGAGATTTGGATGGAGTGGCAATGAAAGCAGTTCGTTGCAGAGACGGTTCGCAGTTGGGCAGTCTACTTTATAGGTAGCGAACGCCGGTTGTTGTGGAATTGGGGTTGGGTAATGAATCAAGGTGTAGATTCCATTCGATTTTAAATATTCTTGAAGCCGGTTTCGTTCAGTCGAATGGACAGGAAACAAATGATAGACGTGACCTGCGTCCACTTCGGCTGGTATCCGCACGCTCGTTTCATTGAGGTTGGTTCGATAAAAAGCTGCCAAGCTTCTTCGTCTTTCAGTCCATTGGCGTAGGAAAGGCAGTTTGGCTCGAAGTACTGCAGCTTGAATTTCATCAAGGCGAGAATTCACACCAATAGACTCGTGATGGTTTGGCAACGACTGACCCCCATTGCGCAAGCAGCGGATTTTGTCAGCAAGTACCGTATCGTTGGTTCCGACGATTCCTCCGTCGCCGATAGCCCCAAGATTTTTTGTAGGATAGAAACTGAACGCTCCGCCACTACCAAAGGTGCCAACAGGACGTCCCTCGCAGGTTGCGAGGTGCGCCTGACAGCAATCCTCAATGACTGCCAAGCCATGACATTTTGCAAGATTCATAATAGCGGGCATGTCCGCCGATTGCCCGTAGAGATGCACTGGTAAGATCGCGGCAGTCTTAGGTCCGATTGCGGCGCTCACTGCGGAAGGATTCAGCGTCAGTCGTTCCGCATCGATATCCGCAAAGACCGGAGTAGCGCCAACCATCACAATTGCCATTGCTGTAAATGCTGCTGAAAGTGGTGTTGTAATGACTTCATCACCAGGCCCAATATTGAGCCCTTTTAGTATTAGAGATAGTGCGTCGGTGCCATTTCCGACTCCAACAGCTTGTGCCAGACCAGATGCAGCAGCAAATTCCTGCTCAAATCCATCAACCTCTGCACCCAGCACGAACGATTGACTTTTTAAGACACGTTGAATCGCAATCTCCATAGCTTCAGTCGCTTTGTCAGACTGCAGATTCAGGAATGGAATTTCTTTAACACTCATGACTTTTAAGGTTCGTTTACGTGGGTGGCATCAACGTAATGACGCAGATTTGTTCGATAAAATTCTAGTGTCGATAAAAAGCCATCTCGCAATGTAGTTTTCGCTGTCCAGCCAACTGCATTCTTGAATTTAGTTGAGTCAGCGTAAAAACTTCCTATATCAATGGCTTTCTTATCCGCTGGCCAAGCAACGTACCGGACAGTACCAGCATGAGCTATCTCGAGTAAGAGTTTTACGAGATCTCGATGGCTAATTGGTTCTATCCCTCCAACGTTATAGACATTGCCATTGCATGTATCTGATGCGCCTGCTTCAAGAAATGCCTCAGCCGCGTCGTCTACGTAGACGAAATCACGTACTTGTGACCCGTCGCCGTAGACTTGTAGCTCATTGTTTTCAAGCGCCAGGCGAATAAACCATCCGATGAAACCCTGTCGGTCGTGTTTGATGAGTTGACGAGGACCGTAGATATTCGTCAGTCTGAGCGAACAGGCACGAATGTCGAATATATTGTTGTACACTAGATGGTAGTACTCTCCTGCAACTTTATTAATACCATTGACATCAACCGGTCGAACTAGGTGCTCTTCAGTTACTGGGAGATGGTCAGGGTGACCGTATACCTGTCTGGTGCCAGCGAAAACAACTTTCACTCTAGGGTTGTGCTTTCTGCACGCTTCTAACAGTGATAGCTGGCTGCGGCAATTAATTTCCAAGTCAGTATGGGGATCTTTCATGCTATCGAGATGGCTGACTTGACCTGCAAGGTTGAAGATTACATCTCGGTCACGCACAAGATCATCTGTGGAATGTTCATCTCTCATATCAACCACATGCACTGATACTTGGTCTTCAATGCCATGTATGTTGTAGGGATTGCCCCCGTAATCCGGAATAAGAGAATCAATAATCACAACGTCGGCATCTAGGGCGACAAGTCGATGGGCTAGATTGCTACCTATGAAACCGAGGCCACCGGTGATCAGGACTTTACGACCGGCATAAAAGGTGTCGTACCCTGGTGTCACAGGTGCTCCTTTTTGCTTTTTTTCCACACGAGTTTGCGCCAGAGTTTTAGCACGTCAATAGCCGTCCGAAACACTCTCCTGAAATTGAAAAATTGAGATTTGCCATAGGCGCGATGGTAATGATGCACTGGGACTTCAACGATGGAGTATCCAGCATCTTGAACTTTCCTCATTATCTCAAGGCAAATTACACCGCTGTTTTGTGTTAAGGAGACACGCTCGAAAATACTACGCCGAAGAAGTCGAAAATCGCAGTCGACATCTCGAATCTGTAGGCCAAACAAGATCTTGACAAGATAATGGTAGCAGCGACCGATTATGATTCGGTGGAGTGGGTCGGAGCGGCTAATCTTGTAGCCATTTACCAGGTCGGCATCATTAGTTAAGTGGTTCCATAAAGTAACTATTTCACGCGGGTCGTACTGGGCGTCACCGTCTGTATAAAACACCAATGATTTACGGGCTGAAGAAAACCCCGTTCTGAGTGCCGCTCCATAACCTTTGTTCTGGGAATGATTAATTACCCGAAGCCTTGGATAAACGCGCTCTAATTCCCTCAGAACATCACTAGTAGAATCAGTGCTGCCATCGTTCACCACGATGATTTCATAGTCTTCCGTGAGTTGCCGCGCGGTTGTTATGGCGCTGATGACCATACTGGCGATAGTTCCTCCGTCGTTATAGGCGGGGAAAAATATGGTTAATCCAGCAGCGTGTTCTTTATTGGTTATGTGTGCCATTATGCCGTTTAACTAGGCAATATATTGGCCAGAATATGGTGTGCGACTCGACGAAGGACAACGAGCCAGAAGCAACTGAGTTTTACGTCATACGCATCATTAGAACAAATAAACCACGTATGTTGATTCTGTTTTGAACTGGTTTTTCTGTTTGGTGGTTACTATATCATTATCGTAACTAACGATGACCGACGACTCCATCATCCAAGATCCTAGTGAGGATGTAACTGTTGACTAGCAAGGCAATTGACAGACTTCTCTCATTCCTTAAACAGGATTCGCCTCGTTGGCGAGCGCTTATCTTGATCTTTGTGTTGTCGTTGCCGGCTGTGACCACTCGGTTATATGCGTCCGACGAAATCCAGTATTTTGCGTACCTCAGGTCGCTTTGGTTCGATCAGGATTTATCGTTCGAGAATGAGTATCGACATTTTTATGATCGTGGTGTTGCCAAGACGTTTGGGTTTCAAGAAACGTTCCTCGAAATGACGACTTCAACAGGTTTACGATATAACTTTGGAACCATTGGCTCAGCGATTTTGTGGGCGCCATTTTATGCAGCGGGTGATTTCGCAGCTCGCATCATGCGGGCGAGCGGATCAGATGTAGCTGTAGATGGATATTCTGCACCGTATATTAGTGCTGTAACTCTTGGATCAGCGGTGTATGGATTTTTGGCGCTTGTTTTATCGATCGTTGCTGCGCATCGTATTGTGGGGAGCGGTATAGTCCCAGCATTGTTTGTCTGGTTCGGCACACCATTATTCTTCTACATGTACATTGCTCCGGGTATGGCGCATGCATGCTCCGCCTTCGCTGTTGCTGCGTTCGTAGTAACGTGGTTGCGCGTTCGTGAAAGGTGGTCAATCCGGGGTATGGCCCTTCTCGGCTGTTTCGCTGCTCTCATGGCAATGGTTCGTGAGCAAGATGTGTTTTTTGTCATTGGACCAATCGTCGACTTCATCTGGTCGTCTTGGAAAGATGTCCGAGGGCCAAATCCCTCAGCACGTTCATTTTTGCCTCGTATGCAGGCTGCCATTGTCGGAGTGTTGGTTGCCTGTTTTGTGTACCTACCGCAAGTAATTAGCTACATCGTATTAAATGGGCATATCGGACCACCAAATGTCATTCAGACAAAAATGGACTGGACGGCACCCCATGCGGGCCTTGTGTTGTTGTCGTCCGAGCATGGATTGCTTGTGTGGACACCATTGGTCCTGCTGAGTCTGTGCGGACTGATTCTGCTTGCGATCCGAAATAGTGAAGAAGGTTCTGGTCTTTCTAGAATGTCTCATGTGACTTTAGGGTTGTTGCTTATGGCCGTGGCACAAGTGTACGTAACAGGTAGTCTGTCATCCTGGGCCTCGGCCGGTGCCTTTGGTCAACGACGTTTTGTAGGTGCAACCGTTATATTGGTTATCGGTTTAGCTGCGTTTTTGAAGTTTGTCACATCTGGCTGGAAACGTCAGACGTTCGGATGCCTTATCGGTTTATGCATCTGGTGGAATATCGGTCTGATGGTTCAATTTGGAAGTGGAATGATGGATCGGCAAAAAATCGAACTCCAAAAGAACGCATATAATTCGTTCGTTCGATTACCACGAGAACTACCGAGTCTTGCATATCGATACTTTTTTGATAGGCACTCATTCTACGAGCCCCATAACGAATGAATCAACGCTTAAAGCTTCTGTACCTTGCCGACATTCGCTTTCCCCTTGAACGCGCGAATGGCATCCAAACAATGGAAGCTTGTCATGCGGCAGCTTCTTTTGGCCATGATGTAACCCTTCTTGTTCGCGCAGACACTAAACGTCCTTCCCGTGATCCATTTGATTTCTACGATTTGCGTCCTATTGAAACCCTGCATGTGTGCCAAGTGCAAGTTTGGGGAACACATCAGATGCGTCGCGTGGGCTACCTGCTTCACGTAATTTTCCGAGTAATTGCTTGTGCAAAATATGATGCGATCTTAACTCGTGACCTTGGTGTTGCAAGTATCTTGCTCAGATTGCCGGGCTCAAAGATTCCGCCAGTGATATACGAGTCTCACAACTTTGATCCCCTCGTCGCCGAATCCTTATCATCTATCGTTTCGGGTGGCGGGGCAGCTAGTGAAGCAAAGCGCCGAAGACTCTTGGCTCGTGAAGAAAGGGTCTGGCGCCAAGCGGACGGATACATTTCGACGACCCAAGGCCTTTACACAGACTTAATCAAGAGATTTGGTCATCGACAGCGAGCAGTTGTGATTCCGAATGGTGTGCGGATACCTGCTGAGCGAGCGTTCGTTTCGCCGAAAGAGTCCTCCGATCCACTACTTGTGTATGCGGGACATCTCTATCCTTGGAAAGGCGTTGACGTTATTGTTCATTCACTTCAATTTCTGTCAAAAGTGCGACTTGTGATCGTTGGCGGTGTTCCGTCTGAAGATGATCTGGGACGATTACAAGAGTTGGCCCGCGAACTTGGTGTACATAAGCGAATAACTTTCACTGGATTGGTGCCACGAAAACGTGTTCCAAGTCTTCTTGCGGATGGTGATGTTCTGGTGCTTCCGACTCTTGCGGTGGGATCGTTAGGGAACTATACGTCGCCGTTGAAACTCTTCGAGTACATGGCGTCTGGTAAGCCAATAGTTGCATCGAATATACCAGCCATTCGTGAAGTATTGACGGATGAACATAATGCCGTACTTGTAGAGCCGGGCGACGGAGAAGCCCTTGGACGAGGTATCAAGCGGGTAATTAGTGATCAAGGCTTCGCAGGAAGGATTGCTCGTCGTGCATTCGACGAGGCGACAAATTACAGCTGGAACCAGCGTGCCGAGCAAGTCATGGATCTCCTGACAGCGGTTGTGCAGGATCGTCATCGACAAAACTGAGAGATTGATAATTCGATGATTTCTGAAGAATTACGGTCACTCGTAAGGTGTCCTGATTGTCGAGGTCGGCTGGAGACGAGCAGTAGTGAGCTAATGTGTCCGAAGTGCGATCGTCATTACCCGACTGCTGACCATAGCTTCTTGGACCTGCGACCGAGTTCAAGGTTTGATGAGACTACTAAATATCTTGATGAGAAATTACACGGAGATGAGAGATACGAGACTGTTTCTCTACCACTCCTTTCGACGGCAATCCGTAATGACATGTTGAATAAATTTTTGGATTTCGAGGCTGGAGATCGTGTGCTTGACCTTGGCTGTGGGAGTGGACGCTTCTTAGTTTGGAATACGCTTCCGGGGATACATCTGGTCGGTATTGATGTTAGTCCGCATTTTGCTCTTGAAGCCAGGAACAATATAGACCTGCTGCTTGGGGATCTTCGGCGCCTTCCCATTGAGGATGGTGCTTTTTCAAAGGCTTATTCATTTGATGTCTTAGAGCACTTGTCTCGAGACGATCTCGTGAGCATGCTTGACGAGGCTAATCGAGTTTTAAAGCCGGGTGGTCGGTTATTTGTTTACAGTCACGTGCGTCAGAATTCTATTTTGGCAATAGGATTACGCGCGATTAATCGGCTCGCTAGCGGTCTCGAAGCGATTGGTTTATTGGATCTGACCCACGAGCGACTACGGAAATCCGATCATCGCAATCCGCTTGCCGATATTGATGACTTACATAGTCTTGTGACAGTGGCTGGATTTAGTGTACGACGTATTCGGTACTACACGCCGCTCATTGGTGGTTTTATTGAAAATATCCTGCTTCGCATAGCTGAACACGCCCTGTCGAATCGGATCAAAGCACGAAAGGTCATTGGAGCTGGTGAAACGGGAAAGGGTCATGCGTCCCCGTCGAACTCTATGCAAATTGCGCGTGCTGACGCAAAGCGCTGGATTGCTAAGCGTGGTGTTGTCTACCTAGTGTTACGATGCATGACTTGGTTCATGAAAATCGATTTATGGTTATTCGGTCGGATTAAATCCGGACCGTTTTTCACCCTACTTGAAAAGACGTCGACATCTTCATCGACGTGACGACTGATGCGCATTCTTTACGTGGCACCTGATCAGCCCATACCTGGCACGCAAGGTGGTTCAGTGCATGTTGCGTCAGTGGCTGATGGGCTTGCAGCACGTGGACATGATGTGCATGTGCTGGCAGCGCCTGGCGAGGGTGGATTTCCTTCCGGTGCGGTGCATTGGTACGATGCCAGGCCGCCCATGGGAATACAGAAGTTGCGATTGCTGCGATCTGCTCGGGTGCTGACGAGGGCACGAACAGTTCAACCCGACGTGATTATCGAGCGGTATTACAATTTCGGTGGGGAAGGGCTTCTAGCCGCCTCTGCAGTGGGGGCACTCGCAGTGCTTGAGGTAAACGCCCCAATCATCGATTATGCCGGTTCACCAAAGCAGTGGGTCGATCGGGCACTGGTGGTTCAGCCAATGCGACGATGGCGTAACTGGCAATGTACGCACACCGACCTGATTGTTACACCGCTCTCCGACATTGTGCCAGGGTCTGTGCCTCGCGAACGAATACTTGAAATCGAGTGGGGCGCAGATACAGCACGTTTTCATCCCTCTGCAGCGGGGGTTATACCATTTCATCGTGAGGCGGGAGAGATAATTGTTGTTTTTTCCGGCGCGTTCCGCGCGTGGCATGGTGCGATACATCTAGTGCGTGCCGTGGCTCAATTACAGGCTAGCGGAAGACACGACATCAAGGCTGTGTTCATCGGCGATGGTCCTGAACTGGAACGCGTTCGGCGTGAAGCGTCTGGTTTAACCGGAGTAATATTTACTGGGCGTTTGCCACACAACCAAATGCCAGCATGTCTTGCAGCCGCTGATATTGGTGTGGCACCTTTCGATGTGACTGCCTTTGGACCCCTCTCACTGGGATTCTTTTGGTCTCCACTGAAAGTCTTCGAGTACATGGCTGCAGGGCTTCCGGTAGTAGCACCAAATATTGATCGGCTCTCACAGTTGATTGAAGATGGACGGGAAGGCGTGTTGTACGATGCTTCGGAACCTACAGCTCTTGCTGGGGCGTTAGTTGAACTTGCCGATTCGGTCAATCGCCAGAAGCTGGCTGTAGCTGCTCGGCATCGAGCTGTGAAACATTATGGATGGGATAGTCATTGTCGCAAACTTGAACACGGTATTCGAGATGCGCTCAATCGACGGACAAGTGTGGGATAGTTACTTCACCTGGAGTTGTGTCAAGCGTGTCAGAAACGATCAGTGACCCGTTGCGTGTCCTAATTAGCACCGATGCCTTTCCACCGGTATGCGGTGGCAGTGGATGGAGCACTTATGAATTAGCCAGGGCATTACGGGCAACTGGACACCATGTTGTGGTCACTCGGCCACGTGTTGATCGATCGTCTAGCGTGGATGTCGAGGTTTATGACGGTTTTCAGGTTTTAGATTATCAAGCGTACAGTCCTAACATTCCCTATGTACGGAACTACTTCAAGAGTGAGAGACTTTCTCGACGGTATGGTAATTTTCTTCGAACGCTTATACGAGCTGAGAGAATTTCCGTGGTACACGCGCAGCACCGATTGAGTGGACCACCATCAATTGCTGCAGCGAACGCTGAAGGTATTCCTGTTGTTTGTACGGTTCGTGACTATTGGCCAATCTGCTATTGGTCCGATTTGATTCATGATTACAAAGTGACCACGTTATGCCCTGGTTGTTCCACAGGCATGATGACTCAGTGCGTGCGGCCAAGAGCGGGTTTGGCGTGGCCCCTCGCTTTACCGATGATCCCATATATGAAGGCGAATTTATCGATGAAGCGGCGTGCTCTTAGTCAGACCAATGCGGTCATCGCGGTGAGCACTTCAATGGCGGAGAATCTGCGCGAACGCGCGCCAGAGTTGCATACAACTCGAATCGAGCAGATTCCGAATCCTATAAATGTCGAAGCGGTTCGCAAAGCCACCATGGGCTCTGCTTCACCCCTTGAATCTCCATATGCTCTATATGTTGGAAAACTGGCGACTAATAAAGGCTCACTTAAATTGATTTCAGTTCTTGAACAAGCCAAGCTTGATAGACCGCTTGTCATTGTTGGTGATGGCCCTGACCGACCGTTGTTGGAAAACTTGGCAAAACGTTCCAACTGCGATATTCGATTCATGGGCTGGCTGCCGAGGGTTGAGGCTCTTTGCTGGATGCGGCATGCATCAGTGTTGATATTTCCTTCCCATGGTCCCGAGTCACTCAGTCGGGTGCTCCTCGAGGCGGCCGCGTTGGGTACCCCGATCGCGGCCATGGATACAGGTGGCACGCGGGACATCATTACAGATGAAGAGACCGGCCTTTTGTCGAATGATGTCGATAAACTTAGTAATGATGTGAATCGACTCATTAATGATGCAGGGCTTCGACAACGTCTGGGTCAGGCAGCAAAGGTGCATGTTGAAGCAATTTTTGATGCAGAGATAGTCGCTGGTCGTGTTGTAAAACTGTATCGTGACCTTATTGAGAGTGCTGCATTGCGTTAGGAAAACTCGCAGGACTGAGATGGCGAAAATATGAACCAGATGTCGCCGTTGCGAATTGCCATCGTCACTCGGGCGATGGCTTCCTTGCACGGTCCCGGTGGACTCGAGCGGCATGTTGATGACCTTGTCCGTCATCTACTCGCATCAGGGACGGCGGTGACATTGATTACGAGACCATCGACGAGGGGTGTGGATTCCCAACAGTCAGAGATTCTCAATCATCCACATCTCACCTTCCATCCAATCTCTTATCGGACCTTTCCCGGCTTCGGATACCGAGGAACTACGATTCTTGACCGCAATAGCGCGTACCCATTTTTTGGTTGGCGGGCAGGTCGTGTGGCAGCCCGTTTAGCTCAAGATGGACAGATTGATCTCGTGCATGGGCATGGGGCAAGTGTTTTAGGGTTTGCGCGGACGCGACAGTTGGATGCTTACCGAGTACCGTTTGTGTTGAATCCACATGGTATGGAGGAATTTGGTGGCCGTGGTCATACGCGATCAGCGTTGAAAGCGTTGGCGAACCGGCCGTTACAGTTGGCGGTTCGCGCCTGTGCACACGCGGCCGACTGCATCATTGCAACCGACAAGGCAATGGTGCCAAACGTTGTGTCTAATCTCCGAACACAGGAATCACGTGTCACGGTCGTGCCGAATGCCGTGGATCTTGAAGTCTGTGATCGCTATGCAAGTATTGAGTTAGGACGACAACAACGAACGACTAACGGGATTACACCAAGCGAATTTCTTATCTTGAGCGTCGGACGTCTGGATAAGAATAAAGGATTCGATGTCCTGGCAAGGGCGTTAGCTCAAGTCAATCAATCCCAATCTGGCCAGACACCCGTGAGTGGGCTTGAGCAGAATTGGCGATGGGTTGTCGTGGGTGAGGGGCCTGAACATCAGGCGTTGGTGAAACTGGTTAATCAGCTTGGCATTGGCGGTCGGACAGTATTTACTGGTCGCTTGTCTGACGTGGACGTCCATGCTTGGTACGAGACGGCCTCATTGTTTATCCATCCCACTCTCTACGAGGGTAGTTCGCTGGCTACGCTCGAAGCGATGGCGCATCGGCGGCCAGTTATCGCCACCATGGTTGGTGGTTTGCCGGACAAGGTCGAGCCTGGTGTCAGCGGGTGGTTGGTCGAGCCAGGGAGTGTAACAGCACTGGCTGCGGTCATTCGGGACGCGATTGGTCAAACAGAACGTCTTGCAACGATGGGCCAAGCTGGTCGCTCCATCGTCGAGCGTGATTTTTCTTGGAATACCGTAATTAAACACTTATTGGCAGTATATCGAGAGCTATTGTTACGTGCTGAAGCGCTTAGTCATGTCCAAGGTCGCGTTTCTGGTTGAGCTGTCATGTAAGCAGGTCGACTGCTGCATCAAAAACGCTATCCGCTTCCACGCCAACTAAGCAATCAGGAATGTATCCACGACAACCGCATGGTGGTCTTCTAATCTGGTTGCACGGGCTACACGGTAGATCGATCCGGATAATTTTTACGTTTGGTCCCAAAGGTCGATAGTTTTTTGGGTCAGCTGGTCCAAAGATGGCCACGACGGGGGTTCCAACGGCTGCCGCCAGATGCATGGGGCCCGTGTCGGCACTCAAGAAGACTTGAAGCTGACTCAGAACACCCGCAAGGTCAACTAGTTGCATCTGACCGACCAGATCCACGACAGGCACATCAGGTGCGAGGGCAGCCTTGACCTGTTCGACGATTAACCGATCGGCAGTTGAGCCGGTAAGGACCAGTACTGCTCCGTGTTCGCGTGCGAGTCGGGTGCCCACTTCTGCGAAACGAAGTGGATCCCATTGCTTGATCTCACGACCACCACTGGCGTGAATTCCGATCCAGGGAACGTTATCTCTGATTCCAGGAAGATGCATTGTCGAGCGCTGTATAACATCAGGCGGAAGCTGTAAACGCACAGTCGGTTTTTTATCGTGTCCAAGTGGTGCCCTACCAGGCAACACATGATCGACTAATCGAATTGCATTTCTCGACGTATGCGCTTCTGCATTGTGTGCGATACATTTTGTAAGTAAGGCGCCACCACCCTTGATATCGAATCCTGCTCGCTCTGGTGCGCCAATGAGTGCCATGACTAAATTGGAACGGACATCAGCTTCAAAGTTGATCGTTAAATTGTAACGAGTGGCCCGCCATCGACGTATGCAGGTCCACAGTTCACGAAGGTTCCCGTGAGATCCGTTTCGAGTCAACCAGGACATGTCGATGTGATCGATACGGTTTATATGAGGAATTAATTTCGCTAACGAACGGTTCCAACTCCCTACAATAAGGTCGATCTGGGCCTCTGGGGCTCGCGATCTGATCAACGCGATCGCATCGAGCGTCATCAGTAAATCCCCGATCCGTTCCAACCGCAACAGTAGAATGCGTTGTTGAGCGCCAGAGTCAGGTGCGATTGTTAAGAATTTTAGAAAAGGGGCTGTGAGAGTCAGTAGTAGATCGATAATACCGACAATCAGACGCTCACGAAAATCGTGGATCCTTAAATGAGTCAGCATTGGAGTCAAGCATGTGGTTTTAAAGAGGACTCTTGGTTTTTATAAGAAGCAACAACCTTATGTACCAAATAATACCTCCTTTGGAAATCTTTATCCGTCTATCGAATTTCTACCCGGTCGATCATGACACCCAGTTCGCGGTCGTCAGCTGTACTTAAAGTCTTGCTTGGATTCCAGGTGTTTCCTTCGATAAGAAGCGGAATCTGAGTGGTCGCTTTTCCAAGATCTGTAGCAACATTAGGTGGAATCGCAAACGTGTACGGCAAGAATCCTGTTGTCACTTGGGCTTGTCCGAGTTTAACATCGTTAATAGACACCGCTATATAAGCCGGTTCTTCACTTGCAGGTCGACCTCCATCACTAGCCCAGATCGTGACCTGGTAGCTACTAGGTGGCGCGTTTACGATCGAAACTGAAGATTGTTTACTGGACCAACGAAACGTCACATCCTCGGATAGTTTTTCTTTTGCATAAAACTGTACAACCTGTAGGTCGTCCATCCAACCTACATCCAGAACAAACGGGCGGCGTTCACGTCTGATTGGAACGAATTTGTAAAGGCCGAAATCAAATTCCTTAAACCTTACCTCAGTGGGGTACTTGTTCAGCGACGATTCATATTCAGGAATCTGAAATCGATCGCTTAAGATTGGTTCAACGGCGATGGTATTGACGGGTAGCCTCGTGCCGCCTCCACCAAGAAAATATATGTCTTGATAGTGTGCCTGTCCCCATTTGATAAATTCTTGGAACGTAAGTTCGTCAGGTTGTGGAGTGCTCAATACAAGAACGTTTTTCTCATAAGTATACGCAAGTGGTAGCGCAAGTACATGTAGGTCAGATGCTGCTCTCGACTCTACAATGACTAAATCCTCAGCTGTGAAGTTTTCAGCTATCTGTTCCAGTCTCGGTATCAAGCCTTCGTACTCCACATGGTTCATAATTTGGCTTGAGGCTGTCACGTATTCTCGACCGAGCAGAGCCACGAAGGTGAGCCCGATCGCGAATCTCGCTAGATATCGTAGACGAGCTTGCCGTTCTCGTGGAAACGCACGGTGGGTACCAGAAAACGCAACAACACCAATGAACAGCAGTGACATAGGTAGGATGATCGGAAGAAATCGGCGGGCCATCCAGAAGTGTTCAGGAACAATACGGATTTTATAAAAATAAAAGAACGCCACAATTATTGTTGTTAGCATGAGCGCCGGAGCTTTCCAGAATGACCTTCGCATAACGATTACTAATCCCAACAGTGCAGCTACCAATCCGTAAGGAGTCAAATAATATTCGGCGTAAGTCCGAAGTGCGAAAGCATCATGTGGTGCGAGGAGCCCTCCTGGCGTCCTAAAAAAATATGTGTAAATGGCGCCACAGCAAACTACCAGACCTAGGATGGTTGGGAACCACGAGTGCACTCGGACTTTTACGGATTTGTATTGTATCGAGGCACATAAGAAGATTGTCGCCAGTAGTCCAAGTGCGAGCAAGCCGATATGGGATGGTGTCAAGTTCTTCACGAACTCGATGGGTAGTGCCACATAGGGTTTCAGGATCGTCAAAAAATAAAGTCCGGCAAGCATTTGCCATATAACGAACGGGGCTAGGAAACTTGCCCGTGGTCGCCGATTGTCAGCAGTACTAATTAGCATTGCGCCAACAACAGCAAGTAGGCAAAGCACTGCGGGAAACCGAACGAACATTGACAAGCCAAGTAGGGTGGCAGCCACTGGTCCAAAGAATTCCAACTCGTCGACGTAAGCCCGCGCGAACGCCAAGAGTCCAGTTAAAAGCACGGCCTGTAATACAAGTTCTGAATTTGGATAGCGACTGTACCAGATCTGAACAACGTGAATAGACAGTAATAAAGCACCTATCAGTGCTGGAATAGTTCCGACGAGACGTGCTCCAAGAAAATAAAGCGCAAGCACTCCAAGAATTGCCCAGACACCGACGACTGCCCGTGCGCCATCGATACTATCCAGTCCATAACCGATCGCGATCCAGATCGGATAGAGATGAGGAAACTGTCCTACAACGGTTCCCGAGTCTGGATCGGTGACGAAATACCCCATAAAGCGCAGACCGGTGTGTGCTGCTTGTATTCCGCTCTCTGGCTGCTCAGAGATGAAGAGGTCGCGTGATTCTGATGGAAGGGAAGCCAGAAGCGAGTCGGTTATTACCAGTGACCCGCTTTGCGCGATTTGAAGACCTTCGTTCATATAAACGCCTGGGTCTTTGCCTCCCATGAGATATTCTGCGGGTGGGAAATAAAGCCAGATGCCCAAGCAGATGAGTGCGATGGGTGCCAAGGCTGTGCCGTTCGGCAGGCGAGCGGAGCCTTCGAAACGTAGACGTTGTCGATAGAGTGCCACGATGACACCGGACAGGAAACCGTTAATCAGCAATAAGCGCTCGAAACGGTAGAACTCAAACCACGCTAGCGCCAATGCAATGGTTGATGAAACTGCGATGCTAATAATAATTGCCCAGAAGACCCGCTCTTCCGTGGCCAGGCGTTCTCGGCGCTCTCGTTCGAAGGTTGGCGAGCGAAAGATCAATGCTCCTGGCAAGTAGGCGACAAGAATGAGGCTAAAAAGACTGTATAACATGACAGAGTAATAGCTGGTGCTTACGTGTTGAATTCAAATGTTGAGATGAGGATACAAAAATCCTGATGTAAAACGAAATTTCTCTATGAATTAAAGCGCTATGGTAGAGAAATTGTAAATGATGGATTAGCGTGCACTTGTTCGTTGTAATCATTGCCATTAAGGTCATATGAAAGCTGATTTTAAACCTTGCAATTTGTGTGGTGACAAAGACGTCATCGAATTCCTCTATCGTCGAAGGAATTATACGATCTGCCGCTGTGGAAACTGCGGGCTCGTCTATGTCAATGACCAGCCGACTCGAACTGAACTAAATGAAATCTATTCTGCTGAGTTTTTCAGGGTTGGGACAAAATTCTCCAGTGATGTTTGCGGTCCATCCGTTGTCAATGCACGCAAACGACTGAACGATCTTCTAGCCTTGCCAAAAGTGGGTCAGACCCAGTGGTTGGATGTCGGATGTGCGACTGGTGATTTCATGACCGTGGCTAAAGAGTGTGTGGACACAGTTGTCGGGATCGAGGTTTCCTCGTTTGCGAGTAGTCAGGCGCGCAAGCGAGGCTTGGCTAATGTGATTGAGGCTGATTTTCTTGAAGTTAATCTTGAAAAAGAACAGTTCGATTTGGTGAGCATGTGGGACGTTATTGAACACGTCCGCGACCCGACGGCAACTTTTTCGAAAGCCTTTAATGCGTTAAAACCTGGCGGATACTTAACTTTGACGACTTGCAATATTCAGAGCCTCTTCGCACGGTGTATGGGGCGGCGGTGGCATTTGATGATCCCACCGCGACATCTGTACTTTTTTTCGCCGACCAGTATCCAGACCATGCTGGAATCGATTGGATTTATGCTGTTTTCGATTTCAAAGCCAGGCAAGCACGTGCCACTGGACTTTGTTGCGTGGAAGCTTGCCAACTTATTTGCGCCATTTGCTGAAAGGTTTGTTCTGCGAGGTGCGGAAGTTATCGGACTGGGACGACTTGCGCCTGTGATTAACTTAGGCGACATCATGACGGTGATAGCTCAGAAACCCGATCGTTAATCTTACGGGCGGACGGCTTCTGAGTAGATCTCGTCGAGTCTGCTTGCGAACTGTGTCCACTGATAATTGTTGCAAACCTCGGCGCGAGCCGTTTGTCCAAGTTCGCTCCGACGTGCAGAATTCTTCAATAGATTTTCAATCGCCATCGCAAGCGCTAGATCGTCATTTGGTGGAACAACCAGAGCCGTACGCCCGTCGACAGCTACCGCGTCAATTCCACCTACCTTCGTTGTGACCACTGCTGTTTCAGATGCCAGTGCTTCCATGAGAATGTTTGGTAAACCATCGACATTACCGGCGTCGTCTTGAATCGATGGTACAACTACGAGGTCAGCGGCAGTCAGATAACCTGGTATCTCGTTCTGTGGAAGTTTCCCAGTGAATTGAACATTGTCATTGAGATTGAGAGAGGTTACTTCGGCCCGCAATTCATCATCTAGGTCACCGATGCCTGCGATGATTACTTGCAGGGTTGGCCAATTTGGAATCAGTCGGACTGCTGCTTTCAGCAGGGATCCGAACCCTTTCTTTCTGACCAGTCGGCCCGCCATGAATACCATGGGTTGATCAGCAGAGATATTCAGTGTGTGACGGATCTTCGCTCTGGCGCTTGCATCGGGTTTGAAGCGATCGCCATCGACTCCATAAGGAAGCACTTCAATTCGGTTTTCTCTTGCGCCAAGTGCCATCGCTCGCTGCCGTAGATTGCTACTACACGCTGTTACCCAGGCTGCGCGCTGGAATGCAAACTTAGCAGCTCGTCGAGCGAGGCTGTGATGTTCGGCTACAAATATGTCAGAGCCGTGCAGGCTCAGGATGACTGGGATAGTGCCGGCAGCCGTGGCCGCAATCACACCACCAGGAATCACCCAATGACCGTGCATAATCGTAGCCCCATGGGTTTTCGCAACCTTCTGAGCGGCTCGCCAACCTGCGAAGAGGGCAAATGGAGCCGCCGCATAGGCAGAGGGTCGAAGGTCCGTATCGTTTTTCAGAGCGCTTGCATAGCCGAATACATTCAATGAGGAAAATGGCATGTAACGAAAGAAATGGAAATGAATACCGTCTTCGACCGATGCTCGCTTAATGAGTGGATGCCATGGAGCGACGACGTGCACTTTATGACCGCGTGCAGCGACACCACGTGCAATTGGCTCCATAAAGGTGCCGACTGTATCCCCAGGAAATCTAGGGTATGACGTCGTCACCATGACCACCGTCTGACGAGTCATTTACGCCTGTCGAAGCGAATCGCAGAGATCTGTTCGCAGACAAGTCCCATAAGGAACACAACAACACCGAGCACGATTAATAGTACTGAGGAGTTTGTAACCCGCGAATGAAAAAGAATTGTCCATAGCATGTACCCAGAACCAACCGTGAATGAGGCAAGTGCAGCAGGTACAAAGATTCGTAACGGGCTATAAATCGTAATTACCCGTAACAAGATTAAGAAAAACTTTACGCCATCTCTCACAAAACGAATTTTTGAATGGCCAGCTCTCACGTGTGCTTCTGAGGGTACAAATGTTACGTTGTATCCAGCCTTGATGAACGCTAGTGTGGTCGTTGTCGGAGTGGAGAAACCATTTGGTAGTAGATGAATGAAATCTTTCACGTAACGATGCCGCATTGCTCTAAATCCCGATGTGAGATCAGGAATAGGATGTTCAGCGAGGTAGCTGGCCAACCAGTTGAGAACAAAGTTTCCGGCTCGGCGGGCTGGCGTCGCTTGACTTACGCTAGATCGAGTGCCGACAACTAAATCATATTCACCCAATTGTTCAACTATGCGTAGCGCGTCTTCAGTGCGATGCTGGCCATCGCCGTCAACGATTAGTATGAATTCTCCAGTTGCGTAGCGGATGCCTGTTTTGACCGCGGCTCCGTTCCCTTTAGTGTAGGGATGGGTAATGACGGTAGCGCCAGCCTGTCTAGCTTGTGCCCCTGTGTCATCAGAGGAGCCGTCGTCGATTACGATGATCTCGTGCCATGAGGCTAAAGCCTTTAGTTGGCTGACGACATCCCCGGTAATCACCCCTTCGTTAAATGCTGGAATGACTATCGATGTTGATGAAGCGGATGCCACGTCAGTGTGTCTCCGACTCGTGATGTTTGGACTCAACATCAGTATTATTCGTGTCTGTAATTTTGCCGAGCGACAAATCCATCTTTCGAACTCGATAAACTAGATCTTCAATCAGTTTTCGGTTACCAGAAATAACATCAGCTACAAGTCCAATGAGAAGCACTTGAAATCCAACAATCATGAGTACTGCGGATAGGATTAAGGATTGTAGGTGACCTTGTCCTGCGTTGTTGAGGTAGAAATAAAGAAATCGAAGCGAGATGGCGAATCCTGCGCCAAAGAATACGATGCCAATATAAGTGAAAATCTTAAGCGGTTCGTACATTGCATAGACCCGAATAATTGTTGCTGCAGACTTCTTTACGTAGGATGCAACACTCTTAAACAAACGCGATTCTCGAGTCTTGGGATTGGTATCGATTAACACGTGGGCAATCGCCAATCGTTTCTTGCCAGCCTGGATAATTGATTCCAGGGTATAGGAAAATTCAGACACTAACGTCATGCTCAGGGCCGCTTCTCGAGTATACGCTCGAAACCCACTTGTAGAATCAGGCACATTTGTACTTGAAACTTGGCGCACCACCCAACTTCCAAGACGTTGTAGGATTCGACGAATGATTGGTAAGTGTTTTAGCGAAGCGATGTTTCTGTCACCAATAGTTACATCAGCATGCCCACCGACTAGTGGTTCCAGCAGTTTAGCCACATCCGCCCCACTGTACTGATTATCTGCATCGGTATTCACGATGAAGTCCGCACCATGCTTTAAGCAGGCATCAAGGCCGGCTGCAAAAGCAGCTGCCAGTCCACGATTCCGTTTGAACCGTATTACATGATGTACCCCGTGCCGTCGAGCGACAGACGCTGTGTCGTCAGTCGAACCGTCATCGATTACCAGTATTTCGATAATATCGATGCCTGGGATGTTTTTGGGGAGATCATTTAAGGTTTCCGGCAGAGTTGCCGATTCGTTTAAACACGGAATCTGAATGATGAGTTTAGACACAAGACAGTTCCAATTATCCGTCGTATGTATTGTTCTCTGCTGCGCCGACTAGTTGTTCGACGACACCAGACCATGAAATATCTCGAGCGCTATCGTAGCCTGACTCTCCCAACATAGCAGCCTTCGTTCGATTGCTAGCCAACGAATTAATTTCTGAAGCGATCGATTCCGGTTCTGGTTGGCACACGGCGCCGTTTACATCATGTTTGACAAACTCTAAGGGGCCTCCAGAATCTTCCGCTGTGATGACGGGTCGATGTGCCAGAAAAGCTTCCAAAGTTACGTAACCGTAGTCTTCATCATAAGGCACATATATAACTGCCAGCGCCTTAGAATATAAGTCAATCAAATCTTTGTCAGATACTTGTCCCAAAAATTCTATTCGTTGCTCTATCCCTGATTGCTCTGCCATTTGTTGGATCTTTTGTCGATAGGTTCCATCACCAACGATGAGTAGTCGGATAGGTTTGTCAACATGCTGCATGGCTTTAACAACGAGTTCCACCCGTTTAACGGATTCAAGCCGGCCGACTGAAAGCACGTAGTTTCCATATTCTCCACTCCGAAGTTGCGAAGCCAGTCGAGGAGGATGATATAGAGGGTCAGCGGTTATACCATTGAATTTCTTTAACCTTGCCGCCGTGTTCTTAGCGTTCGTGAAAAGTCTGCGACATTCACCTAGCATTTTTCGATCTAATTGCATGAGCGTATTGCGCAGTCCGACGTCACCTTCGATGTGCTTGAAGTCCGAGTACGGTGTACCGCATAAATCATAGGCTGCTCGGTATTGGTGAATGATCCATGAAACCTTGCATGGGTGACGCACGAAGTAGGAAGGAAATTTTAGGCCGATAGCCAAGTCAATTGGTTGCCCGGCACTTTCACTTAGGTCCAATAAGCGCCAGGCAGTTGCGTGAGCAATGATTTCTTCCTTTGGGTACCACTTAAATGGCACGCTTATCAATTCTGCTTCGTAACCGTGCACCTTGAGTTGTTTGACCAACTCCCGTACATGGAATTCCGCACCACCCTCGATAAAGGGAACCTGCGCGTGACAGACGACAATCTTCTTCACCATCATCGGCGTGTTCGACTCATAACATCCGCACGGCGGAAGCCGCAAAATAATGAGTGTCTGCTCTGATTCTCTGGATCACGCGCATCGTACCAGAATCACTAGATCGCCACAAATTAAGAGGTTGCAGTAGTAGAATCTGCTTGGGAAGTTTGTTTTAGATTGACCAAAAATATTGATTCCAGAAGGTTTGACTTACCTTCAACAGGTTCGTTACCATTCAAGCGTTGGGCGTGAGAGATAAATAAGCAGTGGGCGGTTTATATACGCTTCTGGCATCAGGCCTTTTTTTTATGTTTTTGCTTGAGAAAATATTCACAATCTCCTTGCAAGAAGTCTTCTTCATTGATGGGGAATGGAGGACGTTCTGACCAAAGAGCGAGCGCAGATTGTAAATGAGTTAATTTCTCATGTAATTCGCGCCCACCAAAAATTTCTAAGCCTCGATCAGACACCTCTGCTGAAAGCTGCACAGGTAATCCATGACGCCTTTATACGTGAGAACAAGGTGTTGTTATTTGGCAACGGTGGCAGTGCCAGTGATGCACAGCATGTCGCAGCCGAATTTGTTGGTCGTTTTATGCGTGATCGTAAGGCTTTACCTGCGATTGCCTTGACTGCTGATACCAGTGTCGTGACTGCTGTTGCCAACGACTACGGATATGAATATGTATTTGCGCGCCAAATCGAGGCGCTAGGACGTTCAGGCGATGTAGTTATAGGAATTTCTACAAGTGGTGAGTCGTCTAATGTGTTAGCGGCTTTCAAAGTGGCGACTCAAAGAGGACTTACCTGTATCGGGCTAACAGGTCTGGATGGCGGTGTGATTGGACAAGCTGCGGATATCCATATCGTAGCGCCCGATGATTCAGTGCCGTGTGTACAGGAATTGCATCGCACAATTCTGCACATCATTTGTCAATTGGTTGAACAAGATCAGGAATCTTGAGGAATAGGGTCGACTGAATGGCTTTACACCGAGTTCGTCGAGGCTTGCGGCTTCCGATCGCCGGTGCGCCCATTCAGCAAATAGAGTCTGGAAAATCTACCCAAACGGTCGGACTCATTGCGGAGGATTATGTAGGCTTACGACCCACTATGCATGTGACCGTTGGTGACAGTGTTCGTCGTGGACAGTTGCTAATGGAGGATAAGAAGAATCTTGGAGTTAGGCACACTTCGCCTGCTGCTGGAACAGTGAGAGCTGTTCATCGTGGTGATCGGAGGGCTCTTTCTTCCATTGTTATTGATGTGGATCGTGCTGACCATGAAGGAAGCTCAAGAGGTGCTGACGAAGTAAGTTTTAGCTCGTTTTCTGGACGGCATCCGAATGGTTTAACCGGTGATGAAGTACGTGAGTTGCTCGTGGAATCTGGGGCATGGCTGGCATTACGTGGGCGACCATTCAGTCGAGTAGCAAACCCTAATCAGCGACCACACTCGATATTCGTGACCGCGATGGATACAAATCCATTAGCTGCGGATGTGAACGAGGTAATACGTGGTTCGGAAGATGCATTTGAACGAGGGTTGTTTGCCGTCGCAAAACTAACTGAAGGTCCAATTTTTGTTTGCTCGGGTGTAGAGAGCCAATTTCATCTGCCAGATTTCAGCCGGTTACAACATGAACAATTCGAGGGGCCTCACCCAGCCGGGGTCGTTGGTCTGCACATTCACAAATTAGATCCGGTCGATCGGAGCAAGATGGTTTGGCATCTCAACTATCAAGATGTCATCGGTATTGGGATGCTCTTTCAGACGGGTAGCTTATCGGTTAGTCGTATTGTGTCGCTTGCTGGCCCGTCAGTAATGCGGCCTCGCCTTGTGCGAACTAGGTTAGGTGCGTCGCTAGCTGGACTCGTTGAAGGAGAGTTAATCGCTGGAGAGCATCGAATTATTTCGGGTTCCGTGTTCTCGGGGCGCAGAGCGCCCAGTGGGGAGTCTGGATATCTTGGTCGTTACCATTTGCAAGTCTCGGTAATTGCTGAAGAGCGCACGAGAGAATTTCTTGGATGGTTGGCACCTGGCTTCAATAAATTTTCAATCGGCAATACTTTTATTTCTCGATTACTACCCGGTAAGCAGTTTGCGTTTACTACGTCAACTCAGGGCTCTAAGCGAGCAATTATTCCTATTGGTGTTTACGAACGAGTTATGCCGATGGATCTGCTACCTACGTTTTTGGCAAGGGCCATAGTTATGCGCGATACGGAACGAGCAGAAGAATTGGGTTGCCTAGAGTTAGATGAAGAAGATATGGCCTTGTGTAGTTTCGTGTGCCCTGGAAAAACCGATTTTGCCACGCCCCTGAGAGACGTGTTGAACGAGCTTGAGAAGGAAGGGTAACCAGTTTTAGTTTCGCAAAAGATCTTTATGAGATTGCTGAGAGCACTACTCGATTCACAGGCTAAGCATTTCAAAAAAGGTGGGAAATTAGAGGCGTTGTATCCGCTGTACGAAGCGAACGACACCTTTCTTTATACGCCGGGTGAGGTCACGAGCGGTGCGTCTCATGTGCGCGACGGTTTAGACCTCAAACGGATGATGGTAACTGTTGTTCTTGCGTTGTCGGGCTGTGTGTTTATGGCGATGTACAACACTGGCTATCAGGCGAATCTTGCTATTTCTCACGGTGCATTGCCATTAGCAAACTGGCAGTCGAACGTTTTCCAGGAGTTCGGATGGACGTTTACCCCCGATAGTGTAAGTGCATGCATTGCACATGGTGCTCTCTACTATTTACCGGTTCTCCTGGTAACTTTTGCCGTAGGGGGTGCTTGGGAAATGTTGTTCGCAAGTGTGCGCCGGCACGAAGTTAACGAAGGTTTCCTAGTGACCGGAATGTTGTTCCCTTTGGTGCTTCCTGTAACGATTCCGCTGTGGCAGGTGGCGTTAGGAATTTCCTTTGGTGTGGTTATTGGTAAGGAGATTTTCGGTGGCACCGGGATGAATATCCTCAACCCAGCACTGACGGCCAGAGCGTTTGTCTTTTTTGCTTATCCAGCTGAGATGTCAGGGAATTCTGTTTGGATCGCCGCAAGCACCGGGAGCGATGGCGTAAGTGGTGCGACGTGGTTGGCCGAGAGCGCTGAGACAGGAGCGGTTGCGTTTACCCAAGGTTTAACTTTCTGGGATGCTTTTATGGGATTCATTCCAGGGTCGATGGGTGAAACGTCAGCCCTTGCCTGTCTAGTAGGTGCAATTGTTTTGATCGTTACACGGATAGGCTCGTGGCGAATCATGATAAGTGTTGCGCTCGGTACAGGCCTGATGGCCTGGCTATTCAATATCGTCGGATCTGATACGAATCCAGCATTCGCAGTTAGTCCGGCTTGGCATTTTGTGCTCGGGGGCTGGGCTTTTGGGACCGTGTTTATGGCGACCGACCCGGTATCCGCACCTTCGTCCGACTCGGCCAGATACGTCTACGGATTTTTGATCGGCATCTTGGTTGTATTGGTTCGAGTGGTTAACCCAGCTTATCCAGAGGGTATGATGCTCTCGATTTTGTTTATGAATTTGTTTGCGCCTGTTTTGGATTATTTTGTTGTGAGGGCCAACGTAAAACGACGCAGAGCTCGATATGCAACATAGCGCAAGCTACAACATAAAATTTGCGACCGCATTATGTGTGGTATGTGCGGTGATTGTCTCTCTAGCCTTTGAGATGCTTCACACGCGATACGAACTGAATGCAGCGCTGGATAAGCAGCGGAATGTGCTGATTGTTTCTGGTCTGGCTGACGAGAAGGAAGACCTTTCGAGAGAAGAGATTGAAGCTCGGATTTCCAATATACAGACGGTAATCATCGACTTGCAGACTGGTATGCCGGTAACCGACATCGATCCGGGCACATTTGACCAACGGAAGCAAGCCACAAATCCTTTGACGAGTCGTGAGGCGCCTGACAATCGTGCCCAAGTGCAAAGGTTGCCAGAGCATGTAATGGTCTATGAAGCACGTGGATCAGATGAGACCCTGAGCATGGTGGTATTACCGATTGAAGGAATGGGTCTTTGGTCAACACTCTATGGATACATTGCGCTTGACGCCGATCTCGAAACGATTCGGGGGCTCACGTTTTACGAACATGGGGAGACGCCTGGGCTTGGTGGTGAGGTAGATAATCCGCGCTGGAAGGCGCTTTGGCCTGGTCGTCGACCGTTCGATGAGAATTTGCAACCCGTGATTTCTGTTATCAAAGGCCGTGCAGGCTCGGTCAATGAGGACCCGTACAATGTTGATGGTCTATCGGGTGCGACGATTACAAGTCGAGGGGTGGACCACATGCTGAAATTTTGGCTTGGAGCAGAGGTATTTGGGCCCTATTTGCAACGCATCAAACAAGAGAGAGAGGCCAGCTAGTGGCAAATAGCGTTAAACGAACGTTGGTTGATCCATTGTTTAATGACAACCCAATCACCCTACAAGTGTTAGGTATTTGCTCCGCACTCGCAGTCACGACACGTATGGATACGGCTCTGGTGATGAGCGTTGCGGTGATTGCGGTTTTAGCATGTTCGAGTTTGTTCGTTAGCTTGTTACGTAATCAAATTCCAACAAGTATTCGCATCATTGTTCAGTTGACCATCATCGCGTCACTGGTGATTGTGACCGATCAAATTTTAAAGGCTTATGTATTTGAGATTTCAAAACAGTTAAGCGTCTTTGTCGGATTGATCATCACAAACTGCATCATCATGGGTCGGGCGGAGGCCTATGCAATGCAAAATACGCCATCGAAGAGTTTGATTGATGGCATTGGCAATGGATTGGGTTACGGCATCATTCTCATGGCAACGGCATTTTTACGCGAATTGCTTGGATCCGGGTCCGTGTTTGGTGTGCCGGTCTTGCCTCTTGCGACTGAAGGTGGTTGGTACAACCCTAATGGTTTGATGGTGCTGGCCCCAGGCGCCTTTTTTATTATTGGATTTTTCATTTGGATAGTCCGTACGTGGAAGCCAGATCAAGTTGAGGCAGATTGACATGCTTGAGCATTACTTGAGCCTAGCTGTTAAGGCCATCTTTGTAGAGAACATGGCGCTCGCATTTTTTCTTGGCATGTGTTCTTTTTTGGCTGTCTCCCGAAAGGTGGAGACCGCTTTGGGATTAGGCGCTGCAGTTATCTTCGTACTAACGGTCACGGTGCCGATGAACAATATCATTTATCGGTATCTGTTGGCTGACGGCGCACTCGCGTGGGTTGCTCCTGGCCTTAGCGCCTACAATTTATCGTTTTTGGGATTTCTCACCTATATAGGCACCATCGCAGCGATGGTGCAAATTGTGGAAATGACGATCGATCGTTTGGCACCAAAACTATACGGAGCGCTTGGAGTGTTCTTACCGCTCATCGCTGTGAATTGTGCCATTCTCGGCGCGTCACTTTTTATGGTAGAGCGTAATTACGGACTAGCAGAAAGTACGGTGTTTGGTTTCAGTTCCGGCCTTGGCTGGGCCTTGGCGATCGTTGCGCTTGCAGGAATCCGGGAGCGCCTTCGCTATAGCAACGTGCCAGCTGGTCTTCGCGGCCTCGGTATCACGTTTATCTTGACCGGCCTGATGGCGATCGGGTTCATGGCTTTTTCTGGCATTCAGTTGTAATTGGAAGACGTAAGGAATCAGATTTAATGGTAACCGTCGGCCTTGGCGTTTTGATGTTCACGTTCGTCATTGTATCGCTGGTCTTTGTTCTGCTGGCAGCTAGGCGGAGCTTGGTTGCGACCGGCGACGTGACGATTGTCATCAATGATGACCCAAACAACACTTTACAGACCGTGGCTGGTGGGACGTTGCTCAGCACGTTAGCTACTAACAAAATTTTTATTCCCTCGGCTTGCGGTGGGAAGGGCACCTGCGGTGTGTGTACTGTCAAGGTCAACGATGGTGGCGGTGCAATATTACCGACTGAACTCAGTCACGTGTCTCGAGGTGAGGCACGAGAAGGCGTTCGGCTCTCTTGTCAGGTGAAGGTCAAGCAGGACATGAAAATCGAAGTGCCACCGGAAGTGTTCAATGTCCGAAAGTGGACCTGTAAGGTGCGGTCCAATCACAACGTGGCCACATTTATTAAGGAGCTGGTGCTCGAACTACCAGTTGGCGAGAACGTACCATTTCGTGCAGGTGGTTACATTCAAATCGAATGTCCGCCAGGTGTTGTTCCTTATCGTGATTTCCAGATAGAAGACGAGTACCGAGCGGACTGGGACAAGTTTAATCTTTGGCGATACACTTCGACTGTTGAAGAGCCAGTCGTAAGAGCGTATTCGATGGCTAACTACCCGGAGGAGAAGGGTGTTATTACGTTGAACGTGCGGATAGCGTCGCCACCACCGCGTGGTCCTGAAGGTATTCCACCCGGGAAGATGAGTTCTTACATGTTTAGTTTGAAGCCTGGTGCTGACGTGGTCATTTCAGGTCCTTTCGGTGAATTTTTTGCGAAGGAAACTGATGCTGAAATGTTATTCGTTGGGGGTGGGGCAGGAATGGCACCGATGCGGTCACACATTTTCGATCAGTTTTTTCGACTGGGAACTTCGCGAAAGATTTCTTTTTGGTACGGTGCCAGGAGTTTGCGCGAAGCATTTTACGTCGACCACTTCGACAAGATCCAAGCCAAGTTTCCAAACTTTGATTGGCAATTAGCACTGTCTGAGCCACTCCCTGAGGATGCTTGGAAGGGCAAGACTGGATTCATTCATCAGGTAGTCTACGATAACTACTTAAGAGATCACCCAGCACCTGAAGATGTTGAGTACTATCTCTGTGGACCGCCGATGATGATTAAGGCTTGTATGGAAATGCTTGATAGCCTTGGCGTCGAACCTGAGAACATTCTGTTTGACGACTTCGGTTAAACAGGCGACTTCTTTTTAGTGGCGCAACTTTACGTGTTAGGTGGCCTAGTTTCGGTTTTCATAATTTCAGGCCGATGTATATGACCACTGGTGTTACCTCGTTCAGGCGGACTTTTCTCTTTACCCTTCTTGCAACTACGGCATCCATTGCCTGTAACTCGCAAGGTCTCTCTGAACAGGTTTTCACTGGTTCCACCATGGGGACGACTTTTAGGGTCAGCATTATCCAGGAAGGGATTTCCGATACACCGTCTGGCGATATTCGAAGAACGATAGAGGCTGAACTTGATGGCGTCGATCGGATGATGTCGCATTATCGACCAGATTCCGAGCTATCTCGGTTTAATGCCTTTCGTGACACGCAGCCGTTTTCATTCACAACGGACACGTTTGAAGTAATTAAACAAGGGCAGGAGATCGCAGCGCTAACTGATGGTGCATTTGATATTACGGTTGGTCCCTTAGTGGCTGCGTGGGGTTTCGGTGTCGAACAACACAACCTTCCGCCAACGAGAGCAACGATTGTTGAATTGCTTAAACACAGCGGTCACGATCAACTGCATCTCGATTTTTCTGCAAAGAGCGTTCGCAAACGAGATCCCCTGATAGGATTTGACCTATCAGCAATAGCCAAAGGTTATGCGGTGGACCGGGTAGCCAGTGCGATTGAGTCTAAAGGTGTAATGCAATACATCATTGAAGTGGGTGGTGAGGTGCGTACGAGAGGCCTGAACGCTTCCGGTGAACCTTGGCGCATCGGTATTCAGGTGCCGGATTCAAAGACGCAATCTATCATTCAAGTGGTTCCGTTACGCGATATGGCGATGGCGACATCCGGTGATTATCGCAGTTACTATGAGGTAGATGGACAGCGGATTTCCCACACGATTGACCCTCGGACGGGTTACCCAGTTACGCACGGCTTAGCGTCAGTGACTGTCGTGGGCACATCCTGCTCGTGGGCCGATGGCATGGCTACGGCATTAAACGTGTTGGGTCCAACCGATGGGTACCGTTTCGCGGTAGCGGAAGGTGTTGCGGCACTCATGCTGGTACGTACTGATGCAGGGGAGTTTGACCAGAAAATGACACCCGCGTTTGAGCATCTATTTCAAATCGACTTACAATAATCGGGTTATGACCACATTCTTACTTTCCGTAATAGTCGTGGGCCTGGCAATGCTCATTATGGCGGTCGGTGTGATATTCAGTAACCGTTGTTTGCGTGGTTCCTGTGGTGGAGATAAGGTTTTCGATTCGGATGGAAAGGAACTTGTTTGTGATGCGTGTCCCCACCGTGTCTCTGAAGATGAGGCGTTAGTCGACCATTAACGTGAACAACTTTATGTGGCCTAACAATAACTTAGTAGGTCACCTAAAGCCTTCATTAGTATTTTGTCCTGTTCTGGCAATACAGTTCTAAGATCCAGGAGCACCCGATCTTGATCGATGCGACCAATGATTGGTGGATCGAATTTCCGGAGTGCGGTTTGGATATAGTCCGCGCTTCTGTTTGCAGATTGAATAGCGATCACTTTTGTGGGTAAGTGGGTCTCTGGCGCACTACCACCACCGATGGCCGAATGGTCGTTAAGGATCTCCACCTGTGAGTCTCCACTCTCAATGGTGTCTACGACTGTTTGGGCGCGTTTTCCGATCTCTTCAACAGGGGTAGAGAGCATAATGGAGACTGGCACTGTAACGTGTGCTTGTCCAGCGGCATGCTCCTGTAATGTAGCGCCTAATGCTGCATAGGTTAACTTGTCGACGCGCAATGCTCGCATCAGTGGGTGTGCTCGAATGCGTTCGATCTTGTTGGATTGTCCAACTAGAATTCCTGCTTGGGGTCCACCTAACAATTTGTCAGCACTGAAGCAAACAACATCGGTTCCGGCAGTAACACTTTTCCTGACCGTGGGTTCGTCAAGCTGTTGACTTTGCGAATCAGTGTTATTCCCAAGATAACCGCTTCCCAGATCTTCTGCGACAGTAATATTGAAACGTTTTCCGAGCGAAACTAGTTCATCTATTGTTGGGCGTTCAGTGAACCCGTGGATGCGGAAATTAGATGGATGCACACGCAGTAAAAGTGCCGTTCTTTCCGTGATGGCTGCGGCGTAATCCGCTACCCGGGTCTTATTCGTTGTTCCGACTTCTCGGAGTACGGCGCCAGATGCAGACATGATCTCGGGAACACGGAAACCGCCGCCGATTTCGACCAATTCACCACGCGATACGATGACTTCACGTCCACTAGCCAGTGCCGATAACAATAAAAAGGTGGCTGCAGCGTTGTTGTTGACGACCGCTGCCGCTTCGGCGCCTGTCAATCGTTGCACTAATGAGTTAATGTGGCTATCCCGCTGACTACGCTTTCCGTGGCTCAGATCGTATTCGAGATTGACGTAACCACCGGCAGTTTCAGCAATTTGCTGAACCGCTGATGTGGTGAGTGGGGCACGTCCCAAGTTGGTATGCAGGATCACTCCTGTAGCATTAATCACCTGTCGCAGTGAGGGTGCAAACCAATCAGTAAGCCGGCTTCGGGTACTTTCTTCAAGGTATTCCATAGCGGCCGTCATATTAGGTATTGAAATCGACAGGGAATCCGTAGTGCTTACCAATTTAGTACGTAATTCTTCAGTTTCAAGTCGCAATGCTTCAAGTGTGGCATTGCGTCCATATTTTTTTTGAAGTAATTGGATTACCCGTCGTTCGATCAATTGCCCAATAGAGGGAAGGATTCGAGGATCTGCCATTGTTCTTTATTGCCTCTTTTTACTGCTTATGGTGTTAACTGAATGATTTGATTGCTGTATTCCTTTCCTGTGAACTTGTCGTGTTGTCAGGATTCAGGATACCATCACGTGCACGGTTCTCGTCATGACGAAGACTTCATCTAAGCGGGGCATGGACGACCAGGAGAAGCGAAATATTCAAGAGAATCGACTATCTGAGCGGTTCTGGCCATATAGTGATCTCTCCGAGCAACCCACCGAAGAAGAGTTAATCGCTCTTGAGGCAGATTTGCGTGCCGGGTTATTTCAAGATGTCGAAGAGACGCTCTCCGTCACTTTAGTGTTTCCAGTATTTAAAGGTGCCGATTACGAAGAAGTTGTAACCCGTGCAAAGGCTTCCGCCGAATATCGCGAAGTCGGAACAGATGAGGCATTCCGACACCGCGCCCGGTTTTTTCCTGGCGAAGTGTTTAAGCTTCGAGATCTCTACGATCTCATAAATCGGAACATTACCTGCGAGGTCTTAATTAATGACCGTCCAGTTCCGTACGCACGCGACTTGTGGCTTCCTCTAATATGGTTTCTCACATTTCGATGATCGTAAGATGGTTCCATGATTGTGCTAGGTCTGCCATGGGGTGTTGTCATGCCGTCCTGTCTAGAAAGTCTGAGGAATTCTGATGCGGGCTTTATTGAGTGTGTCGGATAAGACAGGCATCGTAGAATTTGCGTCCGGCTTAACGTCACGCGGTTATAAATTAATTTCTACAGGAGGAACCGCACGAACATTACAAGATGCAGGATTACCTATTACTCTTGTATCTGAAATCACCGGAATGCCAGAAATGATGGATGGTCGGGTCAAGACCTTGCATCCAAATATTCACGCTGGGATATTGGCTAGGCGTGACCATGAAACGGACTTATCGTCTCTTCAACAGTACGACATCGAACCTATTGATTTGGTTGTCGTTAACCTTTATCCGTTTGCTCGAACGGCAGCAAAGAAAAGTGTTCCTGTTAGTGAATTAATCGAACAGATCGACATCGGCGGGCCTTCGTTAGTTCGTGCCGCTGCTAAGAATTTTAAAGACGTCTTGGTGATTGTAGACTCGGATGATTACAAGGAAGCCTTACTAGGGCTGGATAGGTCAGACGGTCCGGAGTTAGCATTCCGCTTACAACTTGCGCGTAAAGCGTTCGCACATACCGCAGAGTACGATACAACGATCGCTCACACGTTTGAATCGATTGTTGTGTCTGGTACAGATTGTCGACGCGAACAATCGTCTCCGGCGGCGGTAGTGCCGGACCGATTAACGCTTGACTTACCAAGAATTTCAACACTTCGATACGGTGAAAATCCGCATCAAGAAGCTGCGTGGTATGGTGACTCGAAGGGTATTGGATTACCGGCAGCGCATCAAGTTCAAGGTAAGCCACTGTCCTTTACGAATTTAATTGATCTCGACGCAGCAGCTCGTGTCGTACTCGAATTCGAGGAACCTGCTGCCGCCGTTATCAAACATACGAATCCCTGTGGAGTGGCTACAAGCGCAACGATTACCAACGCCTATCGGCAAGCACGCGACGCTGATGCGTTATCGGCGTTTGGTGGGATCGTTGGCTTAAATCGTCCTTTGGATTCAACGACGGCTTCGGAAATTGTGTCAACATTTATCGAAGCGGTTGTGGCACCTAGCATTACCGAAGCGGCAAAGGCCGTCTTGGCAGAAAAGAAATCTTTACGAGTTCTCACATTTGATATGGCGTTGCTAAATAACAATCCCATTGCTCAAGCCGATGCTCGATCGATCTTGGGGGGCTGGATTGTTCAACATCGTGACGAAGTTAGAGAAGCTAGAAGTGTATGGGGTGAATCGGTTGCTATTCCTGATTTGCGAGTTGTAACTCAGCGGGCTCCTCGACCAGAGGAATGGACAGCTTTACAGTTTGCGTGGCGCGTCTGTGCCCATGTCAAATCGAATGCCGTTATATTCACACGCGAAGATCGTACTGTCGCAATTGGCGCGGGTCAGATGAGTCGGATCGACGCTGTTAAGGTCGCGACACTAAAAGCGCCAACTAGTTTGACTGGTACGGTCGCAGCATCTGACGCTTTTTTCCCGTTTCGTGATGGTCTCGATGCTCTTGCTGCTGCGGGTGCGACGGCGGTGGTGCAACCTGGTGGGTCAGTACGGGATGCCGAGGTAATTAGCGCGGCTGATGAACATGGTCTCGCCATGGTGCTCACTGGTCGTCGACATTTTCGACATTAGGAGTCTTAGGGCTGTCCCTAGAACGAAGTTGATACACACAAAAAATTCAGCGTTCCTGTTAGGCGAAGGCTTCTACCAGTTCCTTGGTCGTCATAGTACTTGCTCCGAAACGACCTACAACAATACCAGCCGCATGATTAGCTAGTTCCGCTGCTTCTGATAGGTTGGCGCCTGCGGCTACGCTAAGTGCCATCATCGCGATCACGGTATCGCCAGCACCAGTGACGTCCGAGACTTCCCGAGCTGTCGTGGGAAGTGCTGTTTCTACACGGTCAGTTCTAGGCAGTGATCCATCAGTTAGCCACATGCCATGTTCCCCCCTTGTGATAAGTACACTCGTACAAGGCACTGATGTTTGAAGAGTGCTGGCTGCAGTACGCGCTTCATCCTCAGTTTGGATTCTCATCCGTGTAGCCTTTTCAGCTTCATGGTGGTTTGGTGTAATCAAAGAACATCCGGAGTACCAGTTAAGATGTGGTGCCTTGGGATCTACAAATACGGGCACGCCATGCTCTTTTGCGGAGAGAAAAATGTTAGCCATGAATTCTTGGGTAAGGAGTCCCTTTAAATAGTCCGACACTACGATGACATCAGCTGTCGCAATTTGTGATTTGAGAAGCGCACTCAGTTTGTTGACTATGCCTCGTGATAGTTCTTTGTCAGTTTCGTAATCAATCCGTGCAACTTGTTGGTTTCGACTGGTTACGACACGTAGTTTGCGTGTTGTTATTCTTTCGCCGTCAGAAAGTACACCGTTGGGATTGATAGAGGCACGTTTCAGTTCAGCTAACAATTGTGTTCCTGCATCATCCGAGCCCAGAACACCCAATAAGCTGACACGCCCACCCAGTTTTCGAATGTTATGTGCGACGTTGGCTGCTCCTCCAAGTCGAAATTCTTCGTGGTTAAACTTAACAACGGGTACGGGCGCTTCAGGAGAAATTCGGTTCACTTGGCCGATCACGAACTGATCGATCATGATGTCACCGATGACAATGATTGAGGTGGACTCGAATCGTTTAATGATCGCGTCCAGCCGTTTATTACTAAGCATGACTAGAGTGGATCTTGGGCTTGTTCAGATATGTCGGCAGCGTAAGGCAGTGTAATGACCACGAGTAGCATCATCAAGAATTCAGAATCACCAAAATTATACTCAAACAAGCCAGCAGCCAGCATGCTAGCTAGCGCTGCCAGTCCACCCGCTGCCAGTGATTTATACTTCGTGGTTTGCAGTCTGCGAAATGAACTAACGACCACACTTATGACGAACCAAAGCCACAGAGCTAGAGCTGGTAATCCGCGCTCGGCAGCAATTTGCATTGGGACGTTATGGAGATGCGGGTTGGTACTTTGGACCGCATTGGCATCGCGGTAGTCAGCATAGACTTCCTGCACCATATTTGGACCAACTCCGGTAAGAGGGTAGTCTTGAATCATTCTCACACCGGTTCTGGCCATGGCTAGACGGTCTCGATTCGTGGGGTCCTGGAGATCGAACGTCGAATAAAGCCGGTCGGTTACTTGGGGCGGCGCAAAGCCAAAAAATAGCGCGGCTAGCACCGGCAAGGCTGCTAGCAAGCGGAAGTCCTTCAGCACCAGCAATAAACTTAGTCCCACACATGTTCCGACCCAAGCACTACGTGTGAGTGTTAACGCCAGGGCAACGAGTAAAGCCGGCATAACTAAGGCTGACCAAGTGCGGTCCTTGGCGTGAAAAAGCACTCTGGCGGTAGCTACCACTGACACGACCATTAGAAGTCCAGAATAGGTCATATAGTGTGAGAGAGTTCCTTGCGGTCTCCGACCAAGATGGTCGTACTCAAGAATGCCGTACTGCACAATACCCACGATGGCACTAGCTGCACCGATAGAAATAATAATGGTAGTCACCGTCAAGGCGCGCTCACCCCGAGCGAGTCTGCAGACAATTGGCACAATCAAGAATAAGAGGAGTTGCTTTGAATCCATGAAGCTTGCGACCGGATTTAGTGAAAACGCGGCCGATCCCAAGGTGGCGAGAGCGTACAGTGCAAGCGGTATGAACCAGGGTGGTAGCTTATTAACATCTCGTTGAATGAAATATAGAATCACCCACAGCAATCCTGTAATGGTTAATAAAATTTGGGCCACTGCAATGGACAGTTGAAGTGTCGCAACAAATCCCAGCAATGTGAGGAATGCTGTCCGTTCGAGTATGTTGGTTCGAGTCATGATGAAGTTATCCGACATTGTTCCAGAACTCGTTCAGCTGCGGCAACTACAATAGACGGAGCTAGCCTTGTTAGACAACGAAAATCTCCTGGTTCGCAGTGCCGTTGGTTACATGGCCGACATG
This sequence comes from uncultured Acidobacteriota bacterium, assembly GCA_913052135.1. Classification (GTDB taxonomy): domain Bacteria; phylum Acidobacteriota; class Vicinamibacteria; order Vicinamibacterales; family UBA823; genus UBA8106. The sequence continues at coordinate 41,112 of CAJXDY010000009.1, forward strand.
ATAATGTGCCGATGTCGGCAGTTTCTACTGAGTATGTCGGATCTCGCCAAGGGGCTGAGCGGGCTGCTAAGGTTGGCCCATAAATGCCCACGATAGGTACGCTGGTTGTAGCTGCTAGGTGAAGTGGACCAGTATCGCCACCGATAAACAATGCAGCCAGACCGATAAGTGACCGCAATTCCACGAGATCCAATTCCTCATCTAACATCACCAGTTGTCTAACTTGAGTGCTCAGTGCTGCAACGATCTGATTTTTTGCACCGCGATCTGAGGGCCCTGATGTAATTACAAATCGGCGTCGGGGGTCGGATTTGGCAAGGGTCGCGATAGCTTGGACAAAGTAATCTGCTGGCCACTGCCTAAAGGCGTTCCCAGCACTTACGTGTATAACGATGAGTTGGTTCGTAGGGCCAACACCTGCTTGGGCTAGGCGATGTTTGATTGCACCCGTTACGTCAAGGTCTTCAGTCATTTCAACTGAATCACGCTGAGGATCAGGTGTTTTACCTAGTCGTTCATCAAGGGCTGCTAAAAGGTCCCATTGATTAACTACAGAATGACGCGCTTCAAGTTGACGGGAGCGTGGCACATGATCTGTATAGGCCCAGTTACGGAAGGGAACGCTATATCCGATTCTTAGTGGAGCACGGGTACACCAGGTTAACCAGCTACTTCGTGGTCCTCCGTGAAAATCGATGACCGCATCAAAACGTGCTGCTCGAAGGCTTTCTGCGAGTGCGAAATCATAGGTTAATCGTTGGAGACCCTGAGGGCGGTCAACAACAATCAGGTCCGAGAGGTGTGGATTTCGCGACAAAATTGGTGCTGCCTCACGTTCAACAACGTAGGTAAGATGCGCATCTGGTAAACACCGTTTAACCGCACGGATAGATGGTGTTGTAAAGATGACGTCACCTATTAGGCGGAGACGGATAAAGAGAATCTTCACGTCATCCCTATTCCTTGCTGCTCTCTAGTCCTCGATACGTGCTTCGTCGATAAGCATTACAGGGATATCATCCTTAATCGGATACACACGACGGCACGTGCGACATTTCAATCCACTGTCATTATCGACGAGTACGACCGCGGTTTTACATTTCGGACAGGCGAGTATTTCCAGGAGTTCCGGATCAATAGCCATTTCCATGCCTCCTTACTTAGAGCTTGTTTACAAAGACTATATCAGACCAGTTATGTGTGATTCAGTAGGGAACTTAGGTGAATTTCTCGTATGAGTCTCCGGATGGGCTTGCTGCAGAGAAGCCGCTATGGAAGAATCGAAATCCGATGATTGTAATTATCGCATTGTCGCTTGCTCTGATTGGTGCCATAGGACATACAACTGACCTCGACGGACAACCGCTAGTTGTTCCAACACCGGTGGTCGATCGAGCGGCTGCTTACAGCCTATTTCTCCAAGCGTTGATGTTGGAGGATAACGGTGATCTAGTAGCAGCGATCCGTACGTTGCAGGAAGCTAGTGACTTTGATCCTGCTTCAGCTGAGATTCATGCAGTATTAGCGGAGTTATATGCTCGACAGAATCGCGTTGATGAGGCAGTTGCTTCGGCCCAGCGCGCGCTCGAGCTCAAGTCCGACAATATCCATGCACATCGGATCCTAGGACTTCTTTTCATTACAATAGCCGACCAACAATCTGAACGGGACTCGTCCGAACGCGAGAACTATGTTGACCGTGCCATCCGCCACCTCGAGCGGGTGCAGTCAGAGCGCTTGTATGATGAACAGGTAATGTTTAGTCTTGGACGCCTGTATGTGGAAAAGAATTTTTTCGACAAAGGTGTTAAAGCTCTCAGTCAAGTTGTTGAGAGGTCACCAGGGTTTTCTGAAGCTGCTCGACTGCTAGCCCATGCTTATGCAAGTTTAGGGCACAGAGAACAAGCTGTACAAGTGCTCGAAACAGTCGTTAGGCAACGCACTCCATCGACTCAGACAGTGAATGCTTTGGTCTTGGCCTACGAGGATAATGGCCAGTGGAAGCAGGCCGCCCAACTCTACCAGCGACTCGCTAGAAGGCGACCAAAGGATAGTCGTGTAACGCGAAGGTGGGCTATGGCGTTACTTAACGCGGGGAGCACCTTACGTGCCCGTGAGGTCATTGGCAGAATAGCTGATTTGACCTCAACCGATGCAGCTGCACTCTACCTGCTTGCTGAAGCTGAACGACGGTTGAATAATTTTGACAAAGCGGAGGAAGCTGCAAAGCGCCTGATTGCGGTTGAATCGGAGGAGTTTCGAGGCAGCTACCTATTGAGTCAGATTCTGTTTCAGCAAGGACGTTACGAGGATGCTGTTAGAGCGATAGAACCTGCCATCGATCAAGCAAGAGTTAAAACTGGGGTACCTGGTCTCGCACGGTTACTTGTTCAAGCCGGCCAGTCTTATCGTGTGTTAAATAGGCAGGACGATGCGATAAACGTGTTTGTGGAGGCAAGTCGGTTAGCCCGGAGGAATGTAAGATTTGCAGAGTACGCAGTTGAGGCATACCTTGAGGCTAATCGCCCTGAAGAGGCTCTAGCTTTTATTCGGGCAGTGCGCACTGAACAACCCAATGAACTCCGCTTAGTTGTCCTGGCGGCTCGGTCACTGATAGCCAACAATCAGATAACCCAGGGCATTTTAACGATGCAGTCATATATCTCTAAATATGAGGCTGATCCCTCATCGCAGGTGGCGCTTGCGAATATATTCGTCGATGCTGGTCGTATCAACGAGGCAGTAAAAACACTTCAGACGGCGAATAAGAAATTTCCTTCCGAGACGTCCATTTTGTTTCAACTTGCTGCAATTCTTGAAGAACAAAGTCGGTTTTCTGATGCGGAACGGGTCTTCCGCGAGGTCTTATCTCGTAACCCCGCACATCATCAGACTCTAAACTATCTTGGCTATATGTTGGCTGACCGTGGTGAGCGGCTTCAGGAATCTGTAGAGTTGATCAAGCGAGCGTTAGACGTTGATCCCAACAATGGTTCATATCTTGATAGTTTGGGATGGGCTTATTTTAAGTTGCGGGATTTTGATTTAGCAGAAAACTACCTACGAAAAGCAAGTGAACAGCTCATCTATAATTCTGTCATACAGGACCATTTTGGCGATGTCTTATTCGAGCAACTTCGTTACGAGGAAGCCATCGAAGCTTGGGAACGCGCGCTGCGTGGTGATGCTGAATCGATCGAGCCGTCTGTAATTGCACAGAAAATCAGTGAGACGCGTAAGCGGATGAGCCGTTAGCCACTCATGATGTTGGTGAATCACTGCGACGAAAACTTTGCTGATGTGCGAATCTGAATACCAGCAGCTTAGAAGTCTGAGGTTAGGCGCGATTATAGTTGCGTTCCTGTTCGTGCAAGCATGCACCTCAAAAGCGCTAATCCTGCCGACTGGTCCTGGAAAGTTTTACCCCGACTATCAAAGTACGATACTCACTGCGACTACGCGTTGTTCCGCTGTGGAAACGTTAGGTGCCGAATTAACGGTTTCCGGTCGGGCTGGCCATGATCGACTTCGTAGTCGAGTCTTGGCAGGCTTGGCGCAGCCAGGTTCGGTGCGCCTTGAAGGAGTTGCGCCGTTTGGTGGACCGACATTTATTCTGACTGCAACCCCGACCCACAGTACGCTTTTATTACCACGTGACTCTCGCGTTCTTGTTGGCGTGCCTGCACAGGATATTCTGGATGCATTAATCGGTGTCCGCTTGGCACCAGACGTCCTTCGCCGTGCACTATCAGGTTGTCTTCTTTCTTCCAGTGAACCGGTGGATGGTCGAGTGTATGGGACGAAGTGGCTCGTTGTGGAGATGCGAGATGGAGATGAAAATTACCTCCAATTCGACAACGATCTCGCCAAATTAGTAGCTGTTCGAAGCGGAAATTTGCTCACTAAGTACAGTGATTTTCTGGGTGCAATGCCGAGACGTGTTCAGATGACAAGGTTCGGCGTGTCTGGTGCTATTGAGGTCGAGGTGACAGTTCTGCTGGCACAGATTCGTGTCAATACTCCACTCAGCAAGGAAATCTTCTCGGTCGATATTCCGACTACTTTCGTTCCAATTACATTGGAAAACTTGCGCAGTGCAGGTCCAATGAGGGACCTTGGAGGCTCGTAATAGTTCCGTAGTTTTAAAGAGCGCCCCATAAATTACTACTTCGGTAAAAATTCGTCAGATGACGCGAAAAAATCTTCGGATTCGGGCGTACGCGAAAATCAATCTTAACTTACGCATCTTAGGACTTAGACGCGATGGCATGCATGAGTTACGTACCATTCTGCAAACCATTGATCTGTACGACACGCTTACGTTTACGCAGCGACTGGGTCCATTTAAGTTATTGAGTGCGAATAGTGAGATTCCAACGGATAAGACAAACTTAATCTGGCGAGCTGCGAAGTCAATTGTCAGCGGGCCTGGGCGTGGCGGCGACAGGCTAAATAATCTATCTGTAAGCTTGATTAAACGGATTCCCCTTCAAGCAGGTCTTGGCGGTGGCAGTGCAGATGCGGCCGCAACACTGATCGTTCTTGACAGGTTACGGAAACTGAAAACGCGGTCTGAAATGCTACACACTTTAGCAGCTGATCTAGGTGCAGACGTACCTTTTTTTCTCGTCGGAGGCACGGCTGTGGGGCTCGGCATGGGCGACGAAATTTATCCTCTAATAGATCTGCCAAAATACTGGGTGGTGCTTTTGATTCCACCTTTTGGGGTTTCTACAGGTGATGCCTATAACTGGTACGATAGTGCTAAGTCTCAATCTCACCGGCGCTCGCCCGGAGTGCTTCCACTTGGAAACTCAGCCCTCGCGCCTGTTGTCAGGATGGTCAATGATCTTGAAGCCCCAGTGGTTGAGCGTTTTGAGTCAATTGGTAAAATGAAGATGGCATTAGAGCAGGCGGGTGCAATGGCGGCCGGTATGTCTGGAAGTGGTTCCTCCGTCTTCGGATTGTTTAGGAGCCTTGCTCATGCAAAAAAGGCTGCAACTGGTCTTGCAACGTCTGGCCAGCATGTGATTTTAACTCGCATCCTTAGCCGTAACGAATATATTAGGCGATCTGCTGTTCGGGTAGTGTGAGGGGCAGGAAGTCGAGCGAGAATTGTGCATAGTTGGGCTTTCATCAGGATGTAATACATTTCGGTGGTTTCAGAAAGCGGTTTGCAGTGTCTAGTTCGGCTTGCTGCCTCCGATGGCATCGTGTAAAATTTAGTGTTGTATAGGAGTACACGGCCAAGCTCTAGCAGCATTTAGTGCACTTCATCGATCGCCGATGTACATGACAGAATGAGGTCATCGAGGTGGCATGGTGGGGCGTGGCCAAGCGGTAAGGCGCGGGACTTTGGATCCCGTATTCGAAGGTTCGAATCCTTCCGCCCCAGCCAAATGACCCAGCGAGTGAATTAGGATGGCCGAACCTCTACTGAAGCTGTTTTCAGGATCTGCGCATCCGGACTTGACGCAAGAAATGGCAGATTTCTTGGGTGTGCCTGTTGGTGAAGCACGATTGCAACGCTTTGCCGATACTGAGGTTGCATTTCAAATTGAAGAGAATGTAAGAGGAGCCGACGTCTTCCTGGTGCAGCCCACTAGCACACCAGTTGATTCACATTTGATGGAGCTGTGTGTGATGATTGATGCGTTTCGTAGGGCTTCAGCGTCACGCATTACTGCTGTAATTCCTTATTATGGTTATGCTCGGCAAGACCGAAAAGATAAGCCGCGGGTTCCAATTACTGCCAAGTTGGTTGCTAACATTCTGAGTGCGGCCGGTGCGAATCGAGTTTTGACGATGGATCTACACAAAGCTCAGATTCAAGGATTTTTTGACATTCCGGTGGATCATCTATTTGCGGCACCTGTCATTATTGAGTATCTGAAATCGGTTCAAACTGACAAGTTGACAGTTGTCTCGCCTGATGCTGGAGGTGCAGAGCGCGCCCGCGCTTATGCGAAACGACTTGGGGCAGAACTTGCGATAGTTGACAAGCGGCGTTCAGAGGATGGAACTGCTGAGGTAATGCATGTAATTGGGACGGTGACCGGTCGAGTGTGTGTTATCCAGGATGACATCATCGATACTGCTGGTACAGTGCAGAAGGCTGCACTGGCTTTAAAGGAGAACGGCGCGTCCCGCGTGTTGGCTTGCGCAGTGCACGGTGTTCTCTCCGGACCTGCACTGGATCGAGTTAAAGAGTCGGTTTTGGAGCAACTGATTGTGACTAATACTATTCCTCAGGTAGGTAACGCTGGGACCTGTGACAAACTTAAGGTGTTGTCCGTTGCCACGTTGTTGGCAAAGGCGATTCAAAGCATTCATGACGAAACATCGGTATCATCGTTGTTTGTATGATTGAGAAGTCGGTTCGAACTAAGGACAGTGAGACATTATGGAAGTAACACTCGAAGCTGTGGAGCGAAGTGAATTTGGCAAGAATGAAAATCGTCGACTTCGTCGTGAAGGACGTATTCCTGCCGTGGTTTATGGTGCTACCAGTAAAACGACTGGAACTGCGAGTCATTCAATCTCGGTCGATCCGAAGAGCCTCATGCAAATTTTTTACTCTGATTCAGGAGTGAACACCTTGATTGATCTGAGCATCGACGGTGGTAAACCAAGCCGCGTGTTGATCAAAGATTATCAACTGGACCCAATTAAGAATGCGTTATTGCATATTGATTTTTTTCGTGTAGCTATGGATCAAAACATAACGGTGACAATACCGGTAGTGGTTACAGGTGAAGCACTGGGCGTCAAGCAGCAGGATGGGCTTCTAGATTTTGTGCATCGTGACATCGAAATTGAATGCCTGCCAGCTGACATTCCTGAACATCTTGAGGTCGACGTGTCCAGTCTTATGATTGGTCACGGTGTGCGCTTACGTGATCTGGTGCAAGATGTTGCGTGGAAGCCAATCAGTTCGCTCGACACCTTGTTAGTGCATGTGATTGCACCTAAGGCTGAGGTGGAAGAAGAAGCAGAAGAAGGAAGTGAAGCAGAAGCCGCTACGGCCGAGTCGGCCGAGCCTGAGGTTATTAAGAAGGGTAAGGCAGATTCGGATGTCGAGGATGAGAGCGAATCCTCGAACTGATTATCACGACTGTGAAAAATTGTCTGCAAACTTAATTGTTGGTCTTGGAAACCCAGGGCAAAAATATCATGGCACACGCCATAATGTTGGATTCCAAGTTGTGGACGAAGTAGCTCGGAGGCGGTCTTTGGAATTTGAAACTGCTCCTGCTCAGGCAGTGATGGCCGTAACCAGAGGAGAAACGAATAAGCTGATTTTAGCTAAGCCAATGACGTTTATGAATCTTAGCGGACAGGCAGTTGCATCCTTGCATCGTTATTATAAAGTAGCGCTTGAAGATGTCATGGTGGTTGCTGAAGATGTCCATTTACCGCTGGGTAGATTGCGAATCCGCGGGTATGGTTCCGATGGTGGTCATAACGGCTTTAAATCGGTCATCGAAGTATTAGGGACACAGAAGGTCCCAAGACTTCGTGTGGGGGTTGGTCGTGGAGATGAGAGGAAAGACCTTTCGGCACATGTTCTATCGAAGTTTGAGTCGAATGAAAAGGAGGCTATTGCGATAGCGATCAATCGAGCCGCTGACGCGATCGACCTCTTTTTGGAAGATGGTCTAGCTGCGACGATGAATCGATATAACGGTCCAGAATTGGAATCCGAGGAGTCTGTTGATTACGAACTTGACGAAAAGACCAATGATGCACAGAATAAACCAAGACATTCTGAATAAGTTAACATAATGATCGTAAGCTAAGAAACCAGCCAGACAGTCCACACTCCTTGCTGCGAAATGTGGCCGTCAGTCCAAGAGGAGCAATATGCAAAAAGCTAGACAGTACGAATTAATCTATATCGTCACTCCAGAGTCTACAGAGGAGATGGTGGCAGATCTGCAGACTCAGGTCGAAGATGTCGTATCACGGTTTGAAGCGAAAATTGAAAACACTGAAAACTGGGGCAAGCGCAAGCTTGCCTATGACATCGGAAGCTTTAATGAGGGTATCTATATCCTGAATCTCATTAGCGGTCCTGTTGACAAGGTCGCGGAAATGGTTTCGGAAATTGAACGTCGGCTAAGAGTTGACGATAAAGTAATTCGTTATCTCGTTGTTAGAGTCGACGAGGTCTACCGAGTCGCTGAGCGTACAGCATCACGGAGGGGTCGTGACCGGGCTCGTCGTCGGCAAGCTCGTGGCTTGCCACCAGAAGTGGCACGAGTCGAATCAGAATCCGATCATAAGTCTCCTAAGACTAATGAAGTGGCACAAGTCGAATCAAAAGCCGATCAAAAGTCTCCTAAGACTAATGAGGAACCCAAGACAGAGACGCCTGTAGAGGAGGCGAACAATGGATAGCCCACGAGGTGCTGGACGCGGCAATAGAGGTAACAAGTCAAAAAAAGACGGCGAACGAGGTAATGGTCGTGGGGGAAACCTCTTTCGTCGGAAAAAGGTATGCCGCTTTTGTGCTGATCATATTGACCTCATTGACTATAAAGACGTGAAAACGTTGATGCCATTTATTCCAGAGCGTGCCAAAATTCAACCGAGGCGACTTACTGGAACTTGCGCTAAACATCAGCGCACCTTACAAACAGCGATTAAGAGAGCTCGGCAGTTGGCTTTGGTGCCATACGTCACTGACTAGTTCTCAGTGTGGAGCGGAACTATGCAAATCATCCTTCGAGAACATGTCGATAATCTTGGCCGCCGCGGTGAAATTATTGAAGTCGCCAATGGTTATGCGAGAAATTACTTGATTCCTCAGAAATTAGCCTTGCTAGTTACCGATAATAGTCGCCGACAGATCGAACGAGAACGTGAGACTGCAGAAATAAGAGATGCTGAAGAGCGGCAAGTGGCTGAGGCACTAGCCCAGCAGATTTTGCTTGTGGACTGCGTTGTTAGTAGAAAAGTTGGAGAGCAGGACGTTCTATACGGGTCTGTAACAACTGCTGATGTCGCTGAATGTCTTAAAGAGTTCAATATTGATAAACGAAAAATTCAATTAAGTGAACCTATCAAGAAACTTGGTGAATTTACCGTCCCGGTTAAGATTCATCGCGATGTTACCGCAGAAGTTAAACTGAAAGTTGTTAAGGATGAAGAGTCGTAATCGATTGCTAAACTGGATTTAATTCTTTCGTAGCTTTTCCGTGTCGTTGTTTCCCTTGGTTCTGATAGACTCCCCAAGCATGTGTCGCACCTTTCTGAGATCGTGCACCTGATCTACCCATGGCTGAAATTGCCACGACCCAACGAAAGCTTCCGCATAATCTAGAAGCCGAGAAATGTGTACTCGGCGCGGTCCTCATCAACAACGACAAATTTAATTACGCTGCAGAGCTGATCGACGCCGGTGATTTTTTCCGGGATGCCCACCGACGTATTTTCGACAAGATGGTTAATTTAAGTGAGCGTGGCCAAGTGATTGATTTGGTGACCCTCAAAGAGGAACTTGGGCGTACAGGGGACCTCGATGATGTAGGCGGCCCAGCGTACATCGCGGCCTTGGTTGATGGTGTGCCAGGGTCAACGCACGTCGAACATTACGCACGAATTGTTAAGGAAAAGTCTACGTTACGGAGTTTGATCAAATCGGCAAATAGAATCTTATCAACTGCTTATGATGCGGAGACTGATGCGGAGGTTCAACTCGATCAGGCTGAGAAGGAAATTTTTGAGATTGCAGACGATCAGGTCCGGGATGGATTCGTCTCACTACGCGACCTCGTCCCAGGAAGCATGGAAACAGTTGAAAAGCTGCAGTCCCATCAAGGTCTGCTCACAGGGATGCCGAGTGGCTTTACGGACCTGGATAAGTTGACATCAGGATTTCAGTCATCTGATCTCGTGATTATTGCTGCTCGACCATCAATGGGAAAGACTAGTTTGGCGTTGAATATCGCGCAGCACATTGGTGTTAAGACAGAGAGATCAGTTGGAGTGTTTAGCCTGGAAATGTCCAAGGAGCAACTCTTTCTTCGGATGCTGACTGCAGAAGCACGCATTGATGCACAACATTTTCGCGGTGGCCAGAAGCTTGGTGAGCAGGAGTACCGTAAGATTTCGCAGGCTCTTAATACGCTAGGTGAAGCTAGGGTGTTTATTGATGATAGCGCTGGTGTGGGCGTGCTAGAAATGAGGGCGAAGGCTCGGCGACTAAAGCAGGAGCACGGTTTGGACATGCTTATTGTTGATTACATACAACTAATGCAGGGCCGTGGCCGCTATGAGAATCGAACGCTGGAGTTGGCCTCGATATCCCGGGCGCTAAAGGGTCTTGCAAAAGAATTGCAGATTCCGATTTTGGTGCTATCCCAATTGAGTCGAGCCCCAGAAGCCAGAAAAGATCATCGTCCACAGTTGTCAGACTTACGTGAATCCGGTGCGTTGGAGCAGGATGCTGACGTCGTCATCTTTATCTATCGAGATGACCAGTACAATCCCAATCCAGAAAATGAGAACACGGCTGAACTCCTTGTTAGCAAGCAGCGTAACGGGCCAACAGGGGTTGTTAAACTCGCGTTTTTAAAGGAAATGACGCGATTCGAGAATCAAACGAACACCTATCAATAAGCAAGGATTTTCGTCGCTATCATGAAGCCACCACGAACCCGTTTCGTATGTCAGGAATGCGGAACAGAGGCTCCGAAATGGTTGGGTCGTTGCCCCGATTGTGATGCATGGAATCCATTTATCGAGGAACAAGTAACGCAAACGTCGACAGTTCAAACTCCTAGTCGTCCAGCCCTTACTGCGTCAGACGGTTCTCACCTGTATACGGATATCGACACCCTTGAACGTCCTCGCATTTCCGTTGGAATTACCGAATTAGATCGCGTATTGGGCGGTGGTCTCGTGCCGGGTTCATTGGTGCTCCTTGGTGGTGAGCCGGGTATTGGAAAGTCGACCCTTCTCCTTCAGGCAACGGGATATGTCGCGGAGCAGGTTGGTCCTGTTTTATATAGTTCTGGTGAGGAATCTGAACACCAAGTTAAGTCCCGCGGTGAGCGACTTGGTCTCGGTGAGATTCCATTGTACCTCCTTGCTGAAACATGTTTAGAGAAAATCATTGAAGAGCTCAAGCGCCTAAAACCAGCTTTGGTCGTTATCGATTCGATTCAAACCGTATTTTCAAACCAGCTGCAGTCAGCCCCAGGAAGTATCAGTCAAGTGCGGGAAGCTGCCAGACTATTACTAATTGCGGCTAAGCAGTACAACATTCCTATTTTTCTCGTTGGGCACGTCACGAAGGAAGGTGGGCTTGCTGGACCTAAGGCTCTCGAGCACATTGTGGATACTGTGCTGTACTTTGAGGGCGAGCGATACCAATCTCATCGTGTCGTGCGTGCTGTTAAGAATCGATTTGGTGCGGTGAGTGAACTCGGTGTTTTTGAGATGACGGAGAGTGGTCTTCAGCCAGTTGAGAATCCTTCAAAACTGTTTCTGTCCCAACGATCGGTCGAAGCACCTGGCTCAGCAGTTCTGTGTTGCATGGAAGGCACGCGGCCCATTCTTGTTGAAGTGCAAGCACTGGTCAGTCCTACGGCCTACGGGACTGCCCGTCGCACGGCGAGCGGCCTCGACCAACAGCGGCTGGCCCTCTTACTCGCAGTGCTAGAAAAGCGCGTCAGTCTGAATGTAATATCCCATGACGTTTTCGTGAATGTCGCGGGTGGAATAGTAGTCACTGAACCAGCCTCGGATTTGGGTGTAATTGCGGCCGTGGCCTCAAGTATTTGCGATCGACCCATTAGGTCTGACACGGCTACATTCGGCGAGGTCGGTTTAGCCGGTGAAGTGCGGAGCACTAGTCAAGCGATCCATCGTGTTCGCGAAGTGGCCCAGATGGGATTTCGACGCTGTATTGTGCCAGAAGCGAATCGCATGGCGCTCGAAGCACCAGATGGATGTACTTTAGTTGGTGTTAAGACTGTGGCTGAAGCAATGCAGGAAATGATTGGATTGGGCACTTAGTGTTTAGCCTCTCGTTTCATTGGTGGCGCACTGTTTTTTTTCTGATTCCTGCGATTGGTGTTTATACGGTGGGACTCGGAGCTTGTTCACTGGGCTCGAGTTTATTTAGCGGGCAGGGCAAGTTTGGACATTGGTGTGCTCGTGCGTGGTCTTGGTTGATTCTTGCTACGACAGGCGTCAAGGTTGACGTAACTGGCTACGAACAGTTGCAGAAGCGTAAAACCTATGTCTTTGTATCAAATCACCAGAGCATCTACGATATCCCAATCATCTTCTGGTCCATACCTCACCAGTTACGCATCATTGCGAAAGCATCACTTGGCAATTTTCCAGTTCTCGGGTGGCACTTACGGCGCACGGGACATGTGCTCGTCGACCGGCATAAGCCAGGACAGGTAACCTTTAAGAAGATTTCTTCAATTTTGCAGGAAGGACTTTCATTAATCGTATTTCCAGAGGGGACACGTAGCATTGATGGACACATAGCTGGTTTTAAGAAGGCAGTTTTCGTTTTGGCTATCGAAGCCGGGTTATCTATAGTGCCGGTGTCAGTTTCTGGGAGTCACCGTGTGATGAAGCCTGGTCGACTCACGACATGCCCAGGGGTTGTAAGTCTTACCGTGCATGCACCGGTCGAAACATCCTTGTTGACTAGAAATGATGCATTAGATTTAGCGGATAGAGTTAAACGAACTATCGCATCAGCTGTCTATCATGAAATGTAGAGTCTCAGATCGGCTTTTACCAGGACATTGCAACAGCAAGTTTGGTTCGATGCCACATGGTTAACATTGATTCACAGTTATCGTCAGTCGTTTCACTTGCCGGTATCTCGTTTATTAACGTCAGCGTCACTGTCGAGGAACCAAGTCTCGATGTACCGTTGGCTGAGGTTGAGCATCGGCTGCGAACCGCTTCGACCAGTGATGACATGACGAAGGCTGTCCGTCAGATGTATCGACGGTGCCGTATCGATCCGACCAAAACCAGGCCTTCATCTGAGGCACTATTGCGCCGGGTACGGCGTGGGGATTCTCTACCGCGTGTTAATTCAATTGTGGATGTTTGTAACTGGTGTTCGGTTGAGTCGCAAATTCCATTTGGCCTATATGACCTTGACAACATTCACCCGCCGATTGACTTTCGGATGGGTCGTGAAGGTGAGGCATACGCTGGAATTCGAAAAGAAGTAATACGTGTGGCGAATCGCCCAGTGTTGGTCGATGGTCAAGGTCCGTTTGGAAATCCCACCTCTGATTCCGCTAGAACGATGGTAAGGAATGCGACTACAAGTGTCTTGATCGTCATTTTTCTTCCGGTAGAGGTTGAGCCTGCGCGACGTACAGCCGTCCTCGATATTGCGATCGAAAGGTGCGTAGAATTCACCGGTGCTAAGCTGAAACAGAGGTGGGGTGCGTAGGTTTTGTGGACTAAGGTTATAATTTGTGTTTGAGTATCACTCGACCTTGTAAAACGCGACACGGATCGATTTTTTTCAAATTAGCACAATGCACGTAGCTGTCATCATCGCGGCAGGTGGACTTGGCTCGCGTCTGAACTCGCGTACTCCGAAGCAGTTCCTTCATGTAGGCGAAATAAGCATGTTGCTTCGCAGTATTCGTACCTTTGAAGGTCATGATTTGATCGATGAAATTGTGACTGTCCTACCCTCAGAGTACATGGAAGCGTACCAAGGTGGATTGTCATCCGGTGAAACGGTGTTCCAGGTTGTTGCCGGTGGTGATCGTCGACAGGATTCAGTCGCAAATGGATTCGCTCAGGTGTCTTCGAACACTGACATCGTACTGGTTCATGATGCAGCTCGGCCATTTGTTGGCCCTGAAGTTATCAGTCGGACAATTGCCGCGGCTACCGAGTTTGGCGCGGCGATTCCAGCAGTCGCGGCAAAGGATACTGTTAAGGTTGGCATAACGAAGGATGACCAAACCGTGGTCGCAAGCACGCTACCGAGAGATGAAGTCTACCTTGCTCAGACACCGCAAGGTTTTAGACGGAAGGTGTTGGAAGATGCGATTGCCCAAGGTTTGGAGAGTGATGCGACTGATGAAAGCATGCTCGTGGAACGAGCCGGTTACACGGTACGCTTAGTTGAAGGCGATCCAACGAATATTAAGGTAACGACAAAGGAAGATCTCGCTTTGGCACGGCTTCGTTTTCAAGATGGGAATCGTAGTAATGAGACACGTGTTGGTATTGGATATGACCTGCACCGTATTGAAATGGGTCGGCCGCTTATCCTCGGAGGTGTGAATATTCCCTCGGACTTCGGCCTAAGCGGCCATTCGGATGCTGATGCTGTCTGCCATGCCGTCGTTGATGCGATGCTTGGGGCGGCTTCGTGTGGAGATATTGGTCAACATTTTCCGGATTCAGATGCTCAATGGAAAGGGATATCCAGCTTAGATTTAATGCAACGAACGTACGCATTGGTGTACAAGCAAGGTTTTATCGTAAGAAATGTTGATGTTGTCATCATTGCGGAACACCCAAAAATTGGGCCTTATGTTGAGGATATGAGGCTTAATCTCGCTAAGGTTCTAAGCGTTGAATTAACTCGCATCAATATCAAAGGAAAGACAAACGAAGGGGTTGATGCAGTCGGTCGTGGAGAGGCGATTGCCGTTCAAGCAGTCGCAATGCTTGAGAAGATGTCTGTTGATGTTGCAGCTTCCAACGAAAATCCTGACCTTGAGTAAGTTTCAATAAATACAATCATTGGCTTTTGGCAGCGTACAACTGTGTTGAAGCATCTATTTGAGTGTTTCTAGCATCGTCAGTGGGTTGACGTCATGCTTATTTACGGAATTAATGCGGTAACTGAAGCGTTGCGTGCTGGGCACGTTGTTTCCCTCAGTGTACTGGATAGCCAAACCTCAAGACTTTCACAGATCGTCAAGCTTGCTAATAAACATGGGCTTTCGCCTGAACGCCTGAGCAAGGAAGAACTGTCCCGTGCCGCAGGTGTACATTCGCATCAGGGTGTTATTGCACAGATTTCACGGTTGCAAGAAGTTGAGGTGCGGGACTTAATTGGAAAGGGAATCTCGGCACCTTTGTTGTTGGTGCTCGACGGTGTTGAAGATCCACAAAACTTTGGCGCAATTCTTCGCACCGCTGATGCAGCAGGTGTACAGGGTGTGATTCATCAAAAACGTCGATCCTCATATATCGGTGCTGCGACGGTAAAGGCGTCAGCGGGTGCATTGGCTCATGTGCCGATCGCATCTGTAGTAAACGTCGCACGGTCACTGCAGGAGTTGAAGGATCTCGGCGTCTGGACTGTTGGATTATCCGATGATGCGGCACAACGGTACGATGCTATCGATTTGACTCTACCAACAGCCATCGTTATGGGTGCGGAGGGGCGAGGACTTAGGCGATTGGTACGAGAGCGCTGTGATTGGCTTGTTTCTATTCCCATGGCCGGTAAATTAACGAGCCTAAATGTTTCGGTGGCAACTGGAATTGCTTTGTTTGAGGCAGTGCGACAGCGGAGGGATGCAGATTCTCTTGTAATTAAAGGGAAAAAAGGAAAAATGAAGTGTACAAAGGGCTAAAGGTTTCTGCTAAAGGTTTCTATTAATTGGGCTTGCGGGATGGAGAGGGACGTGCTAAAATTTTCGTTTTGTCTGGCTGGCGTAGCTCAGTCAGGTAGAGCAGCTGATTTGTAATCAGCCGGTCGGGGGTTCAAATCCCTTCGCCAGCTCCAAGACTCATCATTATTCCATACCTTGCAGATTTCATTGAATGCAGTGTCACAAGCAACGGTCGGTGTTAGAGGGGGTACGGAGCAAAGATTACGGCCGTTTGGAATATAGAGGAGTAGGCGAGGTTGCGGAGCGGTCAAACGCAACAGACTGTAAATCTGTCGGCCTAGTGCCTTCGGAGGTTCGAATCCTCCCCTCGCCACCAGATTTTGGTCTGGCGCGTGAGAGTAGGAATGGGTGAAGTCGTGAGGTTTACGATTAGACAGGTGAGCGACATTTGACCCGTGCGTGATGATGGCTTACGAATCAGTAGGTTGGCAAGGAGCGCGGGAGTAACTCAGTGGTAGAGTCACAGCCTTCCAAGCTGTTGGTCGCGGGTTCGATCCCCGTCTCCCGCTCCAACCTTGGTGGTGACCGGAGATATTTGGTGTTTCTTGAAAGTCGTTTTTTAGATGTTGCAGGACCGATGATCTCGAAGCCGATGTAGCTCAGTTGGCAGAGCGCGTCCTTGGTAAGGACGAGGTCACCGGTTCAATCCCGGTCATCGGCTCCAGAGTGAACGTGTGTTGTCGTAGAATGATGACTGAATAAGAACTTCGATTGTTATGTGGCAAACGCTGAATTGAGAAGGGTGGATTCGCGATGGCGAAGGAAAAATTTGATCGATCGAAACCGCACGTAAATATTGGAACGATTGGGCATATTGATCACGGAAAGACGACGCTAACAGCCGCGATAACAAAAGTGTTGTCGAAGTCTCAGAAGAAAGTGGAATTTCGATCATTCGACTCAATCGATAACGCGCCAGAAGAGAGAGAGCGGGGCATCACAATTGCAACGGCGCACGTCGAATACGAGACGGCGAACCGACACTACGCGCACGTTGATTGTCCAGGTCACGCGGATTACGTCAAGAATATGATTACAGGCGCAGCCCAGAT
>CAJXDY010000010.1:0-57293 GCA_913052135.1 uncultured Acidobacteriota bacterium
ACTGACCCCCGCCGTGTGAAGGCGATGCTCTACCACTGAGCCAAGCGCCCACTCGTAAATGCTACGTGCTGTGTGATATCAACGAAGCTTGCCGATAAGCAACCTAAGTATCTCGGCATAGTCTTGGTCGGCTTGCGCATACAAGTCACTCACATCCAGCGCGACTTGCTGGCCACCACGATTGACGCTATCGCGAGGACCCTCAGTAGCCGACCCAGCCTGCAGTCCATCTGCACCAAAATCGTCCACGAAAAAACGTGCTGCGGGATCCGAAGCACTACTTAAATCTATGTAGACATTTCGATAGTCTTCATTGTCCAGCATCCCACTCATAATGAGTGGCGCTGAATACGGAGCCGAAACAGCCAACACTTGACGACCAGAAAAATAAAGAGCCGCAACAAAATGGTTTTCCTTGGTCGGGTCTTGCGTAGCGATAGCACTCAACTCCTGATCGTCCATAAGTTGCTTTAACTGCTCTACTAAGGATGCAGAGCTTGTGGGTTGGGCCTGTGATACGAAGGAACCGAACAAAAACATTACGCCGACAACGAAGAGGCTTCGCAATAATTTACAACATCTTGTCATGATTACGCACCTGTATTATCTTCACGATCAGCCAATGAACATCGAATCCTCGTCCTCCGTGTTACGTGTTGCAGGAGGTGGTGGTTGACTTTTTTGAAACGTCTTCTTCATAGACTCAAACGCGGTCCTAAGACCTTCAATTAGACCAAGTTCTTCTCGAGCTTGATTAATAACTACATCTTTCATCGTATTGAGTCGTCCAACTAGCGGTTTGATTTCACGCTTAAATTCTCCAGCTAGATCATCCACGCGACGACCCAAACGTCGCACATAGAGTATGGCTCCAATCTGCAGTATGGCCATAAAGGTCGTTGCAATCGCGATAATCGCTAGCAGCACAAGAGCTAAAGAAGTCATAAATCCCCCACCTACCGCCTCAATCACCACCCGAATTAAAACCTCATCCAGAGATTCAAGACAGCTACCGAACCTGCCCTATTTTCTCACAAAAACAACCTGCTCACCCAA
This sequence comes from uncultured Acidobacteriota bacterium, assembly GCA_913052135.1. GTDB lineage: Bacteria > Acidobacteriota > Vicinamibacteria > Vicinamibacterales > UBA823 > UBA8106. The sequence continues at coordinate 1,057 of CAJXDY010000010.1, forward strand.
CTTCAGTCAGAAAGTATCAGAATGAACCACTATTCCGGCACCAGGTAACTGGAGCTTTTTGATGCGATCTCGGATCTGAGCAGCACGCTCAAACTCCAAATTGGCCGCAGCAGCTTGCATTTCCGACTGCAATTTAGCAATCTTGCCATCGAGTTCAGCCTGACTACGAAACGACTCTTGTTCATTCGGAACCCTCGAAACGGTCACGTAATCACCTTCGTAGGCTCTTCCGATTACACCATCGATCTCCTTAATGATGGTAGTAGGCGTAATACCGTGCTCCTCATTGTAGGCTTGCTGAATCTTGCGACGACGCCGAGTCTCATCTATGGCAGTTTGTATTGACCCAGTCTCAACATCCGCATACATGATGACTCTACCATTGATATTCCTAGCTGCACGCCCTGAGGTTTGAATCAGTGAACCACTAGAACGTAAAAACCCTTCTTTGTCAGCATCTAGAATTGCGACAAGTGACACTTCTGGAAGATCAAGACCTTCTCGTAACAAATTGATTCCAATCAATACGTCAAATACTCCTCTGCGCAGATCCTGTAAAATTTCCACTCTTTCCAAGGTATCAATATCTGAATGAAGATACCTGACTCGAACTCCGAGTTCTTGATAGTACTTTGTCAAATCCTCAGCCATCCGTTTCGTAAGTGTTGTAACGAGGCTGCGTTCACTACAAGTAGCGCGCTGTCGAACCTCAGCCAGTAAATCATCTATCTGTCCCTTGACCGGCCGGAGTTCAATCACTGGATCAAGTAGCCCAGTAGGTCTAATAATCTGCTCCACAACAACCCCATCTGACATTGACATCTCGTAAGGACCTGGAGTCGCAGAGACAAAAACAAGTTGGCCTGCCCTACTCTTCCATTCCTCAAAATTTAATGGACGGTTATCGAGAGCTGACGGAAGACGGAAGCCATAATCAACAAGAACCTCCTTGCGAGAACGATCAGACTTGTACATCCCACGCAACTGGGGCACCGTTTGGTGACTCTCGTCGACGATCGTTAAGGCATCGTCAGGAAAATAGTCAAGCAATGTGGGTGGAGGTTCACCGGGCTCTCGACCGGATAGGTGTCGCGAATAGTTTTCGATGCCATGACAATATCCAATTTCCCTAATCATTTCGAGATCAAGCATGGTCCTTTGATGCAACCGGCGAGCCTCTAAAGTTTTACCGACAGCCTCAAGTTTCGGTCGGCATTCGTCTAACTCTGCTTTAATCGTCTCTTGTGCTTGAAGTGTTCGTTCTCTTGGAAGAACAAAATGTGATTTTGGATAGACTGCAATCTTCTGGTGCTGTCTCTTTGAATGACCCGTAATGGGATCAATACTCGATAATTCTTCTATCGCATCACCGAATAATTCAATGCGTAACGCCTCCTCATCATAGGAAGGATAAACTTCAATAACATCACCACGAACCCTAAACGTACCTCTTGTAAACTCCTGATCATTACGCTCGTACTGGATCTCGACTAGTTTACGAAGAAGCCATTCACGCTCAACCTGCTGTCCGCAGTGCAGCGGAAGCAACATGTCGAAATAGGCCTCTGGAGAACCTAGACCATAAATACAGGATACGCTTGACACAATGATTACGTCACGACGTTCGAACAGAGAACGAGTCGCAGATAATCGCATCCGGTCGATTTGATCATTGATTGTAGCTTCCTTCTCAATGTATGAATCAGTAGAAGGAATGTAGGCTTCGGGCTGATAGTAATCATAGTAGCTCACGAAGTACTCAACCGCATTGTAAGGAAAGAAACGTTTAAACTCTTGGTATAACTGTGCAGCAAGCGTTTTGTTGTGAACCATAACCAAGGTAGGCCGCTTCACGCGTGCGATGCAGTGTGCCATCGTGAACGTCTTACCCGAACCAGTCACACCAAGGAGCACCTGATGTGGATCACCTCGCTCAAGACCCGAGGTTAGCTCCTCAATTGCTCGTTCTTGGTCTCCACCTAATTGAAAATCTGTTACTAACTGAAATTGACCATCGTCGGAATTCATTGTGTTGAAGAACACTAATAGGAGTAGAGGTCCAGCGCCTGAGGTGTACCTGCATCAACTCAACTTCAGAAAGGCTCAAAAATCCTTTTTGAAATAAGGTCCATAGTATCCCTTTCGAGTGCGAATCTTTGCGCCTTTGAGATCTGGCCGTGAAGTGTTCAATCTCACTTCAATCTCACGCCATCCACCATCAGTCAGGTCGTTAGTTGAAGAATAACCAAAGGAATAACGGGAGTTAAGCTCTTCTACAATACGAGCATATATCTCATCGAACGGATCGGCCGTTAACGGCAAAAACACCTCTCCTCCAGTCTGCTCAGCAAACATTCGGATCTGACGCATAAGACCAGCATTGCGAGGTCGATTCTTCAGAAATCCAATAGCGTACAATGTTACGTCTGAAGCCTTAACTAAATCGTTGACTTCACTAAAAGACATAGCGCTTCGGGTATCTCCACCATCCGTAAATAAAACAAGCACTTTTTGGCCATCCTGCCAAGAGGCGCCATCTAAATACACACCAAGTGCGTCATATAATGCAGTCCATCCTTTTGGTTTCTGTAATCTGATTCTCTCAATGAGTCTTGGAAAATCATTTTGACTATAGCGGCCAACACGCACTTCTGTATCAAAATCAACCAGGGTAATATCCTCAGCCTTCGTAACGGCATTCAAAAACTTGATTGCGGCGGACTGTGACATCCGCAAGTCCTGTTCCATGCTGCTGCTTGTGTCAAATAACAAGCCGAGGTGTAAGGGTGGTTGTGATGAATCGAGCATGTTGGCGCTCCTGAAATACCGTATCTCTTGAAATATTCCCCCTTCATAAACCTCAAAATCCTTCAGCATTAAATCAGTGACAAAGTTGTCGTGTCGGTCAATCACCGTGACTCCTAAGCGCACCAGATCCACACCACTCGTGAAAGTTGGCTGAGCCACTAACCCTTTAGCCATTCCTAAAGTGGCCAAAACTACCATTAGTAGATGCAGCACCACAAAACGACTTTTAAATTCTAATGGCTTAAAGGTCAATTTCTATCCATCCTAAAGAGCCTCTTCACAACTACATTTCTGAAGAAACATTATCTTCCTTCTGCAGGTAATCCAGTCCCCTTAGACTTGAACATCGAGTCCTTCACCACTAGCACCAATGACTGGATCAATGAATTGCCGATAAGCATCTTGGTAACCCTGATCGACCAACTCATCTAAAGTCTGCCGTCGATCGGAACGCTTGTCATAAGCTCCTGACATATCGAATGGACCTAAGGGATTGTGCTCCGGACGAATGAGAAACATTTCCTGAAAATGGCTTGCCTGAACTGCCACAGCATCCTGCACCGAAGCCGCCTCAATAGAGGCCAAGTACTCACCAGTAAAGCCTCGTAAATCGGATCGTCCTCCAGTCAGCGCATGCGGACCTGTTAACTCAGCTGCAGACGACACCACGATAACTTGTTCAACACCAGCATTTAGAACCTCTTCCAACACGCGACCAACAGCGTCTGGTCGATCACATAAACGGTGTGTTTCACCACGCCACTGACTATCAGGTGCAAACGTGATTAAGTGAGGTTCAGTTAGCACTGGAAGACTGACGGCCGAAAATAAGGCGTCGATCGTATGATCATGGCCAGCGCCAGAAAGATCCCACGTTTCGAATATACGACGAGTACCCTGTCTCATTGATGGATTAAAGAAGTGAGGACCGTACGCCTCACTCAATAGTGCAAACACGATATCGCGTCGCGCATCAATATCATGCGAAGCTATGATCAATTCTCGAAAACCTGGTTGCCCGAGATTATCACTTAGTAATTGAACATAACCATGGCTCAATCCTTCTGTGAAAGGATGGCTGATTGGGGATGCACCGCGAATTAATTTCCACAGTTCTTTAGCAAAGCAGTCTCGAATCTCAGTAACGCTAAGCAATTCACCAAACATCTTCCTCCACAGAGCACCGTGGGTTCTTCGCCTCGCTCGCACCACTACGGATAACAGATAATTAATGCCTAGCGTGACCATCAGTGCCAGGAGAATAAACACTACTACTCTCGGCAGCACTAGGGGTAAAGCTTCGGGCAAGAACGCTGAGTTTAACCAGTGACTGTAGTAGTCAATTAACCTTATTCCAGAATCAAATCCTGTATATTTAAACACCAACGAAGCTGGGTAGACGAAAGCGGTGAGGGCTAAGAGAATTAACGGCGACACAAGTGCTACCACGGCTGCCAGTAATATCCAACCAGTCAAACTGAAGATTTTTCGCCACCGGTAAAATTGTCCAGCAACACCACTCATCCAAATTCCATTTTTATCCCACAGCCGTGAACCACCATCAATAGCTGCAAACATCGCGCTAACTGCACCCATCCCTTGGCCTGCCACAACATCGATCTTGACACCGGCTTCTTGCAGAGCACGCAGTACACCCGCGTGATATGCACCTGCCGTTCCGCTTCCAGTCAGCACAAGAGCGGTACGAAGACTAGGTGAGTATTGTTGATTCCGAACGTCTGAGGCGAGATTGGCTGCAGCCAATGTAAGAAAACCTATTGAATCAAGCGACTAGCAAATCGATTATTCTTCATGAATCGTCGTAAGTTTAAGAATCTCAAAAGTTCTGGTGCCACCTGGAGTTGGCACTAACACCTCATCACCTGCTTCTTTGCCAATTAACGCCCGCCCAATTGGTGATGAGGTTGAAATCCAACCCTTACCCGGTTCGGCATCCTCAGCGATTACCAGTTGATAAACAACCAACTCGCCATCCGCTTCCTTCAATTCTAATGTAGATCCGAAAGCTGCTTTATCGTGAGGCAGTTTATCTAAATTCATCAACGAAATATCAGCAATCCTCTGCTTCAACATGCTGATCTGAGCATTGACGATACCCTGTCGTTCCTTAGCGGCATGATATTCAGCGTTCTCACGAAGATCGCCCAACTCCCTAGCAAACTTAATTTCCTTTGGAAGCTCGTGCTTCAACTCCCTTTCAAGAACTTGAAGCTGTTCTTGGAATCTTTTTAATAGACGTGCTTTTATCATGCAGAGCCTATAGGAAATGACACTAAGCACAACCGCAATAACGACTCGTCCGTTGACTCCTAGACTAGCATATCAACAACCTCATGGGGAGCCACGCTTACATGTATCGATATGATCAGGGCAAGGTTCTCTTCCGTGATTAAGTGTGCTTGGTGAAGTCCTGAACCTCTTACATCTGCTATCCTGTGGCCATGAGGCTCATCTCAAGCCGCCAAAACGCTCTCGTTACTTCGTACCGATCTGTGACCCGCAGGCAACGATCTAAGATTGATAATCGTATTTTTCTTGATGGTGTCCATCTAATCGTTGAAGCTAAAACAGCTGGTCTTGCAATCCAAGAAGCAGCCTTCGACGCTGATCTCCTCGATTCAAGAGACGAAGAACTTCTCAACTTGGCAACGTCTTTGAAGAAGGAAAATACGCGGATGGTTAAGGTCACTAAGTCAGTTATGTCAGCCATCAGCCCTGTCCGCAAGCCGTCAGGTGTAGTCGCGATTACCGAACGACCATCCCCCAACCTCGACGATCTCTTGACCAATAATCGTGCGATGTTTTTGGTTCTTATAGATATTCAAGATCCAGGTAATGTCGGCGCTATAATCAGAGCCGCCGACGGCGGTGGCGCAACAGCCGTAGTAACAGTAGGAGCAACAGCCGAGCCGTATTCCTGGAAAGCTCTACGTGCTAGTATGGGCAGCGCCTTTCGAATTCCAGTGGTTAGCCATCACGACATCAATGATCTTGTGTTGCGCGCACGTAAGGCACAGTTAAACATTCTTGCAACAACCCCACGGCACGGGAGTTCTCTATTCTCTTACACCTTTCCTTCGAATCCCCTGATACTGCTGGGAAATGAAGGTGCCGGACTCCCTCGGGAAATTGTAGAATTGGTGGACGACACCGTATCAGTTCCTATGCGAGCCGGAGTCGAGTCCCTGAACGTGGCAGTCGCTGCAGGACTAGTCGTTTACGAAGCTTACCGTCAACGTCGAATGACCCCATGAAAACCCAACACCTTTTTCAAATAGATGATGATACTCGTAAGGGAGCTTACGCGCCGCTGGCCGAACGGATGCGTCCACGTACATTCGACGAGTTTGTTGGTCAAACCGAAATTTTAGATACGGGACAACCATTACGGGAAGCAATTGAACGAGATACTCTGCAATCCATCATCCTATGGGGTCCGCCGGGGAGCGGCAAGACAACAATTGCAAGATTAATTGCTGCGGCCAGCAAGGCACACTTTGTCGCATTCAGCGCTGTTTTGGTGGGTATCAAGGAAGTCAAGGCCGTCATGACAGAGGCAGAGGATAGACATCGGCGTTTGAATCACCGAACGATCGTCTTCATCGACGAAATTCATCGGTTCAATAAGGCGCAACAAGATGCTTTTCTACCACGAGTGGAGTCAGGGGACATTACTCTGGTAGGCGCAACGACGGAAAATCCATCATTCGAAGTAACTTCAGCGTTGCTCTCAAGATCACGTGTCTTTGTCCTCAAACCGCTAACACAAAAAAACCTCGCAACGGTCATTGCGCGAGCCATATCCGATCCCACTCATGGATTAGGTGACCGTGGTCTTGTAATCACTCCAGATGCACGTAATGCAATAGCACAACATGCTAACGGTGATGCTCGTGTTGCCTTAAATTTACTGGATATGGCCGCAAGTGTAGCCACACCAACTCAAAAAAGCGGTGTCCCAACACAAATCGATCTGGCATTCATCTCCACACTCATTCAAAAGCGCGCATTACGGTACGACAAGGGTGGCGATGAACACTTCAATATAATTTCCGCACTGCATAAATCAATGCGGAATAGCGATCCTGACGCGTCGGTCTACTGGCTCGCTAGGATGCTCGAAGCGGGAGAAGACCCTTTATATATTGCGCGCCGACTCGTGCGCTTTGCTTCTGAGGACATCGGGAACGCGGACCCGCAAGCACTGACCATCGCGATAGCAGCGAAAGATGCGGTGCATTTCATTGGCCTACCAGAGGGCAACACCGCACTCGCCCAAGCGGTAATTTATCTAGCCACGACAACAAAGAGTAATGCTGTGTATCGCGCCTACACGCAGGCAGCGCAAGACGCCCATGAACGGGTCGCTGAACCAGTGCCACTACATTTGCGTAATGCGCCAACCAAACTAATGAAGGACCTCGATTTTGGGAAAGACTACCGGTACGCCCACGACGAAGCTGACGGTATCAGTAACATGGACTGCCTCCCACCTGGATTGATCGATCGTGTTTATTATGAACCTGCCACACGTGGTTATGAGGCTGAGATCAAGGAGCGATTGGCGGCCTGGAAATCTCTCAAACGTAAAAAAGGTTCAAAGTTTGTCTAGCGACTGGTCCTAGGTTTCACAAACAACCAGCCAACAACAAACGCCACGACACCAGCACCAAACGTGCGTGGACTTGGCCCAAGTGAACCAGCCTGAACGATCGCCATCAGCAAGATCGACATTCCGATTAACTGAAGAAAGCGGCCAAAGTAGTAAGCGACCTGCAGCATGTCGTCCGTATCTCCTAAATCCGTTCGAATCGTTTCTCTATTTCGTCGCGCGTCAACCTCAGCACAACAGGTCGTCCATGGGGACATACTGTCGAATAGGACGTCTTTCTCAATTCGTCCAGGATATAACTCATCTTCTCTTGGGTTAACGAATCGTTAGCCTTGACGGCTGCATGGCATGCGGTCGTTGCAGCAATTTGTTTCAGAGCTCCCTGCACAAGTGACCCATCTCCTAGTGCATCCAAATCGTTGGCTAAGCTCTGGATGGCTGTCTCACATGACCCAAAATCTAGCAAGGCTGGAAGCGAAGTAACTCTTAGGTTTTTACCTCCAAATTCGTCAACTTCAAAACCAAATCGCGCCAGATCGGTGGAATGCGATATCAACGTCTGTAGTTGGTCTGGTAGCAAATTAATGAGGACGGGTTCGAGCAGTCGTTGACTCTCAAGGCGACCGGAGGTTAATTGTTTCATGACTTTCTCGAACAACACACGTTCGTGAGCAACATGTTGGTCAACAATAACGACACCCTCGTCATCCACCGCAATAATAAAGGTATCCCGGAACTGTCCAAGCGGGATCATTGGCTTGATCTCATCGAGTCCAGTGGTATTCAGGGACGTTGCCTGAAGGTCTACATGACGACCCGAATCGACACTTCGCTCAAATGGTTCAAAACCGGGTTTACCAGGCGCCCATCGACTCGATACTGACATCCCACTAAGGACACCAGGAATCGATTGGGTGATCTCTTGATGGGACAGATCGCTTGAAACAGACTTGACCTGCAATTCAGGTGCTCCGGATTGACCCAATGCTTCCCCAATGGTTCGGCGTAAGATTTCATGCATTAATGGCTGTTCAAGAAAGCGTACTTCCGCCTTCATAGGGTGGACGTTGATATCCACTCGGTCTGGGGCCAACTGAATGAATAAATGCACTTCTGGACTTCGGTGTTTGATAGTGGCCTGACTATAAGCATCAATGATGGCGTGCGAGATCGTCCGATCTTTGATAAGCCGTCGGTTTACAAAGATTGTCTGCAGCCCTTTGACTGGCCCTTTATCCGCGAGAGTAGTGATGAACCCAGTCACGACAATCCCAGCGACCTTTTTCTGCACCTCTACCAGGTGAGGACGGTCGCCATAGATTTGAAATAAGCGCTCAGCTAGAGTGACGACAGGCGCACACTGCAGAAGAGTCCTGTTTGCGCTTGTAAGACTGAAGCCAATTTCTGGATATCCTAATGCGATTTGCGTGATCGCCCGAGAAATGTGCCTGGACTCAGCAGAGTCAGATTTAAGGAATTTTCGTCTCGCCGGGAGATTGTAAAACAGGTCGGTTACTTCAATAGCCGTACCCTCTGGTGCGCCCACTTCGCGAACTGACGAAGTGATACCACCATCAACTTGAACCTCTGTCCCAACCTCACTGCCCCGACTTCGTGTTTTCAGTTGAAAATGACATGCCGACGCAATACTGGGTAAAGCTTCTCCGCGAAAGCCAAGTGTTCGAATGGCGGATAAATCTTCGATCCCCTTGAGTTTACTCGTCGCATGGCGTTCAAGAGCGAGGCAAGCATCCTCGTGTGACATGCCTTCGCCGTCATCCTCTACTCGAATGAGCCGCTTACCGCCCAATTCCGTTGTAATGTTGATGCGACGAGCTCCCGCGTCAATTGCGTTTTCAACCAACTCCTTGACAATAGAAGACGGTCTCTCAACCACTTCCCCTGCCGCAATCTGATTCGCAACTTCGACGCTGAGTTTAATAATCTTGGCCACTGTACGGGACTAAAAATGGCAACTATAATTTCCTAACCTGCTTTGAGCGCTGCCTGTGCTGCAGCAAGTCTGGCTACAGGTACACGATAGGGTGATGCACTGACATAGTCGAGACCAACCGCATCAAAAAAGAACACGGATGCAGCATCACCACCATGTTCTCCACAAATACCCATTTTAAGATGCGGATTAGTTCGACGACCTCGCTCCACACCTAAGCGAACAAGCTCCCCTATACCAACCGTATCAATTGACTGAAATGGATCGCGCTCAAGGATATTGTTCTTTTGATAAATTTGCAGGAATTTCCCTGCATCATCCCGCGAAAAGCCATAACCCATTTGCGTTAGGTCATTAGTGCCGAATGAAAAGAATTGCGATTCACTGGCAATTTGGTCTGCTGTCAACGCGGCTCGAGGAACTTCAATCATGGTGCCAAATAAATATTTCACTTTAATGTCATAAGATACTTGAGTCTCAGACGCTACACGTTCGACAATCCTTTTCTGGTGCCGAAGTTCGCGCACGTCACTAACAAGTGGAATCATTATCTCAGGGACGACCTTCAGGCCCTCACGTGCTAATAGGCAAGCAGCCTCAATAATTGCTCGCACCTGCATCTCCGTGATTTCCGGATACGTAATAGCCAGACGTACTCCACGATGACCTAACATGGGATTAAATTCATGTAACTGCTCGACCCGCCTTAACACTGTCCGGGATGTTTCAAGCTTTTTATGATGCTGTCCAGTTGATTCCATTCGCGCGATATCGACCATCAAGTCTTCACGCTTGGGCAAAAACTCATGAAGGGGCGGATCAATAAGGCGAATCGTGACAGGATAACCCTCCATTTTTTTGAACACATGGTAGAAATCATCACGTTGAAATGGGAGTAACTCATCCAATGCTTTCCGCCGGTCTACTTCGTTCGTAGCCAAAATCATCCGCTGGACGAGAGGAATTCGACCTTTCCCGAAAAACATATGTTCGGTCCGGCAAAGACCAATACCTTCGGCACCCAGAGCTTTGGCTACATGCGCCTGATCCGGTAGATCAGCGTTCGCACGGACTCCGAGACGTCGGTACCGATCTGCCCATTTGAGTAAACGCTCAAGGCGCTGGTAAATATCCGATGATGCCGGTGACAACTCACCAGACAGAACCTGCAAAACCTCACTTGGTTGACTTTGTACCTGGCCGACCTTAATAGCACCCGTCAGACCATCAAACGACATGAACTCTCCTTCACCCAGCGTCTGATTGCCGACGGTTATCCGTCGTTTCGTCTCATCAATCTCAAGATCTCCAGCCCCTACGACAGACGGTTTTCCCATTTGGCGTCCGACAACCGCAGCGTGTGAAGTCATTCCACCTGTTGCCGTGAGAACCCCCTGGGCAACATGCATGCCGTGAATGTCGTCAGGCACGGTCTCCTTACGTACTAGCAGTACAGGCTTGCCCAATTGCGACCAAGCTACGGCATCCTCAGCCGTAAATACCACTTGGCCAGACGCCGCACCTGGTGATGCCGGAAGCCCCCTAGCCAGCAGTGGAAGTAAATTCCAAGAGTGTGGCTCAAAAACCGGCGCAAGTAATTGCGTTAGGGATTCTGGATCTACGAGTTGAACAGCCTCTTTTTGCGAAATTCGTTTCTCAGCCACTAGGTCAGTGGCGATCACCACCGCAGCATGGCCTGTTCGTTTACCACTGCGAGTCTGAAGCATGTACAGTTGTTCGTCCTGAATCGTGAACTCAAAATCCTGTATGTCACGATAATGCCGTTCAAGTCGCTTGGTAATTTTTTTCAATTGAGCGTAGGCCTTTGGCATCAATCGCTCAAGTTTCGCAATTGGTTGCGGAGTCCGGATTCCGGCAACAACATCTTCGCCTTGAGCATTCACCAGAAATTCGCCGAAGAATTCATTTGCGCCCGTGGCAGGATTGCGTGTAAAACCGACTCCGGTCGCAGACCGATTTCCAGTATTACCGAACACCATCATCTGCACATTAACAGCAGTACCAATTTCATCTGGGATGTTATAAATACGGCGATACTCAATGGCCCGAAGATTCATCCATGAGCTGAAGACCGCATTCCGTGCCATACGGAGTTGTCTGTGTGGATCTTGGGGAAATGCTTGATGCGTCTCCTTCAGAATAATTTGCTTGTAACGTCGCACCACGTCACGTAGAGCTTTTGCATTAAGTTCGTTATCTGCCCTCACGTTGCATTTCTTCTTGACTACATCGAGAACATGTTCAAATGCTTCTTTGTTAATACCAATCACGACATTCCCAAACATTTGAATAAACCGCCGGTAACTGTCGATTGCGAAACGTTCGTTACCCGTACGATCCTTCAACCCTTCCACCGAAGCATCGTTGAGGCCAAGATTTAAAATGGTATCCATCATTCCCGGCATCGAGAACTTGGAACCAGACCGCACCGAAACGAGTAATGGGTTTTCAGAAGATCCAAACTCCATCCCAGAGGCTTTCTCAAGATGCTTCAAGTGTTTGTTCATCTCAGAATCAATGGCAACCAAACTCTTACTGCCCTCTACGTAGTAGTGTGTGCACACTTTTGTTGAAATGGTGAAGCCTGGAGGGACTGGTAGTCCAGCTTTGGTCATCTCTGCCAAGCCGACTCCCTTGCCACCTAGCAAATCCCGCAACGTGCGGTCACCCTCAGCCTTGCCGTCACCAAAAAAATAAATTGTTTTACCAAGACGTGGAGTCTTCTTACGAATCGACGATTTTGAGGAAGCCCTCTTTGCTACACGCCTTTGAGAACTGGATCGATTCTTTGTACGTAGCTTCGTGACACGCGATCGATTTATCTGCTTTTTTGCCCGTTTACTCATGTCAGTGCAATCCTGCTATTAAATAACCGATGGCTAAAACATTAAAAAGCTAGCAATATTCAGCGGACTAGGTGTCGTCTCCAGGTACGACTTCAGAAATATCAGCTAGCTTCAGAATTAACCGCTCGAGACGTTTCACAAGGCGAAGGCGTGCACGTCGTAGTGCTACATCTTCCACCATTACAAAGACTTCTGAAAAAAACTGGTCGACAACAGGACCAAATCGTGCAGCTTCCGCAAATCCTGTCCTGTAATCTTTGCCAACCGTGATCACATTGCTGATGATAGGTCCACGCTGCTCCAGCTCTTGAAGCAAATGGAGCTCAGCATCCTCGTTCAGCAAGTTGCGTAAATCGGGATCGTCACGTTCCGCAAGTTCGAATTCCGCGTCTGGTAATTCACACGCGATGTTTCGGACCCGCTTAAATGCGACTGCCAACTGCTGAAAATCAGTTGACTCAGTGAATTCCGGCAAAACCTCAAGCTTTCGCAATGCATCAAGAGGCTTAACATTTAAGCTTAAGGACTTCGTGACAGCCCTGACGTTCCTTATGTCATAGCCGCGCTGTTGGAGCACGTGCTGTAAACGCTCGATCAGGAAATCCTGCATCGCCTCGGGTAATTCCTTCGAATGTCCTGCAGCGGTAAATAGCTCATGGGCTGCAACAATCAACTCAGAAATGGAGGGTCTGACAGTCACATCTGCCAGATCAGGTAAATCGATTAAAATCTTAAACAATCCATGAGCCTGCCTGCGCAATCCAAATGGATCGCGTGACCCAGTTGGGCGCTCCCCTGCACTAAACATTCCAACTATTGTGTCTAACTTGTCAGCTAGAGCTACAGCCACCCAAACAAGTCCAGCTGATCCAAGCTCAGCACGTGTAGGCCGCGCTCCTCCCTCAGATCCGACCGGTAAATAATGATGATAAATCGTTCGCCAAGTTTGTTCAGACTGGCCTTCTTCCCTTGCGTAAATCCCTCCCATTACACCTTGTAGTTCAGGAAACTCACCAACCATTTCAGTCGTTAAATCTGTTTTAGATAATCTAGCTGCTGTGGCGACGTCCTTTGCTATGTTCGGTTTCTGTAGAACCTCTTCCGCTATCCAGACAGACAATTGCTCCATGCGAACGGTTTTATCTTTGTAACTACCAAGTTTCTTATGAAACAGCAAGGTATCCAGACGATCAAGGCGTGTCTCTAACTTGACCTGGCGATCTGCATCCCAAAAAAATCTTGCGTCACGCAGTCGTGCCGCCAGCACCCTCGAAGCGTTATTTGCCACCCGAACAGAATTGGCACTAGACGTGTTTGTCACCGCCAAGAACGTCGATTTGAGCTCGTGATCCTTACCTACGACTGGCACGAAATGTTGGTGGTGAATCATGGTTGTCTTGAGAACCTCAGAAGGCAATGTTAGAAATTCTTCAGAAAATGAGCCTGAAATCACGTTCGGCCACTCAACAAGATCAGGAACCTCTTCGAGTAAGTCAGATTGCGCTGCTGCTTCCGAGTCAATAGTTCCACCATGCGCCGAGGCTTGTTCAACGAGACCTTTCTCAATGATCTCGCTTCGTTCCACCCGACTCAGGATCACCCCACACTTACCTAGCTGTGCGCGATACTCCGCGAATGATCCGACAGTTATTTCTGGTCTAGGTTGCACCTTACCAATAAACCGATGACCATAGGTTACATTGGAAGCTTTAACCTCTTTCACATCCGCACATTCTGCAGCACTGGCTCTCTTAATAATGAACGGTATAACCTCTCCGCCAAGAAGAAAGACCACCCAGCGAATCGGTCGCCCAAACAAAAACTCGCCTCGGCCATCGTCGAGCCACGCATCCCAACGCATCTGCTTTGGAAATGTCAAATCCCGGAGAGTAGCGGCCAACACAGTGGGAAGGACTTCCAAGGCAGAACGTTGAATATGACGCTTTTGGAACGCTAAATAACGTCCCTTCGAAGTTTCCACTTCGGACAAATCAGACACATCCACACCATGTTTCCGTGCAAAACCAATCGCAGCACTGGTTGGTGTTCCATCGGAGTCGTAGCCAGCTGACACCGGAGGACCGGTCAAGCTCTCTTCAAACTCATGTTGGCTAGTCTCCAGATCAGGGATTGTTGCTACTAAGCGCCGTGGCGTACTGAAAACCAGAGGAAGTTCCCGCGGCTCCAGACGCATCTCTTGCAATCGATCTCTTAATCTGGTGGACAGTTGCAAGGTCAGCGAAGGCAACCAGTTTGCCGGTAATTCTTCGCATCCAATCTCGAGTAATAACTCTTTAGTCATTTTTGGATTCGACAGACTCGTCAACTCCCACGTACGCTTTCGCAATTGCGACAGCTAAACGCCTCACGCGCAAAACGTAAGCTGTCCGTTCAGTCACACCTATACCACCACTCGCATCAAGTAAGTTGAAAACATGCGAACATTTGAGGCAGTAATCAAGCGCAGGGAAAACAAGTCTTGATTCAAGCAAAGTCTGAGCAAACTCATAATAACGGTCGAATAAGTCACGATGGAAACTGGAAAATTTATCAGGCGGCATTTTGACGTGGCCAAATGCATAGCGTGATTGCTCGACTTCTTCCTGCTGTCTGACAGCTCCGTATTTCACCCCTGGAGCCCACTCAAGATCGAATACGTTATCAACATGTTGTAGATGCATGGCAATACGTTCGATCCCATAAGTCAGTTCAGCTGTTATTGGAGATAACTCTTGCCCACCTGCCTGCTGAAAATAAGTGAACTGGGTAATTTCAAGTCCGTCGAGCATGACCTGCCAACCAACTCCCCAAGCACCTAGAGTCGGCGCCTCCCAATTATCTTCTTCGAAACGTATATCGTGTGCGCCAGGCTCAATGCCACACGCCTCTAAGCTTTCCAAATACAGATCCTGAGCCTTATCAGGAGCAGGCTTCAGGACCACTTGGAATTGATGATGTTTAAACAATCGATTCGGATTCTCACCAAAGCGTCCATCAGCCGGTCGACGCGACGGCTGCACATACGCTACCCTCCAAGGCACTGGTCCAAGCACCCTGAGAAATGTTTCCGGATGCATCGTTCCCGCCCCTATTTCCAAATCGAGTGGTTGGTGAATTAGGCAACCACGTGTCGCCCAATATCGAGAAAGCGTTGCTATGAGATCTTGAAATGTCACAATAGCACTATCGTTATCTATGAAGGATTTAGTTCCTGAAGGACACGATTCGAACGTAATTCCTTCTCAAGATGGGTGGTAATCAACATACGATGAGCCACCTCAAGTTCCTTATTCGCACGTAACGTCAATGACACCTTTGCCAAATCTTGTGGTCGAACTTTCGCGAGCGCGCGAAGGAAAACAACCGCGCCGGATGACAAAACGGCCCCCCGACCAACCGGACCGCAATTTTGACAAACAAATACACCATCGCTTTCCAAAACGCGTGCACCAGACATAGCAAGATCAGTCGAACAGGTCTGACAAATTATTAGTGAAGGATAAACTCCTTGCAATCGCAACAACCAGTACTCAAAGTAGCGTGCCAGTTGATTGATCGGCGCGCCAATGACCATCGCCTCAAGGACTGACGCACCAAGTCGATACAATCGTTGGTCTGGATTTGCTTCGAGCGCCCATGCATCTATCAACTCAGCAAAATAACTAACATAGAGTAACGAATCTGGCTGCCGAGTGGCCAGCAGCGACCACACAGTTTCAATATCATTCAAGCTAACCAAGTCTCGATTCTCACGCTCATAGTACACAACTTGCACCTGCGTCAACGGCTCAAGAGCCCCAAGGAACCGAGATTTTGTTCGGCGAGCACCCTTCGCCACCCCACGCTTCTTCCCTCGATCACTGGTGAGAAACACGACAATTCGATCGGCTTCTCCCAGTCGATACGTACGCAGAATAAGCGCTTCAGTGCTATACAACGCCATCGCCGTGTTTGTCGTAATTAGCGCTCGATTTCGGGTGCCGAGCCCAACATCAAATTCTAGCTATTCTAGCAGGCAAGGCCTCAACTCTGCGGTGATCTTAGTCGAAGTTATTTCCCAAACTGCCTAGGAATCAAACAGCTTTACGTAAGTAGTCAAGGAAGGCAGCGCCAAGCCCCAAGAATACGAGAAATCCAAAAATATCAGTCAAAGTAGTGATAAACACTGAGGATGCGAGCGCTGGATCCACCTTTAACGCCCGTAACACAATCGGAATTAATGTACCGGCAGTTGCCGCGACAACCATATTCAAGACCATTGCCAAACCCAAGATGAGGCCCAAAACCGGGTCTCCTGCCATAGCCCATGCCACACCGGCTGCAACAAAACCAAGAATTAGACCGTTGCCAAGGCCTACCAAGACTTCCTTGATAAGGGCCTTCCTCGAATTACCCCAAGTCAATTCACCTAGCGCAATACCTCGCACAGTTACCGTAAGAGTCTGGGTTGCTGCATTACCACCCATGCCTGCCACGACTGGCATAAATACCGCCAGCGCAACCACCTCTTTGATCGTATCCTGAAACAAAGATACAACGCCCGCAGCTAACACCGCTGTCCCTAAATTGATAGCTAACCATGGCAATCGCTTTCGTAACGCTTCTCCGGGCGGGGTAAAGACATGCTCATCACCAGCAACTCCAGCTAGACGATTAATGTCCTCAGTAGCCTCGTCCTTAATAACGTCTATGACGTCGTCGACTGTAATGACACCCACGAGTTTGTGTTCTTCATTAACGACTGGGATAGCTAGTAAGTTGTATGACGCTACAACCTGAGCTACTTCTTCTTGGTCTGCATCAACACGCATACTCAGCATGTCGGTCGTCATGATCCTCTTAAGCGGTGTCTCAGGTGAGACAAGCAGTAGTCGTCGCAATGATACAACTCCCACGAGATGACGACGCGCGTCGACGGCATAAAGATAAAACACCATCTCGATATCTTGATTCTTTTGCAATTCGGCAATAGCTTCACCAGCCGTGAGATCCTCAGATAGCGCGAACACATTCGGGTTCATGATACGCCCGGCGGTTTGTTCGGCGTACTCAAGCAACTCCTGTACGCCACCCACGTCTTTACGTTGCAGATAATCGAGCACCTCAGCAGACAGGGTGTCAGGGAGATGATCAATCAGTGCGGCCGCATCATCTGACGGCAATTCTTCGAGCAGTCGTCCTGCCTCTTCCACCGAACGATCGGCAATTAGTGACGCACCTTCTTCTGGCCCTAATTCACTCAGAGCTTCCATCGCAAGGCGACTGTAGCGGTCGACGAGCAAGGTAAAGGCGTCATGACGGTCTTTTTCAGAGATCTCACTAAAGATATGCGCGAGATCAGCAGGACGTTGCTTTTGAAGAAGATTCAGGAGGTTAGCAGTCGCACCGATACGCTGCAGTCGCTTGACTGACTCGAGGACGAGGTCGATTCGTCGCTGGGCCGGCATGTTCTAATCTCGCAACGTCGATCTGTTGCAAAGGAGGAATGTCGTCTTTCATGATCAAGTTTCGATACATAACGATACCACATCGAGTAGTCTTCAAACTAGGCAAACCCATTCAATACACGGTGTTACCTGACACTAATTCAAGATTTCATGCCAAGGTCATCAAGCACCTGGTTGTTCTCCCTCCAGTTTGCTCGAACCTTCACGTGTAGATCTAAATACACTCTCGCGTCAAAAAAACGCTCGAGTTCAACTCTCGCCTCTTCACCTATCCGCTTAATCATCGTTCCACCTCGGCCTATGACGATAGGCTTCTGAGATGAATACTCGACCAAAATTGAACAATATAAGCGCATCAGTCCCTTTTCATTGATCTCTTCAAAGCGATCCATCACCACCGCACTCGAGAATGGAATCTCTGCTCGCGTGTGCTGTAACAGTTTCTCGCGTACAATTTCGGTCACGAAAAATCGTTCGGGCTGATCGAGTACAGAGTCGTTAGGGTACAAGGCCTCACCCTCTGGCAATTGGGACAGGATTAGGCGTTCAAGGTCATCCACGCCTTCACCATCAAGAGCGGATATGGGAACAAGGGCTGTGAAGTCATGCTGCTTCCGATACCAGTCCATCTTCGGCAGCAACGTGCTCTTTGCCACCCGATCAATCTTATTTAGAACCAGCACCACAGGTATGCGCACTTGTTCCAATAAGCGAACCAAAAATCGATCGCCAGCCCCTATCGATTTCGTGGCGTCTATTACAACACCGAGCGCATCCACTTGAGACATCGAGTCGAGCGCCATTTCAACCATGCGAACGTTCATTCGATGAAGTGGACGATGAATTCCTGGAGTGTCCATGAATACCACTTGACCTTGAGGATAGGACTTGACAGCCAAAATTCGATTTCGCGTTGTTTGAGGCTTATCCGAAACGATGGCGACCTTACGCCCAACGATACGATTCAGCAGGGTGGATTTCCCTGCATTCGGTCGGCCAACCAAAGAGATAATCCCTGATCTCATTGCGCTCGTTGTCCTGCTCGCTCAATTAAACTCACCGGTAGTCCGCCACGCAGTCGGCACTGCTTCTCTAGTCGCACCATAAGTCCGGCATCATGTTCGTGGTTATAACCAAGGAGGTGTAACAGGCCGTGCAAAACAAGAATTCGTAACTCAACCCGCTTCGCATGACCAGCCTCACGAGCCTGACGACTCGCTCGACCCGTTGCAATCGCTATGTCGCCGAGATGAGAAGAACCGGTTTCTAAAGTGTTTGTTGCTCGTCTAGGATCCCGTTCATTCCAAGGAAAGGACAGGACATCAGTCACACGATCAACTCCCCGAAATCGTCGATTAAGCGCCCGCATACGAGCGTCACTTACGAGAGCCACCGTAATAGAACCCGATGCAGATGGTGGTGCGACCAGTTGTAGCCACTGCTCTAGACCCGACCGTTGCACTCGACGGCCCGAGTGATCAGTGACCTCGACGCAGAGGCGAGTTGCTGAACGCTTCACATCATATCCATGAATAAACTGTAAGTGTCCTCATTTTAAAACCTTCATCACACTCGAAGTTCAATGCGGGTCTTCCGCATTAGGAGGAGTGGATTGGACAGGGGTCGTAGTTTCTGATGTCAGAGAATGCTGTTCGTAGGCTCTTACGATTTGCTGAACCAGAGTGTGTCGCACCACATCTCGCTCATTAAAATAAATAAAACTGATGCCATTGATCTCGTCTACAACATTCATAACTTCAATTAAACCTGAAACACGTCCAGCGGGTAAATCGACTTGGGTTATATCTCCGGTAATAACAGCTTTGGAACCCAGGCCTAAGCGAGTGAGAAACATCTTCATCTGTTCTGACGTAGTATTTTGCGCCTCGTCAAGAATTACGAATGCATCATTCAACGTCCGTCCTCGCATGAAAGCAAGGGGCGCAATTTCAATGACGCCACGATCCAGGAGTCGTTCGATCCGGTCACCATCGAGCATGTCATAAAGGGCGTCATATAGTGGACGTAGATAAGGATTAACTTTCTCTTGGAGGTCGCCAGGTAAAAACCCGAGTTTTTCGCCAGCTTCGACTGCCGGGCGAGCCAGAATTATTCGATTAACTTTTTTTTCCATTAGGAACGATACCGCTTCGGCCATGGCCAGGTATGTCTTTCCTGTGCCAGCTGGTCCAACCCCAAAAACGATATCGAACTGCTCGATAGCCTTCAGATAGCGACGCTGCGTTACGCTTTTCGGAATAATTTGACGTTTCCCAGACAGCCGAACCGATCCTTTTAAGAAGTACTCTGTTAGATCAATGGCACCTTCTTGGATAATGAGCTGTGCGGATTGTTTCACATCATCCTTTGCAAACTTGTGACCCTTGGTCTGCATAAGGTGGATCTGCGAAATAAGCCAGTCGACCAGAGAAGCATTAGTCGGATCTCCGTCCACTACCAAAGTCTGACCATCGGTCGAAATCCGAACCTTGAACAACGCCTCAATGGTCTTCAGATTTTCGTCTAGAGTGCCGAACAGAATTTCGTTCACTTCCGAGGGAACTTGAATCCGTTTCATGAAAGAAAAATACTGCTATCTCCTTCTCTATCAATACATTATGAAAAGATTCTAGATCGCCCTAATAGATGGGTCAACCTTCGGTTCGCAAGGAGAGTTCTTTTAGCTGGCGCGCATCAACATCGGATGGGGCATCGCTCATCAAGTCAACTGCCGTCGTCGTCTTGGGAAAGGCAATTACGTCACGAATTGAATTCTCTTGGGCCAACAAGGCAACCAACCGGTCCAAACCCAGGGCGATACCACTATGCGGCGGCGTACCAAACTTCAGTGCATCGAGAAAAAATCCGAATCGTAAACTCGCCTCTTCTTCACTAATATTCAATAAGGAAAAAATCTTCCGTTGTAACGTCTGATCGTGAATTCGAGTGCTTCCGCCACCGATTTCAGTCCCATTCACTACGAGATCGTACGACTTCGCACAAACTGCTTCTGGCTGTTCGTCTAACTTCTTTACATCTTCATCAACTGGAGCCGTAAACGGATGATGCATTGACACATAGCGTTGATCTGTATCATCCCATTCCAAAAGCGGAAAATTCACCACCCATGCAAATTCATATCTACTCGGGTCCAGCAGTTTAGCCTTGGCCGCAAGTTCTAGACGCAGATGCCCAAGAAGTTTTGAGGCTTTGATCGGATCGCCACTCACCATTAGCAGCAAGTCAGCTTCTCCAACCTTACCCATCGTTATCGCACGACGGAGCGTCTCTTCACCAGCAGCCTTCAAAATTGAACTCTGAACCTCCCCACCAGTTCCCAATCGTGCCCACACAAGCCCCGTCGCGCCCAAGGCAACAGCGCGGGCTACCAAATCATCGAGTTCTCGTCTTGAAGCCCCTCCAGCACCAGTCACCGTTAGAGCTCGAACGACATCGCCTGATCGAATCGCATCGCGAAATATTCCGAATGAAGAATCCGAAAAAACTTCAGAAATATCCTCAATGGGCATTTCACAGCGTAGATCAGGCTTGTCTGTTCCGTATCGAGTCATCGCCTCCGCATAAGGAATTCGCCGAAACGGTGTTTCGAGAGGTTTGTGACCTGCCGCCGTAAACACCGCTTGCATCAACGATTCAATGATGCCGAAGACCATCTCTGGCGTAGCGAATGACATTTCTACATCGATCTGTGTAAATTCTGGTTGCCTATCTGCACGCAGATCCTCGTCACGAAAACACCTAGCAATCTGGTAGTACCGATCCATGCCTGCAATCATCAATATTTGTTTAAAAATCTGAGGAGATTGAGGTAATGCATAAAACTCACCAGGATGTACGCGACTGGGAACAAGATAATCCCGTGCACCCTCAGGCGTTGACTTCGTCAACAGAGGCGTCTCAATTTCAAGAAACTCATGCTGATCGAAGAATTGCCGGATACTCATGGTCACGCGATGCCGCAACACGATGTTCTGTTGCATTCGGTGACCACGTAAATCAAGGTACCGATACCGGAGACGCAAATCCTCCGAAACTGCAACATTCTCGGTTATCTGAAATGGGGGACGATCAGACTCGTTTAATACAAGGATCTTCCGCGCCGCGATCTCAACCGTACCGGTGTCTATCTTGCTATTAACGGTATCCGCAGACCTCAATTCCACAGGTCCAATCACAGCAACGACAAATTCTGGTCGCAGCCGTTTTGCTACCGGACGGAGCGCCTCGTCTTCTCTCACGACCACCTGCGTTGTTCCAAACCTGTCTCTGACATCAATAAAGATCAATGAGCCAAGATCGCGCACCCTATCCACCCAACCCAGCAACACTGCGTCATGACCAACATCGGACTCACGAAGAGCTCCACATGTATGGGTTCGAACAAGTTCACCAAGATAATCAGTCATTAACTATTGTTAAGCCTCACATACGCTACGACACATCATTGCCCAGGCTCGGTAGTTTTTAAGAGTTCAAGAAGTGAGTCTCGAGCCACCGCTCTTTGTTCACCTGTTGTCATATCTTTAAGAGTAACCTCACCTCGCGCGAGTTCGTCTCCTCCTACGATGACCACGTAGCGAGCACCAGCACGGTCGGCCCGTTTCATTTGCGACTTCGCACTCCGCCGGTCATAGTCAATTAGAGTACGCAGACCCGCATCGCGCAGCGTTTTCGCGACGATGAACGCCTCTTCCCGCACATCTTCACCGAAACTTGCCACAAACGCATCGGGAACCGATGCCATCACACGGTTTTCCGGTAAGGCGAGTACAAGCCTTTCAAGTCCAGCTGCAAAACCAATTCCAGCCCGATCTGGACCACCCAGTTGCTTAACCAACCCATCATACCGTCCACCACCCAGTAAAGCATTTTGGGCTCCTAACGACGCTTGGACTAATTCGAACGTTGTTCGAGTGTAGTAGTCGAGCCCACGCACTAGTCGATGTGAGATGGCAAAAGCCTGCCCGTAACGATTTAAGTAGCCCTGCACTTCCTCAAAATGTTTTCTACAATCAACACAGAGATAATCAACAGAGTGTGGTAACGCATCGATAATTGCCTGGTCAGCAGTAATCTTACAATCAAAAATCCGGAGAGGGTTCGTCTTGGCACGACGTTGACAGTCGCCACACAGTCGCTCCACATCATCGCCGAGCGCTTTCACCAAGGCCGCACTGAATTTCGGTCGGCACTTGGGGCAACCCACAGAATTAATCACAAGGTCACTTCCCGTAATCCCAAGAGCATGGATCAATGATGCCGCCATCTCCATAACTTCAGCATCAATCGAAGGGTCAGCCACACCGAAGACTTCTACATTAAGCTGGTGAAATTGACGGTAGCGACCTTTCTGTGGTCGCTCGTATCGGAACATCGGTCCCAGACTGTACAGCTTGGGCTGCACCAGCGCTTGTTCAAGCGCATGCTCTACAAATGCACGGACCACCCCTGGCGTTGCTTCAGGTCGTAACGTGACGCGCTCATCACCCCTATCGGTAAACGAGTACATCTCTTTTTGAACAATATCGGTTGTCTGACCTGTTCCCTTGGTAAATAATTCCTCTCGCTCGATGATCGGCGTTCGAATTTCAGTGTACCCATATAGTTCACAGACCCGTCGCGCTGTCATCTCGACATACTGCCAACGCTCCACCTGGCCAGGAACAATGTCTCGAGTTCCGCGGACGCTTGATATCATCAAATGTCCTTAAACTAGACGTTCGCGCATTTAGGTAACCATACAAGTCATAATTTAATAATCATGGCATAATTATCTGAGCCATGCGAGTTACTGACACACTCAATCGTCCGATGACTAGTTTACGGATTTCGGTCACCGACAGGTGTAATCTGCGCTGCAATTACTGCATGCCTGAAGATCACTACACCTGGCTTCCCCGTGAGAACATACTCAGCTACGAAGAGATAGTCAGACTTGTTGATGTGTTTATGTCTCTGGGCGTAGATCGATTACGCATAACGGGTGGCGAACCACTGTTGCGTGAGAACTTGCCGTCACTGATTGAACAACTAGCGGCACGCAGCAACTTACGCGATTTAGCCCTTACAACGAACGCCGTCAAATTGGCGAGTCAAGCCTCCGTCCTCCGAGCAGCGGGATTGCATCGTGTCACGATAAGCTTGGACACACTTCAACCCAAGCGGTTCTTTGACCTTACAAAATTTGACGTACACAAATCAGTCCTAACGGGTATCGAAGCGGCGATCAATGCCGGCTTTCAAAACATTAAGCTAGACACTGTTGTCATTCGAGGTGTGAATGATGACGAACTTGTCGCACTTCTTGAATATGCCAAACGTTTGGGTGTGGAAATTCGTTTCATAGAGTACATGGATGTCGGGGGTGCGACTCAGTGGTCAAGTGCTTCAGTTGTGTCTCGCAAGGAAATGCTGACGTCCATCAGTGACCATTTTGGCTCAATCACTCCCATCCATGCACAAACTGCGGCGCCAGCTGATCGCTTCAAGCTCCCTGATGGGACAATATTCGGAGTTATCTCATCGACTACCCAGCCATTCTGCCAATTGTGCGATCGAAGTCGACTTACAGCTGATGGTCTCTGGTACCTCTGTCTTTATGCACAAGAAGGGGTCGACCTACGACAGCATCTAAGAGACGGTACGCCACCAGATGAAATCGCATCAATCATTCAGAACAAATGGTCCGTTCGGAACGACCGTGGAGCCGAAGCTCGCGTCGCCACACCCGGACGCACTACCTTCATACCACTTGGACGGTTACGAGAAGAACCACACCTTGAAATGCACACCAGAGGTGGCTAAAGGCACTCTCAAAACAACCTAAATTTTTTCAGTTCTTACACCATCTGTATTAAAGAGGCGGGTCCAATGAAAAATTGGATTAGCACTCGTTAAGGAAGAAGTCATTCACCAGGGATATTACAAACAGTGCGCCTTCATGTTTCGACATCGATCGTTATATGGATGCTTAGTATAACGATCGGGACAAGCACCTTCACCGCAACACCAACGAGTGGACCATTCGATCATAGTTACCAAGCTTACGCGAAACTACTATCAGCTCATGTGATTAATCAACGAGTAAATTACGTTAAGCTTGTGAATGCTCGAACGTCACTCGCTACCATTATTGAATCTATAGCAGCCGTATCAGCCAAAGACTTCCAACGGTGGTCTGAACATCAACAACTTGCCTATTGGATCAACGCGTACAATCTCTTCACCCTCAAAGCGATCGTCGACCATTACCCTATCAAAAGTAGTTGGCTGAGTTGGTATCCTCGCAATAGCATCAAACAGATTGAAGGGGTATGGGATGTCATTCCTTGGCATGCGGCAGGACGCATTGTGACGCTCGACCAAATCGAGCACGAAATTATGCGACCTACTTTTAAACAACCGCTCATACATTTTGCAATCAACTGTGCCGCTCTGAGTTGCCCACCTCTAAGCTCACAACCGTATCGATCGGAAACACTAATAGAACAACTTGTAACTTCGACCCGACAAGCCTTGACCCAATCCGCATGGTTGAAAATTGAAGAAAGGACACTGCGTGTTACAGCAATTTTGAATTGGTATGGAGAAGATTTTACAACTGAATACGCCCACAGCGTTACAGCTAACGGCTCATACCGCGATCGAGCCATTCTTGGACTAATTGCGAGATACGGTCCGCCAGCAGCCCAAGCAATTGCCCGAGTTCCGAATACGCGTATAAGATTTCTTGCTTACGATTGGTCTCTTAACGACGTCACCGACACGGGGCGCCAATAGTTGAAAACCAGCCTGGCCATCAATAACACTGCCAGCACGATCGCATAGACAAGAGGTCGCCTTAAGTCTATTTTCGCTTGCCACAAAAAGTGAACGACCCCCGCAGTTGCACAGAAGTAGATCAAACGGTGCAAGACCTTCCAGCGATGTCCTCCAAGACGGCGAATCATCGCTTGCGATGAGGTCACCGCAAGCGGGATCAGCAACACAAATCCAAGAAAACCGACTGTAATATAAGGTCGCTCGATGATGTCCTCAATGATGTAGTCAAACGCAAAGAATTGATCCAGAACGATATAGGTCAGGAAATGAAGACTGGCGTAGAAGAAGGCGAACAGTCCCAACATCCGTCTAAAACGTGACAGGACATTCCAACCTGTAAACCGTCGAATCGGAGTCAACGCCAACGTAACTAGGAGGATACGTAGACTCCAGATGCCGGTGTCGTGCGTAATGACCTCAATGGGATTCGCACCTAAATTTCCAAGGAAAGTTCGAAAAAGCAATACACTCGCTGGCGTAAGGCCAAGGAAAAACACGAGTGACTCGATGTGCCCAACCCTCACGTTACTCTTCAGTTCTCTATTCTCAGCCTTTCAAATCTAATAGTTTCTTCTGAGGTCCATTCCGGAATAGAGCGACGCAACCTCATCACCGTATCCATTAAACATTTCGGTCGCCTGCCTGAAGAACTTGCCTATGCGCCGCTCGCGTGCTTGACTCCAACGCGGATGGTCAACGGTAGGATTCACGTTAGCGTAAAACCCGTATTCACTTGGTGCGGCGACATTCCATGCGGTTCTCGGTTGCTCATTCGTAAAACGCATTCTCACGATTGATTTAACACTCTTGAAACCGTATTTCCAGGGCACCATTAGTCGGAGGGGCGCACCGTTTTGGTTGAGCAGCGTCTTTCCGTAAAGACCCACTACCAAGATGGTCAAGGGATGCATCGCTTCGTCCATTCGTAGTCCTTCAATATAAGGCCAGCTCAGAATCGCTCGGCGCTGACCTGGCATTTCTTCTGGACGATAGACGGTTGTGAGCTCGATGAATTTTGCGTTTGAAGTAGGCTCAAATCGATTAATGAGTGTCGATAAAGGAAACCCAACCCACGGAACTACCATCGACCATGCCTCAACACAGCGCAGTCGATAGATCCGCTCTTCAAACGTTATCCCTTTAAGCAGATCCTCAAGATCATACTCAGCAGCTTTGTTCACATGGCCTTCAACCTTGACAGACCATGGCTTAACCGTCAGTTCATGCGCATGCCGAGCTGGATCACCTTTGTCGAGACCAAATTCATAGAAATTATTGTAACTGGTAATATCGCTAAAAGAGTTCGGCTCCTCGTTCGTACTGAACGCACTAGTCTGAATGTCAGGAATGGTCTCCTGGGAACCCGCTCGTAGGTTAGTTGCAGAACTAAGCGCGAATGCCCCTGTCGCCAATCCAAGCGCCGCACCCGAAGTGCCTTGAATAAATTGCCGGCGATTGAGGTACGTGCGTTCGTCGGTAATTTCCGATGAAAGAATACTGTTCCGTCGTTGTACTAGCATGGAGCCTCTCTTCTTTCAGTTACCCTATCACTCCATCCAGACATATCATCTAATTGTATGATGTCATCGTCTATTGAAGATACACAAGTAACCCAATCTTTTACACCCTTGTCGAACATTGACGATCCCACATTTCACATTTCCAGCGCCGAACTCGTCATTACCAACGCCGACTCCACACGAAATAACGACGCAACCACCGCTTCAACCTCGGGGTAATCAAACTTCGCCGATAGGCATCGCCTGCTTTCCTTAGGGCTTCAATCTGCGTTGGATATGGATGGATGGTATTTGAAATATCTGACAGCGTGCCGTGTTGACTGATCGCATACGTAGCTTCGCCAATCATCTCATTCGCGTGTGTTGCTACAATCGTACAACCCAATAATCGACCGCATTCGTGATGTACACGCACAAAACCATCCGTCATCTCGTCCAGAACTGCTCGATCCACTTCGGCAAGAGGCACCGTTAGAGATTCTACCCGGTGACCACGCGCACTTGCCTCTTCACTATTAAGACCCACATGGGCGATCTCGGGATCAGTATAAGTGCACCATGGAATTACCAGCGTACTGACTTTCTTTCGACCATAGAACAGAGCGTTTTGAATTGCTACGCGAGCCATGGCATCAGCAACATGTGTAAACCTAAATGTCGAGCAAACATCTCCAGCTGCGTAAATGCGTCGATTCGTTGTCCGCAACTGGTCGTTAACCACAACTCCTGACTCTCCATGAACAACGCCTGCAACCTTGAGATTAAGACTCTCAATGTTCGGTTCCCTGCCACCCGCAATTAAAAATTGATCGCCGCACGCTTCTTTGGATATGCCAGATTGCTGGAAGTGAACCTGTATCTCAGCGCCGTGATGCACGACTTTCTGTATTGCCGCGTTAAGTTTAAATTGCACACCATCTGCACTAAGCTGGCGCTGAATAAGTGCCGCCGCATCACGATCCTCACGAGGCAGTACTTGTTCCGCCAGATCTAGAACAGTGACATGACTTCCAAATCGTGCAAACGCTTGAGCCATCTCGCAACCCACTGGTCCGGCTCCGAGGACAAGGAGGCGGCGCGGAAGATCGGTCAACCAGAATAGATTCTTATTTGTTAAGTATCGGGTCTCGGTGAGGCCTGGAATTTCAGGAATCCTTGGCCGACTGCCTGTGGCTATGATGGCACGCCTGAAGTGCAAACTTTGGTTTTTAACCTGGACGGTCGAACGCCCCGTAAATTCGGCTTCTCCCAGAAACACGTCAACTCCGAGATTAACTAATCGACTTACAGAATCATGTTGACCTAGGTCCGAACGACGGAGCCGCATGCGTTCCATAATGCGACCAAAGTTGACGGTCGACCCATCCGTATCAACGCCCAATGCCTTGGCATTTCGCAATTCCCCGATGAGTTTCGCAGAGCGCAAAAGAGCCTTCGACGGTACACATCCTGCGTTTAAGCAATCCCCACCGAATAAACTTTTTTCGATCAGTGCCACCCGTGCCCCAAGACTAGCTGCAGCGACTGCACTTACTAAACCGGCCGTTCCAGCTCCGAGAACACATAGATCGTATCGGCCATTCCCGACAGGATTCGACCAGTCTGGCGGATGCACGTGAGACAGAAGGTTTTGATTCGCTTGATCGAGTGGCTGAATCAAGGATTCTGGTAACGCCGATTTAACTGGAAAGGGCGTACTCATACCATTCACAAAGTATCAGATTGCTCCAATTAGCTGGGCGAGCCTGACGCAGATTTGTAATACACACGCGCTAGCCACTCAGCATCTATTCCCAAGAAAAATCCAAACAACAACAGAACGTTCTGAGCACTACGCCGACACCATCCGTCTTTCTGCCAACGTCTAGATGACACCTGAATAGGTAGCCTTGATTTAAATAACCTACCTCGACGCCTTAGCTGAATGACCAAGTCTACATCCTCCATAAGCGGAAGATTTCGATAACCATGAATCGCGTTAAATACGTCGCGACGCGCAAAAAGACCCTGATCACCATATGGAAGATTTAGCCATGCCACACGCCTAGCCACTCCCCACTCAATCAGGCGAGCACGCCAATCAGTCGTCTGGAGTTTAAACCGGTAGCAGCCGCCAACATACTGTCTGTTCGCATTGGCCTTCAGGATTTCGGTATCCCAACCGACGCTTAATCGGCAATCCGCATGCAAAAACAGTAACCAGTCACCAGATGCCAACCGTGCGCCATGGTTCATTTGACGGGCACGTCCTGGACGTGTCTTAGTCCAGCATACCCAAGGACAGGCACCTTTCAGAGCCTCAATCGAGGAATCGGTATCTGCACCATCGACAACAATAATTTCTATGGAGCCTTGATGGATCATCTCCAGTGAAATTGTAGAAAGAAGTCCTTCAAGTTGTTCTGTATCGTGTAAAACCGGCACGACGACACTGATAGTCGAAAGCAAGATTAAGACTCTATGTGCAAAAAGGTAGTCAACTCAGACCAAATAAACTCCAAGCTATTCAAAAGCTGGTGTCCATCATCCAACCAATGCACTTGTACATTCGATCGCTCAGTCGCAAAACGTGCGACAACCTTGGGATCGACGACATCATCGTGTTTTCCGTGAAAAATCATGATCGGCTTATTAACCTGGACCGCAAAGGAATCATACCGACCCGCATCACTATAAAGTTCGTAATGCACGGGTCTCATTTCACCGAAGGCGTGATGAAACACTTGAAGATGACCACTCTGTTGCCAACGATCAAATTCGCCCGCATCAAGACTAGGCATTTGATTCTTGCCAAAATCGAATGCCGGCGCCAATAGCACCAAGCGTTCAATTCGAGAACTGTCAAGGTCTTGACGGGCCGACTTTAAACCACCTTGAGAGTCAGTTGCGGCCAAGTGTAACGCTACAAAAGCACCCAGACTAGACCCAATAAGACTCACAGGACCAGCCGGCAGAGCCTGTATAGAGCGGCCAACTCTATCAATCATCCTAGAGACGGTAAGCGTTGAAAAATCAGGGGCGTTTAAATCTGGACAGTGCAACGTCACGTCGTGTGGCTGCAACCGATCGGCAAGCCACCTCGCCTTCGCCGACTTTTCGGACGACGCGAAACCGTGGAGATAGACAAAGTGCTTCACAGTTTTGTCGTGCATCCTGGCTTACAGCGACACGGCATCGTTTTATCACCATCCGTAGAATAGTCGTACGATAATTCTTCTCCACGCTTAATATTACGGGCTGCTCGAATCCAAATTGTATGTCCGACGATTTGCACGTAGCAATTCGGCTTGCAACTATGATTTATAAACCTAGCGGTGTTACCTCCGACTGCAGCATCACGAACCCAAAAATTATTAATCTTGAAGCACCAGATGTGGCCACGGCTAAGGTAGCGATCCTCTCGAACAGCACTTTGTTTGTGTGTGATTTTCTCACCGTCATAGTCAATGATTCGTTTATTCTTGTTAATGGGAGCAGTGGCGAACACTCCCCAACCGTGAATCTTTGACCGTCGTCTTTTAAATATTGGTTTTATATTTGTTTTTGCCATAGCACCTTTGACTTCACAATAATTCTTCAACTAAAAATTTTTAACACAAAGAGACAGTCGCGCGCTCATAAAGTGAATGTGCGTTCTCATGTAGCGCATCCTACAATTATGCTGTACTCGCGTAACCTTAACATCACAGTTACTTGGATATTACGATAATCGTTGCCTCTTTACGATACGCATTAATGAAAATCATGGGAAGCGATCTCTGGCCAGTCACCTGCAAGTCTCTGTATTCGCTCTGCCTTGATCGACACAACCCTTTCTTGAATCTGTAGTGTTCCTTCTACCATCAAGAACGATTCCTTTGTAATCACAACACATTCTGATGAAAATAAATCTGGTCGAATGATGATGTTTGCAAGACCTGTTTCATCCTCTAAAGTCAAAAAGACAAATCCCTTGGCTGTACTAGGGCGCTGTCGTGTGACAACTGCACCAGCTACACGCACACTGCAACCATGGCCAGCCTTTGGCAGATCGCGCGCAAACGTCACACCACGCCTTACTAATTCGTCACGCCGAAATGCCATCGGATGTGGACCTAATGTTAGCCCTGTACCGACATAATCGGCTACAACACATTCCATCGGCGTCATGGACGAAAGCGGACTTATGTTGTCTATTTCTTGATTTGCACTTTCTGATTTTTGAAAGAGTTCTCCTGCTGGTCGAATCGCATGCTCCACTTGCCACAATGCAGCTCGTCGATCGTGCCCGAATTCACTGAGTGCCCCGATCTGGGCCAGAGCTACCAGCTCGTTTCGCCAAATCTTGGTTCGCGCAACCAAATCATCAATTGAATTGAAACGTGCATTACAGCCAGGCAACCTCTTTTGGCTATTACGTGCTGACTGGATTAATTGGCCAACAGATTCACGTAGCCCTAACACATACCTTAACCCAAGACGGATAACCCCTTCTTCTTCAACCGTGCACAACCAGTCAGAACGTTGGACGTTGATCTCCTGAAATTTGATACCTCGCCGCTGTGCATCCCTAATTAAGGTTGCCGGATGATAAAAACCCATTGGTTGATTGTTTAACAAAGCAACATAAAAAACCGTTGGAAAATGCACTTTCAAATACGCACTGGCGTAGACCAATAACGCAAAGCTAGCCGCGTGAGATTCTGGAAACCCGTACATCGCGAACGAAGTAATCGACCTTACAATTTCATCGGCAGCCTCATCGGTAATTCCCTGCCGTGCCATCCCCACACGTAAACGACTTTCAATTTGTTCCATTTTCTGATCCGAACGCTTGAATCCAAATGCGCGACGTAACTCTTCAGCTTCTCCTCCTGAAAATCCGGCGGCTACCATAGCCATTCGCAGTAACTGCTCCTGAAACAACGGAACCCCCAACGTACGCCTCAGAATCGGCTCAAATGCTGGATGTGCATAAACTACCGGCGCTTGACCCGAACGACGTTTCAAGTATGGATGCACCATCTTTCCAACGATCGGACCAGGACGAATCAATGCCACTTCGACCACTAAATCGTAGAAACATGCTGGTCGTAGACGAGGCAATGTAGCCATCTGTGCCCTTGATTCAACCTGAAACACGCCAATGGTGTCGGCCTCCTGTAGCATTTGATAAACATCCGGATCATCCTGAGGAAGATGTCCAAGATCTAACACTGGCCACTTGCGGGGCATCACTGCCTGCCCCTCATCTTTCAGCGCTGACTTATTAACCATTCCAATCGCATCCTGCAACACGGCCATCATGCCGAGACCAAGTAAATCAACTTTAATGATGCCCATGTCAGCACAGTCATCCTTATCCCACTGAATTACGACACGCCCTGGCATACTCGCTGGCTCAAGTGGTACTACTTCATCGAGACGTCCTCGGCAGAGCACCATACCACCGGAATGCTGTCCGAGATGTCGAGGTAGATGCTGGATTTGTTGCCATAACTCGACACATTTACGAACACGTAAATCCTTATCGACGGATTTTGCGTCATTTAAATAGCTAGTAAGCGCACCTGGGGAATCAGTCCGTGCAAACTTTCCCACCGTCTTCGACAAGCGATTGATCCGATCCGCATCAATACCCAACACCTTGCCAACCTCGCGCATAGCGTTCCGTCCTCGGTACGTAATGACATTCGCTGTCATGGCGGCGCCTACTTGTCCGTACCGTTCATAGACGTACTGAATGACTTGCTCACGCCGATCTCCACTCGGCAAATCAAGATCGATATCTGGCCATTCCCTTCGCTCCTCTGACAGAAATCGTTCAAAGAGCAAATCCATACCAACTGGATCCACTGCCGTTATGCCCAAGCTGTAACAAACGGCACTGTTCGCTGCAGATCCTCGTCCCTGCACCAAAATATCGTGTCGGCGACAAAAATTAACGAGATCCCAGACGATGAGGAAATAGCCGGCTAAATCGAGCTTCTCGATTAACGCTAGTTCATGTGCAATCTGTTGACGCGCGCGCTCATGGTACGGTCGGTATCGTTCGCGTGCACCGATTTCCGTCACTTTTCTTAGAAAAGAACCCATGCAGTCGCCATCCGGTACGGGATACACAGGAAATCGATATTCGAGATCGTTCATCGAGTACTGCAGACGACTTGCTAATTCCTCGGTTGAACGAAGCGCCCCAGGTAGATCACGGAATAATCGTTCCATGGCATCCGGCGATTTGAGGTATCGCTCAGAATTTCGCATAAGTCGACGCCCAGCACGATTAAGTGTTGTTTTGTACCGTACACAAGTCAGCACATCATGGAGTAGACGATCGCCTACTGTCGCAAATCGTACGCCATTTGTGGCTATTACCGGTACACGGTACGCTGAGGCCAAATCTATCAAGAACCGGTTCTGAGATTCTTCGTCTCGCAACAAATGACGCTGCACTTCAACATAAACGTTACTCCTTCCAAAGAGTCCAAGGAGCCGATTGAAGATTTCATCTACATCAGTTTGAGAGCTGGTAAATATTGACTGACCTGCTAGTGCTACGAGCCCCTCTGTTGAACCCTCAAAGTCGTCAAGTGTTAGCGAACCTTTTCCCTTCGGCGATCGCAACTTCATTCGAGTCACGAGTTGGCAAAGATGACGATATCCCTTCTTTGACTCAACTAGTACCGGTAGTCGCCGTATCAGTGGCGTTGAACGTTTCTTGTTCGCCTGTGAACCGTTTATCCTCTCTGTCCTAATCGTAAGTTCGCACCCAATGATCGGCCGAATGCCGGCTGTCATGGCAGCCTTATGAAACCTCGGCACCCCATAGACGCCATCCCTATCGAGTAATGCTAGGGCTGAATATCCTAGTGCAGCAGCTCGTTCGACGAGAGCCTCGGGCGTCGACGCACCGTCAAGAAACGAAAAAGCGGAAGCAGTATGTAACTCCAAGTACATCAGTCCATAATTCCTGACACAAACCAAGCCTTGAGCGCGCGGTCTCGATAAATCCGATAGACTCCACCACTACTTAAAGCCACGTCCCATTCGTCATAACTCCAAAAGCTATCTACTGATTGGTGTTTCGAAGCAGATTCTCTCGACATCCACCAATGACCAGACGAACGCCATGGACCCGCACACCTAACAATTGATCGAGTGCCAATACCACTACCTGCTGAAATTTGAACCGGGCGTCCACAATCGGTCATCACACGAGCTGCTACTGGACAACGAAACCTTCTGAGACCAACAAGTGGTAACTTCATTGCCACAGACGATTGAATACGGGCATTATTCGGATTAAAAGTCTGCATATCGAAAGCACCAGGACGATGTGAATCAACCAAGATGGGCGCACCGCATTTCCCTTTACCCATCAACGTTGTCAGGCGTGCTAATAGTGTCGACAACTGCTCAGGTGACGGAAAGGCTCGTCTGAGTAACGAAAACTGAACCGCACGTGCAGGACCGGGATTCACGCTTATGATGATTCGGTCAATACCTGCGGAAGGTGGATGAGTTTCCAGATCAAGCAATAAGAGCGTTTGCAGAACCTGTGGATCACGAATTGGGGTAGGCAACTGCAACGTCCGTGTGTGATAAACGCGTGTGACCAACCAGCACTGCACGGTCAGCGCAGCCGCAGCAACGTTACACTGCGCAAGTTTTTCCATTAATCGCTCAAGCACTTGGCCAATGACGAAGGCCAGTGGCTTAAATCCTTCAATGGGCCATTCGAAGTCATAGATTTCTTTGAACTGCAAATCATCTGGCGCCGACATAAGTGGCCATACATCTTCGCCACGAGCACACCGCTGCCAAGCCTCACCGTCAACTCCTAATCGCGCAAATAACTCGTCGCATGGTAGCGCTGTCAGATCTCCGAGTGTTGAAAGTCCCCAGCGTCGAAAAGCACGAAACACTTCGCTTCCAGCATGCTGAAACACCTCACGTTTACGCGATGAGTAAAACAAGGATTCAGTCGATTCTGATGTCTTGGTTTCAGAAAAGACACTCTCTAAAACCGTTAATGGCAATAAAGCCAGTGCCTCCTTTTCGCAGCCAGGATTGGTTACGGTCAGAGCTTTAGAACCACCATAGGCCAACAACACGGAAGCAGTTCGCGTTGTTGCAAGCGCAACTCGGCAATGAATGTCTCGTTGAATCGCCATGCGGCGTACGGTATTTCCAACTGCACGAAAATCGCCCCACAGACCACGTAACCCATTCGCATCCAGGACAACCGTCTTTTGATTAAAAATTGTAAAGTGTGGAGAGCATGCACGAGCTAGTTCAACGAGATCGTTGTATTGCTTGGTATTAGGTAGCCGCTGTTTGCCATTGGACAGCAGCATATGCACACCCACGAACATGATTTATGTAAGTCAGAAATTAGAAATATGCGAATAGGTAGGCATAGACGCGAACAGCTGACAACACCGACCCTCTTGAGGAAAACGTGTACCAATCACGCGAACAACAATATCGAAACCATGCAACAATTCACTGTGCGTTGATTCACACGACCATCGAACGGCCTCTTTTCTGGATTCCAAGCGTATCGTCACCCCTGCAACACTTCTGGCAATTGATCGATCGCCTATTAATAAATATGCTGTCGGTTGATCTTTTACCGCGTGCGTTAATCGTCTCCATGTTGTGAACGGAATTCGGCGAAATACATGTTCTGGCAAATCAACCAAGTCGAGAGTAACTACTCCAAACCCACCAGCGTGCACAAGACATTCCAACGCCTTAATCGAGCGATTCACGATGTGCAACATTGGTTCATTGCTATCTGCGCCCCCTCGAATCCAGAGAAAGCGTGAAAAATCGATACCAGCCTCCGCACCAGATTCCGGATCAAAAGTGTCGAACGTGTCAATAAGTGCAACAAGCTCACCACGGTTCGTAGCTGCAGCAAATGCCGCATGCATTACACTCATCCGACCAGTCGTATGATCCCCAACAATCTCCGAAAGATGCCCCCTCGGAAGACCTCCACCAAGTTCCGTATCGAGCCTTGCAATTCCCGTTGGAGCTAGAGAAACATCGAATGGATCTTTATCGTAAATATAAGAAAATAAAGTACTTCCAAAACTCTTTTCCTTAAGCAGCTTTTCAAGATCCGTTTTTGTTAAGGTTGACATTCGTTTTTTTTTCGCCTCTGAGAAGAATACTATACCCGGACGAATAAGTGCAAGACTTGAGGTTGCTTTAAAACAAGTCAGGTGCCTTTTATCGAAAAACGACAAACAAACATCAATGCTCTGTTGGCATTAAGATGTAGGCTGGTACGAAGTCATCTTTTGAAATTAACCCTACAAAGAATTCGCATTCCTCGGTGAAGGACTCTCGCGCGCGTGGCCGAACCACTACACTCAAACGCTCCGACTGATACCGATAGCACTTCAACATCTTTCGGGTACCGTGTGTTGCGACGTTTAGGCGCTGCATTCACTTTTCGTGATTTTCGGGTCTTGTGGCTAGGCGCCTTTACCTCCACCACTGGTAGTTGGATGCAACAAGTTGCACAGCGTTGGCTCGTCCTTGCAATGACGGGTTCGGCATTCTTCCTTGGTCTCGACTCTTTTTTAGCGCAATTACCAATCCTACTCTTCACATTAATCGGTGGTGTAATAGCCGACCGCAAAGACCGACGTTATCTGCTTATAGGTTCCCAGTACGTCCAGATGACTTCAGCATTTATATTGGCGGCCCTCGTCTATTTCGACATCGTTCAAGTTTGGCACATTCTCTTATTATCATTCGTATCAGGATGCGGTCAGGCATTCGGCGGTCCCGCTTACCAGTCTCTTCTCCCTACACTTGTCCCAAAACAAACACTGCCGAATGCGATCGCGCTGAACTCCATTCAGTTTAATCTCGCTCGTGTCTTTGGTCCGTTGATTGCAGGCATCACTTTAGCCGCTTTAGGTACTGCGGCGTGTTTTGGACTGAATGGCTTATCATTTTTTGTCGTCATCATCGCACTCATGTCACTACGGGTGAAACACGTACCACCCACCAACCAACGACCAATGATGGAAGAGTTACGTGGAGGCCTGTCCTACGTCAAACACGAAGGTGCCTTACTGACACTCACTATCCTTGCGTTTATGACGACCTTCCTCGGTCTCCCATTACTGACGCTACTACCAGTTGTCGTCGATAGTGTTTTCCAGGAAGGAGTCGAGCAGTACAGCCAGATGTTAGCGTTTTCAGGCACGGGTGCTGTGATCGGAGCGTTGATCGTGGCCTGGCTTGGGAAGTTTAAGCGCATGGGGCTAACCTTGTTGTGCGTGCAAGTTGCCTTCGGCGCCATCATCATCGCATTCTCATTCTCACGGGTCATGTTACTAAGCGAACTGCTGCTATTACTGAGTGGAGCCACCCTTATTATAGTGTTTTCACTAGTTACATCACTCGTCCAGCTTGCAGTACCAAATGAGTTACGAGGCCGCGTTATGAGCATCTTCATGCTAGCATTTCGAGGCGGAATGCCGCTCGGTGACCTCATGGGTGGAACTCTTGCTAACCAGACCTCAGCCACATTCGTGCTAACCGTCAACGGCACACTCTTAGTGGTCGTGGCCTGCTACTTTCTCGTCCGTAGCCACGGAATCAGAGAGCTGTAATTTCCACTCACCGTCGTTGTTAAATAGGAATAATTCAGGACAGACCGTCAGGATCGACGCCAGAACAGCAGGCTTCACACGCCAAGTAACCGCTCAACGTTCAACGCGAGTGTTTCCAATTCTGCTGGTCGTACTGAACCGACGATGTACCGGTCGGGGCGGACCAATAACACTTCCCCGTGATGCAGTCTCATGATCTCGTCGAATCGATTATCTATTGGAACCAGGCAAGAATCGGACAACGGTGGTTGCATCTCAGTACTTACAACATGCATTCCCTGTACAGACAAAGCCTGCCAGAGTCGATGGCACAGCGCGGCCTTAAGGTCGAACGTTGGACAGTTGATTGCGAGTAGCGCAAATCCTTTACCCAACTGAACATCGAGTAAGGTCGTTGTTCCATTCGCTGTCGATACTTCAGGTTGCGGAAGCATTCGCCCAACCCAAGTTTTCGTAGGACGGGCTTCATCTCGCAGAACGAAACCCTCTTGAATCACAGCACGCGGAATGTACCGCATTTCAGTGATGTAACCAGCGAATGGTGGAACGCGCGAGAGAAACCAAAACACCAGATCTCGAAAAAACGCTAACACCACTGAACGGCTATTAACTATGCGTCCAAGCAGGACTGAAATATCAATCGTAGCCTCCGTATGGTTCCGGCGCTCCAATTCGTAAGATGAAAGAAGACGCAAAGAAGCCACTCCCCTCAGCACGGCAACCAACTTCCAGCATAAATTCGACGCATCGCGATGCCCTGAATTCATGCCGGATGCACCAAACGGGGGCATCAAATGGGCAGCGTCGCCAAGAAGAAACACGCGATCGACTTGCATCTTTTTCACAAATAGCGAGTGAAATGTGTAGACTGCCCGTCGACAGATCTCTACTTGATCGAAATCTCGAAACGGTGCAAATAAACTCCGCAACGACCGATCTTCCAGCATCTCGTCAGGATCTTCACCGGGTAGCAGCATGAACTCAAATCTTCGCCCATGAAAGGGTGCTGGGATACTGTCCGTCGGCCGTCTTGGGTTGACGAAGTATTTTGAGAACGGACTGTGATCGCTGTCATTAAGTAAATCTACAACAACCCATGGTTGCTCATATGACCGGCCATCCATCTCAATCCCAAGTTCTTTGCGAACAGTACTCTTCCCTCCATCGCAGCCAAGCACAAAGTCTGCATGGATCTTCTGCCGCACACCGTGAACATCGATAACCTCGGCAACAACGGTTGATCCGTCTTGGTCTAAACTGATTAGTGTCTGTTCGAAATACACAGAAGTAGAGGCAAACCGTTTAACACCACGCAACATGATCTTCTCAAGCTCAGGTTGCCAGATAGCGGAACGATTACCGTAACCATTCGGTGTAATCAATCCTTTAACGCGGGCCACACAAAAACCAAAACGTGAAAAATAACTGACCCCTGCAGCTGATACACAATGCTCAGCAAGTTCATCGGCCAAACCAACCATGTCAAGCGTCCGAAAAAACTCATCATCAATGTAAATACCTTTTGGAATGTCAGAAGTTCCTTGGTTTTTTTCAAGCACGACAGTGTTAACGTTCGCAAAGCCCAAGAGATTAGCCGCAGCCAATCCGGTAGGCCCAGCACCGACGATTAACACCTGAGTCTTCTTATCTACAACCACTGCAAATCAACGATTTGTTGTTAGGAATCTATTGACTGAAGCAGACAGCTTTCACCCACGGGCAGCCTCTGCATTTAAGAATGTGCCAAGTGCATCGATGAACTTTTCGTTCTCACGATCCAACCCCACGGTCACGCGAAGATAATTATCAAGGCCATACGGCTCCAGCGGTCGCACGAGGATGTTACGACCCGCCAGAAACTCCAGCGCTGCCAGAGCCAAAGACGATCCAGACTCCCCCACCTTACAGGTGTTGAAATTAGTCACACTGGGAAGTGGTGGGACACCAAGCTTGCTAGTGCGATTGGCTACCCAGTGCAGTGCACGGGTATTATGTGTGATCACCTCTTGAAGATACGCCTCGTCATGCAGAGCAGCAACGCCGGCAGCCTGAGCGGCACCACTAACAGGAAACGGCAACCGCGCACGATTAAACACCTCAATAATCTTTTTTGGCCCGTACGCCCAGCCTAACCTGAGACCAGCGAGGCCGTAAGCCTTGGAGAAAGTACGTGTCATGACGACATTGCCAGCATCCTCGACGAACTCGATCCCAGCAGAATAATTGTCAGCAAAAACGAACTCCGCATAGGCGGAGTCGAGCACCAGTAGAACTCCAGAGGGAAGAGCGGCACATAAGCGAGCTAGTTCCGTTTTCGAAATGTAGGTTCCAGTAGGATTGTTTGGATTCGCTAGCAACACCACCTTCGTCCGTTCCGTGACTGCAGCAATCACGGCATCGACCGATGCCGTGCAATTTACCTCAGGTGCTACTACAGGTGTTGCCCCGCAGGCGATGGCACCCAACTTAAAACGAAGGAAGCCGTACTCACAAAACACGACCTCGTCACCATCTCCAGCGAAAAGCCTTGTCAAGCTGTCCACGATTTGATCGGAACCGTTGCCACAGAGAATCCGTGAGGGATGCAACTTATGATGTTCAGCTAATGCATCCCGAAGAAAATTACAGCTAGTATCCGGATAACGCTGCAAGGAACTACCGTACTCTTGGTACGCCTTGATCGCATTGGGACTCGGTCCAAGAGCAGATTCGTTGGATGACAACTTGACAACTGGATCGTCTCCCACACCCTTGGTCGCCCCAGGTACGTATAGAGGTAATGATGAAAGATAGGCCTTTGGCTCTGGACTTGTCATCTAAGCTTTTCTTCCAGGAGGCAGGTCATCAATCACGGTCGCGGCCGTCATTGTTCGCCCATTCGCGTAATGCTTTAATGCTGCATAGGCAGTTTCGTGAAACGGAACGTCTATATCCAGTTGATGTCCCAAACGAACAACGGTCCCACTCAAATGTTCAATCTCCAATCGCCTACCGCTCCGCAGATCCACTAACATCGAGGGAATCGATTCTGCCGCCATTTCGTCCACAATCATGAGTGAACGCTCGACAACATCAGACTCTAAATGCACATCAGAGGCATTCGCGACAGCAACGGTCTCGCGCATACCCCGCTCAAGCATTGCCCGACCCGCAGGATCGTCACGTAATGAACCAGTCGGGAGATTTGAAAGACAACAGGCAGCACTCATGACAGAAAACAGGACAAACTTACTCCAAAGTTCCACGTCTATCTGGGTCGTAGTCTCCGCATCAATGCTGCATGCTTTGCAAGCAGTTACTAGCTGCGACGCTATTTCTTGAGCCCGTTCAGTTCGACCACCCACTCTTAACCGTGCCAGAGTACCAAGATGCCGAACATGTCCAGGGGTCACAAGTAACGTGTTACCGTAGACGACTGCGCCGAGGGCACACCCTCGTTCCAAACGTGAAGTTAATCTATCGATCGCATCGACACCATTTTGCGTGCAGACCACTCCCGTGTTCTCGTCCATGAGAGGACCCAATAAAGAACCTACATCTTCTAAATCATAGGCCTTAACACATAAGAGGACTACGTCGACCGGACCAATATCTTGAGGATGACTCGTCACTCGGAGTTCGTGTAAATGAGCATTACCAAGTGCACTTTCGATTAACAAACCTTGCGTCCGAAGAGCTTCGACTGTTTTCTCACGTGCAATGAAGGAAACATCCACGCCGGTCGCACTGAGCCGACCACCGTAATAACTACCAACTCCTCCCACACCAAGAATGGCAATCTTCATGCTAGGCAGTTACGTCACTTGGGCCCATTTTTCGCTTAAGTTCGGCCTCGAATTCTTCTCGGGGCATAAAACCAGGATCGTCTTTAATGGCATCGAGAGTCTTCCTTAAAACTTCTTCGTCAGACATGTCTAAATCTAGATCGTCACCATGTGGTTGTGGCACATGCCAAGGAGAGTCAAGATAAACCTCAATCCTGTTACCTTCAGGATCACGAAAATAGATCGACCAGGCATTGCCATGATTAATCCCAATGAAATCGGTGACACCTGCCTCCTGAACACGCCGACTCATCTCTCGTAGTTCGTCGAGAGATGCAACCTCAAACGACATCTGATTAATAACACTGTAGTCTGCATCCTTCGGTCGTCCAGTTGCGAGCACAAGCTGATGATGAGCATCGGGTCGACTACTCAAAAAGACAAGATCGATCGGAAATTTAAATGCTTTTCCCCGATCAGTTACCACCAGTCCCATCACTTTGGTATAGAAATCTTCCATCCGTGGTAAATCTTGAACATGGATACCCATGTGACTCAGGAGGGGCCGCACCGTTGGTCTCGGCGACGAACTCATAACTCACGCTCGATTCGATGAGTTAAAGTTCCAATGTTTTCAACGATGATTTCGACGACATCACCGACCTGCATAAACACCGGAGGGGTGCGTTTAAACCCAACGCCGCCAGGCGTTCCGGTAACAATAACATCGCCCGGTTCAAGCGTAGTCCAAGTCGAACAATAGGCAATAAGTTCCGCAACCGAAAACACCATATCCTTGGTATTTCCGTGTTGCATCACTCGACCATTCAAACGGGTTGATAGATCTAAAACCTGCGGGTCTTGAATTTCATCAGCCGTCACCATCCAAGGACCGAAACCACCTGTCGAGTTAAAATTCTTCCCTGCTGTGATTTGTCGCGTATGACGCTGCCAGTCTCGAACACTCCCATCGAGATAGCACGCATAACCGGCCACGTGTTCCAGGGCTTCCCCTGCAGGAATCGCATGCCCGCCCTTTCCAATGATTGCGGCGAGTTCACATTCGAAATCCAAATTGTCTGACACTTTTGGCATGACCACCGGTTGTTGATGGCCAACCTGAGACGCAGCCACCCGGATAAACCACGCTGGATTCGCAGTTTTATCTCGACCAGTCTCAGCAATATGGTCGTCGTAGTTAAGTGCCACAGCCAGAATCTTGTCAGGATTAGGAATAACCGGTAAGAATATAATTTCATCGAGCGAGTGATCTCCAGTTTGTCCCTCCGCAGCACTTCGAGCTTCATCAAGCGCATTCAAGGTCAATACATCTCTTAGTGTTCGATGCGTTGGAGGCAACCGTTTACGCAGGTCAACCACTGAATCATCAACCACAACACCGTATGTCTCACGATCTCCTACTCGATACGAAACGATCTTCATCGTCACAATCTCCTCGAATAATTCACCTTGCGTTCTGACTGCCAATAAATACGTTTGTTAGCCTGAATATTTTACACCGTCTTACC
Source organism: uncultured Acidobacteriota bacterium (assembly GCA_913052135.1). Lineage (GTDB taxonomy): Bacteria > Acidobacteriota > Vicinamibacteria > Vicinamibacterales > UBA823 > UBA8106. Next base: position 44,040 of record CAJXDY010000010.1, read on the forward strand.
TTGCTCCTTTTTTACTCCTATCGCAGCCCATCTTCACCAACAATGTCAGCAGCGGCCAAACCACCGATTCGGGCATGGATCCGCGCGCCTGTCGTCATCGCGAGGGCGTAAAGAATTTCATTAGCACGAGGGCTATCGTGCGCACCCACCTCAATCGAACTCATATGGCTTCGAACATATGCCGCTCGAACGTGCCCTAGTGGTATCATCAGCCGAGCACCGATAGCACCAATCATCTTCGACGACGGAACAATGGCTTTCGTGCCCCCAAGAACTTCTCGCATCCCCCATCCACCGGCCTCGTGCCATAGTGCGCCATGTTCCAATTCACCCTCAGATCCAACTATCGCACCTTTACCATAGGATTCGACTGCGCTAGCCTCTACACCAAGAGCAGTAATAAGTTTTTTGGCGAGTTCTTTGCCGAGAGGCTTCAATTCAGCCATCATTGGCATAAGATCTGGCTCGAAGCGCCCAGCGTAGGGATTCTTGACGACAGCAAAGATGGTGCCTGCATGAAGTGGAGACTCGACGGGCGGTCCGCCATCATGCCGCACAGATTCGACAGTTACTACTATCTTACGAATGTCCACAAGTGTCATGACAATACCTCGAACGCAGATTCAGGACTCCATTGATGAACACTAGACTCAGGTCTAGTATACCTGCCGTATACCGACCATGGCGCGAGTCCAGGACAACTATTCTGGCCGCTACAACCCTCGCTTTGTCCTTATCCGTTACACTGCCAGCCACAGAATTGCTGGTTAACAGCTTTTGGACCCCATCACACCTTATGCGTCAGGAGGTGTTCGACCGATGGGCTGCAGATGTCGAACGAGTGACTGAGGGGCGGGTAACCAGCAGATTTCCTACAAGCACATTATCTCCACCGTCACGGCAGTGGCATATGGTCACCTCAGGTATTGCTGACGTTGCCATCGTTTTCAATGGCTTTGAACGCAACAGATTGCATTTACCAACCATTGCAGATCTGCCATTTGGAACACCGAGTGCCGAATCAGCTTCGGTAGCCCTTTGGCGGACGTACAAACGTTACTTTGAGGCAGTGAATGAGTATTCTGGAGTCAAGTTATTAGGTTTAATGACTCACTCGGGTGGTGATCTTTATAGCCTTACGACTCCAATTAGAAACGTAGCCGATCTGTCTGGCATGAAAATCCGTACAACCGACGGAAGCTCGTCTGATGCAATGCAGGCATTGGGTGCTGTAGCAGTACCGTCGTCTGGTATTGGTGCCTACCAGCTTGTTTCTCGAGGAATTGTCGATGGTCTCATTATGCCAACTGGAGACATGCGCACATTTAATATGCTGCAACATACCAACTTCGCTGTCGCGATTCCTGGCAAGATCTACAATGGAAGTTTCTCTCTCTTTATGAATATCGATACGTGGAACACCATTTCAAAAACAGATCAAAAAGCAATTCTTGAAGTTTCTGGAGAAACCTTTGCTCGTCGTGCACGTGCGTGGGACGACTCAGATGAAAAAGCCATTGAGGAAATGACGCAACGCAACATTAACCGCACACAGGCGACCAAGAATTTCGTTGAGGAGTTAGAAGCTAATCTCACCTTCGTCTCTGATGCATGGATCACTGAAGCAAATCGACGAGGCGTCGATGGTCAAGCAGCACTTGCATTCTTTCGAGCTGAGGCCAAGCGGATCGCAGCCGGTACAAGCACAGAGCCATGACAATACTAACTCCCCCCTTAAAGACTAGGCTTGAAGCCTTACTGGACCAAACTCTCCTTGGTATTTCAGCATTTGTGATGTTCGTCATGATGGCACTGACGTTCATCGACGTGCTCGGTCGATATATTTTCGCGGCGCCACTACCAGGCGCATTCGAAATGATTCAATTCCTGATGCCTTTTCTAATTTTTGCTGTTCTACCAATCCTGACAAAAGAGGACAGTCATATTACGGTCACCGTCCTCGATAGTATCCTGTCACCCCGTGTGCGGTGGATGCAGGCGCTTGTTGTCCAAGCTGCAAGCGGAGTAGCCGTTGGATTCGTCTGTTGGTGCCTTTGGGAACAAGGACAAAAACTGAATGAGGGACTCTACGTCAGCGGTTACCTAGGATGGCCAATCGGACCTGTTGCCTACGCTATGGCCGCATTGTGCTTCATCACATTATTGGTACAGATTGTTAAACTCTGGCACCATCTGAAGTCGCATGACTGAATCACTCATTGCTTTGACAGCGGTACTTGTGTTTGCGGTTGCCCGCATTCCACTTGGTTTTGCGATGGCAATCGTAGGCACCATCGGTTTCGCCGCTCTTCGAGGTCCCATCGCTGCAGTAGAAACGGTCGGACAGCTCATCTTAGACTTTTCAATGAGTTACACGTTTGCAGTGCTTCCAATGTTCGTCTTGATGGGTGCCTTCGTTCACCGCTCAGGCCTCTCGAAAGATCTCTACGAGGCTTCATACGCTTGGCTGGGACACTTCCGTGGGGGTTTATCGATGGCCACTGTTGCTGCCTCAGCCGGCTTTGGGGCAGCCTGTGGCAGTTCAGTGGCTACAACCGCCACGATGGGACGAGTCGCTTTACCGTCCATGCGACGATTTGGTTACGACCCGGGATTAGCGGCAGGCACGATTGCAGCAGGAGGCACACTTGGCATCTTAATTCCACCGAGCATGAGTCTGGTTGTTTATGGATTCTTAACCCAACAAGACATTGGTCGCCTATTCATTGCTGGTATCGTGCCAGCCCTAATCACTGTCGTTTTATATTTCTGCGTCATAGCAATTGTGACGCGACTAAAACCACAAGCAGGACCACCAGGACCACGAACGGCCTGGGCTGACCGTTTTCGCAACCTTGGAAAAGTCTACGGTGTCTTGCTTCTGTTCGCACTGGTTCTGGGTGGTATCTATTTTGGGGTATTCACACCCAACGAAGCGGGTGGTGTCGGCGCGGTTGGGGCATGCCTTATAGCTATTTCCAGGCGGCAATTGAACTGGCAAGCGTTCGTGGACTCATTAATTGAGGCCGCACGAACAACCAGCATGGTCTTTAGTGTCGCATTTGGCGCTGTCATTCTTTCAAATTTTGTTACCGTCGCAGGACTGCCGGAAACGATAGCAAACGGCATTAATGCCCTGAACATTCCAGGACTCGTCATTATTATGACTATCTGCTTGGTGTACATTCTATTAGGCTGCGTCTTTGACGGGCTGGCCTTACTATTTCTCACAGTCCCAGTCTTTGCACCAATGGTGGTCACACTGGGATACGACTTAATCTGGTTTGGTATCGTCGTGATTATTGTTTCTGAAATTGCGCTGATCACACCGCCTATCGGCATGAACGTGTTCGTGCTGAAGTCGATGAATCCCGAGTTGTCCCTCCGAACGATTTTTGGAGGAATCGCACCTTTTCTTATTGCAGATTTCGTACGATTAATGATTGTGGTGCTAGTTCCTGGCGTTGTTCTTTTTCTACCACAACTCATGCGATGAATTACCCTGAGGAACGCCACAGCATAGGCAACGACCATGGCTAAAAATATTTTGTTAATCATGTGTGACCAACTTCGTGCGGATTACCTTTCATGTGAGGGACATCCCACACTCCAAACACCAAATATCGATCAACTAGCATCGCGTGGGGTCCGCTTCACTCAAGCGTACGCTCAAGCTCCCATCTGCGGTCCATCCCGAAGCTGCTTCTACACCGGGCGGTACATGTCGAGTCATGGATCTACTTGGAATTGGGTGCCACTTCCAATCGGCGAACAAACACTCGGCGATTTTCTTCGACCACACGGTTATCGCGTTGCCGTCACCGGTAAGACACACATCGCGGCCGACCTAGATGGCATGCGCCGACTTGGAATCGATCCCACATCAGAAAAGGGATTCTTAATTGGACAGGGCGGATTCGAGCCATTTGCTCGTCACGACGGTGTTCACGCTACACCTAAATCGTCAGCTCACTTAGCCTATAACGACTTTCTCAGGCGGCACGGTTACGAAAGTGAGAATCCCTGGCAGGATTACGCCAATTCAGTTACGTGTCCAGACGGTACAATTGCTAGCGGTTGGTATCTACGAAATTCGAACAAGCCATCGAGAGTCGCTGATGAACATTCTGAAACTGCGTTCATTACTGACCGTGCGATGGACTTTATTCGTGAGCAACGCGACCAGCCCTGGTGTTTGCACCTCTCCTACATCAAACCACATTGGCCATATGTTGCATCAGCACCGTACCATCAACTTTTTCACCCTGACGACTGTCTTCCAGTGCATCGACTTGAAGAGGAACGTATTAATCCGCACCCTGTCTATCAGGCATTCATGAACAATGAGGTCTCGAAGACGTTCAATCGAGACGAAGTCCGGCGTACGGTCGTGCCGACCTACATGGGACTCATCAAACAAATTGATGATCACCTCGGACGACTATTCAGTTTTCTCGAAGCAGAACATCGTATGACTGACACAATGATCGTGTTCACCAGCGACCACGGTGATTATCTAGGTGACCATTTTCTTGGTGAAAAAGAGCTCTTTCATGACTGTGCGGCGAGGCTCCCCCTCATCCTGTACGATCCAGAGACGTCAGCTGACCCGACACGAGGTACGGTAAACGATACACTTATTGAATCGATCGACCTCCTACCCACATTCCTCGAATCCTGTCACCTAGACCAGGCTGATCACATCCTTGAAGGAGAATCCCTCATGCCACTGGTCCGTGGTGCCAAGGCACGTCGCCACCACGATGACGTCTTTAGTGAACTCGACTATGCGTATTACGACACCCGCCGACAACTCAATCTCGAGCCAAGTGAAGCTCGTAGCTATATGATCAGGACAAAGGATTGGAAATATATCTATCATCGACACTTCCGGCCCCAACTTTTTGACCTCAAAAATGATCCAGGTGAGTTCGTTGATTTAGGTGGTGAAACGAGCCGTGTATCAGTACTTAAGGAATTGGCTGATCGGATGTTTCTCAGACTGCTACAGCTTAAATCTCGCGTAACGGAAAGCGACTCGACTGTCGATGCTCGCACTGATGTCGTCGAAGACCGAGGAGTTTACATTGGACGGTGGTAATCAATTTCCAACTCTCCACGAGCGATTATTCAGTGAAAGGATTAACAAATGAGTAACCGAGCTCCAGCACTGGACACCCTCACTGTTTGGGCTGGAGAAGATGGGAACGCCGAATCAGAACACTTGGGCACTCAAGTCCCAATCGTCCAAAGCGTTGCGTTCGGGTACAAAGACATTCGACATTGGGAGGAAGTCGCACAAGGGAAAAAACCTGGGCATATCTACAGTCGAAATACGAATCCGACTGTAGCAGCCTTCGAAGATAAAGTGCGACAACTTGAGGGTGCCGAGACTGCCATTAGTTTTGCCTCCGGTATGGCAGCCATAAGTAATAGCTTGTTTGCGCTCCTCTCACCAGGCGATCGAGTCGTTTCAGTCGACGATACTTATGGTGGGACAAGAAAACTCTTTCTTGAGTTTCTACCTCGATTTCAGATTGATGTTCAATTAGTTGCTACAGACGACCCTACTGCCATTGAGACTGCAATTGCTGATGGCTGTAATCTCCTGTACCTTGAAACACCTACAAATCCAACACTGAAGATCTTAGACCTTCATAGACTACTTAAGGCTGGTCGTGATGCAGGAGCCGTCACTGTCGTCGACAACACGTTCGCAACACCTATTAATCAAAATCCCTTAAATGTCGGTGCTGATCTCGTTATCCACAGCGCGACCAAATTTCTGGGAGGTCATGCAGATGCGCTTGGTGGTGTAGTCTGTGGCACTACAAACCTCACCGACCAAATCTATCATTATCGTGAGATAACTGGTGCCGCTCTGGACCCAATGGCCGCTTATCTCTTATTACGTGGAATGAAGACGCTGCATCTCAGAATCGAACGCCAGAACAGTTCAGCACTAGCAATTGCACGTTTCCTTCAAGGTCATCCCCATGTATCAGCCGTACATTATCCAGGCCTCGAGTCACACCCGGAACACGCGATTGCTAGAAAGCAGATGCGTGGATTTGGCGGAATCCTCAGCTTCGAACTAAGTGGTGGTGTCAAGGCAATGCGCCGTATGCTACCTCGATTACGGTACGCACACCTCGCTGCCAACCTCGGCTCAGTTGAAACTGTAGCAGGTCCACCATCCACCACGAGTCATGTTGAACTGAGTGCTGAAGAACGAGCAGACGCGGGCATCCCGGAGGGACTCGTTCGCTATTCAGTTGGAATCGAAAACCCAGAAGACCTTATCGCTGATCTTGAACAAGCCCTAGACTAAGAATCCGAATACTCTCCCTCTTACGGAGTCAGAAGTATTTGCGTGTTAGGCTCAAATTTGAAAAGAGCAACAGACACTGCAGTTTCGATCGAGTCAACGAAATGCATAAAGACCGGTGCGACAAGACCGCCGAAAGCATCGATACCACTGTAATCGCCAAAAAACACCTCTTCGTTAGACGAAAAAGCTGGTAAAGCTATAGCATGATTGACGAATGTACGGCCACCATCAACACTCCGTGCAAGTAACACCCTTGTCATCGTGCCCTTAAGCCCTTCCCGATCATAAAAGATGACGTTCACCGACCCATCAACTGGATCGATCGCGAGCCAGGTAAACATTTGCTCCACCTTATTACCAACGGCGTCTGTGTTCACTCGCACAGCGCCTGTCCACGTTTCACCTGCGTCTCGAGATGCCATGATAAACACGTCAGGATCTCCATGCCGCTCATCGATCCAATTAACGTACACCGAGCCATGATTAGGGCCTCCACTGTGGTCCACACGAGTAACCGGCATCCCGTTATGACGACTGAGCCCTGCTATGTCAATATCCCAACCTCCTGGTGTTGCCATGAGCACTTTGTCGTCACCGAAGGTCCAACCCCCATCACGCGAACGGTCAAAAACTAAACCCGACGGTCCCGCCCACACCACATAGACGTCACCATTGACACCAACCGCCGGCATCGCACCCTCAACCGTGCCATCGCTATCAACAGCGTCACCAGGAACATCTGAAACTCGTACAGGGGCTGTAAATGTCTGTCCAGCATCTGAAGAATGACTGAAGAAAATATGGGACTGATCGCCTGGGTCGTGACTTCCATACACATCGAAGCGAGTCCAAGCAATATAAACATTACCTTGGTGCCGCGAATTCTTTATTCGGTCAACAACAACGTATGGCTTATCCTCGAACGGCATAACGGTATTCCGGTGATCAACCACAGCGACAGAATCCGTCCAACTCGCCCCGCGATCCGATGACGAGGTTACAAAAATCCCATTCGCTGGTGCTTTAGGTCGTACGTCTCGAAGTCCACGAAAAGCTATGAAGGCATGATGCGCTACGCCATCGGCAGAAAAAGCGACTGAGTCGTCGCCCTGTGTGCGTCGACTAGGATTGATGACACGGCGAGTTCGCCAAGTAAGGCCTTCATCTTCGCTAACATAATCGAAACTTGTGGAACGTCCTCCATTGGCACTACTGCGTGCACGAGAAACCACGATCAGATTACGAGGATCAGTAGGATTAATCGCAATTGACACTTCATTTGCATTACTGACCGCAGGATCTGTAACTCGCACCACTCGGTGCGACTGCGTAAAGACTGTCGAGCTTATCGACACAAGAACCGTCACAAATAGATACCGACAGAAAGCCATAGACCGATCCTACTCGACCTGTACCCTAAGTCTCATAGATGAGAGCCAATTTCAGCGGGAAGCTTTGTCGCTAGAGTTTAGATGAATGAAAAGGAGCTATAATCTGATACGTTGGTCGGCATTATTGCTGTTTCTAGGGAGGTCATTCCATGACTAGCGTATTATGTCGGGCACTTCGTCTCATCAGCACCTTTGGCCTTATTGCCATGGTCACTGATGTGCCAATTGCCGCCCAAACATCCGATTTTCCCCCAACCTATGCCCTGATCAACGCACGCATCGTGCCAGTGACCGCGCGTCCGATCCAATCGGGAACGCTTCTCCTACGCCACGGCAAGATAGCCGCACTCGGCCAGGATGTTGATCCGCCACAAGATGCGATTGTAATGGACGCCAAGGGCTGGACACTGTATCCAGGTTTCATTGACCCTCACACAACAATCGGCATGACGGAACTACCAAGCCTCGAACAGGACAACGCGGCACGTGCACGTAATATTCAAGCCCGTCAACGGAACGGTGAACCAACACCGGGACTCACACCCCAGCTCACTTCAATCAGCACCTATGAATCTGATGGTCATGCTCTGCAAGCCGCGAGAAATGCTGGCATCACGGCCGCCGCCATCGCACCACCATTTGGCGTTTTCAAAGGACAAAGTGCCATCGTAACTCTAGGTGACGGCCTGTTAAACGATAAAGTTATTCGGAGCCACTGGGCGCAGCATCTAGGCTTTGAACGATTGCGTGGTGAATACCCAAGCACTCTTATGGGTGTGATGGCGACAATACGTCAACATTATCTCAATGCACAGTGGTACGGCGAGGCGTGGAATCGCTATAGAAACCAACCCACCACCATCGACCGACCTAACTATGATGAAGCCCTTGAGTCACTTCAGGCTTCCGCTGCTGGCGAACAGCCGGTTGTCTTCACAGCATGGACTGAAAACGAGATTCGGCGTGCCTTGAAGCTAGCCGACGAACTCGGGCTCAACCTGATCGTCAACGGCGCAGTGGAAGGCTGGCGTGTCGCCAGCGCGCTCAGGGCCAGCAATCGACCTGTCCTAGTCTCACTTGACCTGAGACCCCGTCAAGGCCCGGTAGGTTTCGGCAGCGGTGGTGGAACTAACCCAACCGACGACCCGACGCTAGAAGATGTCAATGAAGCCAAGTCAAACGCGGGCCGGCTCTACTCTGCAGGCGTCACAATTGCCTTTACCGGACATGGGCTAGATGATCCTTCAAACTTTCTAAACAACTTCCGTACCGCCGTCGACGCAGGAATGTCTCGTGATGGGGCTCTTCGGGCATTGACGATTACCCCCGCAGAAATTCTTGGCGTAGACGATGTGCTGGGGTCACTCGACGTCGGCAAAACGGCCAACGTTGTCGCTATCAAAGGGGATATTTTTGACGCGGACGCTGAAGTCGAAGCCGTCTGGATTGACGGAACCTACTATGACCTTGGACCAAATGACAACAAACATCCAGAACGCCAAGTCGCCGACAACGAAGAGGAAAATGCTGATACGAACCAACTGAAAAGTCGCGCCGAGGTCGAAAGGCGTGCACCAGTCGGCCCGCTAGGTGGCGAATTCCCTGTTACGGCAGTACGTCATGGCACGATCATGACTGTTGTCGGAAACATAATCTCTGGAGGCACAGTTCTCATTGAAAATGGCAAGATCGCTGCTGTCGGTCCTGATAGCCAAGTCGCTGTGCCCGCTGGTGCAAGAGAAATCGACGCTACCGGCATGTGGGTTACCCCTGGACTACTTGATGCGCACTCGCACATGTCGATTGAAGGAGGCGGTAACGAAGGCGCCGACTCCGTCACGCCTGAAGTCCGTATTATCGATGTAATCAACCATCGCGACGAGTCACTCTTTCGTGCGCTCGCTGGTGGTGTCACCACGATCAACGTCTTACACGGTTCGGCCAACACCATCGGTGGCCAGAACGCTATTTTGAAGCTGCGTTGGGGTAAGTCGGCAGACGAACTACTGTTTGACAACGTAACTCGAGGCGTAAAGTTTGCGCTCGGTGAAAACCCGAAGCGGGTGAGAGCTGTGGAACGGTATCCGAGTACCAGAATGGGTGTCGAATTCACATTGCGAAAGAGTTTTGCCGAGGCCCGTGAGTACCAGGCGAAGTGGGACGAGTACGAAGCAACCCGCTCACGAGGCGTGGATGCTCTAGCACCGAGGCGCGACCTGAGACTTGAAGCTCTTTCGGAGATTATGAAGGGCAACATCCTTGTACATGCCCACTCTTACCGTGCCGATGAAATCTTAATGCTCTTACGAGTTGCGGAGGACTTCGGATTTAGAATTGCCTCGCTCCAACACGTGCTTGAGGGTTACAAGGTGGCTGATGAAATTGCAGCCCACGGTGCCGGCGCGTCAACGTTCACGGACTTTTGGGGATATAAAATGGAAGCATGGGACGCCATCCCATACAACATGTCAATTATGTATGAACGTGGGGTTACTGTCTCCATAAACTCAGATTCCAACGAACGGGTCCGTCGAATGTATGTAGAGGCAGCAAAAGCCGTAAAGTATGGTGGCGTGCCAGAGCAAGAAGCTCTAAAAATGATCACCTTAAACGCTGCGAAACACTTCGGAATTGAAGACCGGGTAGGCTCGATCGAAGTGGGCAAAGATGGCGATCTTGCTATCTTCACGGCACACCCCTTCTCAGGTAACACGCGCGTTCAGTACACGATCATCGATGGTCAGCTCTACTTCGATCGCAACCTCGTAGAAACCACCGAGGATGTGTTGGCAAATGTGGAACCCCTTGTCTCAACGGAGAGTGTTACCGAAAACACCAATCGAATCATCGACTGGACACCGCCCATACTATCGCCTATGGTGCGCGCTCAGGTGATGCCTTCTGGTTACGGCGATGTCACTGAACCAGTAGTGACCGCCGATACAACCCCAATCGCTATCGTTGGCGGACGCATTCTAACAATGACCGGTACGCCAATTGAGCGCGGTACGATTGTCGTTCAGGGCGGTCGTATCACTGCGGTCGGTGCAGACGTTCAGGTCCCAGCGGATGCCCATGTCATTAACGCCACCGGTATGACGGTCACCCCAGGCATGATTAATGCTGGAACGGTGATTGGACTTTCCGAAATCGGATCGATCGCAGCAACAAACGATACGTCTGAACTTGAAGAAATCAACAGTCATATCAAAGCATCAGTGGCGATTCACCCCGATTCAGAAATGATCCCAATCGCCCGAGCCAACGGAGTGACAACAGCCATTGCAGCCCCACAGGGTGGACTCATCCAAGGTCAAAGTGCACTCATTGACATGGCGGGCTGGACCCCAGCCGAGGTTGTCGCGCGCAGTCCGCTTGCTATGCATATCGATTTCCCAGAGCGTGAAGGTAGCGGTGGCTTTGGCGGTGGAGGCCAAAGTCAAGAACAAGTCGACGCGCAATTGGAAACGCTTCGACGGTGGATGCACCGAGCCCGTGCCCACGCAGGAGCCCTTGCAGCCAAAATGGTCACTGCGACAGACCAGACTTATACTCTCGACGCACTCGTTCCTGTTGTGTTAGGGGAACTACCAGTAGTACTCGACGCATCGAGCGAAGAAGGCATTAAGTCGGCACTGGCGTTCATTGAAGAGTTCCAGCTCAGGGGTATTTTGGCTGGAACTCGAGATATCTGGAAGGTCGTGGACGAGATAGCCAAGGCTGGCGTCCCAGTAATTCTTGGTCCTATTCAATCGCAACCGGCCGACGGCGATCCCTACGACACCATCTTCGTAGCAGCCAAACTGCTTCACGAAGCCGGAATTCCATTCGCATTCCGAACTGGTGGCGCTGCGGCCGCACGCAACCTACCAGACCACGCAGCACTCGGTGTTGCCTTCGGCCTCCCGAGAGAAGCAGCGTGGCACGCACTGACCCGAGGTGCAGCAGAAATACTTGGTGTGGGTCATTTGTATGGTTCAGTCGAAGAAGGGATGATCGCCAATCTCGTCATTTCTGATGGCGACCTCCTCGACATTCCGTCACAAGTGAAACATGTTTTGATTCGAGGCCAAGAAGCATCTTTGGGCACACACCACACACGTCTCTGGGAGCAATACAGCACACGACCCCAACCAAAACAATGAGTGATCGCTGGTGCCTTTTACCACATGTGCTGTATCGCTGAAAGGTTACTATTCATACATTGTCGTAAAAGTAGGTCGCCCATTCTTCATTAGGAGTGACATGAAAGCAATCCGACGCTTCACCATATGGTTGCTCGTCTTTTTGGCATTATCTGAAGTCTCAATGGCGGGTCAGGAAGCTCGAGAACGTTGGGAACGAATGAACCAGATCCGGCGTGAGAAATTCGACCAGATTTTGCCTGAAGTCATGCGTGAAAACGGAATCGACATGTGGATCACGATGATCCGTGAAGCAAACTACGGCACTCTCTATCTTGACTTCGGTCAGGGTTACACAGGTGACACTGGTTACTATATTTTTACTGACCGAGGTGGTGAACGGATTGAACGAGCTGCCTTAGGCATCACTGGCTATCGAATTCGACAATCAGGTGCCTATGACCTGTTCGAATCAGCCAACCGCCTGGCCGACTTCGTTCAAGAACGGCAACCAAAACGCATTGGCATCAATACTTCTCGAGCAATCGGGCCGATCGATAACCTAACATATACCGGTTATCAGCAATTAGTCGAAACGCTTAACGAGCCTTACGCCTCACGCTTAGTTTCAGCTGAGAAATTGGTTTCGGATTTTCGCTCGCGTCGAACAACAACCGAGATTGCAGCGTTCGCTGAGGCTGGTGAGCTCTCCCGACAGATCGCTGAGCGCGCCCTCTCGAATGAAGTAATCACACCAGACGTCACGATGTTAGAAGACGTCGCTTGGTGGATGATGGACCAGCTACTCGCTCGTGGCCTAGACACCTCATTTGGCTTACCGTCGGTCTACATTACCGGTCCCAACGGAATCGAAGCAACCTCAAGTGACCGAATCATCCGTCGAGGTGACTTGGTAATGATCGACTGGGGTGTTGGCTATTTGAACATGTACACGGACATGAAGCGGATCGCATACGTACTCATGAATGGCGAATCCACGGTCCCAGCCAGCTTCCAGAGAGCCTTCGATCAAGGGCGGAAAGCACGAACCATCATTACTGAAACCATCCGCCCAGAAATCACTGCTGCACAAGCCGAACAGGAGATCTACGATGCATTGGCGGAAGCTGGATTCCAAAGAATAGATTTCAATGATCCGACCGACAATCCCGATGTCACCGATGTTGTCATTGGATCGCATTCGGTTGGAAATTCTGGGCATGGGATTGGCCCATCCATCGCATTTTTTAACCCAGTCCGTATTGAATATACGCTCCACCCCACTAATCTTCTGTCAATTGAGCTTTTCGCTTACACGGCTGTAGCAGAATGGAACGACAAGAAAGTGAGAATCCCGCTTGAAGATGATGCTGTCCTGACCGCTCGCGGCATTGAGTGGCTATATCCA
>CAJXDY010000011.1:0-55047 GCA_913052135.1 uncultured Acidobacteriota bacterium
TGGATGAGTTGTGCAGAATTAACCGAAGCCATGCCCAATTTAAAGAGCGACGGCTTGAAGGGCGCGTATCTTTTTTACGACGGGCAGATGGACGATCACGCGCTTGGCCTGTGGGCGACGGAACAGGCCAAGGCCGCCGGTGTCCACGGCATTTTGCTTGTGCACGCTCGCTCACCAGAGGCGGTTCGAGCCTTAGTGCGAGCCGCGCGGTTTCCGATGCACACCCAGGCGGTGGGGAGTGGTCTTGAAGAAGGGCTACGGGGAAGTGGCGCAGCAGGTAACCCGGCGCGGGTGTGGGGTGTGTCGCCGGCCGATTACCGACGTGTTGCCGATCCTTGGCCGCTTAATCCAGATGGCGAACTCCTGCTTGGGGTCAAGATCGAGGATCGACATGCACTAGAGTACGCCGAAGCGACCACCAAGGTGCCCGGACTGGGTTTTGCCGAATGGGGCCCTGGGGACATGAGCATGTCGTTCGGTGTTTCACGGAATGCCGATGGTACGTGGCCACCGGCGCTTGCCGATGCACGCGCTCGGGTGCTTACTGCGACGCAAGTGGCTGGGATTGCATTCTTAAATGTGGTGCGGCCCGATGACGTCGAAGCGATGATCGATGAAGGGGTGATGATCGGTGCTGCTAATCAGCAGGCGGCAGAGTTGGGCAGGCAGTACACAAGTCGGGCCATGCCCTGGTGAGTTCTGCACTCTACTGCGAGATGTAGGACTGACGGCTGTTGTTTCTTCCGTTGAGCACCGCGTAGCTTTGCCCATCTTGGTGAACTGTTGCTTTAAGCCAGTGACCTAGACATTCGTCTTCGTCGGTGTGGTTGGCAATCAGTCGCGCCTCGGTGTTGTGCGCGTCGTCAGTGTCGAGCGCTCGGTGTACTTGCCACATGTCTTCGATCCCTGGGATTTGAGAGATGACCTCGAAGCCGTCGGCGCTGCCACCCTTGTGAGGCCCTTGGCTGCTGATGGTCACCCGTGGCATGAGAGCCCACAGCAATTCGGGGGCAAGGCCATTCCCATGGTGAGGCACTTGAAGGAGATCCACGGTGCCAAGCTTATTTACTGGACAGGCGAGTGTGTGCTGGCGATCGATGGTGAGATCACCGAGATTAAGAAACTGAAACGACCCGAGCGACAAAAGATAGCCCACACTCTGGCCGTTCTCGCCCATGTCTGGCTCAGTTGAAGAGGCTTCGTCACAGAGCGCATTCGGTCCACTTGGCGATAAACCTGCCCGTAGTGTTTGGCCGTTGGAAGTCACGAACATGAACTCCATCCCGTGAAGGGGGAGGGTCTCCCCAGGGGTGACACTCCGACGTTTACCGCCGACAACGGCCAGATAAGGGTTCCAGAGCTCCGGATTGTCTTCAACGCTGTCACCGTGATCGATGAACTGATCGATTACGACACGATTGGCGAGGGCGGTAAGCCCGCCGACGTGATCGGTATGGAAGTGTGAGGTGATGAAATAGTTGAGACGGTCGATACCTGCGTCGGTCATCGCAGCTTGGATCCGTTGGGCATCCCGTTCGTCAGAACGAGGCCAGCCAGCATCCATCAGAATGGATTCGTTGGTCGGAGTCACGATGAGCGTGGCCGCGCCGCCCTCGACGTCGATCCAGTAGATGTCGAGCGTGTCACGTGACGGCATCTGAGCAGAGAACACTTGTGAGGTGAGCAGCAATACGGTGGCTCCGACACGCAACAGGACATGCATGGAATTCTCCTTGGGTAGATCGTCAATACTGGAGCCGACGAGCGGACTCGAACCGCTGACCTGCTGATTACGAATCAGCTGCTCTACCAACTGAGCTACGTCGGCTTCGGCGAGGCTTTGCAACCCCTCCTGCACCAAATATCGAGTCTAGCACACCGAATCCATCACGCACGGGAGACCAGTTGAAACCAACTGAACCGTGCGTTAGGATGTTCTGTTACCGGTCTCAAAAAAAGCCTGTTCTACAGGTCCGACATGACACAGTCTGCATCAGAGACGAACGGCCAGATCATTATTCAAGGCGCCCGGACCCATAATCTGAAGGGGATTGATCTGACGCTGTCAACGAACCAGTTGGTGGTGATCACCGGTGTGAGCGGATCCGGAAAATCGTCCTTAGCCTTCGACACACTGTATGCCGAAGGGCAGCGGCGGTACGTTGAGTCGCTCTCTGCGTATGCCAGGCAATTTCTTGAGCGGATGGAGAAGCCGGACGTCGATCGGATCGATGGCATTTCGCCCGCTATTGCCATTCGCCAGAAGAATAGCATTCGGAATCCCCGATCGACTGTCGGCACCACCACAGAAATCAACGATTACTTACGACTGCTGTTTGCGCGGGCAGGTCAGACGATCTGTCGACAGTGTGGCCGTCCGGTGACTAGAGAAACGGCAGAAGTTGTCGCAAAGAAGTTAACTCAACTGACAGACGTCACACATCTATTTGTGGGATTTGTTATGCCCCTCGTTACTGGTGCAGCGGAGGTCGACAAAGAGGAATTGCCTGCTCTGGTGGAGGAGGAAACAACAGAGGATGGCGCCTCGAAGGCTCGTGGCTCAGGGAATGGGACCCTCGAGTCTCTACAGGCTGTCGATCTGATTCACGCCACCATTGACACGCTGCGCCGGAAGGGGTTTGGGAGACTCTATGTTGATGGGCGGGCGGTGGCGTTCAAGGATGTCAATTTTGCAGCGCAGGTGAACGGTTCAATCCTCGAGGTGGTGGTCGACCGGATTAAAGTCGCGCCTGAGATGCTCACACGCCTGACTGATTCGATCGAAATTGCTTATCACGAAGGGGGCGGCATGGCCTTTGTGATCGAAGTGGATCAAGCCGGCTCCGGCACAACCCGTCACGAATTTTCGGAACACTTTGAGTGTCGTACGTGCGATCTCGGGTATGAAGTCCCTCAGCCCCGCTTATTCTCGTTTAATAATCCGTTTGGGGCTTGTCCGACCTGTCATGGATTCGGCAACATTATCGAGCTCGATATGAATTTGGTCGTGCCAGACCCGAGCCGATCGGTTCAACAGGACGCGATCGAACCATGGAGCAAACCACACTATCGCAAGAAATTGGCTGATTTGAAGCGTGCAGCGCGTGTGCAGAAGATTAGGCTGGACGTGCCGTGGGAGGAGATGTCCGACCAAGACCGTCAATTCATTATTGAAGGTGATGGTGAAGGGTATGATGGCATTCGAGGATTTTTTCGGCGTTTGGAACGAAAGAAGTACAAGGTCCATATTCGAGTCTTTCTGAGTCGATACCGTGGGTATCTCAAATGTCCTGATTGCGCGGGAACGCGGTTGCGTCCTGAAGCTCGAGACGTGCAGGTCGACGGTCGCACGATTGATCAGATCTGTGCACTTACGGTGTCGGAAGGAGCGGTGTTTTTTTCGAATCTGGCACTTGACGATCGGGAGAATGCCATTGTTGAGAGAGTTCTCAATGAGATCCGGAAGCGACTCACGTTTTTGGGTGATGTTGGTTTGGATTACCTCACCCTCGATCGCTTGTCGTCCACGCTCTCTGGTGGGGAAGCACAGCGGATCAATTTAGCCACCTCGTTGGGATCGGCCTTAGTTGGGACCTTGTACGTCCTTGACGAACCTTCGATTGGCCTCCACCCACGCGACAATCAGCGATTAATTGCAATTCTGCAACGGCTACGCGATCAGGGGAACACCGTAGTCGTAGTTGAGCACGATGCCGATATGATTCGTGTTGCAGACCATGTTGTCGACTTGGGGCTCGGTGCCGGCGATCATGGTGGCAGTGTGGTTTTCACAGGTACATTTGAGGAATTACTTGTACAGAAGCGTTCATTGACCGCCAAGTATCTTCGTGATGAATTAGCCATTCCAATACCACAAAAGCGCCGCAAACTACGGGAGCAAAAGCTTCGGGTGTTTGGTGCCAGCGAGCATAACCTGCAAGACATTGATGTTGAGATTCCACTTAATATGTTGACGTGCGTAACTGGTGTGAGTGGATCAGGGAAATCAACGCTGGTGCATGATGTGCTGTACGCTGGACTCAAGCGCATCAAAGGATCATGGGATAAACCTATTGGCGCGCATCGTGCTATTGAGGGTGCAGAACTCTTGGATGACGTGGCCTTGATTGACCAAGCACCAATCGGTCGAACCCCACGTTCCAATCCAGTGACATACCTCAAGGCGTTTGATCCAATCCGTGCGTTGCTGGCGTCAACGAAAGATGCAAAAGCGCTTGCGTTAACACCCAGTCATTTTTCATTTAATGTGCCAGGTGGGCGGTGTGATACTTGTGAAGGCCAGGGGGTAGTCCGTGTAGAGATGCAGTTCCTTGCCGACGTGTTTGTACCATGCGATCAGTGCAACGGTGCGCGGTATAAGCCTCAGGTGCTCGAAGTGAAATACCGCGGACGTAATGTGGACCAAATCTTAAATATGACAGTGCGGGAGGGACTTCTCTTCTTTAATACTTCTCAAAAAGTTCTGCGTCGGTTGCAGGTCCTCGACGAGATTGGTCTGGGGTATCTCAGGCTGGGGCAGTTAGCGACGACGCTCTCGGGTGGGGAAGCGCAGCGCATTAAGATTGCATCACGATTATCTGCACATGGGAGTGACCGTACTCTGTATATTCTCGATGAACCTACAACTGGCTTGCATTTTGATGACATTGCAAAGTTACTCACAGCGTTTCGGAAACTTTTGCAGGCTGGCCATAGCTTATTAGTCATCGAGCATAATCTCGATGTGATTAAGATGGCTGACTGGATTATCGATCTTGGACCTGAAGGGGGGCTGGCAGGTGGACAGGTTGTGGCCGCTGGACCGCCGGAAGCTCTCGCGAAAGTCGAGCATTCACATACGGGTCGGTACCTTCGTGAGGTACTTGCGAAGGGACGTTCTCATGCCTATGCGACTGGAACGGACGATAGATGACGTGGGGTTGAGGTAAGCACTGAGTCTGGGATGGGAGGACACTCAATGCGACGTCTTAATCGTCAATTTTTTACTCAACCGACACTGGACGTTGCCCGTTCGCTGATCGGGTGCGTACTGGTCCACGTCACTCGTGCAGGGAAAATGTCTGGAACCATCGTCGAAACGGAAGCCTACATTGGTGAGGACGACCCAGCCTGTCACGCGTCCTCCGGGCTGACTAAACGGAACAAGCTAATGTACGGAACACCAGGCTACGCTTACATCTATCTCAACTATGGGATTCATCATTTGCTTAATGTGGTTACCGAACCTAGGGGAGTACCAGCTGCTGTCTTGATTCGGGCCTTAGTTCCACTTGAAGGCATTCCAGAGATGCAGCGGCGTCGGCAACGCGCACGCAACAGTCGGACACGGCTGGCCGAGCATGAGTTATGTCGTGGGCCTGGAAATTTGACGCGGGCACTAGGTATCGATTTGCGTCAAAACGGACTCAACCTGTGTGGAGCTCAGCTCCACGTTGAATCTGGCATGAGTCGTTTTGAAACTATTGGTTGGAGCGGACGTGTTGGGATTCGAGTGGGCACTGATCGGAATTGGCGATGCTTCGCACTGGACCAAGTCGCGGTTTCAAAGCCTATGACGGGTGTGACTATCAGCGGCCACCCTGCTGCCCCAGAGCAATTTGCACCTCGATCTCAAATAAATCGCCATCCCGAATGACACCGAGGGTAACGGTCTTACCGATATTCGCGTCGGCAAGCAGGCGGAGTAGATGTGATGCATCCTCGACGGAGGTGTCTTCAAATGTTATGACCACGTCACCCGGCCGTAATCCAGCATCGTAGGCTGCCGAATCTCGTCGCATTCGCTGGATAAGAGCGCCGCGACCATCTGGCACGCCCAACTGTGTAGCTAGCCGGTTTGTTAATGGCGCGATTTCGATGTACCCGATTGACCCGCGCCGTACCTCACCGAATTCGATGAAATCTTTCATGACACGACGTGCTAGGTTGCTGGGCACCGCGAAACCGACACCCTGGTCACCGCCACTCTGACTATAGATTGCAGTGTTAATACCCACCAGTTCACCGCGACCGTTAATGAGTGCACCACCCGAGTTGCCTTGATTGATAGCGGCGTCCGTCTGGATAAAATCCTCATAAGTTGCAATCCCGAGATTCGCTCGACCGAGAGCGCTCACGATACCCAACGTGACTGTCTGATTCAGTTGAAATGGATTTCCGATGGCAAGAACCCATTCGGCAACTTTCAAGCCTGAAGAGTCGCCCCAAGGCGCAGGTTGCAGGGTCTCTTCGTTGATTTTTAGCAGTGCGAGATCTGTCCACTGGTCGACCCCAATTACTTCGGCTGCGTATTCTCGCTTGTCGGCGAGTGTGACTGTTACCTCGGCGTCAGGGTTACCGACAACGTGGTTGTTTGTGAGTATGTAGCCGTTTTGAGAGACAATGACTCCAGAACCCAGACTCTCTTGACGGTCCCAACCGAATAAATCTGGTTCGTCACCAAAAAAATATTGGAAAAATGGATCGCCACCGAACGGTGAAATTTGGCGCGGCTCAAGGGTTTGTGACGAGATATTAACCACGCTCTCGATGCGCGCCGCAGCAATACCCGTGAAGTCTGGTACATTTGCGGTGATCGTGGGTGTGGCAGCTTGCTGTGACGCCACGGTGGCGACGGTTTCTGCTGTCGTTTCCTCTGCGTAGCGAAGTCGTCCAGTTAAAACAAGGCCGGCTAGTAATCCGCAGACGAATAGAAGTAATGGTACAAATAAACGTTTCAGCATGAGCATCCTCCATGCAGCATTCTTACAAGCATACGACGAAATCTGAAAACCTGTTCACGAACAAGGATAATTTTCGTTTTGCCGTGCCGAAAATCATTATGCTACGATCCGTAACTTACACTGGTAATTATTGTTAGCACAAAGGAAAGAGAGCGATGAACTCCATTCAAGCAACCCGGCTTCGCAAGGGGATGTTGATCAAGCGGGGCCAAGATTTGTTTCGGGTATTAAATTTGATGCACTTAACGCCTGGGAAAGGGCACGGGTTCGTCCAATCACGTCTCAGGAATATTCGATCGGCTACGTTGGTCGACCATAAATTTCGGTCAGAAGATCATGTTGAGCGGGCGATACTTGACGAACATGAAATGCAGTATCTGTACTCAGATGGAGACGTGTATCACTTTATGGATACGGCAACGTTTGAGCAGACGCAAATGACAAGCGATACCCTGGGTGATTCGGTTAATTATTTAGTGCCAGAGGCAGTCATTCGTGTTGCGTTCTACGAAGATGAACCAATTGGTGTCGAACTGTCTCAGACGGTGGATTTAATAGTTCAAGACACACCGCCTGCAATCAAGGGTGCAACAGCCAGTGCTCAGATCAAGCCTGCGACACTTGAAACTGGTCTCGTCGTTCAAGTTCCATCTTTTATTAATGTGGGCGACAAGATTAGGGTGAATACTGAAACAAGCGAGTACCAGTCGCGTGTGTAGGTGGGAGCCACACGCCGATTTGTGAACAGTTAAGGTAGCACGATGGATGGATCGCCACTGTCGAACATCTTATTGATCTTAGGCGTTGGCTTTTTGGTTGCCAACTTGCGAGTGTTTTTCGCTTACTTTCGATTTCGTCAACTCCGTGGGACGGCACATTTAACGTGGCGAAATGCTCGTCCACCGCTGTATGGTCTCTTGCTTGCAATCGGTGTTGTGCTTGGAGTATTGGTCTTCTTTAAACTTGTTATTCAGCAGCGTCCTCTGATGCAGTTGTTCGGCGAGGGTATGATGTTTATCTATTACGCCTATGCTATTCAGTTAAATATTCGGATCGGCCGTGGGCTTTACGAAGATGGGATATGGGTTGAGACCGGCTTCGTTCGGTATACGGAGATCGGTGGTTTGACTTGGCGTGAAGGTGACCCGCCGACGCTAATAGTCATTTACCGACGGCGACAGTTGGCGCGTCGCTTGGTCGTGCCTCAATTACATTATGGTGAGGTAAGACGTCTTCTTCGTCAAAAAATTGCCACTCACGACATTCACTTTACCGGTAAGAGTTTAGCTCTGGGTGTCCACGATGAGCGGGATGATGTTTAGTAATCCGGAGGAACCAACTAAAAGCAGACAGGATTACTAGACTTGCTTGCAAAGCCTTTCAGTCAAAAAACAAGCATAGCCAGCCAATGAGGCCGGGGCCATCAGCTGTGGGGTCATTTAACCAGGCGGGTGGTGTAATCCAAACGAATGCCAATATGGCTAGAACCAAGAGATCGTATTGCCACGTTGCACGCTCGTAGGTCCAGTACGCTGCATTCCAAAGGACTAAGAACGGCAAGAACGCTAGTTGGCGCAGTGTCATGCTGTGGCTCCTGTCCGTTCGTGATTAAGTTCGCGCCAGGTGTAGTAGATTCGGTCGGCTACTGTGAGAGCCGAAAGAATGCAAATTACCCAGAGGACCGCAGCCATCCTGTTGGTAAAAGCACCGATCATAAATAAGACAATACGCTCCGGCCGCTCCATGAAACCTACCTTGCATTTTGGGATTAGCGATTCGGCGCGTGCGCGTGTGTAGCTCGTTAAGACTGCGAACATCATGGTTAATGCAGTAATGACCACATAGTCGGTCCGACCCAACTGTGCGTAAAGGTAGATAAGACCGATGAATAATGAGATGTCTGAGAACCGATCCATGACTGAATCCCAGAAGCCTCCGAACTCTGAGCGCAATTGCAATTCTTCGGCCACCTTGCCGTCAATAAAGTCAAAGACATTGGCGACAGTCATGATGGTGCCCGCCAATGTGAAGCGTCCTTGCGCCAATGCCCAGGCGGCCAAAATATTGATGAGTACACCAATTAAAGTCAATACGTTGGGATGCAGACGTAGTTTGACGCTGATCGCAATTAGCAAGCGGAGAGGGAACATGCAGATTGCGCCGATAAGGCCGGTGAATGTCATCGAGAACTCTGTTTAGACAGGCGTGACACTATAATACGGCAATCGGCAGATTTTCACTCACGCGGCCTCAGTCGCATTGAGTCTAAGTTCGGCGTCAAGCCATGCTCGCCGGTTTGCAGTGTAGCTTATGCCTATCCAAGATCTCAAGGTTCAGATATCGACATTACCAGAACAACCCGGTGTTTACCTGTACTTCAACGGCGCGGGCGACACCATCTATGTGGGAAAAGCAAGAGTGTTGCGGGATAGGGTGCGGAGTTATCTAAGTGCCCATGGTGCGAGCCCTCGTATTGATGCCCTTCTTGACGATGTCGAGAGTCTTGAGATTATCGTGACCGATTCGGTAGCTGAGGCACTCGCGCTTGAAAACAATCTGATTAAGCACCGCGCACCCAAATACAACGTCTTACTCCGAGACGACAAAAACTATCCGTATCTTCAACTTACAACTAATGAAGCGTTTCCGCGGGTGCTCGTGTCGCGCCGAGTTCAGCGCGATGGAGCATTTTATGCTGGACCATTTCTTCCGACAGCACTCGCCCGGAAGACCATGCTTCTCACACATCGGCTTTTCGGCATTAGATCTTGCAATGAAGTCATCACAGGGCGTCGGGATCGACCGTGTCTTGAGTACGACATCAAACGATGTTTAGCTCCGTGTGTTGCTAATGTGTGCAGTCAGGAACGATATGCGGAAGCCGTCGAGCACACACGAATGTTTCTTGAAGGGCGAAATCATGAGCTCCTTAGTACTCTTACTTCGCGCATGACTCAGGCTGCAAAGAACGAACATTTTGAACAGGCTGCCGAGTGGCGTGATGCCATTCGGACCATTAAAGCTCTCCGTCATCGGCAACAGAAAATGTCTTTGCCTACACTTGGCGATCGTGACGCGTTTGGTATGTGGCTGGGACCGGCGGGTGTGGTTATCCATGTCTTTCAAATGCGTCGGGGACGAGTTATCGATCGGATTGAACTCGTCGCAGATGTCGAGGAGCTGCGTGACAATCGAGAAGAGTACATTGTGCAGGTCGCTGTACAGCAATTCTATGAAGCAAGACCCGCACCGCCGGAGGTGCTTCTGCCGACGATTATCGATGATCTTGAAGCAGTGGAAGAGTGGCTTTCAGAGCGGGCGAAGAAAAAGGTGCACTTGTCCGTACCTAAACGTGGCAATAAACGTGCACTTCTGGAGCTGGCGTCGCGGAATGCGACTATAGGGTATAAAGCACGCTACTCGGAGGAGGTTGTCAGCCACCATGCAGCAATGGAAATTCTTCGGGTTGAACTTGACCTAGCCACATCGTTGCATCGGATCGAATGCTTCGACATTTCTACCATTCAAGGGAGCGATACCGTTGGCGCGATGGTAGTTTGTGAGAATGGTCGCATGATGCGTTCCGCCTACCGCAAATTCAAGATTCGTGGATTGGTAAAGGGGCAGCAGTCTATCCACAGATCTTCTTCAAGTGGTCTCGGTTCTGTGGTCGGCAAGCCAGACGATTTTTCCGCCATGCATGAAATCGTATTTCGTCGTTATCGGAGGCTGCTTGAGGAGGGTGGACCGTTTCCAGATCTCATTGTAATCGATGGAGGTAAAGGCCAGCTTTCGGCGTCGTATGCGGCCCTCGAAGAATTAGGACTGAGTAACCTGATTGCAGTTGGCTTGGTGAAAAAAAAGGAAGTACTGGTAGTACGCGACCGTCCAGATCCCATTACATTACCGTCGGCCAACGAAGCTTTACTCCTCTTGCAGCGAATCCGCGATGAAGCCCATAGGTGTGCGGTGACCTTCCATCGCCGCACACGAACTGCACGCCATCTGCGATCGGCGCTGGATAGCATTCCTGGTGTCGGTTTACAGCGACGGCGCATATTATTAACGCGCTTTGGTAGCGTGGCTGGTGTCCGTCGTGCGTCACGTGAGGAATTAATGACCGTAGTTGGTGCTCGTGTTGCCGATGCTGTTCTTAGCTATTTCGCAGCAGCACGATAAGGACATGTAACAAAGATCTAGCTCGTAGCACTTGCTCTCTTCGTGTAGAGCCCTTATTCTTGAGTGCATTGCCCGATTTCAACATTATCGATCTGCTGAGCACCTTTATCGTTTTGCTGTTTTCGTTAACCATCCACGAATCAGCTCATGCATGGACAGCTAACTGGCTTGGGGATCCGACTGCGCGGAACCTAGGACGTATCACACTGAACCCCCTAGTACATGCAGATCCAATCGGCACAGTATTGTTGCCACTCATAGCCTTTTCCACCGGTGCACCTATCATTGGATGGGCTAAGCCCGTACCGGTCAACGTAGCAAATCTCAGAAATGATCGCAGCGACTTTGTCTGGGTCGCAGCAGCAGGTCCCATCAGTAATATGGTGATTGCATTAGCAGGAGCTTTAATGATGCGCCTGGTCGCTGCGTGGGCAACAAACGTGGATGTTTTAGGGGGACAACCGAGCTTCCTATCCTACGATCTAAGTGGTCCCGTGACCAGGATTTTTCAGTTGGCGAACCTGGTAGTTCAGGTTAATTTGCTCTTGGCTGTCTTCAATATGATTCCGATCCCACCGCTAGATGGTGGTAATGTGCTTGGCGGCATGTTGCCAATGTGGCTCGGCGAGCAGTACGACCGGCTTGTCCGACCGTACGGATTTTTACTGCTCTATGCGTTACTCTTGACCGGAGCACTCGGGGCGATTATCGGACCACCGTACCTCTTTCTTTCACGGCTACTGATGTCGATCACAACCGTTTACTGAGACTATGAAAAAACGCGTTTTATCAGGGATGCGCCCCACAGGTCAGTTGCACCTTGGCCACCTGAGTGGTGCATTGAAGAACTGGGCCGAACTACAGAATCGTTATGACTGTTTTTATTTTGTAGCTGATTGGCATGCGTTAACTAGCGACTATGCTTCAACAGAGGGCTTAACGGATTACGCCTTGGACAATGTGACTGATTGGATCGCAGCCGGTCTTGATCCTGAGCGTAGTACTTTTTTTGTACAATCACTTGTACCAGAGCATGCTGAGCTCTACTTGTTGTTGTCGATGGTGGTCCCAACGCCTTGGCTAGAGCGAGTACCGACCTACAAAGAGCAGATCGATGCGCTGACGGATCTCGATCTATCAACCATTGGATTTTTAGGATATCCGCTGTTGCAGGCCGCAGACATCATTATGTACGGAGCCCATTACGTGCCCGTCGGTGAGGATCAGGTGCCGCATCTAGAATTGACTCGAGAGGTGGTTCGGCGTTTTCACGGATTCTATGGTCAAGTATTTGTTGAGCCGCAACCACTGTTGACGCACTTTCCAAGATTACCAGGGCTTGATAATCGCAAGATGAGCAAGAGTTATGGCAATACAATCGATTTGGCTGACGATGCCGAGACAGTGCGCAAAAAGGTCATGAAGATGTACACGGATCCAAAGCGGGTTCGTGCTGACGTTCCTGGTACCGTCGAAGGGAATCCAGTATTTATGTATCACGATGCGTTTAATCCCAATATAGATGAGGTTAACGACCTTAAGACGCGCTATCGGGCGGGCACGGTTGGTGATGTTGAGGTCAAGCAGAAACTGGTGAGTTGTCTAAATAAAATGCTGGATCCGATTCGCGAACGACGAACAGAGTTACTCGCTCATCCGAAAAAAATTCGTGAAATCTTGTTCGACGGCTCTAGTACGGCACGGCGGGTTGCGAAGGAAACGATGGCCCGTGTTCGAGAGGCTATGAACCTCTCGTACGAATAACAGTGTTCTGATTTGTCTAAGGAATGTTTTAATTATGCAGCGACCAGGCAATTTTGAATCACTTCTTGAAGCCTATCCTATTAAGGTTGCGAATTTCGAGGGCCCCCTCGATTTACTCCTTTTTTTGATTCGTAAGCATGAGATTGACATTCAGGATATTCCGATCGCGCTTATCACAGAACAGTATCTTGAGTATCTGGAGTTGATGCAGGACCTCGATCTCGACGTTGTTGGCGAGTTTCTGTTAATGGCAGCTACATTGATTTATATTAAATCGCGTGCATTGTTACCGCGGCCTGTTTCAAGTGAGGAAGGATCTGACGAAGATCCAAGAGAAGCACTTATGCTTCGACTGATTGAGCATCGGAAATTTAAGGCAGCAGCTGAACTGTTGCATGAGCGAGAGACCGTACGTAGCGCTCAATGGGGCCGTCCTGACGATCGTATCTCAGAGATTGTCGGTGAAGAGTACGAGCCAGAGCTTGAGGTCGATTTGTTTAGCCTGTTAACGGCATTTCAAGCAGTTGTCGAACGAGCCAAGCAGCGACCGTCAATGGCTTTACCGATCGAGCAAATCTCGATTGAAACTCGTATCGAACAACTTGTCGTGAGGCTTTCAGAGACAGAAGCTTGTGGCTTTGAAGAGTTGTTTGCTGATGCTTCTTCGCGTGCAGACTTGATTGCGACATTTTTGGCATTACTGGAAATGATTCGGCTGAAACTTGTAAGGGTATTTCAAGATGGCTCGTTTAGTCCTATGCGGATATACAAACGAGCACGTCCCGTTGATGCGCCAACACCGATTGGTGATCCATTAGCCTAATCTGAGATAAAGGAGAGGAGAGGGTGTCTGATCAGTTAAAACCAATTATTGAAGCGCTGGTGTTCGCGTCGCCAGAACCGTTGACGATCAAGACGCTCTTTAAACTTCTTGAAGATGAGCCACAGGAAGATGTTGAAGCGGCTCTTGCGGCGGTACAGGCCGATTACGATCGGCCTGGAGGATTGCAACTGGTTAAAGTAGCAGGCGGCTTTCAAATCGTGACTCGCCCGGAATTACACGAATGGGTGCGTCGCTTATTCCATGAGCGGAGCACACAGAAACTAACAGTTCAGTCGTTGGAAACCCTTGCCGTTGTTGCTTATCGTCAGCCGGTCACAGCACCTGAAGTTTCCGAGATTCGAGGGGTGAACACTTCGGGTGTCCTAAGTACATTAATCGAGCGTCGACTAATCAAGGTGGTCGGGCGGAAAAAGGTAATTGGTCGTCCGTTTCTCTACGCGACCACACAGGAATTCTTGATTCGATTTGGACTAAGCGATCTCAAGGATCTTCCTAACGTTGAAGACATGGCTGAAGCGTTTGGGTTAGAGATCGCAGAATCATTAGCCGGAACAAGTACAGCAGAGGACGAGCAGTTGCCGGTGCAAGAACTTGGTGATGCACCACGACCACAGGATTCCGTGGAAGGAGTTGCGCAGGCAAACGAGTCTACCTTCGACGATAAATCGAGCATACATTGAGCCTCCAATGCCATCACCCAAGGTTCGACTTCAAAAGGTTCTAGCGTCTGCTGGCATTTCGTCCCGTCGTGCAGCAGAACGGCTCATTGAAGTTGGACGGGTAACTGTTAACGGTCGCTCTGTAACAAAGCTTGGAGCAAAGGCTGATCCAGATCTTGATGATATCCGGGTCGACGGTCGGAAGGTAATTACTGGGCGCCCTCGAATCTACCTTCTGGTGTGCAAGCCGCGTGGTTATGTCACCACCCGGTTCGACCCTGAAGGACGTCGAACCATCCTTGATCTGATTTCAAATGTACGTGAGTACGTCTATCCGGTGGGACGACTCGATTACGATTCAGAAGGCCTTGTGATTCTGACAAACGATGGTACGTTAGCTGCTCGACTCACGCATCCTCGCTATGGTGTAGAGCGTGTTTACGAAGTGCGAGTTCGAGGCGTACCAAGCCAGGCGGCGATAGGCTCGCTTCGTCACGGTGTCCTGATTGATGGACGCCGCACTGCTTCGAGTTCAGTGAAGTTTCTGCGTCGGCTTAAAGCAAAAAGTAGTGAAAATGCTTTATTACGAGTTGCGATTCGTGAAGGTAGGAATCGACAGGTGAGGAAAATGTGCGAAGCGATTGGTCATCCAGTGATTCGCCTTCGCCGCACACAGATCGGCCCACTTCGTGATTCTTCTCTTAAAGTTGGTAAACACAGACTTTTAACTAATTCTGAGGTGGCTGCGTTGATGCGCGCAAGCGAGGTGTCACACCCCCAAGATAAGATGAGTTGAGTAGGCTCTATGGAAGAAGCACACACAGTTATCGCAATTGATGGTCCGTCTGGCGCTGGAAAAGGAACTGTAGCTCGTGCTGTGGCTGCCAAGCTCGGGTACCAGTATGTTGATACCGGTGCGATGTATCGTGCTGTGGCGTGGAAAGCCAGTTTGGAGAAGGTGGCTTTTGATGATGAAGCGGGTTTGTCGAAGTTGACTGAGCGGGTGACTTTCGGGTTCGAAGATGGTCGTACGTTCATTGACGGTGATGATGTTACTGAGGCAATCCGTACGCCAGAGATGGATGTTGCAGCGGCTGAGGTCGCGAAGTTGCCAGATGTCAGGCGTGCACTAGTAGCGCGACAGCGGGCACTAGGCGAATCTGGAGGTTTAGTGATGGAAGGGCGAGACATTGGAACTGTTGTCTTTCCTAATGCCACTGTGAAAATTTATCTTGATGCCACGGCTGACGAACGGGCTCGCCGTCGAGCTGCGGACCCAGCCCATGCGAGCGGAAGAGGCCATGACCTAGCCTTTGTCGCGACCGCCCTTGCGACCCGCGATGAATTAGATCGAACTCGTACTGCTTCACCGCTGAAACTGGCTGAAGATGCTGATTTTGTCGACACTACCGGTGTTCCCGTTGAACAAGTTGTTCAGCGGGTGCTGACCTTGGTACATGCCAAGCTTGGTGGCAGCGATTCCGAGTAACCTTAGATACCTTACCAACGCAGCCTTGGGTAGATCGTTAGGCTGTAAGATCATCTTATTCGAGCGTGTTGTCATGGCCATTAATAGTCAGTGAGCCATGGGTTGTCGGATGTGTTTTGGACCACATTCTCGCAGTTTCTTTGCGCTGCCGAAGCTTGACTGTCTTGAGATAAGTAACGTATAATCTGTATCTTATCGTTACTTCGAAGAGGGTAGCTGTGCGCTTATGGTTGCTTGAACAGGCCTCGCAGATTCGAAGCAACAGACTAAAAAGGGGGAGGGCCCGAAGAGCATGGCCAGCGCAGATGAAACGGAAAATATCGAACTGACTCAAGGAGGTCCAGATAGCACCGTTGTTAAATCGGAACCGCGCGACTTAGTGGAAGATCCCGATACCCCAGACCCGGATGAGTACGCCCGCCTATTGGAACTGTACGACAGCAGTTTTCGAAATATCGCTGAAGGTGAAGTAGTCAGTGGCACAGTACTTCAAGTCACATCTTCTGAAGTTGTAGTCGACGTTGGCTATAAATCGGAAGGCATGATTGCGATTGAAGAATTTCGTAACGAGCGTGGTGAGATCGTGGTTCAAATGGGTGACATTGTAGATGTACTGCTTGAGCGTACAGAAGATCGACACGGCTATGTTGTGCTCTCCCGTGAAAAAGCCGAGAAGATGAAGATCTGGGATGAGATCGAAAAAGCCTACAACGATCAAAAAGTTGTTATTGGACACGTCATTGAACGAATTAAGGGTGGCCTTGCAGTCGATATTGGCGTTCGAGCCTTTCTTCCAGGTTCGCAAATCGATGTTCGTCCTGTTAGAAATCTGGATTCGCTCCGCGGGGAAGAACTGCGGATGCGGGTCATTAAGGTAAACAAGAAGCGTGGCAACATTGTGTTATCACGCAAGGTTTTACTGGAAGAAGAAAACGCTGACAAGAAACAGAAAACGTTAAGCACTTTGGCCGAAGGCAAGGTCATTAAGGGTATTGTCAAAAACCTGACTGACTATGGTGCGTTTGTCGATCTTGGAGGCTTTGACGGTTTATTGCATATCACAGATATGTCTTGGGGACGAGTCTCACATCCGTCGGAGTTGTTCAAGATTAACGATGAAGCAGAAGTGATTGTGCTTAAGTTTGATCCAGAGACTGAGCGGGTCTCCTTGGGGTATAAGCAACTGATCGCAGATCCGTGGGACGGTGTGGGTGGCCGCTATCCGGTGAATGAACGTATTAATGGTCGAATCGTAAGTTTGACGGATTACGGAGCTTTTGTAGAACTGGAACCTGGTGTTGAGGGTTTGATCCATGTATCGGAAATGTCTTGGAGTAAGCGGGTTAAACACCCGTCAAAAATCTTAACCGTTGGGGACACAGTGGAAGCGTTGGTGCTGGCTGTTGATCCGAACGCTCGTCGGATATCACTAGGCTTGAAGCAAATCGAAGTAAATCCGTGGCTGCAAATTGCCGATCGTTATCCACTCGGTACGAAAATTACTGGGATTGTTAGGAATGTTACCGAGTTCGGTGCCTTTGTTGAGGTTGAAGAAGGTGTCGATGGATTGATTCACATATCTGACATGTCGTGGAGCAAAAGGCTGCAGCACCCGTCTGAAGTAGTCAACAAGGGTGACGAAGTGGAGTCAGTGGTGCTCAATGTGGACGCTGAAAACCAACGGTTATCATTGGGTCTTAAGCAGCTGTCAACGGATATCTGGGACGAGTTTCTCTCCAACAACAGCGCTGGCGATGTTGTCGAAGGCAAGATCGTCAAATTGACGAATTTCGGTGCATTTGTTGAGCTTGCCGATGGAATCGAAGGGCTGATTCATGTTTCGGAGTTTGACGATGAGCAGGGTGACGAGAAGATTGAATTAGAGGTTGACCAAGCTTATTCGATGAAAATCATCAAGCTCAGTGCAGTAGACAGAAAGATCGGTTTGAGTATACGGGCGCTCAAGTTAGGTGATGAAGCGGTTGACTGGACATCTCAGGATGAGCAGTCGAGTTCGCCAGAAGCCACATTAGGCGACCACTTTAAAGGTCTTCAAGAGTAACTTAGCTTGACCTTGGTTTAATCGTCTTGGGCAACGAGTAGGGGGAGCGGTATGACAAAGGCGGAGCTTGTTGAAGAGGTTTCGCGTGTTTCCGAACTTACCAAGAAGCATTCCGAAGTCATTGTCGACACGGTATTCAAGAGTATTGTTACAGCGTTGCATCGCGGTGAAAAGATCGAACTTCGAGGTTTTGGAAGCTTTCGGTTAAGGCAGCGTGAGCCGCGGAAGGGGCGAAATCCTAAAACTGGCGATAGGGTTGACGTCCCGCCGAAGAAGGTGCCTTATTTTAAACCGGGCAAAGACCTGAAAGAGTTAATTAATCGACGGTCCAAAGAGTCTACGGCTTCAATACCTAGTGTCGCAACTTTGCCAGACAATACCAGCTTACGGCAATACTGACGTCTGTCTGAGATGTCGCATGCGATCAAAATCGAGCATCTCGATGTTGCTGATTTCCATCCCGTTTCATTAGGTTCGCGTTTCGTGAAATACCTCTGGTCACCCTGGAGATTGAAATACGTGGTCAGCGCCAACCGGTCGCGGGAGTGTATTTTCTGTGAAATCTTAACGGACAATTCAGAATCAACACTCTTGCTTTATCAAGGGGAGACTTGTTTCATTCAACTCAATCTCTATCCTTATAGTCCAGGTCATTTAATGGTTGTTCCTAAGCGACATTTACCTTCGTTGACTGCGGCGACAGTGCAAGAGCGAATGGAAATTATTACATTGACGGCGCTTGCTGAAGTTGCACTCACTGAGGTTTATGCACCACAGGGGTTAAACGTTGGTATTAATCTTGGCAGTGCGGGAGGCGCTGGGGTTGTGGGCCACATCCACGTA
The DNA here is from genome assembly GCA_913052135.1 of uncultured Acidobacteriota bacterium. Taxonomy (GTDB): domain Bacteria; phylum Acidobacteriota; class Vicinamibacteria; order Vicinamibacterales; family UBA823; genus UBA8106. The sequence goes on from CAJXDY010000011.1 coordinate 18,584, forward strand.
CACGTTGTACCACGCTGGTCTGGTGATACAAATTTCATGACTGTAATTGGTGAGACCCGAGTGCTGCCAGAAGAACTCGAACAAACAGCTGCCAAACTGAGGCCTATTTTCAAGCGTCTGGCTGTGTCCGAGAAGAAAAGCTAAATTGTATTGGCGTACCTGATTTCGATTTACACATTCGAGTGAATGTCTAGAATTTATTCTCCAAAATTTGCTTCGCGATTGTTTGCAACTGCAGATTAGAAGTTCCTTCATAGATTTGGCCGATTTTCGCATCTCTGTACAGTTTCTCAACGGGATAATCTTTTACGTATCCGTAACCTCCAAAAAGCTGCACAGCAAGCGAGGTCACTTTTTCAGCGACATTTGATGAAAAAAGTTTGCACATCGCCGATTCGGTTAGAAATTTATGGCCGCCGTCTCTTAAACGGGCGGCGTTGTAGACGGTAAGTCGCGCAGCCTCTAACTCAGTTGCAGCTTGGGCAAGTTGAAACTGCACTCCTTGAAACTCTGCAATCGGTTTGCCAAATTGTTTGCGTTCCTTCGTGTAGGCGATAGCATGATCCAATGCACCAGAGGCGAGACCGATCATTTGTGCGCCAATGCCGATTCTGCCGGCGTTCAGAGTTTCAATGGCGACCTTATATCCTTGACCAATTTCACCGAGGAGGTTGCTATTCGGGACGAGACAAGCGTCAAGAATTAATTCGCACGTGCTACTAGCGCGAATACCGAGCTTGTCTTCTTTTACTCCGATACTAAAACCTTCCATATCTCGCTCTACGATGAAGGCTGTAATACCACGATGTCCCGATTCGGGTTTCGCGTTGGCGAAAACAACGAAAATGTCTGCCTCGGCCGCATTCGTAATCCATAACTTTCGCCCGGTAAGTTCAAAGGCTCCATCACGAGGAATGCAACGGGTTGTCAATGAAAACGCATCGCTTCCGGAGCTTGATTCTGAGAGTGCATAGGCTCCGACGGAACTAGAAGTTAATCTCGGTAGATAGCGACGCTTTAGGTCTTGATTGCCCCATTGGAGTAGTGCAGTAATGACTAACGTGTTGTGCACATCGACAAGGAGTGCAATCGATGGATCGACACGTGAAATTGCTTCAATGGCTAAAATAGTCTGGAAAAAATATCCGCCAGAACCTTGAAATTCGTCTGGCGCTTCAATACCCATTATTCCAAGCTTAAACAAATCATCGATGAGAGCTCGAGGAATCGTCTTGGATGTGTCCATCTCACGTACGAGTGGACGAATACATTCGTCGGCGAAGGAACGCACGCTCGTACGGAATAAAAGTTCTTCTTCGGTTAACTTGGTCAGCGGGCCGGGTGTCTCAGACGCATTATTTGTCACGATGTCTTCTAGGCGAATGTGCTTACGACCATTGATTTGATGTCATGGTTTTTAGCTGCATCCAGAAAAGTGACGAGACCGCCTTGGTTGCTACGAAATGTTATCATTAAAACGTGGACGGCATGGTAGGGCAGTTGTGCAGGGCTCATCTTCAAGCTACTTGGCTCGTCGCATGAATCAGCTGATGTCTCGAATCCTTAGCTTCTCGTTATTTTTTGTCGTTTCAGTCCACTTTGGTATTGGAGAAGCTCACCAGATTCAAACTCCTCCCCCTGAGCAGACCCAGGAAGGTCAACCTGAACAGCCTGTATTTCGTACAGGGATTAATTTCGTTCGTGTAGACGTAATCGTAACGGACGATGACGATAATCCAGTTACTGATCTAACAATCGAAGATTTTGAAGTGTTCGAGGATGGTGATTTACAGACAGTTGAAACGCTACAGTTTTTTGAGATAAGTGGCACACAAAGCTCATCAGAACCACCTAGGGAGATTCGGAGCGTCTACGATGAGGAGGTTGAAGCGAATCGTCCCGATGTGCGCCTGTTTGCCTTCTTTATGGACGATTATCACGTCAGGCGTGGGGCGGGATTACGTATCATTGAACCGCTCGTGAATTTTATTCGTAACGACTTGTCTCCATCAGATCTTATCGCAGTCATGTACCCGTTGACCCCGTTAACTGACGTGCGTATGACACGTAATCACGAAGCGATTATCGATGCGATAGAAAAATTCAGGGGACGTAAGTACGATCACGAGCCTCGGAATGGCTTTGAGTTTCGCTATGCCAGTGCATCAGCAGAAACAGTTGAACGCATTCGTAACGAAGTATCTCTGACAGCATTGCGAGCACTTATGACTCGCTTGGGTGGGCTTCGTGAAGGGCGCAAGTCAGTAATTCTTGTGAGCGAAGGGTATACGAATATCGTACCTCCACAATTGCGTAATCCAATTGCTAGTGAATTTGATGACCCACGTCAACGGAATCCATTCATTAGTTCGGATGACCCACGTGAATCGGCTCGTCGGATGATGGCTGATGTGTCGATCCGGAGTGACTTAGAGCGCGTTTTTGATACGGCGAACCGAAATAATACGTCGATTTATGCTCTGGACCCTCGAGGTTTGGCTTCCTTTGAATTTGATATCGACAGCGGTGTCGGTTTGACAGATGACAGCAATATGCTTCAGTCGACTATGGCTACTCTTCGTGATTTGGCCGAGACTACCGACGGCCGTGCCATTGTTAACCGTAATGATCCGACTGATGGGCTTCGTCAGGCAGTGCGGGATTCAAGCGCATACTATCTTCTGGGTTATACGTCGAACGACACTCCAACTGACGGTCGTTTTCACGAGATTCGAGTGCGCGTGAAGAGGCGCGGTCTCGATGTTCGTGCACGCAAAGGGTACTGGGCACTGTCTCAGGAGGATCTCGAGCGACTTGAAGCGCCTGCACCAGCCGCAGCACCGTCTGATGTCGACTTGGCCTTGCGGGTCTTAGAAGCACGTCGAAACGCCACTCAGATACAAACTTGGATTGGTGCAGCGAAAGGCAACAATGGTTTGTCTCGAATGACCTTCGTCTGGCGTCCAATACCACGCGTTTCCGGACGGGCTCCTGTGGATGTATCTGGTGTTGAAGTTGTAGCGCGTGATGAGGGAGGGACGACCTTCTTTGAAGGCTTAGTGCCTGCTGAAACTACTATAGCGTCCCAGTCCGACTTGTCTCCAAGTAAAGAAAAGCAGGTGCATCTGCCCATTGTTGCGTTTGACGTTGAACCTGGTTTGTTGAGATTAGATTTATCGATCCAAGGTGCTGATGGCAGAGTGTTAGATAACGATGTTCAGACTTTTACCGTGCCTGATTTTACGGAAATGGCTATAGCACTCAGTTCGGCCATGGTCTTTCGCGCAAGTAATGCATATGAAATGCGTCAGTTGCGAACACAATCGGGTGCTGTGCCGGAGATTGGGCGAGAGTTTCGACGCGGCGATCAATTGCTGATCCGATTTGAAACCTATGCTCTGGGTGAAGCAAGTCCGTCTGTCGAAGCTGCGTTGCTCAATCGTGCTGGGGACGTCATGGCTAAGCTTCCGGTTGTGTTGCCTTCAGCAGGAGGCGACTTTTATGAGCTCGGTTTACCGCTGGCGAATCTCGCTCCCGGGGAGTATCTAGTCGAACTGACCGCGTCGGTCGGCTTGGAACCCGTTCGGCAATTGATTGCATTCCGAGTGACTAGTTGAGTGGAAATGCCAGGCTGGTTTTATGCGCCGTCAAATGGTTTCAGTCCGTTAATTCCCTAGTGAATTTAAGGTGACGGCGCATGATATATTTGTGAGTTTGTAGGTGCCGAGGGACCGTTAATAGTTAGATACTGACAATATTACTGTGAGGGGGATTGACAGATGGTGACCAAGGAAACAAAGGCTCATTCGCATACCGCGACTAGCTACACTTCTGACGTACTAGCTAGTGTTCTTGAGAGAAATACGGCAGAGCCCGAGTTTCATCAGGCTGTTGAGGAGGTATTCACCTCTCTCGGTCCGGTACTGGAACGGCGCTCCGATTATCGCAACGCACGCATTCTTGAGCGGATCGTTGAACCCGAACGAGTCATCATGTTTCGAACACCTTGGCAAGACGATCAAGGTGGTATTCATGTCAACCGAGGGTTTCGAATCGAGATGAATAGTGCCATCGGTCCTTATAAAGGAGGTCTTCGATTTCATCCTTCTGTGAATCTAGGCATCCTCAAATTCTTGGCGTTTGAACAAGTCTTCAAGAATGCACTAACAACACTGCCGATGGGGGGAGGCAAAGGAGGATCAGATTTTGACCCCAAGGGCAAGAGCGACTCAGAAGTGATGCGGTTTTGTCAAAGCTTCATGACCGAATTGGCTCGTCACATTGGTCCCAACACAGACATACCAGCTGGTGACATCGGAGTTGGTGGTCGAGAAATCGGCTACATGTTTGGGCAATACAAGCGTCTGCGCAATGAATTCACCGGGGTAATAACTGGTAAAGGACTCAATTGGGGTGGTTCGCGCATACGGCCTGAAGCGACCGGCTATGGTTCAGTTTATTTTGCTGCAGAGATGTTGGCGACCAAGGGCAAATCACTCGAAGATAAGGTTTGTCTTGTTTCTGGAAGCGGTAATGTTGCGCAATACACGGTTGAAAAATTGATTCAATTAGGTGCGAAGGTGGTAACCCTGTCCGATTCGAGCGGTTATGTTTATGACGAGGCTGGGATTGACAAGGAAAAACTTGAATTCATATTTGATTTGAAGAACGTACGCCGTGGTCGTATCAAGGAATACGCGGATAAATATAAGAATGTAGAATACACAGCGAGCAACACTGCACTTGACCATAATCCTTTGTGGAATCACCAGGCGCAGTGTGCATTTCCGAGTGCGACTCAGAACGAGATCGATGAAAAAGATGCGATGGCAATGCTTAAGAATGGTGTGGAGTTGGTGTGTGAAGGTGCCAACATGCCCGTAACAATCAATGGCATCAGGCAATTTCTTGATGCAGGAATTCTTTATGGCCCTGGGAAAGCTGCTAATGCTGGCGGCGTTGCGACTTCTGGGCTGGAGATGACACAGAATGCCCAGCGTTTGGTTTGGACACGCGCACAGGTAGATGAACGACTTCAGCACATCATGAAAGCAGTTCACAAGGCGTGCTATGAAACCGCAGAGCATTTCGGTATGCCAAACAACTACCTGGTTGGCGCTAACATCGCAGGTTTTGTGAAAGTGGCAGACTCGATGCTGGATCAAGGAATAGTCTAGCTGGCTCTGCCTTGAGCCCAGACTGTGGGACACTGTCTAGGGTTCATAAGTGTGAGGCCCCAACCAGGGTGGCAAATCGGCGGGAGCGTATACGAGGGGTAATTACGGATGCCCGATGTTCGGCCCGATAAGCGATCGCTCGGTTCCGGCAGCCGACTCAGAAGTTTCAAAGATCTCGGACGGTATCGCGTTAACGATATTCTTCTTGTCTCCACACTCTACGATTCCTTCATTCTCTCTGAGGACGGACAACTCAGTGAGGTGATGCTCGACGAATTTCTCGATCTCGATCTGCACCATACACCTCGATTACGTCGGGTCTCAACCGGTGAACGTGCACTTCGCATTGCACGTGATGAGGGTCGGTACAATCTCATCATCAGTTCGATGCATGTCGCTGATATGAGTGCAAAAACGCTTGCTGAAAAAGTGGAAGCAGCTGGCCTTCAAACACCAGTGATTAGTTTGGCCTACGACATACGCGATTTAAGTGATGTTGATGTATCTCAGGTTGGAACCAAAGTGGATCGAGTGTTTCTTTGGCAGGGCGACGTGCGGATCTTGCTTGCTATCGTGAAGTACGTTGAAGATCGTATGAATGTTGCAAGAGACACTGGTGAGATGGGGGTGCAAGCGATCATTGTCATCGAAGACAACGTTCGTTTTTATTCATCGTTCCTGCCGGTGATCTATACGGAGTTAATGCGTCATTCTCATAGCCTGTTGCCCGATGGAATGAACAGGTCGCATAAGCTCATGCGGATCCAGGCACGACCGAAGATTTTACTGTGTGGCACCTATGAGGAGGCTTGGCGCTACTTTGACGCTCATCAGGATGATGTGCTTGGCGTGATTTCTGATGTCTCATTTCCGAAAGATGGCCAGATGTTTAAACGTGCCGGTGTCGAATTCGCCAAGCGCGTACGTGAATTACAACCTGATGTGCCGATCATGTTGCAGTCTGGATTACATGATCTGGAAATTGCATCAGAGGCTGCGTCACTTGGTATCCCGTACGTAATGAAGGATTCACCCACACTCTTGCAAGAGTTACGCGAATTCATGAAGGAAGGTTTCGGCTTTGGCGATTTTGTTTTTCGGACGCCGGATGGTGCAGTCGTATCAGTTGCGCGTGATTTACGTGAACTTGAAAGCCAGTTACACGTGGTGCCTCCTGAGAGCGTCGCGTTTCATGGCGAACGTAATCATTTTTCGAGGTGGCTTAAAGCTAGAACTGAATTTGAGCTCGCACACTTCTTACGACCGAGAAGAGTCTCGGATTATGAGACGGTTGAAGGACTTCGTGAGACATTGATAGATGCACTCCGCTCGTACCGCCGTCAACAACATCGCGGGGTTGTCGCCGACTTTGAAGCAGAGATGTTCGAGCCAGAAAGTGATTTCAGTCGAATCGGTAGTGGTTCCCTTGGCGGAAAAGGTCGCGGTCTGGCGTTCGTGAATTTTATGTTGAGTGACTACGATTTAGAGGCCCGTTTCCCAGAAGTTCAAGTTTCGGTGCCAGCAGCGGTGGTGTTGGCGACAGATATTTTCGATCGCACGTTGGAAGAGAACAACCTGCGAGACTTTGCCCTTGAATCGAAAGATCATCAAGAAGTCGCAAAGCGGTTTCGAAAGGCCAGGTTCCCGCATGACGTGTATCAGCAGTTACGCGATCTTCTTAAACGGGCTACCTATCCACTGGCGATACGGTCATCAAGTTTGCTTGAGGACTCGCAATACCAGCCTTTTGCTGGCATCTATCAAACGGTGATGCTGTCAAACGATCAAGAGGATCTTGATGTGCGGGTTGAGCGTTTACTTGCCGCGATTCGCACTGTCTACCTTTCAATGTTTACTGGAAGAACGAAATCATATTTGGGCGCCTCACCGTATCGGCTTGAGGAAGAGAAAATGGCCGTCATTATCCAGAAAGTGACTGGTCTCACGCATGGGAATCGTTTCTATCCAGATATTTCTGGAGTCGCCCGTTCGCACAATTTTTATCCGGCTTCACCAATCAAAGCCAAGGATGGTATTACAGCTGTAGCGCTTGGTCTTGGTGCTACAGTTGTTGACGGAAACGTGTGTTTCAGGTTTTGTCCAAAATATCCGCAGCACGTGATGCAGTTTTCTTCAGTGGATGACATTCTTCGTAACTCGCAGAGGCATTTTTACGGTTTGGAACTCGGAAGGGAAGAGGATGCTCTAGCAACAGATATCGATACGGAATTCAAATTGACACAGTTCGGTCTTGAAGTCGCAGAACAAGACGGCAGTCTCCAGTTTTTAGGCTCAACGTATTCCACTGAAAATAACGCAATTTATGATGGTGTAGCACGGGAAGGAGTTCGACTTGTAAGTTTTGCTCCTGTTCTAAAGCATGAGATTTTTCCATTAGCCAATATTCTTGAGCTGATGCTAGAAATTGGTAGAAGAGCGACTGGTTCACCTGTTGAGATCGAATTTGCAGCTAACGTAAAACGCTCAGAAAGTAGTAAGTCGGAATTTACCATTCTACAGTTACGGCCCCTTGCTTTGTCACGTGAACTGGTTGATATGAACATCGGCAGCGTCGAGAAAAAAGATTTGATATGTTCAAGTCAAGTTGTCTTGGGTCATGGAAAAGTCGATGATATTTTTGACATAGTAGTCGTGTCTCAAGATACATTCGACAGGGCGAGCACCGGTGAAATCGCAGCCGAAGTAGGACGACTGAATGCGGACCTTGTCCAACAAGGTATTCCTTACGTCTTAATTGGCATTGGACGCTGGGGATCACACGAACCTTGGTTGGGGATCCCCGTAACCTGGGATCAGATTGCGGGAGCGAAGGTGATCGTCGAAGCTGGATTTGAGAATTTTAAAATAAGGCCATCCCAAGGTTCCCATTTCTTTCAAAATTTAACAGCGTTTAATGTCGGGTACTTTACAGTCAACCCCGAGTCTGGTGAAGGCATCGTTGATTGGTCGTGGCTGTCGGCACAGCCAGCTGTGACCGAGTTGACCTATGTACGTCATCTAAGACTTGATCGACCGATTACGATCAAAATGAATGGAAAGAAGAGCGAAGGTGTCATCCTCAAGCCGTAACCCTAACAAGGTCGAAGGTGGAGGTTCTGCGCAATCGAAAACTCGTACGAGGAGTGCAAAGTCATCAATTATCAGTTCTGAGACGACACACCAGCAGTTAGATGTAACAGCACGTGAATCGCCAGCTTGTAAAAAGCAGACTGTGACCAGTTCTGGGCATCCCGTAGCGCCATTCTACGAATCGGACGATCTTTCCGACCTTGATTATCAACGTGATCTGAATGACCCAGGCGAGTTTCCATATACACGTGGGATTCATCCGACCGGTTACCGAGGAAAGCTGTGGACGATGCGTCAATTTGCGGGTTTTGGCACACCTGAAGAAACCAACAATCGATACCATCAATTGATAGCAGCTGGCGGCACTGGTCTTAGCGTTGCATTCGACTTACCAACATTAATGGGCAGAGACCCCGATGATCCCTTATCGGCAGGCGAAATAGGCAAATGTGGTGTGAGCGTAGCGTCTCTGGCTGACATGGAACGTCTCTTCGCTGGTATCAAATTGTCAGACGTCACAACATCCATGACGATCAACTCATCTGCGCCAATGTTACTGGCTATGTACTTAGTGTTGGCCGAGCGGCAGGGTGTCGATTGGCAACAGGTGGCTGGAACGATTCAGAACGATATCTTGAAAGAGTTTATTGCGCAAAAGGAGTACATTTATCCTCCGCGGCCATCGATGCGCCTGATCACTGATGTATTTGCATTTTGTGGTGAGCAGGCACCAAAGTGGAACACTATCTCCGTTAGTGGCTACCACATCCGAGAGGCCGGCTCCACGGCAGCCCAGGAACTAGCGTTTACACTGCGTGACGGCATTGAATATGTCCAATATGGTATCGATGCTGGGTTGGACGTTGATACATTCGCACCACGAATGTCGTTCTTTTTTAACGCGCACTCTGATTTTTTTGAAGAAATTGCTAAGTACCGAGCTGCTCGAAAAATCTGGAGCCATGTTATGCGCAACCGATTCCATGCGAAGGATGATCGTTCATGGAAATTGCGGTTTCATAGTCAAACAGCTGGCGGGTCACTTACTGGCCAGCAAGCGTATAACAATGTCATGCGTACAACATGGCAAGCACTAGCCGCTGTGATGGGTGGAACAAACTCATTGCACACTTGCTCGCTTGATGAAGCTTTGGCTTTACCGACGTCTGATGCTGCGACACTGGCACTTCGGACACAACAAATCATCGCGCATGAAACTGGTATTACCGAGGTAGCGGATCCACTGGGTGGTTCATATTTGATCGAGACATTGACGCGTGAGATGGAACATAAAGTAAATTCCTATTTTAAAGCGATCGATGATTGTGGTGGTATGGTGGAAGCAATTGAGCAGGGATATCCCCAACGAGAAATTGCTGAAAGTGCTTACCGAGATCAAAAGCGTGTGGAGTCTGGCGAGCGTGCAGTCGTTGGTGTTACGACCTTTGTAGACGATGGTGATGCTAAAATTCCAACGTTATATATCGATGAGTCGACAGAACAGAAGCAGTTGGATCAGTTGCAGCTATTAAAGCGAAAACGCGATACTGATCGAGTCGCGCGCGCCCTTGAGCAGGTGCGTGCAGCTGCGGATGGCACTACGAATATGATGGAACCCCTGTTGGACGCAGTACGGGTTTATGCGACATTGGGAGAAATGTGTAACGCTCTTCGGGATGTGTGGGGTGAGTACGAAGAGACACCAATGATTTAGACGCAGGTTGCACATTACAGCATGCTTACCATCGAGTGCTTGCTAGAGATGGGTAGGCAGTGTGAGAGGGTGATGCGAACAATTCGAGTGGTGATTGCTAAGTCTGGACTTGATGGGCACGACAGAGGTGCAAAAGTGGTCGCTCGGGCGTTACGGGATTCTGGGATGGAAGTCATCTACACGGGTCTTCGCCAAACGCCTGAACAAATTGTTGAAACGGTGTTACAAGAAGATGCGGACGTTATCGGGTTATCTATTCTCTCAGGTGCACATAATCATGTGTGTCCTCGCATTGCAGAACTTTTAAAGATAAAGGGTATGAAGGACGTCCTCATTGTTGTGGGTGGAATTATTCCAGATGTTGACATTCCAAAATTACGTGCGGTTGGAGTTAAGGGTATTTTTCTCCCTGGTAGCCCCATGCAAGATATTGTCAATTTCATTCGCGAACATGTGCGTCCCTCGGCTGTATCTAAGTGATACAGGGCGTTACATCTCACGTCTTCTTGACCTGTTTATCACCTATAGGTAGTCTCAAATAAGTATGGCGCGCCGAATTCTATTAACTGATCACCACCTTTCACTAGTGTGCGGAAGTCTATTTTCTTATGTCTAAGGCACAGTTATCGAAGACGTTCGAACACGACAAAGTAGATCCAAAGTGGTACGCATACTGGGAATCGGTAAATGCGTTTCGCGCGAATCCTAAAACTACACGTCCACCATTTAGTATGGTCCTCCCTCCACCTAATGTAACTGGATGGTTACACATTGGTCACGCACTCAATCAGACACTGCCAGATATTATTGCGAGGTGGCAGAGGATGCGTGGCTTTGATGTGTTGTGGTTACCAGGGACTGACCACGCAGGTATCGCGACGCAAAATGTTGTTGAGAAACAATTGGCAGCTGAAGGCACTACTCGGGATGCCCTTGGTCGTGAGGCATTCGAAGCCCGAGTACGTGCATGGGCAGAGCAGAGCAAAGGGACGATTGTTGGCCAAATGCAACGGTTGGGTTCATCGGTCGACTGGAGTCGTGAACGATTCACGCTTGATGAGAGCCTTTCCCGAGCGGTTCGCCGAGTGTTTGTTTCATTGTACAAAGAAGGGTTGATCTATCGGGGTAACTACATTGTCAATTGGTGTCCTCGCTGCTCCACAGCCTTGTCAGATTTAGAGGTGGTCCATAAGGAAACGGACGGCAAGTTATACCATGTGCAGTACGCCTTGGTAGACGATGAAGGCGCGCTCACTATTGCTACTACTAGGCCCGAGACGATGCTCGGTGATACCGCGATAGCGGTCCATCCAGAGGACTCTCGTTACCGATCTTTAGTTGGGCGTCGAGTATTCCTGCCAATCATTGGCCGAGAACTGCCAATTATTGCCGACGAATTTGTTGATCAGGCCTTTGGAACGGGAGTAGTTAAGGTAACACCCGCTCACGATCACAATGACTTTGCGATTGGGCAGCGGCACAATTTGCAGCAAATCTCTGTGATCGACGAAGCTGGACATCTGACAAAGGAGGCAGGTCCCTATGCAGGACAGGATTGCCTCACCGCACGAAGAGCCTTAGTTGAACGTTTAGAGCAGGAAGGTTTTCTCGTGAAGGTTGAGGATCACCGTCACGCTATCGGACATTGCCAACGCTGCGACACTATTGTCGAGCCTTTAGTATCGAATCAGTGGTTCGTGAGTATCAAGACTTTAGCAGAGCCTGCGATCGACGCTGTCAAGGATGGGCGCATTACCTTCGTCCCAGCAAATTGGGAAAAGACTTACTTTGAGTGGATGACCAACATTCATGATTGGTGTATTTCGAGGCAATTATGGTGGGGACACCGCATACCAGCCTGGTATTGCGAGGCCTGTGACAAGCTCCTAGTGGAGGAAACTCCCCCAGAACGATGCTCCTGTGGCGGTGCGTTACGTCAGGAAACCGATGTTCTTGACACCTGGTTTAGTTCTGCATTGTGGCCCTTTAGCACCATGGGATGGCCAGAACGGTCCATCGATCTAGAGCGCTACTATCCAACGACCCTCATGATTACCGGCCTTGACATCATCTTTTTTTGGGTTGCACGCATGATCATGTTGGGACTTAAGTTTGGCGATGATGTGCCATTTCGGACGGTGTTCATTTCGTCCCTCGTGCGTGATGAACAAGGGAAAAAAATGAGTAAGTCCAAGGGTAATGTTGTTGATCCCGTGGATTTAATGGACGATATCGGAGCCGATGCTTTGCGATTCACTTTAACGGCGCTTGCGTCACCTGGGATGGACATCGCGCTTTCTGAAGGTCGATTACGTGGTTCTCGTCAATTTGTAAATAAGATTTGGAATGCTTCTCGTTTTGTTCTGATGTACGTCAATGAGGTAGAGCGACGACCGGTTGTTCCTCAGGCGTCATCCACTGAGTTAGTCCATCGATGGATTTTGCATCGCGTTAATGAATTGACCGGGGAGGTCAACGACGCGCTTGAAGCATATCGCTTTGACGTGGCAGCTGACCGACTCTATCAATTCTTCTGGCACGATTATGCAGATTGGTATATTGAGCTGGTCAAACCACACCTCAATGGAACCGGCGAAGTGCGTGACGTAGCGCTCGCGGTGCTTCTCGAAGTACACGACAGAACATTAAGAATGCTGCATCCGGTCGTTCCTTTCATAACTGAGGAGGTATGGCAACAACTGCCACGGCACGCCGATACTGGACTCACGGCGGACGGTTGCCACCAGTCTATTACGTTGGCTGAGTTTCCTAAGAAACAAGATGCTTGGATTGACAATGAAGCCGCAGACTGTATGGAACTGCTTCAGGAAGTGATTACGACCATTCGAACTGTTCGAGCTGAGTGGGGTGTGCCTAGGGTTCAAAAAATTACAGTTGTTGTGATAGGTGGGGACTTGGCCACTTTAAGTGTCCTCCGCACTCACGAAAGTTATATCTCTCAGCTTGCGGGTTTAGAGTCTCTGAAACTTGTCGATAAGCATGACAGAGAGCCGGATACGGTTGTACGTATCGTTCGGGACATGCAATTTTATGTGCTCCTTGCCGGGATTGTCGACCGCGAGGCCGAGCTTACTCGAGTCCGCAAGGAATTAGCGAAAATTGAAGCTCAGCAAACCGCAAATGATGCGAAGCTCGGCAATCCAAAGTTTAGGGAACGTGCTGATCCAGATATCGTGGCGGAAGCCGTAGCGCGAGCCTCGACTCTGGATGAGCAGAAGAATAAATTGGTTCGGATTTTGGAGGAACTAGCACCTTGATGTCGGATGTTAAATTCGAACCTTTGGACCCCTTGGATTACCAAGGCCTAGTCCGTCAAGCACTTGATGAGGATCGAGGTGATGGGGATATTACGAGCGAGGGCTGTATTGCGGTCAGCACTCTGGCTAGAGCTCGTATCCTCATCAAGTCTGAATGTGTCTTGGCTGGTCTCGATGTCGCGATTGATGTGTTTCGACAAGTTGACGCTGCCACGCAAGTGATTCAACATCGGCAGGATGGATGTAAATGTAAAGTCGGTGAGATTGTGGCCGAAGTGACTGGTCTCGGCCTTGCATTATTAACGGCTGAGCGTACAGCTCTCAATTTTCTGCAGCGCTTATCTGGTATTGCTACACTCACGAGACGATTCGTGGATGCTAGTGGTGGACGGATTGTCGTCTTGGACACTCGAAAAACTACACCGACCTTGCGGACACTTGAAAAGTACGCCGTCCGTATTGGCGGTGGTACCAATCATCGCTTCAGTTTGAATGATAGGGTGTTGATAAAAGATAACCACGTTGAGCTGGCAGGAGGTATCGAGTCTGCTTTGCGGAACATTCGATCCCTGAAATCTGGTCATTCAGTGGAGATCGAGGTGCAAAACCTTGATCAAGTCGACGTAGCCCTCGCGGCCGGTGTCGATATTTTATTACTCGATAATATGTCGATCGACCAAATCAAAGAAGCTGTTCTACGCAGTCGAGGTCGAGCTGCGGTTGAAATTTCTGGCGGTGTCACATTGGAACGGATGGCAGCATTAGCAGATACTGGAGCGGAATATGTTTCGGTAGGTGCATTAACACATTCTGCACCGGCTGTTGATATGGGTGTGGAGATGGAAACGCTTCGGAGTTGATGGGAAGGGTGACTTTCTTGCGACACCATAAGCCGGCGGGGCCGCTACCTAATCATTTGCAGTCGATGGTTTCGGCAAATGAGTCTCGGTTAGGTTGTTTTTTCGGAAACATTTTCTATTTTGACGAAGTCACATCTACAAATGATTTAGCCTTGGAGTGGGCAGCCAATGGTGCTACTGAAGGAACTGTCATCGTTGCTCGTGCCCAAACTGCTGGACGCGGTCGTCAAGGTCGCCGATGGGTCTCACCAGCAGATGTTGGCCTCTACGTATCATTGATTCTTCGGCCGTGTCGGGTTGTTCCATTGCTGACGCATACGGTGGGTGTTGCGTTGGCAGAGTCGCTTCGTGCCTTGACAGATCTCCAAATTGAACTTAAATGGCCAAACGATCTTGTTATTAAAACCACAAAACAAGTTGTTTCAGAGTATCGAAAGGTTGGCGGTATTCTGACCGAATCTGCCGGACGTTCTGGATCGTGCCAATATGTTGTAGTCGGTTTTGGAATAAATTTGGAAGCCTCCAATTTACCCATTGAAGTGGCTAAACTAGCAACTTCGGTCGAAGCGGAACTGGGTGACAAAGTAGATTCGGCGAGGCTAATGGTCGAGTCACTTGCCGCGATCGTCAGGTGGCATAAGATTCTTCTGGAAGGACAAACGGATGTTATCCTGAACCGATGGAGGGCGTTGTCGCCTACCTCTGAAGGGGCACACGTAGAATGGCGCGGTCAATCTGAATGGCATGGCGGGATGACCGTTGGTATTGATGATGGAGGAGCACTACTGGTGCGTAAGGAAAACCAGATCGAACGTGTGTTGGCTGGCGAGATTCGGTGGATCTTATGAGAAAGAATAGTTTCTTTTTTAATTCAGTTTGCGAAGCTGAGTTACAGAAATCTGGAATCTCAATATGCTGCTAGCTATTGATGTGGGTAACACCAATGTCGTGCTTGGCGTCTTTGATGGGGAAGAGCTGGTAGATAGTTGGCGTCTGGCGACGCTTGGTGAACGCACTGCTGACGAGTTAGGTATTCTTGTCAGCAGCCTTTTTTTAGATCGTAATATTGATAGATCTCAAATTACTGGTGTAATCATGGCATCCGTCGTTCCGCCGTTGACCGGAACCATAACAACCATGGTTGAACAATACTTCGGGCTTCAGGTGCAACTGGTCGAAGCTACGACTGACATAGGTATGTCTGTGCGTTACGACAACCCCGAGGAAGTAGGGGCAGACCGGCTTGTTAATGGGGTAGCGGCTTTTGAACGACATGGTCGAGCAAAAAATGTTCCGGTGATTGTCGTAGACTTTGGGACTGCAACGACATTTGACGCGATTTCTATAGAGGGCGAATATTTGGGTGGTGTTATTTGTCCTGGTGTTCAAATTTCGTCGGACGCGCTGTTTCAGCACGCGGCACGATTACCACGAGTTGAGATGCGAAAGCCGCCACAACTCATCGGACGAACAACTGTCGGTTCGATACAGTCAGGGTTATTTTATGGTTATGTAGCTCTGGTGGAAGGGATCGTGCAACGACTTAAAAGTGAACTAGGTGGTGAAAAAGCTCAAACTATCTGTATAGCGACAGGCGGCATGGCCGATGTAATTGCTAACGAGACAAATTTAATAGAACACTTAGAACCCAATCTGGTTTTGCATGGATTACAAATGATCTGGGAGCGTATTCGTCATGATTAAGCCTTGTAATGGCCCTACACTCCATGGATGTTTCTAACTACTGCCGTGAGGTTGAGACCTATCTTTGTAAGAAGAATGAAGGGCATCTGATTCGACTTGTGGGGCCGGCATTTAATATGGTCCAAGGTTGGGCTGATGCAGGTATTCCACTGAAAGTTGTGTGCCGCGGTATCGACGAACGCATTTCACGCGTGAGCAGTATCGGACGTCGTCGACCATTGCGAATTGAATTCTGTGAACCTGATGTGCTTGCCCAGTTTGATGATTGGCGTAGGGCGGTGGGTGCTCAAGGTGAAAATATTCAGTCCACCTCAAGGAGTAAAAAACCTCCTAGTCTTTCGCGCCATTTGGATCGCTTGATGACCCGTCTCACAGCGATTCTTGTTGAGCCGGAACCGTGGTTGGGCGTTCATGCTGTGCTTAACCAGACGTTGCAACAGCTTGATGGTTTACGGGCAGAAGCGAAAGGTGCACGTGGCGTGAAGCGGGCTAGGTTGAAAGAACAGTTAGCCTTGGTAGACGAAGCAATGCTGGTAGGGATCCAACAGCACGTTGATTCCGATCTGTGCAAGGCGTTGCAGAGACAGGCCCTTCAAGACCTTGAACCTTTTCGCGATCGAATGTCTTTTGATGTGTTTCAGGAAGCTGCTACTCGCAGTGCTGATCGTCTTATCCGAGAGAAGTTAGGTTTACCGCATTTCGTTATTGAATAAATCTTCTCGGCCTATTTATGGGTATTCTTGGTTTAAGAGATCTTCCCAATAGTGGTTGCTGATTACATGCGAGGTGGCACCTGACAACCCATCAAGTCAAGTGTCCGCGTCATTTGTGTTCGGAAGTAAATTACAGTTGCGGCCCTCCATAGCTGCACATCGATTTTGGATTCTTTTAGAATTGGTTCACGATGATAAAATGCGTTGAATGTCTGAGCTAGACTGAAGGCATACTTCGCCAGACCTGAAAGTTCGTGAGTGCGAATGGCTTGATTGACTACTTCATCTAGTCTGGCGCATTCTAAGATTAACGCCCACAGTGCGTCACCGCTGTCGCGATTTAAATAAGTAGTTGGTGTTGAACCAAGTTTGAGAATCACGTCCGACTCGGTAGTTCCAGTCTGTTCTTTCAGCTTTTGTAGAATCTTGTTCGCTCGGACAACAGCGTACTGCAGGTAGGGCCCACTTTCACCTTCGAAACTTAGGGCATCATCAATGTCAAAGATGATGACCTTGCCTCGCGAGTACTTAATCATGAAATAGCGCACGGCAGCGACAGCAATCATTTTTGCGATATGTTCATATTCTTGGGACGCTAGGTCCGCGTTGCGCTTAGTGACCTCAACACTCGCTACCTCAATCATGCGGTTAATCAGGTCATCTGCTTTTACGCCCAATCCTTTGCGGCCAGACACTTCAATGAATGAGCGATCCGAGTTAATTGAAGTTACGTATCCAAGTTTTTGGGCGGTTTGATTCGAGAGGGCAACCATTTCATAGGAAAAATGTACAGAACTTTCTGCCTGTGAGGGATGCCCCATAATCTGGAGTGCTTGTTTGAGTAGTTCCTGGAGATAAGATTGTCGAGTATCGATGACGTTGTAAACGGCATCAGCTTTACCAAACTCTGGAAAGGTAAGCTCGCTACGCGTCGATGTGGTAGTCCAGATGGGTTTTCCCTTTTGGCTGTGATCGAAAATCTGATAATAGAAATTTTTACCCAGTAGTCCGAATTTCCAGAACTGGTAGGCGATGTCCTTGCCAACGTAGGTGACAAGGCCATTAGAACGGACGATAACTTTTTCTCGATGTTCATCGTCAGACGCCCTGTCGTTATTCGCAGTTTCTTCGTCAATGTTGGTTGCTTCTTCACTTCTAGGGCCGATCCGCATTACCCAGCAACCGGCCAATTTTCCGCTGTCCTGTAAAAAAACTGCACCAGACTCTTTAAGGATTTTGAATGCTTGTTCCCAAAACTTAAGCCGTAGGATATCGCCCTCCCAAGCGAGCAGGTCGTAGTTGATATTCAGCCTCTCCATGGTTCGTAAATGGCATTGGACGATTCGGTTAGCGATTATGTGCGCGATCGTAGCGGTGTCATTATTACCGGCTTCTATAGCGCGAAGTGTAGCCGTTCGCGTTTCGAGGCGCTTACTATCGGCATCGTACCATTCGGTCACTTTAGTGTAGAGGTCCCAGCAAAGGTAGTCGAAATCCGATGATGTAGCGAGTGCCTGAACTGCCTCAGTATTTTTAGATTCTAATATCTGAAACCCCACGACTATGTCCGCTACTTGCACTCCGGTGTCGTCGATATAATTCTGAATTTCGACTGTACATCCTTGAAAGCGCAGCAAGCGCCCTAGTGTGTCTCCAAGCACGGAATTACGGAGATGTCCAATGTGAGCTGCCTTATTCGGGTTTATGGAAGTGTGCTCGACGATTGTTTTAATTGTTTGTGATTGGCGGGGTAACGATTGTTTCTCGGTTTTTGTTAGTTGAGTCGAGAGAAATCGAGGTCGGTCCAAGAAAAAATTAAGGTATCCATTAGGGGCAGCTTCAACTGTGGCTATCCCATCGATGGAATCAAGTGCAGAGATAATTTCTTGGGCAATAATTTTCGGTGCTTTATGTAAGACACGGGCTAGTTCAAATGAAACTGTGATCGCGAGATCACCCATTTGTCTTGTCGGCGGATTTTGGATAGCAATTGCTGGCACTGCCGAAGGCTTGAGGCCGTAGACTTTGATAATTGTTGCGGCGACTTGCGAGCGCAGTAGATTGTGTACGGATAAAATCATGATAGCTCGCTTATGAACTAGCGATCTTTAAATTGCTCCAATGCCCATCTATAATCGTCTGGTGTGTTCACATTAAAAAAGAGATTACCGTCCTTATCGTGGGCGGCTATTTCTCCTGGGCCTATTTCTCGAATCTTCAAATATGGCAGCAGATCGTGAAGTTTGAATCTGCCCCGCGTGATTTGCTGCATCATCTTTGGGAGGCAGCCCTGTCCATAGGATGCACAGAGTGGCTCGTAGCCATGTTTTGTTTTTGGGATTGCTACATCGACCGTTTGCCCAGCAACCAATACATGTTTCAAGAAATCTACCTGCAAGAACGGCATGTCACAAGCAACTGCTAACACCTGCTTTGTTTTTGCGACTGTAAGTGCAGTATAGATTCCACCCATGGCGCCAGCTCCTGGGATAAGGTCTGATACGACTGGAACTCCAAGGAATTTATAAGCCTGGTCGTTTGCGACAATAAGTACATCGTCAGCCACTTTATACAGAATTTCGATTTGACGATCGATAAAACTCGTGTTTCCGAGAGGCAGGTTACCCTTAGACTGTCCGCCTAAGCGGTGCGCTTCACCACCCGCGATGATGGCTACCGTAGACATTCTGCAACATTAAGGTTATCAGAAAATGCTAAAACGAATATTAATCTAATTGTACATACCAGTCTTCATCATAAAACTGTCGCTTGCTTACCAATGGCTTTAGAGTTTTTCAAGGCGCATTGACAGGCATCTAACGACTCAGTTACGGTACGTTAGCAAAGCGTTGTTCTGGTAAGAGTTCTGGTCTTTGGTGGTCTTGTTTGAGTTATGATGCATGAATGTCCATCCTGCCCAACCGGCACGCCAGTAGCCGCCTGATACTATGGGGCATAACGGTAACCCTGACTACCGTTGTTCCCACCTCAACGCAAGCTGAGTTTTCATCACGAGTCCAAGATCGGATTCCCACTGTTTACGTTGCCGAAGTTGATGCGATTATTCATCCGGTTTCTGCTGAATTTATGCTGCAGACTATAGCTCGTGCTGATAATGAAGATGTCGAACTCATAGTTTTTATCTTGCGTACACCGGGTGGTCTTGTGGAATCTACTCGGACGATTACGTCAAGCATGATTACTTCAAGAACACCGGTGGTTGTTTACGTTTCGCCAAGTGGGGCACGGGCGGCATCGGCGGGTTTTTTCATTACACTGGCAGCCGACGTTGCTGCTATGGCACCTGGTACGCATATAGGTGCGGCCCATCCTGTTTCCGGTAGTGGGCAACAGATGGACGAAACGACATCTCAAAAAGCGACAGAAGATTTGGCAGCCTTTGCCCGCTCCCTTGCTACGCAGCGTCATCGAAACGTGGAGTTGTCAGAAACGGCTGTAACTGAAAGTAAGGCCTTCACTGAGGAGGAAGCCCTGTCTGCCGAGCCTCCATTAATCGATCTTATAGCGGTTGATCTTGAGGATCTCCTCGCACAATTAGATGGTCAAACTTTGTCACGGTTCAATGGTGAAAGCATATTAGTACATACTGCTGGAGCGCGCATCGAGCGTCTGGAGATGACATGGCGCCAAAATGTTTTGAGTGCTATCGCTCGTCCCGAGATAGCCTACTTATTATTCAGTTTAGGAACACTTGGCTTAACAATTGAGTTGTGGAGTCCTGGCGCGGTCGTGCCAGGGATTATTGGAGGACTCTGCCTCTTGTTGGCTTTCTTTGCTTTTCAGATTCTTCCGGTCAATATAGCGGGTGTGTTGCTCATGGTGTTCGGTCTGACTTTGCTCGCCTTAGAAATGGTGTCGACAAGTTTTGGTTTATTGGCTGCGGGCGGCATTGTCAGTTTAATGCTTGGATCGTTAATACTCATCGATTCACCGATGCCAGAATTACAAGTAGGATTGAATTTTATAATTCCCGTGACTCTTGCACTTGCGACAATTATGTTGTTATTGGCTAGGCTGGTGGTGAGGATTCAGCGAGAGCGGTCTGTAAGTGGGTCGAGCGGGATGCTTAATAAGGTTGGCCGCACGCTAACTGCTATTGCGCCTGGGGAAACAGGGAAGGTCTCAGCGCGTGGTGAGATTTGGACGGCAACAGCCGAGGAATCGATTTCAGTTGGAGAAACAATTACTGTTGTGGATGTCACTGGGTTGACCTTGATAGTGCGACGTTTCGCTGCAGTGTCACATGAAGGAGATAACCGATGAATGAAGCGATCATTTTCCTTTTGATTGTTGGCTTCTATGTCATTAGTTCAGTCAAGATACTTAATGAGTACGAGCGTGGTGTGATCTTCCGTCTCGGTAAACTCCTACAGCAAACGAAGGGGCCTGGAGTTATTCTTGTGTTTGCTCCCATTGATCGAATTGTTCGCGTCAGTCTGCGAACTATCGTTATGGATGTTCCGCCTCAGGATGTGATTACCAAAGATAACGTGTCTGTAAAAGTCAACGCTGTAGTTTATTTTCGAGTCACGAATCCTCAACGGGCTATCGTGGAAGTTGAAAATTTTAATTACGCAACATCGCAGTTGGCCCAGACGACACTGCGCAGTGTTCTCGGGCAGGTAGAACTTGATGGATTGCTTTCCGAACGCGAGCAACTTAACCAAAACCTCCAACAGATTCTAGATCAGCATACAGATTCTTGGGGCATTAAGGTGTCGGCTGTTGAAGTAAAGCATGTTGATCTACCACCTGACATGCAACGCGCCATGGCTAGGCAGGCAGAGGCTGAGCGCGAGAAACGTGCTAAAATCATACACGCTGATGGTGAGTATAGCGCCTCAGAAAAGCTATCACAGGCAGCACGGATTATCTCCACGGAACCGGCCGCTATTACTTTACGATATCTTCAAACACTTACTGAGATAGCTTCTGAAAAGAATTCGACAGTGGTGTTTCCGATTCCCATCGACTTAATACAATTACTCACCCCGAAAAAGGATGATAAATAATCGTCAGGAACGGCCTATATGTCGGACGATGGAATTCACGAAATCTCACTGAACGGTAAGACACTCGTTTTCATTTTCATGGCGACGACCGTTCTTTTGGTCGTTACTTTTCTTTTGGGTGTCTTGGTTGGGCGTGGTGCACGGGAGTTGCAAGGCTTGAACCAAAAAGTGCTAACTTCCGATGTCGTGGAAGAAGACCTTGTCGAGGAATTTGAGATGGCTCCTGAAGTTGTTTTGCCTGAAGATGAGACCGTGCAGATGGGCGATTTGAGTTACCCTGGACGTCTTACGAGTCCAGACGTGATGCAGGAATCTGTGAATCCAGATTCTGGTCTGATTGAGGAAGTGCTGCCAAGTGAAGTCGAGTCAATCATTACTGAGCAGACACCTCTTGCAGGCTCATCCTTGGAATCAGTAAAAGTGGGATTTACAGTCCAAGTTGCGGCGGTACGTAGTCGTGAAGATGCTGAAGCCATGCTGGAACAATTGTTAAGTGACGATTATCCAGCGTACTTACTTGAACCTAAATCACCTGCGGAGCTTTATCGTGTGCGAGTCGGTCAATATCAGGATCAGAAAGAAGCAGACGATATGCGGCGGCGTCTTGAAGAAGCACAATTCCCAGCTTGGATTACTCGCTATTAAGCTGCTGGCGAAACGTGCCTTCATTAAATCCGGTGAAGTATGCGTCTGACAGCGCTTCTCGTAACTCCACACACTGGTGCAATACTTCATTGTGATATCACATTAAACTCTTGTTTCTTAGTCCGGGTTTAGCAATGTATATTCGTGACGGCTCACTCGCTCTTCTTTCTGGCGTATTGCTTTCGTTAAGTTTCCCAAAGTTCGGCCATTCTGTAATCGCATGGGTTTCTCTAGCACCGCTCTTG
Source organism: uncultured Acidobacteriota bacterium (assembly GCA_913052135.1). Classification (GTDB taxonomy): domain Bacteria; phylum Acidobacteriota; class Vicinamibacteria; order Vicinamibacterales; family UBA823; genus UBA8106. Next base: position 41,043 of record CAJXDY010000011.1, read on the forward strand.
CTGGTTTTAAGTGGTCGGCTGGGTTCTATCGAAAGGCTTAGCAGTAAATCCCAATCAGTAATATCGAGCTCGCCTGATACGGGTTGGGCGTGCGCGCTAGGCTTATTGACAGGTTTTGGTTACTTCACGGGCACTCTGTACTGGATCACCGGTGTGATGGTGACCTACGGCGGTCTTAGCTTATGGCAGGGTATTGCGGTAAACGGACTCCTTGTTGCCGGCCTTTCGGTTTTTCCATTGTTATTTACACTGACCGTCGCCTTGTTGAGTTCTCGTTTAGGTTGGTTGCGGTTGATTGTGATTCCTTCTGTTTGGGTGGCAACCGAACTCGGACGCACACATGTACTTGGCGGATTTCCATGGGCATTATTGGGGTACTCACAAGTTAACGTGCTGCCTGTTGTTCAGATAGCAAGTGTGGTTGGAGTTTATGGTGTTTCGTGGCTTGTAGTCATGATCAACGTTGCGCTGGTCGATTGTGTTCTGGTTCGTGGACGCGAGAGAGTGGTCAATGTTGGTTGTGCTGCAATGACTCTCATTCTAGTAGTGGTATGGGGCAGTTGGCGTCTCTCCGATAATAAGCTGACGCGAGAAGGCACGAGTATTCGTATCGGTATAGTGCAGGGCAACATTGCCCAAAAAGATAAGCGAATCCTTGGACTGCGTCAGTCGATCCTGGAAACCTACTTAACAGCAAGTCGGAAGGTTGCAGCAGAAGGCGCACGTTTAATCGTCTGGCCGGAATCGGCTACGCCATTTGTGTTTGAGGAAAATGTAGCCGGAAGCGAGATGGTACGCAAGTTGGCGATCGAAGCTAACGTCCATGTGCTTTTTGGAAGTGAAGAAGTTAAAAATGAACCAACCCTTCAATATTTCAATGCAGCCTTCTTGGTCAACCAGAATGGGAGGTCAGATGGGGTGTACCGCAAGATGCATTTGGTGCCATTTGGAGAGTACGTACCGTTTCGTCAGGTGCTGTTCTTTGCGGATAAACTGGTAGCAAGTGTTTCAGATTTTTCTGCAGGCACTACCCCTAGTACTTTCGTCGTGGATGGGCACCGCATGAGTACAGCGATCTGTTACGAAGTTGTTTATCCGGCCCTGATTCACCAGTTCATCGGAGAGGGTAGTGAACTTATAACTACCATCACAAATGACGCTTGGTTTGGCCGATCCTCAGCGCCGCACCAACATTTTGGACAAGCTGCCATGCGTGCAGTTGAGCAGGGCCGCTACTTGGTGCGGTCAGCGAACACTGGTATAAGTGGAATTGTAGATCCGTACGGTCGAGTGCTCGCCCAAACCGAACTGTTTACGCGTGATACAGTCGTAGGTGATGTGCGATGGCTTCAAGGTAAGACGATCTATGGTCGCACTGGCGACCTGTTTGCGTACTTATGTAGCTTATTGAGCATAGCTGGGTTGCTAGTTCTTGGAACAATGCGGCTGAGTCGGAAACCCTCTGTGCATAGGAGGACTTTGTAATGATTCGTGATGAGCAAGTAAGACGCTGTCAGGAGCTGATTAAGCGGGCCACTGATTTATGGGGCTATCTTTGACGCACTCGGACCTGCGAAGGAGTTAGCCAAGGTTGAGAGTCAAGCTGCTGCGCCAGATTTCTGGAAGGATCAAGAGATTGCGCAGGAGGTGCTTCAACGTAGGCGACGCTTAGAGGACGACTGCGCGCTAATCCAATCCCTACGTCAACGAGCTGAAGATCTGACGGTTTTTCTTGAATGGGCAGCCCAAGGTGAAGACGTTAATGACGACTTGGCTCGTGCTCTTAGTGATTTGACGGTGCAAGTCGAAGCGGCTGAGATCAAGCAAATGCTCGGTGGCGCGCACGATCGTAAAAACGCGATCGTCACGATTCATCCAGGGGCAGGGGGCACTGAGTCCCAAGATTGGGCTGAGATGCTTCTGCGAATGTATTTGCGTTGGGCTGAACGGCGTGGTTTCAAGCGTGAAGTAATTGACCTCCAACCAGGCGACGAGGCAGGAATCAAGAGCGCGACTTTGACCATTGCTGGCGATTATGCTTATGGATTGATGCTGGCCGAAGCTGGTGTGCACCGGTTAGTTCGGATATCCCCATACGATCAAGCCGCACGGCGCCATACTTCATTTGCTTCGGTATTTGTCTGGCCGGAATTACCTGACGACATTGAGCTCGACATCGAAGATAAAGATCTGAGAATCGATACTTACCGATCAAGCGGGGCCGGTGGTCAACATGTTAATGTTACGGATTCAGCAGTCCGAATTACACATCTACCGACTAATATTGTTGTTTCCTGCCAGAACGAAAGATCGCAGCATCGAAATCGTGATTCGGCCATGAAAGTATTACGGTCTCGTCTTTATGATTTGAAGTTAAAAGAGCAGCAAGATCGTCTTGAAGAAATCGGGGGCGAAAAACGAGATATTTCCTTTGGGAGTCAGATTCGAAGCTATGTATTACATCCCTATCGCCTTGTGAAAGATCACAGAACAAAAGAGGATGTGGGTAATGTGGACCGCGTATTAGATGGTGATATTGACGGCCTAATCAAGGTCTATTTAATGAAAAAATCCACCGGAACACTCAGCCGGGCGGGTGACGACTAGCCTTGTAAATAACACTTACTGTTGAAAATTAATGCCGGGCTCGGTTCCAGAAATGAAGGCCTCATGAATTGCGTCTGGCGATGATGGCGCTACGATGTTTCCCGTCATTCGGTCGACTGAAAGAAAAACAATATTCGAAGGCGTTCGGAAGGTAGGTAAATCTGCCCTCTCGCCGATATGGGTTCGCATGAACTCTATCCAGATAGGTAGAGCTGCTCGTGCCCCCTCCTCGCCGTCACCAAGGGTTCGCTTTTCATCATGTCCAACCCAGACGCCAACGGTAATTTCGGGGTCGAAGCCGACAAACCAAGCGTCTGTATATTCATCAACGGTGCCAGTCTTACCGGCTAAAGGCCAAGGGATACCCGCGGCCTGTTGGCCCGTGCCTCTTTCAACGACACCACGCAGAAGACTCGTCATGATATACGCGGTGTCCGCCGGCAGCGAATCGTATGACATCGGTCTATTCTCTTCAAGGAGGTTACCAGCACGATCTGTGATGCGGAGGATCTGATACGGTTCAAGACGCACCCCAAGGTTAGGAAATATGCTGTACGCACTGGTGATCTCTAGCAATGTTGCTTCTCCAGCACCTAATGCAATGGAAAGAAATGAAGGGATCTCTGATGTGAAACCAAACCGTGTCGCGTAATCTGCAACCAGTTGAGGTCCGAGATCGGCAATAACTTGGACAGCAGGGACATTACGAGACTTCTCGAGTGCATAACGGAGTGTCACGGGACCGACAAACTCTTTATCGTAGTTTTCCGGTGAGTATTCAGGCTGGCCAGGCCCGGCTGAGAGGCTGATCGGTTCATCCATAATGATTGACGTTGGCGTGTAGCCACGGTCGATCGCAGTGGCGTACAGAATCGCCTTAAAGAGTGATCCTAATTGGCGCGACGCTTGGACCGTCCGATTAAACTTACTACGTTCAAAGTTGTAACCGCCCACCATCGCCAAGATCTGTCCAGTGCGATTATCGATGGCCAACAACGCTCCTTCGGCTAGCGGTTCCTGGTCGAGTGTAGCGGTCAGTGTTTGGCGGCTCTCGTCAATGGACGTGACTTGAACAAGAATTAAATCACCAACCTTCAGCAGCTGATTTGCAGCCTGGCGCCGTGTCCAGCGAAAACCTTCTCGTTCGATTGTCCCTTGATACTTTCCTGACCGCATACCTACATTATTGGCGTTAGCTACTGTCACGACCGCCGGAATGCGATCGCCAGCAGCGATCGGCTGATGCCATCTGGCGTGGTCGAACTCGTCAAGGGCGATTTCTTCCTTGGCGAGATTCCGTGTGGGCTTCCTGAAGCCTCGGCGCTTATCCAATCGGTGGAGACCGTTGGTTACAGCACGGTTCGCAGCCATTTGCAGCTCGACATTTAGAGATGTGTGAACCGAAAGCCCCTCTTCGTAGAGTTGTTCGACACCGTAGTTTGCTTCGAGGTGTTGGCGCACTTCTTCGACGAAGTAAGGTGCAATCGATTTTTCACGTCTTCGATCTAATACGCTAATTGGCTTGGCCCGGGCTGTGACAGCTTCTTCAGCGGAGATAAACCCTTCATTTTCCATTCGGGCGAGTGCGTAATTGCGTCGTTGTGTCGCACGTTCAATATTAACGAAAGGGCTTTGCCTTGCGGGTGCTTGGATTATTCCGGCCAGTAGTGCTGCTTCCTCTAATTTAAGATCTGTAGCTGATTTGTTGAAGTACATACGTGAGGCTGCCTCGACGCCGTATGCTCCATGACCAAAAAGGATTTGGTTGCAGTAAAGGGTCAAGATTTCTGTCTTCGTATACCGTTTCTCAATTTGGAAGGACAGAAGGAGTTCTTTGACCTTGCGCGTCAGAGTTTTCTCCTGTGTAAGAAATAAGTTTCGGGCAAGCTGTTGCGTAAGGGTGCTGGCGCCGGCCAGTTCACCGCGAACAACGTCTCGCATAATCGTTATGGCCAGTCGGGAGATACTCAATCCGACGTGACTGTAAAATCCCGCATCTTCCGCGGCAATTATCGCGTCACGTAAATAAGGGGAGATGTCCTCGTAATCGATTACGACGCGTCTCTGCGTAGCGAATTCTCCAATGGTTTCACCATTTCGAGCATAAACGCGAGTGATGGTATTGGGTGCGTAGTCGTCAAGAGCGGAGATTTGTGGCAAGTCACCAGCAAAGGTAAAGAGCACCCCAGTGGTGGTGCCAAGGATTGCCATAGCGACAAAACTGGCGATAAGACCGGCCTGACGAGCAATTCTAATTACGTATCGTGCCAAGGCTGGTTCAACTCCTAATAAAACAACAACATCATTATAACACGCAACCTCAAATCTCTATTTAATAGAGGTTTAGGGCTGTTTAGTTTGCTAATATAATTATTGATATCTATACACTCATAAATACTTGACATATTTACACTCATATTTTATATTTGTATAGATACGATTGAACTTAATTTTAAAAGGCTATATAGATGACTTTGCCATTGAATATTGCTGGCAAAGATGGTGACGAAAAGCATGAGCAAAATTATCGGAATTGATCTTGGAACTACGAATTCGGTGGTAGCGGTGATTGAAGGTGGTGAACCCACGGTTGTTACCAATCCTGAAGGCGCACGCTTAACACCTTCGGTAGTAGCATTCACCAGTTCGAACGAGCGTCTGGTTGGCCAAGTTGCGAAGCGCCAAGCTGTGACGAATCCTGAGAACACAGTGTTCTCAATCAAACGATTTATGGGGCGTAAGGCCAACGAGGTTAGTGAGGAAATGAAGATGGTTCCGTACTCCATCGTGGAGGGAACTAATGGTGATGTGCGTATTAAAACCACCGGTCATGCAGAGCCACACACCCCGCCACAAATATCTGCAATGATTCTCCAAAAATTGCGTCAGGCTGCTGAAGAACACCTCGGGCAACCAGTCACCCAGGCTGTCATCACAGTTCCTGCGTATTTTAACGATGCACAACGGCAGGCCACCAAAGATGCTGGAAAAATTGCCAATCTTGAAGTGATGCGGATCGTCAATGAACCCACGGCAGCAGCTCTTTCCTATGGGCTCGACAAGAAGAAAGATGAAACTATTGCGGTGTTTGATTTCGGTGGTGGCACTTTCGATGTTTCGATTCTTGAGGTCGGGGAGGGAGTGGTTGAGGTTAAGGCGACTAACGGTGACACCCATCTCGGTGGTGATAACCTGGATCAAAACATCATTGAGTGGATTGTTGCTGAGTTTAAGCGGTCAGATGGAATCGATCTCAGCAAAGACCGGATGGCCTTACAGCGTCTGAAAGAGGCTGCCGAAAAAGCCAAGATGGAATTGTCAACGGTGATGGAAACAGACATCAACTTACCCTTTATCACGGCAGATCAATCCGGCCCAAAACACTTGGTGATGAAGCTGACTCGAGCGAAGTTCGAACAGTTGGTTGAGAACTTGCTACAAAGGACCGTTGGACCCACTAAACAGGCCATGGCGGACGCTGGGCTTGAGGCTTCAAAGATTGACGAAATCGTCCTAGTTGGTGGGTCGACACGGATACCACGGGTACAGGAGATCGTTAAGGAACTCTTTGGGAAGGAGCCTCACAAGGGTGTCAATCCTGATGAGGTTGTGGCAGTCGGAGCAGCTCTTCAGGCAGGTGTGTTAGCTGGTGATGTTAAGGATCTTTTGTTGCTCGATGTAACACCATTGTCGCTTGGGATCGAAACCTTAGGTGGTGTGTCCACGACCTTGATTTCACGAAACACTACTATCCCAACGCGGAAGAGCGAGACGTTCTCAACCGCAGCTGACAATCAAACGAGTGTAGAGGTCAAGGTGCTACAAGGTGAACGTCCACTTGCCCGTGATAATCGAGTATTAGGAGAATTTCATTTAGTTGGCTTGCCTTCTGCGCCCCGAGGTGTTCCACAGATCGAGGTTACCTTTGACATCGATGCTAACGGGATTGTGAACGTTACGGCGAAGGACAAGGCAACAGGTAAGGAGCAGAACATTACAATTACTGCCTCAAGTGGTCTTGCTAAAGACGAAGTCGATCGGATGATGAAAGAGGCCGAATTGCACGCAGAGGAGGATAAGGCCCGGCGTGACGAGATCGAGCAGCGTAACCAAGCTGACCAAGCCGTCTACGGTGCACAACAGATGCTTGAAAAGAGTGGCGATAAATTATCAAGCACCGAGCGTGAACCATTGGAGGCAGCAATCGCTGAGGTCAAGAAAGCACTGGAGAGTGGTGAGGAAGCATCACTGACACAAGCTCTTGAACAGCTGACCTCGGCTCAGCATAAGGCGGCTGAGACCCTCTATAAACAGGCACCGACCAGCGATGGAGAGCAAGGTGCCAGTGCGGATCCAGGCGAGTCGTCAGCCTCAGCCGATAGTGCTGAAGGTGACGTGATCGACGCAGAAGTGGTTGAAGACGAAAAGAAATAGGAAGGCGGATTAACTCCCGCCGTCGAGAGCAATGGATTTCTACCTAATTCTTGGGCTCGAACGCGGCGCAACAGTTAGGGATGTAAAGCGTGCCTACCGGCGTCTAGCACGAAAGTTTCATCCCGGTATCAATCCTGGCGATCAGGCCTCGGCAGTGTATTTCCGTCGTGTGAACGAGGCCTATGAGACTTTAAGTGACCCAGAGCGTCGTCAGCGCTATGACACCCATGGAGAGATAACTGATTTGCCTGAGTCGTCCTCCTCATTTGAATTTGAAGGTTTTGATTTTTCTGTTTCTGCTGAGGGATCTGCCGCGTCAACGTTTGGCGACCTCTTTGCGGATGTCTTTACTCAACCTGAGATAGGGGAAGCGGTTCCCGAAGATGGTGCTGACCTAATGTTAGGACTCACAGTCAGCTTTGAGGAATCCGTGAGTGGAGTCGAGCGCTCAGTGAATATAACCAGACTCAGCGGGTGTGCCGTTTGTCAGGGTACGGGCATATTGCGAATGGCTGAGGGTCAATGTGTCGAGTGTCAGGGCACAGGCAGTGTGCGCTGGGCTCGTGGGCACATGGTGTTTTCAAAGAATTGTAGAGAGTGTGGCGGTTCAGGACGGAAGCGCCACAGGGGATGTGGCACCTGCAGTGGTGAAGGTGTAATCCCTCGTACAGAAAAAAACAGAGTACGCGTGCCACCAGGCATAGCTGATGGTGGTCGGATCCGGATACGTGAACGCGGACACGCTGGGCGCCGTGGTGGTCGTGCGGGTGACTTATATTTGACAATTGCTGTGGAGAAGCATGAACTGTTTGAGCGTCACGGCAACGATTTATTTCTCGTCGTACCGATAGCGATTCATGAAGCCGCGCTTGGATCAAAAATTGAAATACCAACTTTTGATGGTCGGGGTCGCGTTCGGATTCCGCCAGGTACGCAATCAGGACAGCGATTTCGACTCCGTGGACGTGGTGTGCCTTCTCTAGGAAGCGGACCACAGGGTGATCTGATTGTTGAAATACGTTTGGTTCTACCTCGTTTGGCCGATGAGCGATCTAAGGAGTTGTTACGAGAATTTGGCAAACTAAATCCTGAGAACGTCCGGAAAGAGTTCGATAAGCTTCCCTAGCGAGAGGTTTGTTTTTAAGATGAGAGATGTAGAATAAAATGGCTATAAAACCTCCAAATAAAGGACTTTTCATGATTAGCGCCGTGGCGAAAAAGTACAATATTCATCCCCAGACCCTCCGTTTGTACGAACGTGAAGGATTATTGAAACCTTCTAGGACGGATGGCAATACACGGCTCTATTCGGAAGAGGACCTTGAGCAACTTGAAATGATCTTATCGTTGACCCGAGAGCTTGGCGTGAATTTGGCGGGTGTCGAGATTATTCTCAACATGCGTCGCAAGATTGAGGAAATGCAAACCGAGGTGAACGAGTTCGTCGCTTATGTCAAACAAGAACTGACACGTGGTCTTGGCGACTGGGAACAACGCCTCGGAACTGCCATTGTTAAATCGTCCCCAACTGATCTCATACTTGCAGGTTCCGAAGAGTCGAAAAAAGAACAGGAAAGTCAAGAGTCAAATTCAAATCGGGATCTATCCTGATCTGAAGACTGGAAAGAAGAAAAAGAAAGTCAAGAGTCAAGTTTGAATCGGAATCAATCCTGAAGAGATAGCTCGCCCACCAATTTTTGATCATTTTTCTTCTGACTGATTTTACTCTGCAGTACAATGTGCGCCTTAGGGAACTGCGCTAGTTGGTTGTGGTTCACCGTCATTTCAAGTGTGGTTAATAAAACGATGTCCTGTGAGCACTGTGGTGGTACCGGGTGGAAACCGATCGAGGACGACGGCATTCATCATGTTGTCCGGTGTGAATGTTGGCGAGACGCTTTAGCCGACAAGCTTCTTCGCGACGCACGTATTCCACCTCGCTATCAAGGTTGCGATCTAGGTGGGTTTGTAACCTATCCTAATGAGAGATTAGAGAAAGCTGTGACTCGCAGTCGTGCGTTTGCGGAGAGGTTCCCGGTTGCCGATCGAGGACTTTTTTTTATTGGCCCACCAGGAATTGGTAAGACTCATCTTGCTGTTGCGGTCTTGAAACATGTCGTTCAAAAGTGCGGCGCCAGGGCGTTGTTTTTCGACACCCGCGAATTGTTGCGGATGATACGCAGTACTTACAATCCAGTGGTTCGTACCACGGAGACCGACGTCCTACGACCGGTAATCGAGGCTGAACTATTGGTGTTGGACGATCTTGGTTCTGAAAAGACGTCAGAATGGGTCGACGAGACGCTAAACCTAATAGTTAATACACGTTACAATGATCGACGACCGACAATTTTTACTTCTAATTACGAAGATCACCCTGAGCAGGACGATGAACGCTTGGACCAAGCTCTTATTGAGCGAGTCGGCTTCCGAATGCACTCAAGACTGCATGAAATGTGTGAATTCCTCGAGTTTTCTGGAGCAGATTATCGATTCTGGGACTCTGAACACGGGCCAGCAACATCAGATGATCTTCACCTACTATGGAAGCGTCGCGGGGCGTCCGTCCTGCCTACTCGAGTGACTCGGCGACGGGCTGGTGGCCAACTTAAGGCCAGACTGCGTGATGGCAAAGCCGACTTGAAATGGTCTGGTGGTAAGGCAGGGTCGTCGTGAGTGCGGAAACGTGCTCAATTGAAGGCTTACCAACAGCGGCGAGGATTACGGCAAGCGACGCACTAGGTCTGTACCTGCACATCCCGTTCTGTAGTGCTATTTGCGGCTATTGCAATTTTAATCGTTTTTTATTTAATGAGCCGCGCAAAGAGTCGTACCTAACCGCGATCGAACTTGAAGTTCGAAAGATGGCTGATGGTTCTTCGGTTGACTCGGTGCACTTCGGTGGCGGTACCCCGTCCTTGTTGTTACCTGAGGAGGTAGGTCGGCTGGTGGCTGCTTGTCGGGACTCATTTAATCTAGCGAGTGACACGGAAATCACCTTGGAGGCGAATCCCGAGTCTTTGACGATAGAACGATTGGCTGGTTATCGCCAGGCTGGTATTACGCGGCTGAGTATAGGGGTGCAGTCTTTTCTTAATGAAGAACTCGCTCGGTTAGATCGAGCCCATACAGCGTCTGACGCGGAGCGCATGTTCCGAACAGCTCGCAGAGAAGGTTTTGACAATCTAAGCCTTGATCTTATGATGTGGCTGCCAGGGCAAACGCTTATAGAATGGCAAACATCCGTTGATGCGGCGCTCGCCTTGGCTCCTGATCACGTGTCACTCTATTTACTTGAGTTATATTCAAGTGCACCATTGCAAGCTCAGATGGCAAGACAAGCTTGGTCTCGTGTGCCGGATGATGATGCAGCGGATATGTATCTGGATGCGATGGAGCGTTTCGAAGGGGCAGGGTATCATCAGTATGAGATTTCGAACGTAGCTTGTCCAGGGAAGCGCTCACAGCACAATCTGAAGTACTGGACCGATGGATCCTGGATTGGATTTGGTTGTGGTGCTCACTCAACCCGTGGCAATCTGAGGTGGCACAATGTGTCCAGTGTTGATGAGTACGTTGTTAAGGCCAAAAATGGAGTCGATTTCCGCGCTGATCAACGGATGAGGTCGGTGGAAGAGTGTTGGTCTGACGCAATAATCATGGGATTACGACTCGTGGATGGGGTGGACTTAGATATAGTAGAGACGCGTTACGAGATTGACGTCAGAGGACAGTATGGTTCGGCTTTGAGGCCTTTTCTTGACGTCGGGGTGCTAGTGGAGGAAAATCGGCGACTGCGGCTCACCAGGCAGGGAATGCTGGTCGCGAATGAGATAATGAGTGTATTCGTTTAGTGGGGCAATACGGTAAAGTAAGCGGTTTTGATTCAAGGAGGTTTGGGAATGGGTTTATTAAGATTTTTTTCGATCCGGTTTAGTCGATCTGTCTGGGTCGGAGCTTTGACAGCAACAATCGTTCTGTTTGGGATGCAGGGCCTTGCGGTAGCGCAGGCGCAAAATACTGCGCGGACATTCAATAACGCAGGAATGATACAAAACGTCATCAAGCCCGGGAGTACTGCCGATTTCGAAATGGTGATGGGAAGGGTCATGGAAGCCCTTCGAAACAGCGACGACTCAGCCAAGCGACGTCAGGCGGATAGTTGGAAAATATATAAGTTACCCGCACAAGGAAATGGCAACGTGACTTATATGGCGGTTATAGATCCGCCGGTGCCACAAGCAGATTACACCGTTTCGAATATTCTCGTTGCGGAGTTAGGGCAAGAAGAAGCGCAGCGTTTGTACGATATTTATAGTGCCGCAGCCGCTGGTTATGGTGCTTTTGAAATTGACCCAGTGCAGTGAGTTTTTAATCGCTAAGATTTAGCTGACTACCGATAATTGGCATCACGGTCACTGTCTAGATTTGGCGTGCTCAGGTTTACCGCCTAGGATGCAGTGTCTCTGCAGTCTGTAAGGGTCGCATTGTTAGCAATGCAGGTTCCTGCGACTGTAGAACCTCACGTGCTTTGTTTTGGCTGGGCAGAGTGTCATTGCCCACGAAACAGGCAGGATGGTTGGTTTCAAAAGGCTGCATTTAACCCCACATAGAGTCGCTTGGGGTCGGATTTCTGTGGCGAACCACGTAATCTAAAGATTCGATAATCGACCCGTACCCGAAATGGCCCAGCCAGAGTCATTTTGATGCCACCACCGACGTTTACACCGAGCTGGTTAAATCTCGAACTGACCATTTTTTCTCGGTAGATTCCAATACCAGTTGTACCGTAGAATTTGAACCCCTTGACTGCATTGGGAGTTTCAACCACAACATTCGCCATACCTGTTCTCAGTAACGGAGAACCAAGGGCAGGGTCCTCCAGTGCGCTCGCATACTCCAGCTCGAAGCCTACGAGCTTCATAAATAGCATCCCGATGGCAAAACCGCTAGTCGGGCGGTTTGCGGTTGTGTTATTTACCCCGGTGAAGAGCGTGACATCAGCATAGGTTGTTGCGGGTTGGAACACCGTGATGAGGCACACCAGGAAGCCTGTGAGTATTGCCAGTTGGCAACGGGCTCGGATTGGTGAGCCCAACTTGGTCATAGCCCGTTCCTTATTGTTGACTGTTTCCATCACTCGTAGCGGATTCGTTGAAATCCGAGGCCAATCGCATATTGATCATGCTTGGACTATAGGCGTAGCACGAAGCAAACGTTTCGTACAAGGCCTGCGCTTCAAGTGGTAATTCTTCTCGTAGAATATTGCCAATCGTGTAGTCCGCTTCTTCGAGCGCAGGGTCGATGACGAAAATATACAGAACTGAATCTTGCGGGCCTGGTTCAACCGCTTGATAGACCTTCCAATTTTCAGCCTGATTACGGCGTACTGCGCTTTCACTCTCATGCAAGGCATCACGTACTCGGCCCAGAACCATCTCAAAGTCTTCAGTTTTGTCTGGCTGAATCGGGTGAAATACCATGCCGGCTTCTGCTGTGAAGATGCGGTCTTGGCTAAAGGCCGGGGAGGCACCAAGCAGAACAATAAAGGCGGTTAGGGAAAGAATAGTTCGTCCAATCATACGATTGCTCCTTCGTTGGGCAAGTAAAAACCCCCGTAGTAACGCTTAGTATAAGTGTAGACCTTCACCCACAAGGCTCAAAGTACTCTTGCGCCGGTGCCTGTCTTGATTGCTTTGGCTACCGTGGTGGTGTTTGAGCGTGTGATACAGTTTTGCCGAATTGTCCATTAGAAATATCAGCGGCGAACACAATACAGCCCAGATTTTAGTGGCTCAATTACCGGTGGTTGATGACTCCAAGTGTTGAGCAAGCCCTCGTAGAGCGCATTCTTCAGAGAGACAGGCACGCTGTCGGGCGTGGCATTTCGCTTATCGAAACGGAATCGCCTGACGGGATTTCATTGATCAAGGCACTTTACGGACGTGCTGGACGAGCGTTCGTAATCGGTGTGACTGGAACACCGGGCGTTGGTAAGAGCACGGTTGTCGATCGACTCATCGCGTTGTTGCGGGGGAATGGTCACTTTGTTGGCGTTGTCGCGGTTGATCCCACTAGTCCAGTAAGTGGTGGGGCGATTCTTGGGGACCGGCTGCGGATGCAGGCCCATGTTGGTGATGCTGGTGTCTTCGTGCGTAGTATGGCAACACGTGGTCAACTTGGAGGGCTGGCTATCGCCACTCATGATGCCGTCGTGGTACTTGATGCGGCAGGCTATGACATTGTGTTAATTGAAACCGTTGGGGTTGGTCAGGCCGAAGTTGAAATTACTCGTGTTGCTGATATCTCCGTAGTGATTACGATTCCTGGTCTTGGCGATGATGTACAGGCGCTCAAGGCTGGCCTTATGGAAATTGGTGACATCTTCGTTGTGAATAAGGCTGATCACGCTGGTGCACATCAGGCTGTCGCTGAAATTGAGACAATGCTTGAAATGCAGATTGACGAGGCCAAGACGTGGCGACCACCGGTCTTACTAACGCACGCGACGACTGGGGATGGCATCGACTTGCTACTAGACGCCATTAATCGGTTTCATGTTGAAACTAGCCCTCTCCAATCTCAGCGCCGTCGCGATCGCGGTCGTCTCGGCTTGTGGCAGCTTCTGCAACACCACTTTCGTCGACAGATCGAAACGGGTGATGTCCTGCAATCAGGAGAGTTTAATGAAATCCTTGAAAGCCTTTCTCGGCGAGAATTAGATCCGTATACAGCGGTGGAAACGATCTTGGAACGCACCCTTCGGAAAGGAGAGTAGACCTGTATGAAAGCGACGTTGACACACGTTGGCATCGCCGTAAGGGACCTCGACGAAGCTTTACGATTCTATCGGGACGCACTGGGTCTTGAGGTGTCGTTACCCGAGACTGTGTCTTCGCAGCAGGTTCGGACACACATGGTATCGGCTGGGGAGGCGGAGCTTGAAATTTTGGAAGCTACAGAA
>CAJXDY010000012.1:0-53762 GCA_913052135.1 uncultured Acidobacteriota bacterium
ATCCACAATCGAGACAGCAATTTCGAATTGCGCAATCGCTTCGACATAGTCTCCAGCTGCGCTTGCGGCGACCCCTTGCTCAAATGAAGCGGACAATTCTTCCCGTCGCGCTACGTTGGCTAGGTCTTCCTCTGAGAGGGCCGCTGTTGCTGCTGCTGCGGAGGCTCCAAGGTCGAGGTCAACCGTGAGGTTTTGACCGCCCCGAATCGTAAAGACGGCCATCGCGGTTGCAGTTTCTGTAGTTGCCGTGACTTCGTACGGACTATCACGAAGACCCATCATGCGGTACCGACCTTCTTCATTGGTTTCGGTCTCAAAGGTTCTGATTGGTCGCTCCTGTCCCGTGATAACAATCTTCACACCTGGCACACCTACACCATCGGGACCTGTGACTTCGCCTCTAAGGATACCGGTCGACTGGCTAAAACTTGACGTCGCACATACGACGGTCAACAAAAGGGTGATAAGGACGCACCTTAGCCCAGAGTTATTAGTTGAGCGAAACATAGCGAACTCCTTCATGAAAGCTGATTCAAATGTTACCCTCTAGTTTATACCTAAATATTTCGCACAAGCTAGGTCTAACGTTCTTCGACCTGAGTTTAAGACTGAATCGCAAAAAATTGTTCAAGATCAGCCATCTCTGAGGTCAAGGGTGCTGGCGGTAGTGACGCGAGAAACCTCTTACCATAACTTTTTGTGTGGATTCTTGAGTCGAGAATAACCAATACTCCGCGATCACGCTTGTTTCGAATAAGTCGACCAAGGCCTTGCTGTAGAGCCAGAATTGCTAACGGGATCTGATAGGTGGTAAAAGGATTATCCCCGCGATCAGCGATCATTTCGATCCGAGCCGCAGTGATTGGATCTCCAGGAGAGGCAAACGGTAACTTATCAATAATGACGCAACTCAGGGCTTCACCGGCCACGTCCACACCTTGCCAAAAACTGCTTGTTGCGAACAAAACGGCGTTCGGTGTCGATCGAAAATCTTGTAAAAGTGAAAACTTAGGTGCATCGCCCTGAACAAAGATTGGGAAGTTAAGTTGGGAGTGTTTCACTACCGCATGAACAAGTCGCAGGTTGGCGTAGCTCGTAAACAACACGAATGCGCGACCTTTTGTCCGTTTTAAAATTTCGATCACCTCCAGTCCAGCTGCTTCGGGGAAGTCAGGCGCTCTGGGATCTGGCATCTGTGAAGGGAGGTAGACGATGGCTTGCCGTGTAAAATCGAACTCTGAAGCAAATCTAAGCTCGTGGGCGTCATCAATTCCCAAGCGGTTGCAGAAATAGTCAAACGAATTGTCAACCGTCAATGTCGCTGAAGTCAGCACGATTCCGTTCATCCGACCCCAAAGAAATTCTCGGACAATTGACGAAACATCGATTGGGGCCGCCCGAAGAAAGAGGCCTCGGCCACGCATTTCCAGATAGAAGACGTAGGCTGAATCGTCTGCTTGAAGTAAAAATTGCAATTGGTCCTTAATTTCGCGCGCGCGACGCGCCAGTGCCTCAACTTCTTCTACAGATGAATCCAAGTGAGTGAGGGTTGCCTCAAGTGTTCCAAGGATCCCAGTTAACGCAAGTCCGCTTTCCGCAATCGGTTCGAAAGTTTCAGTTGAAATACGCATCCTTTCGCCGGCCTTATTTGCGAAAGTCCCCAGCAGTTCGTTCCGTCTACTAAGTACTGCGGCAAAGAAATCCTGAGTGCGTTCACGGATTCGTCGAACAATCTTTTGCAGTTCATCTTTTTCTTCTGCACTGATTACTTGGTCGCCGCTCAGAAATCTATCAGTGTCGCCAGCCAGTTCGTCAAAACGATAGTTGCTTACGGAGAGCCCAAAATATTGAGTGGCAATTTCTTCCAATTGATGTGCTTCGTCGATGACAGCATAGTCACAAGTCGGAATAACCTCTCCGTACGCGCTTTGACGAACTGCAGCGTCCGCGCATAAGAGATGATGGTTGACGATAACCAAGTCTGATTCGGAAGCGCGCTGGCGCATACGGGTGACAAAGCACTCCTCGTATTGAGTGCATTCTCGGCCAATACAGTTCTCGTTGGTAGCGGAGATCTCATTCCAGCTGGGTAGATCTTCTGGGATATTTTCTAGTTCTGCCCGGTCGCCAGTTTCGGTTACTGTAAGCCATTGCTTGATCGTAGTCAGATAGGCATCATCAGTAGCTGACCGAGGAGTTGGATTTTGGTATTGGGCTTCAAACCGGTGCAAACAGAGATAGTTGGCCCGACCTTTCATGTAGGTAGCCGTAAATGTCACACCTAACGCTTCTTGTAATGCTGGGAGATCTTTAAAGTAAATCTGTTCTTGAAGATTTTTCGTGCCTGTCGATATCAGTACTCGCTTTCGGCTTAAGATAATGGGAACGAGATACGCAAGTGTCTTGCCAATGCCCGTTCCCGCCTCAACAACCAGAATGCCTCCATCGTCGAGGATGTCTGCAACGGCGGTCGACATTTCCGTTTGACTATGTCGTTGCTCGAAGATGTTTAGTGAACGCGCTAAGGCACCTCCTTCCTTAAACGCATCTGCAACGTGATCGGCTAACCGAGTGGTGTGGGGTGTAGAGGGAATTTCCGACACAGTGCCTCGACCTCTATGCGAACGGCATCCACGACACGGGCATCTTCCGGTGCGGACAAAATGCTTCCGATGTATTCGCTGATTAAGTCCATTTCAGGTTCCCGCATGCCTCGTGTAGTAACGGCTGGTGTTCCTATGCGAATCCCGCTTGCGACCAGTGGAGGATTGGAATCAAATGGGATCGTATTCTTGTTGACTGTAAGATGGGCTTTTCCAAGCGCTGCCTCTGCTGCTTTCCCAGTAAGGTTCCTGGCTGAGACATCAATTATAAAAAGGTGCGTATCCGTACCGCCACCGACCAAACGGAACCCTTGCAGTGCAACCGCTTCGGCTAAATGACGTGCATTAGCTACGACTTGTTGCTGATATTTCTGGAACGAAGGCTGCGCAGCTTCTAGGAGACATACCGCCTTGGCTGCGATGCTATGCATCAGCGGACCGCCTTGGATGCCTGGGAACACGGCCTTGTCTATCGCTTTAGCATAGTCTGTGCGGCTCAAGATGAGTCCACCTCGTGGTCCGCGGAGCGTCTTGTGTGTGGTCGTAGTTACTATGTCTGCGTGAGGGACTGGACTTGGATGTATACCAGCTGCAACCAGACCAGCAATATGGGCCATATCAACTAGAACATGGGCGTTAACGTTTTTACCTATGCTTGCTATGCGTGCAAAGTCAATCGTTCGTGGATAAGCACTTGCACCGGCAATGATCAGTCGAGGGCGATGTTCATCCGCCAATCTGGCGAGGTCATCGTAATCAATTCGCTCATCTTCCTGTCTAACGCCGTAGGGCACGACATTATACATCTTGCCAGAAAAATTAAGTTTGTGTCCGTGTGTGAGATGGCCACCATGGGACAAGTTCATGCCTAAGATCGTGTCTCCGGGATCGAGTAAAGCAAAATAAGCTGCCATGTTGGCTTGAGCTCCGGAGTGTGGCTGAACATTTACGTGTTCCGAGTCGAAAAGTACCTGCGCTCGAGAAACGGCTAATCTTTCAATCACGTCGTACAATTCACAACCACCATAGTAGCGACGGCCCGGGTAGCCTTCCGCGTACTTGTTAGTCATGATGGAACCGGTTGCCTCCGCTACAGCTGCACTAACAAAGTTCTCGGAAGCAATTAGTTCAAGGCTGTTGTTCTGGCGGGTAAGCTCTCGCTGCAGGGCGTCAGCCACTTCTGGGTCGACTGCTGAAAGGGGCTGTAGTCGATCGTTAGGACTCGCAGTTAGGTCGACAGGGTCAGTCATTCGTCAGCCGGTTATAAAATTGATTGAGGGTAAAGCCAGTTTTGATGGATTGCATCGTTTCTGAAGACAACACTCATAATGCAATACTACTATAGCAATAGTAGATTTTAGACCCCATGGTATAGTGTTGATTATGCCCTTCTGGGCATTCCTTAATTGCCGGATTGAGAGGTTGCTTTTGGAGTTTGATTCCGGTTCAAGCTGTTCTAGGGATTTTTCTGTCTGGTTCCCGTTAGATTTGGTTCTAGTGAAGTTATACTTTTCGCTCAATTGTTGCCCGCAGTGTCTAGAGGGTCGGTCGCGGCATTTGCAACGATAATGCGGAGATAACCATGGTAGAGGAGTGCGAACATGTCGGATGAAACAGTTGCTGTAGTGTCTGGGGCGGCAGACTATCCTGAAGCGTATCCCAACTCTCGGAAGGTATACGTTGGTGAGGGATCGGTGAAAGCGCCGATGCGGGAGATCGCCTTAGAAGAAGGTGAATCTGCCCTCCGTGTCTATGACACCAGCGGCCCTCAAGGATGTGATGTGACACAGGGATTGCCAGCGTTACGCGATTCTTGGATTGCGAATCGCGGTGATGTCGGTCATGTGCCGTCTCCGAGTTCTGTGGAAGGAGTGTTTCCAGGGAGGGCAGTCAAGAGAGGCACTGGGCGGGTGACGCAACTCCACTACGCACGTCGTGGTCTCGTTACGCCTGAAATGGAATTTGTGGCGATTCGTGAAGGATTTGACCCAGAGCGCGTTCGTGCAGCCGTGGCCGAAGGTCGAGCCATTATTCCGGCCAATATTAATCATCCTGAATCCGAGCCAATGATCATCGGGCGAGACTTTCTCGTGAAGATTAATGCAAATATTGGTAACTCGGCGGTTAGTTCTTCAATTGATGAAGAAGTTGAGAAGCTTCGTTGGGCCACCCTGTGGGGCGCCGATACTGTCATGGATTTGTCTACCGGCGCAAACATTCAAGAAACCCGAGAATGGATTATTCGCAATTCTGCTGTTCCGATTGGCACCGTGCCAATTTATCAAGCTTTAGAGCGAGTCGGTGGTCGTCCCGAAGATCTTACGTGGGAGATCTTCCGTGACACGCTGATTCAACAAGCTGAACAGGGAGTGGACTACGTTACTATTCATGCCGGCGTACTGTTACAGTTCGTTCCGATGACGGCTAAGCGGTTGACAGGAATCGTATCTCGTGGGGGAGCAATTCTAGCGAAGTGGTGTTTGGCGCATCATCAGGAAAATTTCTTGTACACACACTTCCGGGAAATGTGTGAAATCCTCAGCACCTACGACGTTGCATTTTCCTTGGGTGATGGACTGCGTCCTGGATCTATTGCCGATGCGAATGATGAGGCACAGTTTGCAGAGCTAAAGGTGCAGGGTGAGTTGACGCGGATTGCATGGGAGTACGACGTTCAGGTGATGAATGAGGGCCCTGGGCACGTACCAATGGATCTTATAAAGGAGAACATGCAGAATCAGCTCGCCTGGTGTGATGAGGCTCCTTTCTACACGCTTGGTCCTCTGACTACTGACATTGCTCCAGGGTACGATCATCTTACATCAGCCATCGGTGCAGCGATGATCGGCTGGTACGGAACCGCAATGCTTTGTTACGTTACACCTAAGGAGCACCTTGGATTACCGAACCGTGATGACGTTAAAGCGGGCGTTATAGCTTATAAGATTGCGGCCCACGCGGCTGATTTAGCGAAAAGGCATCCCCATGCTCGAGCTTGGGACGATGCTCTTTCAAAAGCTCGATTTGAATTTCGATGGGAAGACCAGTTTAATCTAGCTCTCGACCCAGTAACAGCTCGTGCCTACCATGATGAAACACTGCCGGCGGAGGGTGCGAAGGTTGCACATTTTTGTTCGATGTGTGGCCCTAAGTTCTGCAGCATGGAACTCACTCAACAGGTTCGAGAATTTGCTAAATCGAGAGGCGTTGACGATATCAACGTCTTTCAGGCGGGGATGAACGAAAAATCGGAGGAGTTCAAGGAGCAATCGGAACTCTACGTGGCCAAGCCTTAACCTGCGACGTGATGTTTCATTACGGCGTTGATGTTGTTGGATTTGGCACGATTTGAATCACGGTAATGTAGTGACTTGGACCATCGGATTGTCGGTTAGGGTTCGCGTAGCCCAGAGAGCCGTTCCAACTGAAATCTTTTATCGTGACTCCTGGGGGGAACGCCATGCGATCTTCTCTGAAACGACCCACTTCGAACATGTGCACTTGTGGTGCCTCGAAGACTCGGTTCCCTCGCTCCTTGAGTACAATTGAATAATAGTTGACCATCTCCTCGTACGTGGCATTGGTTCCAAACAGGTAATAGTGTTGCCCATGACCAGCATCGTACGATCTGAGATAATTTGCATTGGGATAAATGGGAAATCCGAGTGTTGCCTCGGATGGTATGTCACTAGTTGATGATGCGAGCGTCTCGTCTAATGGAGCTTGTACCTGTGGCTCCTCCAGAGCGCTATCCGTTATTGTATTCCCAGGTCGAGGAAATGGTCGAGGGATAGGCTGCATGGCGATGGTTACCACGCCAGTTAGGACTACCAAAACTGTGGTACAGGTATGCGTTTCCACAAGTCAATATTATCGGGCGACTTTGAACCAGACGCAAGCCGAACGGAGATATGAATGACAACATATGATGATGACGTCAAGAATCATCTAATCTTTTGCGAATCGCAGGTACAGTGGCTTTTAGAGACAATTGAGGCTTTAACACTTCTTGAATCTCCCTCGACGGACAAAAAGGCTGTTGATCGATGTGGCGTTGAGTTACACGATCGCCTTTGTGAAATTGGAGCGAAGGTCAGTCAGATTCCTCAATCAGATGTCGGGAATCACCTGGTAGCAGAATTTGGAGAAGGCCGTTCACAGGTGCTCCTCTTGGGCCACTTCGACACCGTCTGGCCTATAGGACAACTGGAACGGATGCCCATTCGGCACGCTGATGGATGTTTGTTTGGGCCTGGTGTCTATGACATGAAAGCTGGCATTGCCCTGTCTATGCTAGCCGTGCGGGCGTTGCACAAAAATGTCACCTCGATAGGTCGACGGATTGTGATGTTGTGGACCACGGATGAGGAAATTGGGAGCGAGACATCCCGTCAGGCCATCCTTGATCATGCTGACCGTAGTGAAGCGGTGTTTGTAATGGAACCGTCATTACCGAATGGGGCATTAAAGACTAGTCGAAAAGGGTGCGGTCAGTTCGAAATGATTGTCACGGGAGTTGCCGCACATGCTGGTATAGAGCCAGGTAACGGGTCGAGTGCCATCCATGAAATTGCTAGGCAGGTTATCGAACTTCAATCGTTGGAGGATAACGATCGAGGAGTTTCTGTTAATGTCGGCACGATACAAGGGGGTAGTCGATCGAATGTGGTCGCGGATGAAGCGCGTGCCTCTATTGACATTCGGGTTCCTACCCAAACCGATGCATTACAGGTTCAGAATTTCATGCGCAGGCTTGAGTCGAAGCTTGCCGGCACGACTGTCAAGGTCTCAGGAAGCTTCCGCCCTCCCCTAGAACGAAGTGCCTCCGTGATTCGTTTGTATGAGATGGCTCAACGTGTAGCCGTTAGTCTGGGTCGCGAACTCTCGGAGGGTGGCACTGGTGGTGGCTCGGACGGAAACCTAACAGCTGCTCATGGAATCCCAACACTCGATGGCCTTGGTGCGGTCGGCCAGGGAGCGCACGCGCTGCACGAGCATGTCTTAATTGATCAGCTTCCTTGGCGTGCCGCACTAATTGCTGGTTTGATTCAACATCTAGAGGATGGGCAACCATTCAATAACCAAGCTTAGGAAAGATCCCGAATAATTTCCATTTTATCTATCTTCGCTTTTCTTTCTTTTTAAAGTTGGTATTTTCCCGTCAGAATCATGAAACTAGAACACAATCTGTAGGACTAGAGAGGAAACATCATACTAGATGTAGATAATTGTAGACATATGGTTCACTTCTGTGATTAATTGACGCAGTTTAGTTCTCGGCGGTTCGTTTCGTGAGTTTTCTGGAGTTTTTGTTAACAAACGGAGGAGACCAATGAGCACCTCTCGAATACTGACTATTCTCCTTGTTGTTACTGCAATCTTGGCAAACATTGAACAAATCCCCTTCGCTTATTGGGGCCTTGTCCTTGTTGTTTTAGGCCTCGTAGCAGGAGCGATGAGCGAAGATGCAGAACAAGTGACGCAGCGTATGGTTATTTATCTGGTGGCAATTGCGCTGCCAACCATTGCTGGTAGCTTGAATGAAATACCGATGATTGGGCATTGGGTTAACCATGTACTTGGCGATCTCGCTACTGGTATCCAGGGTATGGCGGTCGCTATCTTCATGATGGCTCTGTGGGGCAGAATAATGCCTCCTGCCCGACCATATTAGTAGGGTAGCGTTCCTCAATCTTCGTTGCAGGTTTCTAAGCCCCGTGTGGTTTGGTGTGCACTGCTAATAAGCAGAGCACACCAAACTTGGGGTGTTGTTCGTTCTGGCCTTGGTCATGGCGTTTAGCCAGCAAGTTGCTACTTGTGCCACTCAGGCCAACAGAACGAAAAATCTAGAAATCAACTAATAACCCCTCGCCAGTATGTAAGAAGGTCGTGAATAGTGTTCTTGATGGAAATTTCTGGTTTCCAACCCAGTTCGTTTCGGATGCGGTTTGGGTTCCCGAGTAGCACAGCAGCGTCATTTGGTCGTAACCGGTCTCCTTTGATCTTCACCGTAATGGGTACACTGGCTTTTTCGAGCAGGTGGTCGAGAAGTTCCTTGATCGACCAAGTTTTTCCAGAACACACATTGTAAATTCTTCCGGTCACACCCTGTTGCATCAATACATAGTAGGCTCGCACTGTATCCCGGACGTCAGTGATATCTCGTTTCGCTGAGAGATTTCCAGCGAAAATGATTGGTTCAGCTTGACCCGCTTCAATTTCAGCAATCCTTCTGGCAAAACCAGAGAGGGCGAACACTGGTGCCTGCCGAGGTCCAATATGATTAAAGGATCGCGTCACTATCACGGATCCACTTCCTTCGTTGGCAAAGCATAACCCAACTTGTTCCTGTGCCAATTTGCTGACGGCGTACGGATCTAAAGGCTTCAGCGGATGTTCTTCTGTCATCGCTTCCTGGGATTGTTGGTACACCAAGGCTGTACCTGGGATTAAGATACGTGCGCGTACATCAGACTTTCGAAGCGCTTCGAGTAAATTATGTGTGCCTTGCACATTTGATTGGAGTGTTTGATGCACGTTTTTCCAGGATTGACCCACATGCGGAGCGCCGGCGCAGTGATACACAATTTCTGGGCGGAGTTCAGCGATAGCATGTTCAACTGCTTCCCGATTGAGTAAATCTATCGATTTCCATTCGATAGACGGATTATTCTGAGTTAGAAGTTGCTTGTTTTCAGGCGGTTCTGCACCGTGCGGTCGGCACCATGCCACTGCGGACTCATTATGCTGGTAGAGCAGGTCGAGAAGATGACTTCCTACGAAACCAGCCGCACCTGTAACAAGCACACCATGTGTCATCTTGGTCATGGTCGAAGTGCTAGTGATTCGATGGGATAATGATTAAGAGTACACCTTGTAACAATTATTCACACGGACTGCAATAGAGACGCGTGCGATGGTAATTGCGATAGCTTTAGTCACCGCCTTTTATTGGTCGCCACCACCACTCGTTATCTTGGTACCATTTCACGGTTGTTTGGAGGCCGCTCGAAAATTCTACTTCTGGTTTCCAATTCCCTAGATTACGAATTTTTGTAGTGTTAAGGCTGTACCTGCGGTCATGACCAAGTCGATCAGGAACTTTTGTAATCAACGAATCCGGTCTGTCGATTATGGACAAGATATTCTTGGTCAAGTCAATATTGCGAACGTCATTTCCACCCCCGATATTATAGACCTCCCCATTGATCCCTTTCGCAATCAACATGTCGAGAGCTCGGCAATGATCTTCAACGTACAACCAATCTCGTATGTTTAGACCGTCGCCGTACAATGGAACAGGTTGTCCGTCTAATGCGTTCGTTATGAAAAGTGGAATAACTTTTTCCGGGAATTGGTAGGGTCCATAGTTATTCGAGGCGCGACTAATAATCACCGGAACTTTGAAGGTGGCCCAGTAACTGTAGGCTAAATGCTCCGCGCCAGCTTTACTTGCAGCGTACGGGTTGCGAGGTTTGAGTGCATCAGTTTCGAGGCTACTCCCGCGGTCCACGCTTCCATATACCTCATCCGTGGAAATTTGCACAAAACGCTGCAATTTTGACGATTGCCTTGCTGCTTCAAGTAGTGTGAACGTTCCGTAGATATCAGTTTCAATAAAAGTCCCAGCATCTTGAATCGATCGGTCGACGTGTGTTTCTGCAGCGAAATGTACAACAATGTGCGCCTTGGCTACGAGCGGTGCTGTGACTTTTGAATCCGAGACATCACCATGCACGAATGTATGCCGGGTGTCATTCTTAATATCTTGCAGATTTTCGAGACGACCTGCATATGTCAATTTATCGAGCGTAGTGACTTGCCAATCAGGATGGTGTTTCAGTCCGAATTTAACGAAATGACTACCGATGAATCCCGCACCACCCGTGACAAGGACATTAACCATCCTTCCGGGTCCAATCGTAAGGCAACTTTCCATGTGCCTCGACTCGATATTCGTCAGGATCGGCATGTCGGTACGGAGTTGATGGCACGTTGACGACTAACGAGGGTCCGCTGCTGATACATTTCCAGCCGTGATAAACAAGGCACGGTACCTGTACGAGTGTCGGATTTTGATCGCCTATAAAAAATTCATTAACCGTGCCTTCGGTGGGTGATTTTGGTCGTGTGTCTACTAGTACAAGTTTCACCATTCCATTCACACACGCAAAGTTGTCCACCTGTTCTTTGTGGTAATGCCAGGCTTTGACAACCCCGGGATAGGTGGCAGACACGTATACTTGTCCGAACGTCGAGAAAAGATCGTGTTCGTCAGATCGAAGAATTTCCATTAGCCAACCACGCTCATCAGGAATGACTCTGAGAGATTTTGTCTTGACACCTTCGATCAGGGTGCTTTGTGTCGTGATCTGGCTGTAAGGCTTTGGTTCGACCATAATAATGTGACCTCATTTATGGCATAGGTTTGATCTTCTTTTATCAACGTACCCCAACTTCTGAATTATCACCCAACATGAAACGGTACGCCGACGGCTTGACCGGCTGCCGATAGATGCGGACGTTACGTCCGATTAGGCTATCCGTAATGCGGTTACCAAGCTCACTGATGATACTGTGCTCCATCACTATGCTATGTTCAATTTCGGAGTCTGTAATTTCAACGTCATTCATGATTGACGTGAACGGACCTACGTAGCCACTAATGATCTGAGTGCGTGCTCCAATAATGGCAGGGCCTCGCACCGTAGATTGCTTGATTTGAGCGCCTTTTTCAATTATGACGTTACCCTCAATCCTAGAGTCTGAGTCAATTTCTCCGTCAATACGAGACTCCATCATTTCAAGGATAAGCCTGTTGGCTTCAAGTATGTCTTCCAGTTTTCCAGTGTCTTTCCACCAACCGTCCACGATATGGGGGGTGACTATGAGACCTTTGTCGATTAAGTGCTGGATCGCATCAGTAATTTCGAGTTCGTTCCTAAAACTCGGTTTGATTTGTTGAACTGAGTCGAAAATCTCACTTCCGAACATGTACACACCGACTAGCGCGAGATCGCTTTTTGGCTTCGCGGGTTTTTCAATTAGTCGAATCACACGATTGCCGTCCAATTCTGCCACGCCAAACATCTGCGGGTCCGGCACGTGGGCCAACAAAATCTGCGCCGCAGGACGTTCTTTGACAAACTGCTGGACGAATGGACGGATGCTCTTATTTAGTAAATTGTCTCCTAGGTACACGACAAACGGATCATCTTTAATGAAGTCCTGACTGATCAACACTGCATGGGCGAGACCGCGTGGCGCATCTTGTTCAATGTAGGTCACGTCGATTCCCCAGGGTGAACCATCACCCACGGCCGCACGAATTTCATCGGCGGTATCACCGACAACGACTCCAATCGACCGAATGCCCGCTTCGACCAGGGCCTCAATGCCGTAGAATAGAACCGGCTTGTTTGCCACTGGGACTAATTGCTTAGCGCGTGTATAGGTTAAAGGTCGCAGCCTGGTGCCTTTGCCCCCACTTAAAATTAATCCCTTCATTGCTGTCCAGCTCCACCAAAGATACCGAAAAAGTTTGAAAATGTTCCTAGACCCGCCATGGTAAAAGAAATATTGAATCGGCGATCGACCAAAATTGCATTACGGAAGGTGGAGTACTGGGACAGACCCATAAAATTAAATGACTGATATTCGACCGTGATGCCACAACACTGTGCATTGTAATAGGCAAGGATACGTTGCTGTAGAAATCGTCGCCGTTGCACGTCGTAATTAAAATTATAGACGCCACCGACACGGTTATCGAGAATCTTAAATGTAGTGGCGGAGTTGATAAAGTGAGTTAGGCTATTTCGATTATTGAATCCTGATAACCCTTCGACGAATCGTCGCTGACTCCAACCACCTGTCGTTCTAAACCGGTCACCGAGGGACACTGTTCCGTCCGCACTGATTGTCCGAAAGGCACCGTAGCGCGTATCGTATTCAGTTCTTAATGTGGCGTTCACTTGGTTGGTTGGACTGCCACGGACGATCAGCGATACTGGTGTGAGTTTCGCAGGAGTCGTTCCGTTGAAGCTCGTACTAAACCTTCGATCGTATTGTGTCGCCTGCGCGTCTGTATAGTAATTTTGCAGCATTGCGATGCTGAGCACCTCACGTGCATCACCTTGTGCACGACGACGGGCAAGAAACCGGTTTGTCACCCCATAGCTAATTCTGGTTCTACCGCCCGTGATTGAGTCGATGCCATCAATCTTAAGGATCTCGTCAAAGTTATCAATTGCTGTTGTCCGTTGAAAGGAAACGCTTGGTTCGATGACATGCTTGAAGCGTTCGGCATAGCTGCTGTTTGGGGTATCCCAGACCTTCGAAAAGACGGGCCCGGTGAACCGTGAATAAAATTCAAAATAGCGTCGGTCAATCCCTGATTCAATTTGTTCCTTGGATTCGTAATCAAAACTCTTCGTCCAATATGTTCCATGCCAGGACACCGAGGAATTGAGCGTCATGAACTGCCACTTGGTAAAGGGTATCCGCAATGTTGGGTTGATATGGAATCGAGAAGTACTGTGGCTGATTTTCTTTACTTCGGGAATGCCATCTGTGTCGTACTTCTTGGAAAGGCCCTGGCGCAGGACGCTTGCATACTCGCTGGATAATGAAACATAGAGCGGTAAGCCCGGAATGGGTTTTTCTCCGCTCGACACTCTAATGCGAGGGCGGGCACCATTTACAGTGGATTGCGTATCGCCGAAATATGTTTCGGCCCAATCGACGGTAGTACTTGTGTTGAATCCGGCTATTCTGGCTGTAGCATTACCGGCGACTCGACGTGAACGTTGAGTCGCCTGGAGAATGTTCGTTTGAAGCGTTTGTTGCACTGTTACATCTGAGAAGAAGTTGGCGCGGCCTCGTATCCGAACAGCCGAGCCGATTGATTGAGATATGTTGCCATCGAGCTGAAAACTTCGCTTACTTGTACTTGAGAGCGCCTTTGCGGCTGTCGTAGTAGATACTCCAGGATAGGATACTGCTGGTTGGTTCAGGAAGTAAGTTCGAACAGTGCCCTGCGAACCTGGACTTAAGATGTAACGATATTCAGCACCCAGACCCTGCCCAGCTACAGAAAAATAGTCATGCATAAGGGTCACATCTTGACTTCGTGAGATGGCCCAGAAGAAGGCGTTGCTCAAAGACCGACCCCGATAGGTCGAAGAGCCAAATCCTGGCATCAGGAATCCTGTTGCTCGGTCGTCTTCCTGTAGCGGATAGTACATTATTGGCAAGTAAAACAATGGAACGCCTTTGACGTTGAGGACCATATTCTTAAGAACTACGTAGTCGCCAAGATTGACTATGATCGAACCCGACGTTAATTCCCAACGAGGCGTTGGTTGTACGCAAGTGGTGAAGCCACCGCGGTTGATCCGATACTTGTCAGGACCTATTTTCTCGATACTGTCACCGTAGAAATAGGCATCAGGTTCTTGAGTGCCAAAGAGACTTCGCTCTACGCGACCACTTATCGAGGCGGTTCCAGTTGCGACGTAGAAGGTGCCTGTTTTGGTTTCCGTGTTGAATTCAACACGCTCAGCGGCAATTCGATTCGTAGCGGTAGCATAGACGACGTTACCAGAAGCGATGAGTTCATGGGTGTCAGTAAAGAGCTCCAGCTCATCTGCATAGAACTTCCAATCTTCCTGCTCGATCTCAACGGCTCCAATAAGACGGACATGATTCTCTCCGACACGCTCAATGCGGAATTGGCGAGAGTTGTAGCCTGGGAGAGTTTGGGCTTGACTAAAAGTCACGGACAACACCGTGACCGTTAGTAACATCATCAGCCAGCGAGTCATTTGGTGAACACTCTTAGTGGCTGCGCCGAAATATGTCGAACCCAGCGGCATGATGCCTCAACAAAGTAGCACGTAAACTTAACACGCATCAGTCTGACCAATAACCAATTGGATGGTATCATCACGAGCCTTGCTCATCAGTCTTTCTGAGTGACCCAATTATCTCTCCGACGACGTAATTGGACCCTGTGATACATGCGGTATCCGTTCCAATCAGCGCACGGTCAAGGGCTTCTGCAACCGTTGAGCTTGTTTCAACGCTCATGGATGGCACTAAGTGTTTAACTTTTTGACTCAAGGTGCTAGCAGGAATAGCTCGTTTATGTCGAGTGGCGGTACAGACAAAACGTGTAGCGTATGGAGCAAGAGTTGTAATCATGCCATCGATATCTTTGTCTCGCATCGCCCCAAAGGCAATTGGTAGTCCGCGCGGGTACACTTCACGAATATAGGAGACCAGTGCTGCCATAGCGGAGGGATTATGCGCTGTGTCCAGTAGAATCCGCTTATCTTTACGACCGATGCGGAGGTCTAGTCTTCCGGGCCACACTGTTTCGGATAGTGCACTACAAATAGCACTAGTTGGCACGTCAATTCCAGTTTCAGATAGCTCTTCGAGTAGACGGACGGCTACCACAGCGTTATCTACCTGATGACGGCCACGTAAGGCTAAAGAAACTGGCCCGTATTTATTTTTCGGTGTGGTAAGTGAAAGTTCAGTCAGTCCGTCATCCAGGTGGGCTGTCATCATTACTCCGATGGAGGCTTCGATGCAGCGCGCGTTTCTAGCATGACAGGTTTGCCTTACTTTATTGACGACAACTGGCTTAGTGTCTCCCAGAATGACGATAATGCCTGGTTTGATAATACCGGCTTTCTCGATAGTAATCTGTTGGATTGTATTGCCGAGTTGCTCCTGATGATCTAACTCAATCGATGTGATTACAGCAGCGATTGGTGTCACTATATTCGTAGCGTCAAACCGGCCACCTAACCCCACTTCTAGGACGGCTATCTCGATATTGTTACGACGAAACAATTCAAAAGCTGCAACTGTTATCACTTCAAAAAAGGTAGGCTGAGAATCGAGCTGTTTGCCCAGGATTAAGTCTTCGACACATGTTCGAATTAGTTGAAGGGTGTCAGCTACTTCTGCTTGTAAAACGATACGACCGTTAACCAGAAATCGTTCTTCCAGTGTTTCGAGGTGAGGTGAGGTGTACCGGCCTGTTCGATATCCAGCTTTTCGAAGCCCCTGCTCGACCATTGCAGTTACCGAACCTTTACCGTTTGTCCCACCAACGATGATCGAACGAAAAGTGCGTTCGGGATGGTCGAGCGCTTCACAAATGACTTGAATATTCTTGAGTCCCAGTTTGACACCAAACCCCTCTAGTTGATGGATGTATTGGTTTATGTCGATTGGGAGATCTAGGTCAGCATTCATTGAGATACATTGCGAGGCGATTGGAGTGCTCGCCTACAGTCCGATCAACCTAACCGTTGTTTGGTTTGGTTACGGTTTCTAGAGGATTTTCCGATAAAGTTGATGTTGCCGTATCGGTCTCAGTCGTTTGCGAGTCTGCTGGTGTAGGTGGATCTGTTTGCATGAACCGAAGTGCTTTTGAAATCATAGCTTTCAGGTCACGACGATCCACTATAGCGTCGAGCATGCCATGTTCCAGTAGGAACTCGCTGCGTTGGAAACCTTCTGGTAATTTCTGTCGAATCGTTTGCTCAATCACACGTGGTCCAGCGAATCCAATCAGTGCGTGTGGTTCAGCAATATTGAGGTCGCCAAGCATAGCGAAGCTCGCCGTTACTCCACCGGTGGTGGGATCCGTCAACACCGAGATATACGGCAGTTGAGCTTGGTCGAGACGTGCTAAAGCAGCGCTCACTTTAGCCATTTGCATTAGCGACAAAGTTCCTTCCATCATCCGCGCACCACCCGAACATGAAACAATTACAATCGGTAATTGATTTGCTTGGGCATGCTCGATACCCCTCGTAATCTTTTCGCCCATAACGACACCCATACTGCCGCCAATAAAGCCGTACTCCATTGCAGCAATCACAACGTTCTGTCCATGGAGTTGTCCAACGCCTACGATGATGGCATCCGACAAGCCTGTTGAGGAAACGCTTGCTTTTAGACGAGCCGCATACGATTTTGTATCTTTAAACTGTAGGGGGTCGTTCGAAGACACATCGCGATCATGTTCAATCCATTCACCGTTGTCGAACAGGGATTCTAGGCGCCCACGTGCAGTTAGACGAAAATGATAATCACACTTCGGACACACGCTGAGATTGGCAATTAAATTTTTTTTAAAAACGATCTGACTGCAAGCTGGGCACTTCAACCAGAGACCCTTGGGTACGCGGTCAGCTCTATCAGCTGAAGCTGTAATCGGTTTTCGAGTTCGTTTGAACCACGCCATATTAATAAGATCTTAAAAGCTCTCTTCAGGGAGGTCAAGGACCTATCCGTGGTACGTAGTACCGGGTTCCTCCAGTCATTTCTTCCAATTGCTTAATTAAGTCATCGATTGTTTCGTCGGTCCAACCGAGATCGAAATGGGATGTTTCGACGACGAGTAGTGATGTAGCCGTATAGTGAAAGAAAAAATAGTTATAGGCTTCACACAGTTCTCGGATGTAGTCGGTATCTGGAAGACTCAGTTCAGCGTCATTGCGGGCATGTTCTTCTAACCGATCACAAAGCACTTCGGGAGGTGCTTGAAGAAAGATCACGATATCGGGCGACACGATGTCACGAGCTAATAAATCGAAGAGGCGCTGGTAAATAAAGAGTTCGTTGTCATCTAGATTTAAATAGGCATAAATCTTGTCCTTGTCGAATAGATAGTCGCAAATCGTCGTTTGGCTAAAGAGGTTACTTTGTCGAAGGGTAATCTGTTGCCGATGCCTGGCTAGTAGGGAAAATAGTTGGGTCTGAAAAGCTGCACCTGCGGTGCCAGCGTAAAAATCCTCAAGGAATGGGTTTTCCGTGGTTTCATCATTTACAACTGTTGCATTAAGTCGCACAGCTAGTCGGGCAGCCAGTTCTGACTTTCCAGCCTCTAGGGGTCCCGCGATGGCGATGTGATGGAAATTCAACTTGCCGCGCAGTATAGCAGCCCTCGACGAAATAAAAGACCGCTGTGACTTACTTTGCATGCCTGGAGCACATGGGCACCGCATGTTATGATGTTGCCTGCGCGTTTGGAGTAGCGGGGGCACGCACTAGCCATATTTTTGTTGCCACATCCGTACGGGTTGGACGTACCGTACCGTCAAGCCTTCATGAAGATTGACCGCATTGAACTCCGTCTTATCCGTCTTCCATTGGTTCATTTCTTTGAAACGAGTTTCGGACGTGTTTACGATCAAGAATTCGTCCTGATTCGTGTGGACGATGGGTCCCAGTTTGGTTATGGGGAGTGTGTCGCCGACCGCACTCCCTACTACAGTTCCGAGACGACCGTAACCGAATGGCATCTCCTTGAGGATTACCTTATACCAGTGGTGCTGGGTGTCGAATTTACGGACCCGCGTGATGTATTCCCAGCCATGAAGCGGGTTCGGGGCCATAACATGGCCAAGGCTGGGTTGGAGATGGCGTGTTGGGATCTCTCGGCCAAAATTGCTGGCGTACCCTTATGGCAACTCTTGGGCGGCCAAGGAACAGAGATAGCGACTGGTGTATCAGTCGGCATACAGGATTCTCTGGATCAACTTGTAAAGAAGATCGAGACAGAATTAGCGGCTGGGTATCGCCGGATCAAAATTAAAATCAAGCCAGGTTGGGACATTGAAGCCGTTGCAGCTGTACGAAGACACTTCGGATCAATACCACTCATGGTCGATGCTAACGCCGCTTACACATTGGCGGATGCTGACCATCTAGCACGTCTCGATGAATTTGATTTAATGATGATCGAGCAGCCGCTTGAGTATGACGATGTGCGGGACCATGCGCATCTACAGTCTCGCCTTCGGACACCGATCTGTCTTGATGAATCGATTCACACGGTTGGGATAGCGGCAGAAGCGATAGCTGCGGGGGCTTGCAAAATCATCAACATTAAGCCTGGGCGTGTCGGTGGCCTTGCGGAATCCATTCGGTTGCATGATTTGTGTGCCAAACAGGGCATTCCTGTTTGGCACGGTGGCATGTTGGAAAGTGGAATCGGCCGCACGCACAACATTCACTTGGCGACATTGCCGAATTTTAAATTGCCAGGAGATATTGCGGCCAGTGCTCGTTACTTTGATCCTGACCTTGTCGACCCACCAATCACCGTGAGGCCAGACGGCACTATTCTGGTCCCCCAGACGCCTGGAATCGGTGTGGAAGTGGTCGAAGAGAGACTGGAGAAAGCCACCAAACGTAAGGTCGTCTTTACGGCATGACAAGGTCAACTGATAATGCCATAAGGATCGATACAAACTGCCAGTGTTGCTCTAGGAATGACTGCTGGTCTTTTTTGGGGTTACCGTCCTTGGTTACCTCTCTCGTTATCACATTGACGTTAACGAATTGTGCGACTGGCCCTTCAGTAGTGCCACCGGCGGCGTTAACGAGTCAACAAAAAATGGCAGCCATCATCGTACTGGAGCATGATCGTGTGCTGTTACCAGCTCCAGAGTCCTTGTTTGACTACACGGGGCGTGAACCAGCAAATCGTGACGCAGCACCCATGCCAGGCCTAATCGAGTTGTTGCGTGACACCGACCCCAGAGTGCGCCGCCGCGCCGCTCTGGCGGTCGGAAGAGTGGGACTCATCGCTGGTGGTCCATCTTTGCGAGATGCTCTGACTGATCCGAATCCTGACGTGAGGCAAATGTCCGCTTTCGCGCTTGGGTTGCTTGCTGATCCAGAGGCTAAAGAGTCTCTAATGTTGGCCCTGAACGATGTCGATCCACTCACTCGCGGTCGGAGCGCTGAAGCCTTGGCGCGACTGGATGCGCATGAGGCGGCACCTGCTATTGGAGCTATGGTGCAAGTCGTAACCACACAGGCTAGCCAGGTTCCACAGGATGATCTCACGTATCCTCAATCACCTGAGGTTGAGGCGTTCAGAATGGGAGTCACCGCTCTTGCCCTATTAGATGCCTACGAACCACTTGCCATGGCTGTACTGTCACCAGCCGGAGAACTGAACGTCCGTTGGTGGCCGGTGGCTTGGGCGTTGCAATATCTCGCAGACTCGCGCAGTTTCGATCCACTGCGGCAATTCGTGCAAGGACAGGGAAGTTATGCGGTCGCCTTCGCGGCGCGTGGGCTCGGGGCATTGGAAGATAGTCGAACCGTGGAATTTTTACTGCCACTACTCGACCCGTCACGTTACGATTCTCACGTTATCGTATCGGCTGTACGTGCCTTGACTCGTTTAACTGACACCAGAATCGAGTCCGCGCTAATGGCCTTGATGCGAGACCCTGATATTGATCCACTGGTTCAACTCGAAATCTTAGTCGCTTTCGGAGAACGACGTGCGGCGAATGCTGTTGATCTGTTTCTTGACGTGCTGACTCATCCATCACCCTCGATGCGAATAGCTGCATTGCGGGGTCTAGCGTCTCTCGATGAACAGAGATTCATGTTAGCGCTTTCGGGTTTAGATGAGGATGTGCATTGGAGTGTGCGTGCAGCTTTAGCCGATATATTGAAGTCGATGACTCCCGATGTTGCGATACCGCGATTACAAGTGATGTTGAACGATACGGATCGACGAGTCATTCCAAGTCTTCTCTCGTCCCTGGTTGCCCTTCGTGTGCCAGAAGTTGGTTCGACGATACGCGAAATGTTAAATGATGATGATGTGATAATCCGGAGTGTGGCAGCGGAGCAGATGGGTATCCTTAACCTCCCAGATGGCGTGCCGCTACTGGCCGCCGCTTACTTGGCGAGTCTAGGCGAAGATTTTTCGATCGCTCGGATCTCCATTGTTGATGCGCTCGCCGAATATGGTGGCCCAGAGGCGGTCGCGGCGCTCCAGACAGCATTGACTGACGATGATTGGAGGGTGCGCGTTACGGCTGCCAACAGGCTACTTGTCCTCGATCCTGGTACGGCATACCGCGATCAGGTTGGTCCTGCTGGTGAAGTGACGATTGAGGAAGCCATAAGGCTCTCTGATCCGGTTGTGTCACCACACGTGTATTTTGAGACTGATAAAGGAACAATTCAGATCGAACTTGCTGTACTCGATGCGCCGGTTTCTACTGAGCGCTTTGCCACACTCGCGGCAGGGGGTTACTTTGATGGGCTACCGTTTCACGAAATTGTAGCAGCCAGATTCTTACGGGGCGGCGACCCGAGAGGAGATGGTCGTGGTGGACATGTTTTAACTCTCCCCGATGAAATTGGACCAAATCGTTTTCTTCGAGGGACTGTTGGAGTAGCCGCTGACACGGCAGAATCAGGGGCGGGGCAATTTTTCGTGTCTCTTGCGCCTCAGCCATTAATCGATGCTGAACGCACGGTTTTAGGAAGGGTCGTAGCTGGTATGGAAGTTGTTGATCGACTGTTGCAGTGGGATCTGGTGCGCAGCACACGCGTGTGGGATGGTATCTCCATGACCGGCCGTTAAAACCCTTACTCAAGCTTCGTCAAGAAGATTACTACAGCGTCGTACACACTAAAGGGGGCCACTAGTGCCCCCTTTAGTGTCTTTGAATTTGAAGAGCTACTTCTTCTTCGCGCCCTTCTTCTTCTTGGCTGCCTTCTTCTTTTTCTTTGCCATTATGCGTTATCCCCCCTTTCATTCGGAGATTTTAAAGCCCGGTTACGTCAGTGATATCTGTAATACGTCTACCAATCAATCCAAAAAAAATTAGGGGTGCCAAACGACACCCCTAAAACAATTCGATGCTACTTCTTCTTGGCGCCCTTCTTCTTGGCTGCCTTCTTCTTAGCTTTCTTTTTAGCCATTTTATGCTCCTTTAATGGACCATCTGTATCAGCTCAAGCTATTCAAGCCATCACAATAGGTAGATTGAGCGCGTAAACATCATACTAGATATAGATTATTGACAAGAAAAATAAACTGTCAAGCATAAAATGCACAGAATGTCAAAAACTGAACCATCTCATAAGTCATGTCGGTTCGAAACGTCGTTCACTTTAGCCTTCCGCGACCTACAGCTTGCATGCATTCGTTACTACGTTATGGCATGTTTTTACCTAGTTCACTTTTTACTGCGTGTCGATCAAGTGCAAGCTGAACCAATCGATCGAGCAGTTCTGAATAAGTAATGCCACTCGCCGCCCAAAGCTTTGCATACATGCTGATAGTAGTAAAGCCTGGGATTGTGTTTATTTCGTTGATAAAAAGTTGTCCAGTCGCTCGAGCGATCAAAAAATCTACTCGCGCCATTCCAGAGCACTCGATCGTATGAAACGCAGCAGTTGTGAATTGCCGCACCTGATTAATCGTAGCAGGATCCAGTGCCGCTGGAATACATAGCTCCGATGAGTCGTCGAGGTATTTCGCTTCGTAATCGTAGAATTCGCGAGATGCGATCGCTTCTCCAGGAACTGAGACTTCTGTTTCATCGTTTCCAAGAATGGCGCACTCAATATCACGTGCATCAGGAACAGCTGCTTCTATGATGATCTTTCGGTCGTATGCGAAGGCCAGTTCAATGGCTGCGTCGAGTTGTTCGGTGCTAGAGACCTTTGAGATGCCAACGCTCGAACCCAAGTTTGCCGGTTTGACAAAGACCGGAAGCCCAAGTCGTTTGGCCACTTCTGTGCGCACCCCGGAGGTATCAGCTTTCCATGTTCGCTCAAGAACGACCATATAAAGCACTTGAGGTAGGCCTTTGGCCCCAAATAGTTTTTTCATGAAGGCTTTATCTGTGCCGACGGCTGAAGCTAACACTCCAGCTCCTACGTAGGGAATGTCGGCCATTTCTAGTAGGCCCTGGACTGTACCGTCCTCTCCGTATGGTCCATGAAGGATCGGGAAAATGACGTCCAAATCGAGACCACTTAACAGTGGTGTTGGACTGCCCGTCAGGTTTACTCCTGATGGATACGGTTTCCGTGGGTCGATAACCGTGTCGTGGCCTTGGCTGGATTCCTTAATGATTTGTTCAGGTGAGGTGGCTGTTGGT
This sequence comes from uncultured Acidobacteriota bacterium, assembly GCA_913052135.1. Taxonomy (GTDB): domain Bacteria; phylum Acidobacteriota; class Vicinamibacteria; order Vicinamibacterales; family UBA823; genus UBA8106. The sequence continues at coordinate 22,559 of CAJXDY010000012.1, forward strand.
GGTTGGTGGTCAAAAAACCATCGTCCATCACGGTCAATGCGTATCGGCACTGGTTCGTATTTAGATGGATCGAGATGGCTAATGACTGAAGCAGCCGACGCGAGAGACACTTCGTGCTCGCGCGATCGTCCGCCATACACTAGACCTATTCGAAGTTGATCCACTAATCAAAAACCTCAAAAAATGGTTTGTGACGCGTGTGAAGATCTGACTGTCGTTTAGTATATGTCAATGAACCGCATGTTCGATTTTAAGGTATTGCATAGCACAGGTGCTGCCCGCCGAGGACAAATGCGTACCGCTCACGGTGTTGTCGAAACGCCCGCGTTTATGCCTGTTGGAACCGGCGGTGCAGTGAAATCTGTGACGCAACGTAACTTGCAAGAACTTGGCGCGCAGATGCTGATGGCGAACACCTATCATCTATACCTGCGTCCTGGTGCTGAGCTAATAGCCCGCCGAGGCGGGCTCCATCGTTACATGGCATGGGATCGGCCCATCATGACAGATAGTGGAGGCTACCAAGTCTTTAGTTTGGCGTCCCGACGCACAATTAACGACGATGGTGCCACCTTTCGATCACATATCGACGGTCGCGAATGTCATTTAACACCAGAGGATGTGGCGACGATTCAATGGCGCTTAGGTTCGGATATTGCGATGGTGTTTGATGAGTGTGAAGCATACCCTAGTTCAGTTGAGGCAACTCGCCGAGCGATGGAACGGACCTTGCGGTGGGCTAGCCGAGCTCGGAATAGATTCGTATCATTGCAGACCCACGAGGCAGGTCAGCCTGACCTGCAGTCCCCAAATCCTGAACAGGCACAGTTCGGCATCATACAGGGCGGTATCTATAAAGAGTTACGTGCTAGCAGTGTCCAACATACGGTGTCCTTGGGTTTCGATGCCTATGCAATCGGCGGATTGAGTGTTGGTGAACCTTATGATCTTATGTATGACGTTGTCGCTGAGACGGCACCACAGTTGCCGAACGATCGCCCACGATATCTAATGGGCGCTGGCATGCCTGATGACTTAGTGGAAGCGGCTGCACGTGGAATCGATCTTTTCGACTGCGTTTTACCCACTCGGAATGCTCGGAATGGACAACTTTTTACTTCAACAGGACGCCTGAATATCAAACAGGCCCGCTACAAGGAAGACGACAGGCCGATTGACGAGACATGTCAGTGTCAAGTTTGCAGTCGTCACTCCCGTGCGTATCTGAGACATCTGTTTGTCACCCGCGAGATGACGGCCGCAACCCTTAACACGTTGCATAACCTTCACTTTTACCTTGACACTATGCGACGAATTAGGGAGGCTATTGTGTTTGGCTCGCTTGAAGAGCTCAGGCAAGAGTTCCGCCTGATCTACCCCCGCACGCTCGGGCGGGAATCACAAGAAGCGATGAGTTAGATGAGTTAATTGATGCTTATTTCCCTTATGGACATGTCCAAATTATTCGCCATGGCGTCTCCCGCTGGTAACGGACCCGTCTGGGTGACGTTTTTACCGTTCGCGATGATTCTGGCCATTTTCTATTTCATCATTCTTCTGCCGATGAAACGGAAGCAGAAGAAGGTGCAGGAATTTCAATCTTCGTTGAAGGTCGGTGACCGGATCGTTACGACCAGCGGTCTTTATGGCACTATCACCAAGTTGAACGACGAGCGCACTGTCCAGCTTCAGATTGCTGACAAGGTACGCGTAGATCTGTCACGCGTGGCAGTTGGTGGACACCAAGGGCAAGACCCGGTCGTGTCCGACTCCAGCTCCAGCAATTCATAGGTCGGAACACATAATGCAGACCAACCTTCGTTGGAAAATCATCACGATTCTTGGAGTGGTGGCGTTGGCCGTATGGTCCATCTATCCTCCTGGAGAGAAGATTCGGCTCGGTCTTGATTTAAAGGGCGGCGTGCACATGGTCTTGCGGGTGCAGACCGATGACGCCCTGCGCTTGGAAACCGAGTCCAGTCAAGAACGGTTTCGGTCCATATTGACAGCCCAGAACATCGTGGTCGGTGAAATTGCTTCGGATAGTGTTTCACGTTTTCATGTGGAGGGCGTCTCCGCGGAGCAAGATAGCGAATTTCGACGTGTGGCCGACGAACAATTACAAGCTCTGTTCACGCGGGAATCCGGTGTAGGCGGTCGCTATGCATTCGAGCTTAGACCAAACATGGCGGTTTCATTGCGCGAGGAAGCTGTTCGACAAGCCTTGCAGACGATCGCACGACGTGTCAACGAACTCGGGGTTGCAGAACCCATTGTGGCACCGCACGGCGTGGGTGGCGATCAAATTCTTGTGCAGCTTCCTGGCGTGACTGATGTTGCACGTGCGAAGGAGATTATTCGCTCGACGGCGCTGTTGGAGTTCAAGATCGTAGAGCAGGGACCGTCAGCGACTCGCCAAGCGCTGTTACAGGCGAACGGTGGGGTGGTTCCCGCTGGAATGGAGATTATTTCTGGTGTTGATGACACCGTGAGTCCGGGTGCCATGCCACAGAACCTTTTTTACATAGTTCGGAGCGTTGCGCCTGTGAGCGGGCGAGATTTGCGGAATGCACGTCCAACTCTCGATGAGAATAATCAACCAGCTGTGAGCTTTTCGTTCAATCGTGAAGGCGCCCGTAAGTTCGGTGATGTGACAGGACAGAACGTGGGTCGACAGTTAGCGATTATTCTCGACAGTCGCGTCTATTCTGCGCCAATGATTAACTCTCGGATTACCGACGAGGGACGGATTACCGGTGCATTCTCGCAACAACAAGTTGCCGATTTAAGTCTTGTACTCCGATCTGGCGCGTTGCCGGCGTCGCTGACGTATCTTGAGGAGCGAACTGTTGGCCCGACGCTCGGTGCTGACTCGGTGCGCGCCGGTGTACTAGCATCGCTCACTGGGTTGACGCTGGTCGCATTTTTTATGCTCGTGTTCTACAAACTGTCTGGCATTAACGCGATTTTGTCAGTGGGCTTGAATCTGTTGATTTTGCTAGGATTCATGGCCTATCTAGACGCGGTTATGACACTCCCAGGTATTGCTGGGTTTATCCTCACAATCGGCATGGGTGTGGACTCGAACGTCTTGATCTTTGAACGTATTAAGGAGGAACTCGCCTCGTCTAAGAGCCCGCGCGCTGCAGTCGCAGCCGGCTTTGATCGGGTGTTTCTAACGATTGTGGATACGCACGTGGCATCGCTTATTGCGGCTGCCTTTTTGTTCCAGTTCGGCACAGGACCGATTCGTGGGTTTGCCACCACACTCTTTTTTGGTCTACTGGCCAACGTCTTTACAGCGGTGTTTGTGTCGAGAACACTGTTCCAGACCATTCTTTCGCGGCGGCAGGTGGTGAGGTTGAGCATCTGAGCAACGTAGTGTCTAATTTTGGTTGGCGGTACCGCCCCTTGACGATCTTCTGGAAGGCGTCGTAGTCGACATGCAGATTTTCAATAAGCCTGATTACAATTTTTTTCGGTGGAGATGGCTGGCCTTCTCAGTCTCATCGCTCATTATCCTAGCTGGGATCGGCACCATGTGGTCGCGTGGCGGTTTGCCTCTCGGGGTCGATTTTTCAGGTGGAAGTATTATCGTCATTAGATTTTCCGAGAACGTTTCTGAAGAGGACGTACGCAACGCTATTGCAGATGTTGAAGGTGAGAAAATTGTTCAGCAGTATGGAGATCCTGCGGCGAACGAGGTTCTTGTCCGACTTCCGCAGATTGCCTCAGAAGAAGGCAGCATTCTCGATGCGGGCGCAAATGCCGTCATCGCAGCGGTTGAAGCAGCGAACTTGGGTGCGTATGACCTGTTGAGTACGGCCAGTGTGGGCCCCGTGATCGGTCGCGATCTGCAACAGAAGGGCATTTGGGCCACCTTGGTTGCGTTGGCTGGCATCCTGATCTACATCAGCATGCGCTTTCGTTTCACGTTCGCAGTTGGCGCAATCATAGCGGTGTTTCACGATATTTTAATCACTCTCGCGTTTCTACTTTTTTTTGGATACGAGCTGTCTCTTAATGTCGTGGCGGCGATTCTCACCATTACTGGTTACTCGGTGAATGATTCGATTGTTATCTTTGATCGCGTCCGTGAGAATCTTCGTTCCATGCGGCGTGATCGGCTTAAGCTTGTAGTGAACACGAGCGTCAACCAGACACTTGGCCGCACCATCATCACATCGGGTACCACATCACTTGCGGTCCTTGCCTTATACCTCTTCGGCGGTGAAGTGTTGCGAGGGTTTGCGTTTACGATGCTTGTTGGTGTCTTAAGTGGGACGTATTCAACGGTGTTCATTGCAGCGGCAATTGCTATTTATATTAGTGAGCGCCGCACGACCGCTCAAGGAACATCCGCTTCTGGCACGAAAAGGTCCCAGGGCAAGCGAGGATCTTAACTAACTCCTTCGTGTGACTAATCCACAGGCCGCGCTGCTCGGCGTCATCCAGGGATTAACAGAGTTTTTACCGATTTCCAGTTCGGCACACCTCATCCTTGCGCGCGAGGTATTTGGGTGGGAACTTAGCCGAAATGAACTCCCGTTTGACGTCGCATGTCATTTAGGCACACTTGTGGCTGTCTTGGTCTATTTTCGGCATGACATTTTGGCAATGGTTAAAGCCTTACCGAAGATTCTCCAGCCATCGCACGACCCAGAAACTCATCGTGTCTGCATGATTGCTATTGGCACGCTGCCGATCTTGGTCCTTGGCTTCGTACTCAGCGATGTTGTTGCTCAGTCGCTGAGGAACCCGTCGGTCGTAGTTGGGACTCTGGTTTTGGGTGGACTTGCCATGTGGGTGGTTGAGCGTCTAGCGGTGAAATTTCGCCATGCGGATTCGCTGACATGGTTGGAGGCGTTGGCCATAGGTGTGGCACAGGCTGCAGCACTGGTGCCCGGAGTTTCCAGGTCGGCTGCAACGATTACGGTGGGAATGTGGTTAGGGTTTCGACGCGACCAAGCAGCTCGATTTGGTTTCTTACTAGGAATACCAGCGATACTCGCGGCGGCCGCCAAGACAAGTCTTGAACTTGAAATAGCAGACTTTACTGGTGGCCTAGGGCAACTCTTTATTATTGGACTGCTTACGTCCGCGATAGTGGGGTATATAGTAATTGCGTTTTTTCTAAGGTATCTTGCTAGGCACTCACTTGATGTATTCGCGTATTATCGAATGGTGCTAGCGGGATTGGTCGTCGTCTGGTTGCTGGTTTAGCTGTGTGAAGGTCGCACGAGTCACCGGCACAGGCAATTGAGTGTGTGCATGTTATGCAATGGTTTCGCCGTTCTCTGATCGCAGGATTTTTCGTAACCGTTCCACTCGTGGTGAGTGTGACCGCCTTTGTGTGGATATTTCGGGCTGTGGACGGCTTTATGGGCCCGTTATTTGCGAGATGGTGGGGTCAAGAACTTCCGGGATTGGGGTTGCTCATTACTGTGCTTGGCCTGCTTGTCATAGGCACGTTGGCCACTAATGTGTTTGGCAAACGGGTGCTCGAACAGTTAGAAACTTACCTCCTAAAAATCCCAGTTTTCAGAACGATTTACGCGCCGGTCAAGCAGTTGACGACAGCCTTGTCACCAGACAATAAATACGGATTTAAACGGGTTGTGCTCATAGAGGATGCTGAACGAGGATATGTCCTTGGCTTTCTCACAAAGGAATTCATACTGGATCGAGGTCGTGGGCGGGAGTCGCTTTTGGCGGTCTACGTTCCAACCAATCATCTTTACCTCGGTGATGTACGAATTTACGATGCGAAGCTAGCTGAATATCCAGATATTGACGTGCAGCAAGGTGTTAGAATTTTCTTAACTGGTGGAACCGCACTAGATGACGAGTTACGTGCCTCACGCTAATGTTGGTGGTTTAAATAATTGACTGTCTTTAATTTACGTTTGTGAACGGCAAATAAAGCCGTCTCAACTTTCATAACGCAGGGGATTTAATGGAAGAGCAACTGTTTTGGATGTTAGGAATTGGTGCGCCGCTATGCGCTGTTGCGTTTGCATTTGTGTTGACTCGATTTATTAATAGGCAGGATCCTGGCGACGAACGAATGCAACGCATCGCAGCACTCATTCGCAGTGGTGCGATGGCATTTCTCCGCGTTGAGTACACCGTGCTGGCGGGTTTCGTTGCGATCATGTTTATCGTGCTCGCTCTGTTCTTGCCGCGATCGGGCCTGTCAACTGCTATAGCCTTTCTTGTGGGTGCATGTTTGTCAGCGACGGCAGGGTGGATTGGGATGCGGACGGCCACTGCTGCGGCAGTGCGGACTACCCAAGCCGCGCGCTCTAGTGTAGCGGCAGCCCTTCGAATTGCGTTTTCAAGCGGTTCCGTCATGGGCTTGACGGTCGTGGCGCTTGGAACGTTCGGCATTACGGTGTTGTATGCATTTTTCGGAGGACTTCAAGGTGAAGGTTCCTTGGCTGTTGAATCGCTTTTTGGAATGTCATTGGGAGCCTCCTCTATCGCCTTATTTGCTCGAGTTGGAGGCGGGATTTTTACCAAAGCCGCGGACGTCGCTGCTGACCTGTCGGGCAAAATTGAAGCCGGTATTCCGGAAGATGATCCGAGGAATCCTGCAACCATTGCTGACAGCGTTGGTGACAATGTCGGAGACGTGGCTGGCATGGGGGCGGATTTATTCGAATCTTATGTGGGCAGCATTATTGCTTCGATTGCGCTGGCTTGGACTCTTGGGGCAGTAGCCGCTCAGGAACTGTGGGGTGTTGAGACAGAATCGTTTGACGTTGTTCAGCGATCGCTAGTGCTTTTTCCGGTGCTGCTTGCCGGTGTCGGCGTCCTATGTTCTATTCTGGGCACGTTTACGGTTAGAACGAAAGACGAGAAAGCTATTCAAAGTGCATTGTTCCGAGGGTTATTCACTGCGTCCGTACTTGTCGTGCTCGGTGCGAGTGCACTCGTTGTTTTCTTGGGTATTCCGTATGCCGTCCTCTATTGCGTTATTACTGGTCTGGTCGCAGGCGTCATCATTGGCAAGTTGACCGAGTACTACACAGCCAAGGACTTGGCGCCAGTTCAGCGAATCGCCCAGCAGTCGGAAACAGGTCCAGCGACGAACATTATTGCAGGTCTCGGCCTTGGCATGATGTCCTGTGGTCCGCCCATTCTTGTGGTGTGTGTTGCGATTTTTGTTAGCTTCGAGTGGGCTGGCCTCTACGGTATCGCAATAGCCGCTGTCGGCATGTTGTCGACACTGGGTATCAGCCTTGGGGTTGATGCCTATGGGCCAGTGGCAGACAACGCAGGTGGCATTGCTGAAATGAGTGGATGCGGACCAGAAGTGCGCCAACGAACAGATTCCCTTGATGCAGTGGGTAACACGACCGCCGCTATCGGCAAGGGTTTCGCGATTGGTTCGGCAGCTCTTACGGCCTTAGCTTTGTTTAGTACATTTCGAGCAACGGCTGATACGGCGATCGCCGGTGCGGGTGGTATATCCGCATTCAGTGATCGGGCAATCAGCTTGAGTTTGGAGAACCCGAATGTCTTACTCGGTATGTTTATCGGTGGCTCCCTGCCGTTCATTTTCTCAGCGCTCACAATGAATGCTGTTGGCCGCTCGGCGAATGAGATGATCGAAGAGGTCCGTCGACAATTTCGGACAATTAAAGGCTTGATGGAAGGGCACGCGGAGCCTGATTCAGCACGGTGTGTAGAAATTTCTACGAAGTCCGCCATTAGGGAAATGGTGATGCCGGGGCTTCTCGCGGTCATCGCTCCGATTGTTACGGGTTACATTTTGGGTGTTGCTGGCTTGGGTGGTTTATTGGCCGGCTCACTCGTGACTGGCGTGTTAATGGCGCTGATGATGGCTAACGCCGGCGGTGCTTGGGACAATGCAAAAAAATATATTGAAGAAGGGAACCTTGGAGGAAAAGGATCAGAAACACACAAGGCAGCGGTGATTGGCGACACCGTGGGCGACCCGTTTAAGGATACCGCTGGCCCGAGTTTAAACATTTTGATTAAGCTTATGACCATTGTCGCGGTAATTTTTGCACCGCTTATTGTTATGTGGATGCAATAGGGCGGATTCTAATGGTTCAGAAACGCTGGATCTTGAGTTCATTCGAAAAGGAACCACTTGTGTTAAAAAAATGTTGAATTTTGTTCAGAAAAGCTTGAAATATGCTAAAAACATGGTTCACAATATACTTGCTTTGCAATGTGAGTGTTTTAGGAGTGACTCTTGAAGCATCTGGCTTTTGAGTCCGAGTCCGAAGCAGCTACAAACGCTTCGTTGACAGAGGTTTTCAGGTCTGTTTATAATCGACATTCTTGTACGGTCCTAAATCTTTGATGAGGCAGGAGGTCGTCCTTGGCACGTGAGATGTTTGGTGAAATTTCGAATCCATCCATAAGGGTGGGATCGCAAAAGTGGTACACAGTGCCCGTGTCGATTTTGCTTCATCTGGTACTTGTCGGGGCGGTTGTCATCATTCCTTTAATGGCAGCGGATATTTTACCAATACCGCCATCGATGATGGCGTTTGTGGCAGCACCACCCCCCCCACCCCCCCCTCCACCCCCGCCCCCGCCACCGGCAGCAGAAGCGAAGGCTCCACCGCCTGACCTGACGCCAGATGCCGCTCCGGTTGAGGCTCCTGAGGAGATACTTCCAGAGACCGGCTTAACGATTGATGAGGGCATTGTGGGTGGCGTTGAGGGTGGTATGTCCGGCGGCGTTGTTGGTGGCATTGTGGGTGGTTTACCAATGGCACCACCACCACCACCACCTCCTCCAACTGCACCGATCCGTGTCGGTGGGAACATTCGGCCGCCTACAAAAATTCGTGACGTGTCGCCGATTTATCCGCCTATTGCGCAATCCGCGCGAGTGCAAGGTATCGTTATTATCGAAGCAATAATTGGAGCTAATGGGCGTGTCCAGGATGCGACTGTTTTGCGCGGGATACCGTTGCTGAACGCTTCGGCGCTTCTGGCTGTACAGCAATGGGAGTTCACCCCGACGCTACTTAATGGTGTGCCGGTGCCGGTCATTATGACCGTGACGGTGAACTTTACGCTGCAAGGTTAATATGAATCAGAGTCAGAGTGAGATGCGTGCGGCATACAGTAGCCACACAATAAGTGAACTAACTTAGAAGGGGAGGCAGGGCAATGGAAGGTGGCATGAATTTAGTCGAAATGTGGTCGCAGATGGGCTACGTGGCCAAGAGTATCGGGTATATATTGTTTATTATGTCATTTTGGTCGGTTGGCGTCGCTGTTGAGCGAATCTACACGTACAGAAAGGCTCGTGCGCAGTCGAAGCTGTTTGCTCCCCAAGTAGCCAAACACCTTAAAGAAGGGCGGCTGAAGGAAGCGATCGCCGTCGGGAACAAGAAGGACTATAAATACAGCCACTTGGCAAAGGTCGTCGGGGCTGGATTATCGGAATATCAATTCCAGCAGGAAGGTGGCGGCGCTAGTCTCGGACGAGAGGACTTGTTAGACACCGTTCGTCGGGCGATTCAGCGTTCTTCCGCGTTGACGCAAAATGACTTAAAGAAAGGCGTAGCCTCATTGGCCACGATTGGTTCTACTGCTCCATTCGTGGGTCTTTTGGGCACAGTTGTTGGTATTATCAACGCATTCGTTGGTATTGCGGCGACGGGTTCTGGTGGTATCGGTGCCGTCTCGGCAGGTATTGCGGAAGCCCTCGTTGAGACCGCCCTTGGGTTGGTCGTGGCGATTCCGGCTGTCTGGTTTTATAACTACCTAACCGGAGAACTTGAATATTTTACCGTTGAAATGGACAACTCGTCGTCAGAGTTAATTGACTACTTGATTAAGAAGACTACGTAAACCTGACCATCTGTGTATGTGAAGTTTCGGGCTGGAATAGTGTGAGTCGACCATTCCCGGACTAGCGAGAGACACAGGTAGAGCGCGCGAAGGAGAACGTTTTATGTCAATGGATCTTGGTGGGGCCAAAGCTGGCGTAAAGTCTGACATTAATGTCACACCACTCGTTGATGTCATGCTTGTTTTGCTGATCATCATGATGCTAATCGCCCCGATGTTACAGCAGGGCGTTGATGTGCGGTTGCCACAGGCTTCCAACACCGTTGACAAGCCAGAAACACAAGGGCAAACCGTCCTGTCGATTACAGCTGACAACCGCTTCTATGTGAATTCAGTCCAGGTGGCTGATAATGAGTTGTTAAGTAGAATCATGACAGCGATTGAAGATGCGGGCGGTGAACAGATCGTCTTGATCAAGGGTGATGAGGATGCGCCCTACGCGAGCATCATGCAGGCGATGGACGAGTTGCGACGCGTGGGCATTGAGGATGTTGGCCTCATTGTTGACCGTCGGCTTCGGTCTGGATTCGCGGGAGGACAATAATGGCTTCACACTCAAGTGATAAAGACGTTGTCAGCACAGAGGTATTAACGGCTAGTTGTGACATGAATGTCACACCGATGATCGACGTGCTCCTCGTACTGCTCATCATTTTTATGGCCGCCCTTCCGCTGACCCAAAAAGGTGTTGATATTAACCTTCCGGCCGAGACTCGAGCCGCTCAGCAATCTCGTCCCGATACCAGCCAGATTGTGTTGGAGTACACAGCCGATCGTCGCATCTCTGTGAACAAACAAGATGTGACCGTCCGCGATTTGCCTAATCGACTGCGTAATATTTTTGAGCAGCGAAATGATAAGACCATGTTCATCGCTGCGGATGGACGGTTGCGCTATGGCGAGATCGTTGACGTCATCGATGCCGCTAAGGGCGCTGGAGTGGAGAAGGTCGGTATTGTGACGGAAGGTATGCGCCGGGCCGCTGGCGTCGTTGGCGGGAACTAACAACCTTCGGTTATCGACGTTCTTCGGGTACAGCAAGGGGATTCGGTCTCACTGCTATAAATTCCACGACGACGTGAGTTCATTCTGTTCGATTCCATACTAAATTTTAGTTGCCCACTTTACCAGTGGCGTCTTGTAGTAACGTATCCAGAGGGTCTGCTGACAGTGGCTGCCTGAGTTTTCCACAAGTAGGGAGCAACCATCGCGAATGTTTACACGGAAGATAATTGAATCGTTCAACGGCACCTTGAGGAAGTTGCCGTCACGGCGTGCGATGAGTGTTATTGCGCTGTTGTTAATCGGTGTCGTGCTTGGAGGCTTGCTCTTCGTTGATGAAGAGTACGGCATTCGTTATGAGATGCAGATTGGCGGCGGGCGGGCATTGGTCATTGCCGAAGACAGGTCTTTCTTCCAGTCCGGTCGTCTAGGAGTGCAGGGTGCTTTACGTCGCACACGGTCACTCCTGAGCGCTGTGAGCGAAGAAATCACGTGGAGGATGGGGCGTTCAGTAGAGCAGTCATGGATTCAGGAAACGAATCTGCTAAACCTTCGAATTCGATCCACGGTGTCTGGCGAACTCAGAAGCGTTACCCGGACCGTCGGAGGCACCCATATTGGTGCTCTTGCTGAACTGACCAATGAAGAGTTTGTTCTCGTGACGCGTAGTGGAACGGTCCTTGTTTACGATGAGGCTGGCCTGGCGATCACTCGCCGTATCGAGCTGGACGGTATTACTGCGACCAGTGATCCTGGGACCGGCATTCGCGACGTGAAGCTGATATCCACGACTGACACCACCGCACGCTACTTTGCCACGCACGCTCTTGCAGACACGGAACCCTATAACTGCACACGCATTTCTCTCATTGCCTTCACGGTGCCAACGGTCGGTGCTGCTGAGGGTGAAGAGGGAACCAGTGTGCCGGAGCAACTCTGGGCAGATGATGAGTGTGTCCCGGTAACTATGGCCCGCAATGGGACACTCTCTGGCCGACTCTGGTGGGACGGAGACGCGGAGGGTGGCACGTTGTACCTCGCCGTCGGTGATGTGTCAGTGGAGCATCCTGACGGATCAATATTTGGCACACTTTTAGCATTCATTGTTCGCGATGGCAATCTGGTTCTGGAAGGAAGGCAACTCCACGACCAACTAGCAGCGGCAGTCGACGGTTTTTATCAGGATGAGTCTGATGAGTCTGTGGTTAACCTAACTGATTTCTCGGGAGAAATTGATGGCTGGATAGATGTGAACAATGATTCGCATGTCGGCCCACCACCAAATGATATGCCTTGGATTGTGAGTAAGGGGTTTCGAAATCCAGCCGGTTTAGCCATTGCCGGCGGACATATTTATATTGCGAACCAGGGCCCAAAAGGTGGAGACAGCCTGAATCTGGCGGCGCAGGGGACGGACTTTGGCTGGCCTCTGGTTTCCTATGGAACAGAATACACGTTGAGTGGGTATCCCTCACCAGGTAACAACTCGGTAGGTGAGTTCGATGCCCCCAGCTATGTCTGGTTGCCGTCACCAGCGGTTTCTGACATGGACGTAAATCGAACAGCGTCACTTGACAGTTGGTTTAACGAGGCAGACGTTGGAGATCTTCTGCTCACTTCCCTCAAAGGTAGGTATTTATATCGTTGTCGGACATCCGCTGCAACAGGTGAGGTGGTATATTGCGAAACCATCTATATCGGTGAACGACTTCGTGATGTGTTGTCCACTCGGAGCGCCTTGATACTCCTAGCGGATAGAGGGCATCTCTATCGGATTATCCGGAATTAAGCGGAGAAGCTGTTCGCAGCAAGCAAAAAAAATGAGCCACCCCTGCAAGGGAGGTGGCTCATTTTTCTTAAAGAGGGAATAGGTTGTTAGCTGTTAGCCGGCGGCTCCTGCTGCGCGCTCTTTCCTGATGTCGTCAGCACGATCACGAAGTTCATCAGCTTCAGCAATTAACGCATCTTGTTCTTCTTGGTTCGTCGTCGCATTTGCCTGCATACGGAGCAGGATGTTCTTGTAGACCATCGCCTCCATGTAATCATCTTTGAGGTCAAGGGCTTGATTAATAGCCACAAGACCGTCGACGACGTGCTGTGCCTTTTCCTCCTCTGTCAGATTGAAATCTCGAAATGCCTTTTCCCAGTAATAGGTCGAGATTGTGTAATATGCTTCAGGGTTGTTGGGTTCACGATTTGCACGTTCATCTAACGCAATCATCGTCTCCTCAAATTCACCTTGTCGGTTGTAGTACCCCGCAAGCTGCAGATACACAGCTGCGTCATCCGGCCGCATATCCCGAGCGCTGACAAGGGTTTCTTCAGCTAAGTCATACAGGCCAGAGTCTTCGTACAACTTAGCGAGTGCGAAGTAGTTCGTCGTTTCCTGAGGATTTAATTCAATCATCCTGCGTACAATCGGTTCGGCTTGACCAGGGTCGTTCAGTTTATCAATGCCATAGGAAGCCACAAGGTATTCCATAGACAACTGTCTCAACTGTGGATCGTCGATATGATCAGCTGCTAGTTGGTAGTTATTGACGGCCTTGTCTAGAAGTGCGTCGTTTTCGCGTTCTCCCTTTCTGCTCGGCCGATACATATTATCGTAGCTGTTGCCAAGGTAAAAGTACGCCACCACTAGTTCTGGCGCTGCTTCAAACACTGCTGGGTCCGCTACCGTTTCTAAGTAGGCAACAACTGCCCGCTCATAATCCGCAGCCTGATATAACCCGTTAGCTGTTTTGAAGCTTTTCTTTGCATTTAACATGCTGTACCAATTACAGCCAGCAAGTGATGTACCTAGTCCAGCTATAATCACCAACTGAACGATCCTCGTCCATCGCGTATCCATGAATTCCCCCTTCGACTGCTGTCTTCGATTACCCTCAACAATATCGGAAAAATCAGTATAGTTAACCTAAAAACAACCCGTCAAGCATGCTATGCGAGTTTGGCCATAATTGCCCTTGGGGCGGCGTCTTTTGGCTTATCTGAGTATAGTGCCAGTAATCTTGTCCGGTTTCGCGTGCCCTCTCTATGATGGCATAATGACGGACATAATGAGAGTAATTACGTCGTATCTTATTGCATAGAAAACGTTTTTCATGATCCAATTCGAAGATCTCATCGAAAAGGTTCGGCTTGATAATCCCGAGGCTGACCTTGATCTCCTGCGTCGCGCCTACGAATTTTCTGCTGATGAGCATAAAGGCCAGGTTCGAGATTCTGGTGATCCCTATTTAGTGCACCCATTGGAAGTCGCTAATTTCCTCGTCGAGATGCATCTTGATGTTGTTGCGATTGCCGCAGGGCTTTTACATGACGTCGTTGAGGACACCCTCACCACTGTCGAGCGGATTGAAGAACTGTTTGGGACGGAGATTGCACAAGTTGTCGCAGGTGTTACGAAGCTTGGCGCTATTCCGTTTTCTTCTAGCGAAGAGCGACAGGCAGAAAATCTTCGCAAGATGTTGTTAGCCATGGTGGATGACATTCGCGTAATTCTCGTGAAATTGGCCGATCGAATGGACAATATGCGTACCCTCAATCACCTACCTGAGGAGCGTCGTATTCGTATCGCACAAGAAACGCGAGACATTTATGCTCCGATCGCTAACCGTCTCGGGATGAGTAAAGTCAGGAATGAGTTAGAGGAATTGGCATTCTGTTACCTTGAGCCAAAAGCCTACGAATCGTTGAAGGAAAGAGTCGAAGATCGTCGTCGTGCTGATGAGGGAATAATTGAAGAACTCAAGGGGACGATCGAGACTACGCTCAACGACGCGCAGATTCCATTTGCCAAGCTGGAAGGGCGCACAAAACGTCTGTACAGCATCCATCAAAAACTTAAACGACAACGAATAGATTTGGGCCAGGTATATGACTTAGTCGCTTTGCGCTTAATTACGCATAGTGTCAAAGATTGTTATGCGTCACTTGGAATTATTCACCATACTTGGTCCCTTGTGCCTGGCCGCATTAAGGATTTTATTGCGATGCCACGGCACAACGGTTATCAGTCATTGCACACTTCAGTGGTAAGTGAACGTGGTTTTGTGTTCGAGGTGCAAATTCGCACTAAAGAAATGCATCGGATCGCTGAGGAAGGCATCGCTGCCCATTGGAAATATAAGGAAGGTCGAACTGGTGCAAATCCTGATGAGCAGTACTTTCTATGGCTTCGCCAAATGATCGAATCGCAACAAGAGATTCGAGACCCTCAAGAGTTCATGCAAAATTTAAAAATAGACCTCTATCCAGAAGAGGTCTACTCGTTTACTCCACGTGGCGAAGTGAAGGCCCTCCCACGTGGTGCCACGGTCCTTGACTTTGCTTACGCGATCCACACGGATGTCGGACATCAGTGCCTCAGCGCTCGCCTGAACGGTAAGATGGTGCCACTGCGTACAAAATTGCGGAATGGTGACATCGTTGAAATTCTCACCGACCAGAAACGTCAACCAAGTCGTGACTGGTTATCGTTTGTTGTAACTTCACGTGCACGGAACAAGATTCGTCATTTTATCCATGCCCAAGAAAAATCTCGAGCTACAGAACTTGGACAAACATTGCTTGAACGTGAAGCTCGACGGTTTGACGTGAACTTTAAATCTAGCTTGCAGAACGATGCCATAAAGACAGTTACGGGTGCTTTCGGCATGCAGAAAATCGATGATGTGTTTACCGCAGTTGGGTATGGCAAGGTGTCGGCCCTTCAAGTGTTAAGTAAACTGATACCTCAGGATCAACTTCGTGAGAAGGAGGTATGGCCGGTAACCTCTGTTGTCAAAAGGGTATTCGGGTCTGGTAAAGAGCATATTACAGTTCCCGGGTTTGACGATCACATGGTATTTCGAGCTAGATGCTGCAATCCTATCCGTGGTGAGCAAATTGTTGGCTACATTACCCGCGGAAAGGGTATTTCCGTGCACTCGTCATCATGTCAGAACGTGATGAATCTCTTATACGATCCGGAACGCCGGCTTGATGTAGATTGGGGTGCGACGCCGAAAGATTCCGAACCGTACATTGTTAAAATTGCCGTCCAGGTTAAAGATCGTCAAGGAATCTTGGCCGATGTTAGTTCACGAATCGCTCGGATCGATACGAATATCAGAGATGTAGAAACCAGTTCCTTTGAGGATCAACAGGTACTTATCAGTGTTACAGTCGAAATTCGTGATCTCCGACACCTAGAGCGTGTTTTTAAGTCTCTCCGAAAGGTGACAGGGGTGCTGAATGTGGAACGAACAATTCCCTAAACGAGCGTTAGCTTCTTAGGAAAGAAGCGCGATCGCGTCGATTTCAACACGAGCTTTCATGGGCAGTTCTGCGACTTGGACACACGCGCGAGCTGGTGCCGGATTCTCAAAATAGCTTCCGTATACTTCGTTCACTGCTGCGAAGTCGTTCATATCAGCAAGAAAGATTGTCGTTCGGACCACGTTGTCAAATGATGCTCCAGCCGCAGTGAGAACTGCACGGAGATTCGACATGACACGGTGAGTTTGTTCGGCTATACCGCCGTCTACTAATTTTCCTGTCGCAGGATCTAAAGGAGTCTGACCTGAGAGAAACAGCAATTGACCTGCTGCGATTGCTTGGGAGTATGGTCCGATGGCCTGCGGAGCTTTGTCGGTTGTAATTGACTTTCGCATGCTCGTGATTATGCGGCTTTGACGATTTTATTCGAACGAATACATCGGGTGCAGACCCGTAGACGTTTTATTCCGCCGTTGATAACGACGCGAACAGGCTGGATGTTCGCTTGGAACCGTCTAGGGGTGACGTTATGTGCGTGACTGACATTTCGTCCAAATGCTGGACCCTTTCCGCAAATTTGACATCGCTTTGCCATCTCGACAACTCCCCACGCGGGTCTATTCTCGATGCCCGCTTTCTTGACTGTTCAACTTTTTAGTATATCACGTGTATTTTCAGTGGAAGAGTGTTGACTTCCCACGAGCAGGAAGATTTTTAGGTCATGATCCTGGAATGATTAACCTAGAGGGTTCACCGCTCGAATCCTGACCCGATTCTTGGGCCGCTGGTTTAGATTTTGATGCCAAGTCTTGAACCACCCGTTGGATCAACTCAAGGTAATCCGTGTCAGTGCCGGCTAATGCTTCTTTAGCCTGTCTGGCTGCCTGTTCGGTGCGCCGAAGTGCTATAACAATGTCTTTGTCGATGGGCACTTTAGCATCATCACGTTGCTTGTCGAGTGCCACTTTGAGTTCACTTTCCAGGCGCTGAGCGGGCAGTGATGTGGCTTTGTGATGGTAGATAATGCCTCTTCTTTCGGTTTCTAGAGTCTTCGCAAGGGCGGCGACTGCATCCGCCACGTCCACATCATACAAGGGAGGGAGTGCCGTTGGGCGATATTGGTCAATTAGACTCTGTATAAAAAAGAATAGTTGATGTTGTCGGGGACTTAGATCCTGAATCAGTGGAATCAGCAGGCGTGCTTCACGCCGTTGTTTTCGCTGAATAATGGCTGGTGGATGAGTTCGAGCTGAGGCAAGGTACCCACAGTCAGGCGGGCATTTAATTATCGTCAGACGCTTGGTACCGCAACAGTGAGAACAGATAGCCTTACCGAGCGCCGGACATGCTCGACGACCCCGGCGGTGCTCACAGGATGGACAGGTTTTCGCTGGCATTGTAATGACGTTAGCGTGGCACACTCAACTTCATTGGGTCAACTGTCTCAGCGGCTCAACTGAGAGTAGTAGGTAGAGACTGGCATTACCGATAATTGACCGAAACGAAAGTTTTCTGAAACATCTGAGCATTAATGTGAACCAGGAAGTCCAAGGTTTCTTACGCTCCTTCTCTTTTTTACACTGTCTGGCATTTTTTAGGGAAGATTTGTGAAAAATTGGACTGTTTACGTTAAAGGCGTGCTGTTTTTTGCCGATGAATCTAATATGAGAAACCAGAAGGGCGTTTGTGTCGTCTATAACCTCAGAGGGATTAGATAGCCTGAAAGCTGGACGGATGTGTGTTTATCGTGTAAAGTCATGTGTTTTGTTTAGTCAAGACGTCAGATGGTTTAGCGCCTCGCCAAGCAAGGTGAGTATCCCTTGGCTGCTGGTGCGAATTGGCGCTTGGGACTTAAGGTGTGACGTTTCTTGGGTGAAGCTGAGTAGTTCGTGGTTGCATGAAGGAGTGTAATTTTGATGGTTGGAACGAAAATAAGTGGAAATCGGTATGAGGAATTGAGGCGGATCCTGCAGGAGAGGCGCCATGAGATTATGAGCGAAGTCATTGACAGAATGCGTGACGTTCGCACTGAAGGTAATGGTGCTGTCATGCAAGGCGTTCTCGATGACGTCGAGACTTCAGAAGCTGATATTCAGGGTGAAATTGAGTTCGCCCTAATTCAAATGAAAGCTGAAACGCTCGCGCAAATTGACGAGGCGCTAGCCCGACTAGAGCAGGAAGCCTATGGATACTGTTTTGAGTGTAGCGGTGAAATTTCCGAGCAGAGGTTGCGGGCGCTTCCGTTTGCGGTTCGATGTAAAGACTGCGAAGAGTTACACGAGAGGGCCGAGCGGCGTGGTCAGGAGATCACCCAACGTCACGGTGAATTCTCGTTGACAACCTTTATGAATTCGTCGAATTAATATGCTGCGCTGGTGATTTCTATGGATTGGTGCCAGCGTGGGTCGGGTTGAGGTGTCCTCAGGCCCGAAGGGCCACGGAGAGTCGCAGATGAGCGATCAACCCGAACTCAAGACCGTTAATGAATCATTCGGTAGCACGCATGAATCAGAAATTCCGTCAGAAATTTCTGTGCTACCGCTTCGCGACACTGTCCTCTTCCCCAATTCATTCATTCCACTTGCGGTTGCACGTAAAAGCTCCGTTCGGCTCGTCGAGGATGCCGTGAAGGACGGTTCACTGATAGGCGTGTTCACACAGCGTGATGCCTCAACTGAAGAGCCTAGTCAAGACGATCTGTATCAAGTTGGTACGGCCACGCAGATTCACAAGATGTTTAAGTTGCCTGATGGCACCTTGCGTCTAATTGTCCAGGGTCTCTCACGATTACGTCTGGTTAGTCTGACGACCGCGCATCCTTACCTTAAGGCGAATGTAGAGTCTACAGAGGAGTTGGTAACCGAGCGCGATCATCTAGAAATTGATGCGTTGCAACGCAACATTAAGACCAACTTTCAACAGGTCGTGTCCTTATCTCCCCTTTTATCCGATGATTTACAAATACTCTCCACTAATGTTGATGAGCCTGGAAAGCTGACCGATTTTATAGCCTCGAGCTTGACGACGCTTACCACTGCGGTCAAGCAAGAAGTGTTAGAGGCCCTTGATGTACATGCACGTATCGATGTGTTGAATAGGATCTTAATTAAAGAACTCGAAGTTCTTGAATTGGGTTCAAAAATCCAATCACAGGTGCAATCTGAGGTCGGGAAGAATCAACGCGAGTATTTTCTTCGTGAACAAATGAAAGCCATCCAAAAAGAATTAGGAGAAGGTGACGATCAGGCAAAGGAAATAGAAGAAATTCGTGCCAAGATTGACGCCATTGGAATGCCAGACTCTGTTCACAAGGAAGCGGTCCGTGAACTTGATCGCTTATCGAAAATGCCAGTTGCTGCAGCCGAATATACAGTCTCACGTACCTATTTGGATTGGCTTGTTGCACTTCCTTGGGATAAACGTACAGAAGAGATCATTGATCTTAAGCGTACGAAATCTGTGCTCGACAATGACCATTCGGACCTTGAAAAAGCGAAAGACCGAATTGTTGAATATCTTGCAGTTCGTAAACTCAATAAAGACGTTAAGGGTCCAATTTTGTGTTTTGTTGGGCCGCCTGGTGTAGGAAAGACCTCGCTGGCGAAATCTATCGCAGCATCTCTCGATCGAAAATTTGTCCGAATATCACTTGGAGGCATGCGTGATGAGGCAGAAATTCGGGGCCATCGGAGAACTTACATTGGTGCACTGCCTGGTCAGGTTATACAGGGACTAAGAAGAGCAGAATCCAAGAATCCTGTTTTTATCCTCGACGAGATCGACAAACTGGGAAGCGATTTCAGAGGCGATCCCGCTTCGGCGCTACTCGAAGTGTTAGACCCAGAGCAGAACCATGCTTTTCGTGATCATTATTTGGACGTGCCGTTTGATCTTTCCGAAGTGCTATTTCTTACGACGGCTAACGTGCTGGATCCAGTGGCACCAGCGTTACGTGATCGGATGGAAGTACTTGAATTACCTGGCTACACCGAAGAAGAAAAGCTCACAATCGCACAAGAACATCTTGTCGATAAACAGGTCATCAATCATGGTTTGACGTCTGAGAAAATCTTGTTCGAGGAAGCTGCTTTACGCGCAGTAATCCGTGGGTATACCCGTGAAGCTGGTGTACGGAACCTTGAGCGGGAAATAGGAGCATTATGTCGTAAGGTCGCACGACGGTGGGCAGAAGGTGACGAGGTGCCCGTTTCAATCACACCGAAAGTCGTAGTCGAGATGCTGGGCGCACCACGATTTCATGATGAGGAAGTCTCAAATCGCACTAAGGATCCCGGTGTGGCTGTTGGCTTGGCATGGACACCAGCTGGTGGCGAGGTGCTGTTTGTAGAGGCAGCGCTAATGTCTGGTAAGGGAGAATTGACGTTGACCGGTCAGTTGGGAGACGTGATGCAAGAATCTGCAAAAACAGCGTTGTCATGGTTTCGCGCCAATGCCGATTCTTACGGTGTTGATCCGAATTTTTATGAGAACAGTTCACTTCACGTGCATGTACCCTCTGGTGCTGTTCCGAAAGACGGTCCTTCTGCTGGTGTGACTATGGCGACAGCTGTTGCCTCAAGGTTGACAAATCGGTCAGTACGGGCCGACTTGGCCATGACAGGGGAGATCACCCTATCCGGAAATGTTCTTCCTGTTGGTGGTATTAAAGAAAAAGTGCTGGCGGCTAGGCGACTTGGTATTACACGCGTGATCGTGCCCCAGTTGAATGAGAAGAATATTAAGGAAGACTTGACAGAAGAACTACGTAACGAAATGACGATTCACTATGTCTCTACCATTGAAGAAATTTTAGAGATGGCTCTTATGCCAGAAGCGTCGACTGTGCCTGCCACTTCCACAAAAGAGACCGAACAACTGAAGACATTGTCGTAGCTGTTACAAACGCTGATTAAGGTGGTGAGGTAGGTTGCTTCAGCGTTGTGAGCACAAATTTCACATCCTCGGGTAGTGGGGCGTGAAATTCCATGCGTGTTCCATCACGAGGATGAGTGAAAGCTAGGCTTTCTGCGTGAAGAAACGGGCGATCAAGTTGTCCAATAACGCGCAGATGGTGAGGCAGATGGCGGCGTTTACCTCCGTAGAGTGAGTCAGCAACGACAGGATGTCCAATGGCATTCATATGAACTCGAATCTGATGGGTACGCCCCGTCGTGATAGCTACACGGACTAGCGTGACACCTTTGAATGGTTCCGCCGAGATGATTTTGGTGATCGCAGTTCGTACACGGCGTCCCCGAATCGACATCCGTTTGCGCTGCACGCTGTCTCGGCCGATTGGCAACTCGATCCGTTTGCCCGCCCGCACTTGACCCCACACAAGCGCTAGATACTCTTTATTAATCTCACGGTCACGAAATTGACGACTCAATTCTCGATGCGCCTGGTCGTGCTTGGCGACAACCATAACGCCGGACGTACCCCGGTCTAAACGGTGTACGATGCCAGGTCGTTCTTCGCCCCCTACACCACTTAAATCCGTAACATGATGGAGTAAGGCATTAACCAAGGTTCCGTCTGTGTGCCCAGCTGATGGATGAACAACCATACCGGCTGGTTTATCAACGACGACGATGTCAGGATCTTCGTGGATAATCGTAATCGGTAAGGCTTCTGCTTTCGGTATTGCTTTAACTGTGGGAGGCACCGTGAGCAGCACGGTTGCCCCTTGTTGCACTGCAGAACTCGATTTCACCACCTTACCATTTATCTGGGCTCGTCCCTGTCTGATCAGTCGCTGGATTTGAGCACGAGAAAATGTTGGTAGCAATGCAGCGAGCACAAGGTCAACTCTGTCATTGGCGTAATCATCAGGTACGGGCAACTCAAGAACGTATTGGCTAGTCGACATTTCATCCAATAAATCGTTTCTCACAGGATAGATGGAATCTTCACCTACCGAAACGTAAAGTTTTACGCTGTTTGGGTACGACGTCCTCTTGTGGAAGGGATGTCTGGACTATTTGTTCTGAATAGATAGATTAACATCAGGCTACCAAGTGGAACGAGCAACGTCGCAATAAATTGCGACGTGGACAGAAGATCGAACACCATACCTCTTGGATCTCCACGGTAAAACTCAATCACAAATCTTGAGAGACCATACAAAACGATGTACAACCAGAATGTGCGCCCGGCAAATCTCGGCCCTCTTCGTTCAGTGCCGATTAGGATGAGTAAGATAGTAAGCTCTGCAAACGATTCATAGAGTTGTGTCGGGTGCAGAAGGGTGTTCAGGGGAGTCCCGACATTGGCTGCCGCCAACGTATTTGTAAAGGTGATGCCCCAAGGTAGATCAGTGGGGCTGCCGTAACAGCAACCGGCCATTAAACACCCAAGGCGTCCCACTGCATGGCCAAGTGCAATTCCAGGCGCGAATGCGTCACACACATTCCAAGTGTTCATTCGGTGTTTTTTGAGGAACCAGAAAGCAACGATCACCGATACAAGTAAACCCCCGTAAAACACTCCACCTGATCTAATCAATGATAAGAATTGAGCTGAACTACTTGTGTAGTAGTCAAAATCTACAATCAACAGCATCGCCTTCGCGCCTAGGAGGGCACTAATAATAATGTAGATGCCAAGGTCCATCATTTTATTGGCATCTAAGCCTCGACTTTGAGATCGAACTAGTGCGAGTTTGAGGCCGACAAGATAAGCGGCGGCCAGAAGGACACCATAGGAATAAATTGTGATCGGACCCAACTCAAGCAATCTTGGAAACATGTCACTCCGATTCTACTGTGTCTAATAGCAGTAATACCGCACCAATTGTAATTGTAGCGTCTGCAATGTTGAACGCCCAGAAATGATATGTTCCCCAAAAGACATCAATAAAGTCTGTTACATATCCAGTGCTGGCTCGGTCAATGAGATTACCGATTGCCCCTCCAACGATGAGCGCAAATCCTATCCGTGCAAAATTACCTTGCGGCTTTGTGTTGTAGGCGTACAAGGTCAGCACCACAAGTGCTAGGAGCGCGACACCGATCATTATTGATGTTTTGAACGGAAAATCGACTGCATTCAGAATACCGAACGCCGCACCGGTATTACGAACGTGAGTGATGTTCAAGAATCCTGGAATCAAATTGACACTGTTATGGAGAGGTATCAGTTGATGCACGAAGAGTTTTGTTGCGTAATCAAGCAGTATCGTGCTCGCGATTATAACGACCGACATAAGTTTGAAATGCTGAAACAATTGGCTGAATACTGACCAGCGAGTAGGCTTGAGAATGTTGCTTACCATTGGTTTAGGGGCACGTTACTGGTTTTTTAACATTTCCACACATCGAGTACATAAGCCTTCTACTTCGGGTGTGACTGCGACGGTTGACACGTAGCGCCAACAACGTTCACAGCGTGTTCCTTCGGCCCGTTCGACCTGCAATTGGAACGCTTCACCAAAAACTTGGCCAGCTGGAACGTCATCATTGTTTTTTGTGACTTCAAGATTAGCGTCAGATTCAAGTCGAACTTGTGCAATGAATAATGTATCGAGCACTTCACGATATTGTTCTAGCAGTGCCAATGTCTCTCCACCTGCGGTCACATGGACCAAAGCTTCCAACGACGTACCAACAACTTTTTGTTTTCGAAGCTTTTCGATTTCGACGTTGGCAACTTCTCGCATCTTGATTAGGCGATTCCAACGGTCGATGAGTTGCTGATCATCCCATTGTCCAACGTTTTCTTTAAAATCAGCCAGATGTACGGAACTACTTCGCTGGCCTGGCAGGACACGCCAGTAATCGTCAGCAGTGACTGGCAGAATTGGTGCAATGAGGCGAGCGATTCCGTCGGCGATGTGATAGATGGCAGTCTGCGTCGAGCGACGTGCCGGATGGTTGTTGCTGTATGTATACAGTAAATCCTTAGAGATATCGATATAAAAGGCACTGACATCAACTGTGAGAAAGGTATTAAGTGTGTGAAAAATTGTCTGATAATCGTATCGAGAATAGGCTTCAGTAATCTTGCCGGCCGTATCAGCGTACCTGGCTAACGCATACCGATCAATTTCCTGCAATTGCTTTGTCGCAACGAGGTCCGTCTCGGGGTCGAAGTCTGAGAGATTACCTGCCAAAATACGTAGCGTGTTGCGGATCTTACGGTAGGCTTCGACGATTCTCGCAAGGATTTCTTCACCAATGCGCATGTCTTCACGGTAGTCAACAGCTGCAACCCACAGCCGAAGAATTTCAGCTCCGCTCTGTTCGATCACCACTTGTGGTGCAATGTTGTTTCCGAGGGACTTGGACATCTTTCTTCCATCCTCAGCAACAACAAATCCATGCGTAATAACTTGCTCGTACGGAGCGGCGTCTCTGGTTCCAAGTCCGACGAGCAGTGAGCTATGAAACCATCCACGGTACTGATCACTACCTTCTAGGTATGCAGTAGCCGGCCATCCAAGGTCGCGTTGTTCAAGTACGGCTTCGTGACTTGATCCTGAGTCAAACCAGACGTCGAGAATGTCACGTTCACGTTTAAATTCTTGCCCTCCACAACCCGTGCATTTCAGATTCGCTGGTAAGAATTCCTTAAGATCTCGTTCGTACCAGGCGTCTGCACCGTACCGCTCAAAGACATTTGCTGCGGTTTCAATGAGTTCGGTTGTCAGAGTAGCTTCATTGCAAGCAGTGCAATATAACGCTGGGATGGGTACGCCCCAGGACCGCTGGCGTGAAATGCACCAATCAGGTCTGGCGGCCAGCATGTTGTGAATTCGTTCTTGGCCCCAGTTTGGAAACCATTGCACTTTAGAGACAGCATCAAGTGCACGGGCACGCAGTTCCCGTGTTTCCATCGCAATGAACCATTGCGGGGTCGCCAAAAAAATTACGGGCGTATGACATCGCCAACAATGCGGATACGAGTGCTCAAATGTATCCCGATGCCAAAGGCGGCCATTTGCTGCTAAAGCTTCTTCAATTTTTCCATTTGCCTCGAAGACTTGTAGACCGGCAAACAACTCGACCTCGTCAGTGAAATGTCCAGTGGGATCAACCGGGGCATAGGGTGGGAGTTT
The DNA here is from genome assembly GCA_913052135.1 of uncultured Acidobacteriota bacterium. Classification (GTDB taxonomy): domain Bacteria; phylum Acidobacteriota; class Vicinamibacteria; order Vicinamibacterales; family UBA823; genus UBA8106. The sequence goes on from CAJXDY010000012.1 coordinate 47,724, forward strand.
GTATCGTACACCAGTGCTGAAGTCGTCCGCACCGTGCCCTGGAGCAGTATGTACAACCCCAGTACCCTGCTCACGGGTCACGTAGTCGGCAAGGACCCCGACTGATTCGCGATCGTAGAGAGGGTGCTGAAATTGAAGACCTTCAAGATGACGACCTTTGATGGTCCCAAGACGTTTCGTTAGTGATCGGCCGATCTCATTACTGATCCTTTCTGCAAGACTGTCAGCTACAAGGACCGCCGTACCGTCCATATCGTAAATCCCGTAGTCGAAATTAGGGTGAAACGCTAGCGCAAGATTTGAGGGAATGGTCCATGGCGTTGTCGTCCAAATAAGTGCCGACAGGGTTTGATCTGCGAGAGCTGGCAGGCGAGTTGTTAAGGTGGCGGAGCTTTCTTCCGTAAGTGGAAACTCCACATAGATCGATGGAGAGGTGTGTTGGCTGTACTCAACTTCCGCATCTGCCAGAGCGGTTCGACAGTGAGTACACCAATGTACTGGTTTCTTGCCTCGATAAACCATATCCTTTTCGACAAAACGACCGAGAGCGCGCACGATGGCAGCTTGGTATGGGTATGCCATCGTCAAATATGGTTCTGACCACGTACCTAGGACACCAAGTCGTTTAAATTCTTCACGCTGCAGATTCACGTAGTTCTCGGCATACTTACGGCAAGCTCTACGAATATCGGCCACACTCATACTGCGCTTCTTTGAACCCAGCTCACGATCTACGTTGAGCTCAATTGGTAGACCATGACAGTCCCAGCCTGGAACGTAGGGACTATCGAATCCAGCCATCGTTTTCGATTTGACGATAAAGTCCTTCAAGATCTTGTTTAAAGCCGTTCCAATGTGAATGTGGCCATTTGCATATGGTGGGCCATCGTGAAGGACAAATCTTGGCGCGCCGGCTCGGCGGGCTCTAATCTGCTCGTAGAGTTGCATCGAATCCCAGCGTGCAATTGCGGCCGGTTCAGCAGTCTGCAAGCTGGCTTTCATCGAAAAGGCAGTCTTAGGCAGGTTAAGTGTCGATTTCCAATTCGGCATTAGGCGTTTCGTCGAGAATAGAGATGGTCGCCCAGACAGTGGACCGGGGAACTTCCGTATACTTATTCATTGTAGTGCAAGTTACGCGTCTCATTACGCAGTTGACCAATCCTCGACTTGTATAATGCTCCTGTGACTAGCAGTATTGACAGCAACAGATTTCTAAGAGGCAACTACGGTCTCAGCTAGGACTCCGTGAGGGTGGAACCGATGGAATATCAAGATCTAACATCACTAGAAGAATTTCGATCGGTGGTGGAGTTGGAAAAGCAGGTTTGGGAATACACGGACGCGGAAGATGTTGTGCCTGTTCCCATTCTAGCGGTGAACGTTAAACGTGGGGGCATACTGGTTGGGGCGTTTGATGAAAGTCACGAAATGGTGGGCTTCGTTTATTCGTTGCCCGGGATCCGACGCGGTCAGTTAACACAGTGGTCCCACATGCTTGGAGTTATTCAACATCAGCGCAGTGCAGGAATTGGAAAACAGTTGAAGTTCGAACAGCGAACACGCGCATTACAAATGGGGGTTGATCTAATCGAGTGGACATTCGATCCCTTGCAAGCGATGAACGCCCATCTGAATTTTTGCAAATTGGGTGTTATTGTTTCGGAATACGAAGAGAATATTTATGGGGAATCCAGTAGTCCTCTGCATTCTGGCACGCCAACAGATCGCCTGGTCGCTGAATGGTGGATCAGGACCGATCGGGTGGAGCAGTTAGTCGCTGGTAGCGAGCGACCTGCGAATTCTAAAGCAGCTATAGTACCTAATGAATTCCTAAATGAAACGGAAGTTGTCGACGGATGGTTAGCCTGTAAGGATGTGAATCTCCAGTCTGGTTCGACTGAACTCCATTTGGAGATTCCAAGAGACTTCAGCAATATGCAGGTTCAAGTGCCTGAACTAGCGAAACATTGGAGGATGACCGTTCGAGAACTGTTCAAAACCTACTTTAGTCAGGGTTATTTGGCGGTTGACTTCGTGCTCGATCGAGTTGCAGGTCGAGGTTGGTATGTACTACGACGATCTGAAGAACGGTAAGGCCGCGCTTCTCAGCTAGCCTGGAGGCCAAGTGAGCGAACGTCCGCCAAGTAAGTGCAAGTGGATGTGAAACACCGTCTGACCTGCGCCTTGATTACAATTGAATACCGTACGATATCCGGCGCTAGAGATTCCGCGATCTCTAGCAATCATGGCTGCCCGCCTGGTCATTTCGCCAACGAGCCCGTCATCGTCCTTGCGAAGATCGTTTAATGTTGCAATATGTTGGCGTGGAACGATAAGCACATGTGTTGGCGCTTGTGGATTAATGTCGTCGAATACCACAAGTCGACTGTCTTGGTAGACGAAAGTCGTGGGTAATTCACCAGCAATAATTCGACAGAACAGGCATTCAGGGCTAGTTGTGTTTGACATAAAGATTATCGTCGGCGGAGAACAGCAACCCGTGGGAGCTTCTGGAGATCATGGACAACGTTGACCAGTTCAAGATTCTTATACTCCTTTGTGAGTGCTTTAACTCCGTTCAGCTGACCAAATCCAAACTCAAAAAACAGCCAACCTTGTTTTGCCAACTTGATTTCACTTTGGGCAAGGAGTGCTCGAAATCCTTCCAGGCCGTCCATTCCGCCGTTTAGTGCTACCTCGGGTTCATAATTTCGAATTTCCGACTGAAGGTCCGTAAGATGATTCGTCGGAATATATGGCGGATTGGAGACAACGACCTCAATTGACTTTTCCACGCCAGCGAGGAAACTGGTATGACGGCACTCAATGCGATCCACCAGGTCGTTCTTGGCGACGTTCCTCTTTGCGATCTCAATAGCAGCATTCGACACATCGGTGGCTAGAATCTGAGCATTTGGGAATTCAGTTGCCAGTGAAACAGCTAAACATCCACTTCCTGTCCCGACATCTACAATTCGAAGGGAGGCTGTGCGATCCGGGATCGTATCGAGGACAGTCCTTACAATGATTTCGGTCTCTGGCCGAGGAATCAGAACTGCTTCGGAGACGTCGAATTGAAGACTCCAGAATTCTCTAGTACCGGTTATAAAAGCAAGCGGCTCACGACGTTCACGACGAGCTATCAGGTTTTCAAAGCAAGAATCAAATGAGAGATGCGGCACGTTATGACGGTGGGAGAAATAATGCGCCCGATTCCATCCGAGTGCGTGTCGGGCAAGGGCTTCGGCGTCAATGCCGGCGTTGCAGGTTTCAATACCAGCGTGTTCCAAGCGTGAGCGTGCAGCTACGACATGTTCATGAATGGTCATTAGTCTGTAGTCAAGGTTTCCGCATCTTTCAGTTTTTCTGCTTGGTAATACGTAGTTGTGGCATTGATGATTTCAGCGAGGTCTCCGTCCAAAATATTCGTAAGTTGATGCGTCGTAAAATTGATGCGATGGTCGGTGATCCGATTTTGAGGAAAATTATATGTTCGGATTTTTTCTGATCGTTCTCCGGTCCCTACTTGACTGCGGCGATCCTTGGCGATAGCCGCCTGCTGTTGCTGAAGCTCAAGTTCATAGAGTCTGGCGCGCAGCACTTTCATTGCCTTAGATTTATTCTTAATCTGGGATTTTTCATCTTGTTGGGATACCACCATTCCAGTGGGGAGATGTGTGATCCGCACCGCCGAGTAGGTGGTATTGACACTTTGGCCACCTGGACCACTTGAACAAAATGTGTCGATACGCAAATCTTTGGCGTCAATCTGAATATCCACTTCTTCTGCTTCCGGAAGTACTGCGACTGTTGCGGTGGAGGTGTGAATGCGACCACTTGCTTCCGTTGCTGGGACCCTTTGTACCCGATGCACGCCACTCTCATACTTTAATTGACTGTACACGCGACGGCCTTCAATAAGTACAATCACTTCCTTCAGCCCACCAACACCCGTGTCATTAGCCGAGAGAACATCCAGGCGCCACCCTTGACCTTCTGCATATTTCCCGTACATCCGGTAGAGATCTGAAGCAAACAGCCCCGCTTCATCACCACCAGTACCAGCTCGAATCTCCAAAACCACGTTTTTCTCATCGTTCGGATCTTTTGGAATCAGTAGCGCTTTAATCTGTTCCAGAAGTGTTTCCTGACGAGATTTGAGTGTCTGTAGTTCCTGTTGTGCAAGCTGCTGCATTTCGTCATCACTTGTGTTAGTTAATTCCTCAGCCTGTGCGATTTCTTTGGCTACGTCCTTGTATTGCCGAAATTGTTCAATCAATGGTTGGATTTCGGCAAGAGCTTTTACGTGCATTCGGTAAGTCTTAGCGTCAGCTTGCACGCTGGGATCGCTAAGAAGCGCCGTTAGAGCATCGTACCGCTCTTCAATTTCGGTCAGCTTGTCAAACATGGTTAAAATCTAGTTGAGTTGAGCAACGAGGAGCCTTTACGTTGCGCTCTGACCACCTGAAACAGGGGGCAGAAAAGCAACCTCATCACCGTCATTTAATACGACATCCATACGCGCGTACTCTGCATTCACGGCACTCGACAACGACTCACCGTATGCTTCTAGACCAGGAAAATCAGCGATTAAATTATCCCAAAGCATACGGACCGTTGTTCCAATTGGTACTTTTCGTTCTATTTCGTTAGTCCCAACGATATCGCAGAGTCTAGCGAACAAATAAACCTTTATGCGCATGCTCGTCGAAACGCCTCAGCCTTTGCCTCTTCATTATGAGGATCGGCGGTGGCACCCTCTATCCAAACGTCTCCACCCTCAAAGAACTCATGTTTCCATATCGGTGCAATTTGTTTAATGCGCTCGATGCTGTACCGGCAAGCTGCAAATGCGTCGACACGATGTGGTGAGCATGTCGCAATCGCAACGCTAGCCTGGCCAACTTCTAGGCGACCGATTCGGTGGTGAATCCCTAACCGAATCGCTGGCCACCGTTCAGCAACCTCTGCGCCGATTCTGGCGAAGGCTCGCACCGCCAGCGGTTCATAAGCTTCATATTCTAGCTGCAGCACACGACGACCAAGATTTTCGCCGCGGACTACACCTAGGAAGGTCGCAATCGCTCCAATTTGTAGTGACTCACCCTCGCCACTCGGGTTACTAGCTGTAGTCGAAACAGCGTCCATAAGTGTGATGAGGTTAAGTTCGACTGTCGTAATCAAAAACAACGACGGCGCCATATTTCCAAGTATAGCTTATCAACTTCGCCAAAAATGATTCACCGGGCCATATCCCTGACCGGACGTTCACTTTTGTGGAAACCCAAAATACACGGGAAAGTTTGGCTTGCCAGTTAATCGAGCGGTTCTCCCGACCCCACGCTGAACCCTCCACCAGCCAACGGTAGAATCGAGTTCGAACTTTGCGGCAAGTCGGCACTATTGCAGGGGCTCCTCATCGAATTTCACAAGAGTATAGAGAAACGTTTGCCCGGGGGGGACGATGATCTGGTGCGGTGTAGCCACGGGCACGTGAATGATGTCGCCGGGTGCGAGAGCGTGCCGGTTGCCATCGCGGATCGAACTGCCGCGTTGCTGTTTGCGCGGAAGTAATTCGGCATCAATGAGTTCGCCACCGATCACGAACGTGGCGTTGCCACGGTGCACCACATAGAGGTCGGCTTCAGTTTCGTGGAATTCGGCGCGTCCAGTGAGACCTCGGAGCACGAAATACACCGAGTGCCCGTCGTCGTTCCGAACTGTTTCGTAGACCATCGCGCGGTTCCCGATCTCTCGTTCGAGCCGGTTGGCGATGGTTTCCACCTCGGCACTGGGCCAAATAACAAATCCCGTGGGCGGGTCGTCGTCTAGGTCTGCTGCTTCGATTTGATACCGCCCGATTTCACTCTGCTGTGCTGTCGTGTTCTGAGAGGACATCATCCAGACCAAGAACGCGATCAGCATCGTGCCGACCATCCACATCTTATTCTTCATAATCCCTCCAGATTGAGTACTCATACGGTATCGTTTTCTGGTCGTTGGTTCTAGCTGCGAACCCTCAGCGTTGAACCCTCCACC
>CAJXDY010000013.1:0-50532 GCA_913052135.1 uncultured Acidobacteriota bacterium
GGAAGCTCGTTTTCCGGGCGCGGCCCGCCACGTCTCTTGGCCAGACGTGGCGCTCGCCGAGCTCGAGCTGAACGATCGAACCGCTGTGGTCGTTCTCAGCCACGACCCCAAGCTGGATGACCCGGCTCTGGTGGCCGCTTTGGGCAGTCCCGTCTTCTACATCGGAGCCCTCGGAAGTCGCATGAACCAGGGTCTGCGCCTCGAGCGGATGAAGGAAGCCGGGTTCGACGAGGCGGATTTAGCCCGGATTCGCGGCCCGGTGGGTCTGAACATCGGGGCCCGGTCACCCGCGGAGATCGCCACGGCAATCGTGGCCGAAGTCATCCAACGACTCCGGCAGGACGTGACATGAACGACGCCCCGTCGGAGGCGGCTGACGCTACCCCAGCCACCCCCTCCGACGTGATCTGCGTAGTGCTCGCGGCCGGATCCTCCACACGGATGGGGGAACGCAACAAGCTGCTCGAACCCGTCGGCGACGTTCCCATGGTTGTGGCCGTGGTACGAAGTGCCCTCGCGTCGAACGCCGATAAGGTTTTTGTCGTTACGGGTGAGGACCGCGAGCGGGTGGAGGCCTGCCTCTCCGATCTCCCCGTGCACCTGCTACCCAATCCGGAGCACGCCCAGGGCCTCAGCACATCTCTCAAGGTCGGTGTCTCCGCACTCCCACGGCAGGCCCGGGCCATCGTCGTCTGCCTAGGCGACATGCCACTCGTTCGCCCCGCCCATATCGACGTCTTGATCCGGGCGTTTCTCGCGCATCCCCACTACTCCATCTTCGTGCCCACTCTACACGGACGGAGAGGCAATCCCGTCTTGTGGACGGTGGACTTGCTCCCCGAGGTCGGCACCCTCACTGGGGATGTAGGATGCAGGGCACTCATGTCCCGCCATCCCAGCAAGGTGCGTGAGGTCCCGGTCGATAGCAACTTAAGGCTCGATTTGGATGGGATGGCCGATGCAGCCCAAGGCGCTGGGCTGGTCTTCCTGTGCAATCCGAATAATCCTACATCAGCGTCGCACTCGGCCGAGACAGTGTCAGCATTTATTGAACACGTCGTCTCGTCCTCGCCAGGTACTGGAATCTTGGTCGATGAAGCGTACATCGACTACGCGACTGACCCCTCGGTCGCGTCGGCCATTGCCGAGTCTCTTACGTATCCGGGTGTGTTCCTTGCCCGCACGTTTTCGAAAGCATACGGAATGGCCGGGCTTCGACTAGGTTATGCGGCCGGACAGACAGAGACCTTGGATAAGCTCAGCCGTGCGTGGGGGTTAGGCGAAGTCAGCCTGCTTACGGCCAGCGCTGCTATCGCGTCCTTGAATGATCCGGATCACATGGAATGGGAACGAGAAGAGAATCGAAAGGTGCGTGACTTTACGATCAACGAGTTAGGGAAAATGGGTTTTGAGTCCGCTGAATCTCAAACTAATTTTCTGTTTGTAGACATCGGTCGATCGGCTGCTGAGTTCCGCGAAGCCTGTCGAGCACTTGGTGTCTCGGTTGGTCGTGACTTTCCACCGATGGAGAAAACCCACGCGCGCATTTCGCTCGGCACGATGGAAGAAATGCAGCGAGCGTTAGAAGTGTTCCGTCAAGTACTCACTAACTGAGCGACTCGAATCGTTTGACCGCACGTCTGTGAGTGACAGTTGACGATTAGGGCGTACCTGGGTATCCAGGTACGCCCTTGTCTTTTATGTAATCGGTCGCTTGAGGGTTCGCCGACCTGACATTCCGAAGGTGGTAATCAGTGACTGGAGCGACTTACTCAGCCTGAGTTCATCGTGTCTTCGACAGAGATTACTTGAAACGCACAAGGGTAATGTCGATGTGACGCATGCGATTCTTTGCTTGACGCCACTGCACAAGGATAGGACTTTGGAATGCTCCTTGAGCGAGGTGCCCACGCTGTGCTGAGTTTCCATTCGTGACTAAGACATTGACCGAGCGTTTCATACGAAGAAATCGGCTGGCGGGCGCTCCAAAAAATCGCGAAGCTACCTGCTCTATCATCGAGTCATTTAATCCCAATGCATCTACTAGCTCGTTAAAGATCCTCACCAAGTCATACTTTGCATATCCGATGGTTTTATTGGGAATGGCGCGAGGATCTGCCAGCAGGTGACGACTTTTCTCGGCCATGAAGCGGAACGGATCCCGAATCACCTCGGCAAGATCATGTTGCATCAGTAAGGTTTCGTACTCGTTCACCGTGAGACCAGCTTGGCGTTCACTGGGTGAGAGTGTGAGATGGATACGGCCTTTTGTGACTCCGTACCGATCAATCATTTCCTGACACTGTTGAAAAAGTCCCAAGCGAGGATCCTTGAGGTTGACGGATTCTACAGGATGCGCTGACATCGGCACCGCTAGGCGATCACGCGCCACAATTTCCTCGGTACTGAAACCAAGCACTGTGGTACAGCGTCTTCGTGGGCGACCTTCGTTGACGCCATCGAGGTCAATAAAATAGACTGGCTCACCTTTACGGCGCCGGTACGTGACACAACTTCGCAATCCGGCGCTGATGAATGCTAAATGAGAATCGGCGTTACAGGGTTCGACACGGCGCTGTTCCTCGGTCAACTCTTCACGCAGGTGCAATTCGTCGTGCTGGTACCCAGCGCCTTCTGGAAAGATTTTCTTGAAGAAAGACAAGTACGGCGCGACACCGTCCTCTTTACGATTTAAACGCCCGGCGATGCCTTGGTCTAGATAGCCGGCGGTGGTGTGGTATGAACAGTAAAGGGCCCGAGGGAATCCCCCCAACACGTCGCCATGCGTGTCTGCGATTTGTTTGTCCACATCCACGAGGTCCAGCCGTGCACGTGGACTGATCTCAAGGGTGATCTCTAAGGGCATAGCTACCATATCATGTGGTAATTTGTTGTTCAGTCTACCTTAGCTTGTCGCGCAACACCAACGGAGCTATTTGTTCGGCTTTTGGGTTGATGTCGATTCCCCACATGTCATTCCTCAGCGTATCTGGTGCCAATCGAGGTATTATGGAAGAAATTGGTCGAACCCCTCAGTGAGGTTCAGCCCCGTATTTTGGCGCCAGAAACTTTCGCGTAAGACTGTATCACCTGGTGCAATAAAAGGGAGAATTCTGTGAGTATGAGATGGGTGAAGCAAAGGTGGCAGGAAACGCCAATCATCATGTTAGTCAGCTGCATATTATGCGTGACGACATCAGCCGTGGCGCAACAGGCAAACAATGGAGAGTGGCGTTACTGGGGAAGTGACGCAGCGAGTTCACGGTACTTGCCCCTAACGCAGATTGACGCAAACAATTTTGAAGATCTTGAAGTGGCTTGGGTCTGGAAGGGTGATAACTTCGGCCCTTCTGCCGATAACATCCTCCGCGCCACACCGATCTATGTCAATGGCAGACTCTACAGTGTAGCGGGTCAGCGTCGTACGGTCGTGTCCATCGACCCGGCTACGGGTGAAACCCTCTGGACTTTCCGCGAACCACCGACTGAGCGGTGGGAGAATTCCATGCGGAAGAATTATGGTAAGGGTGTTGCTTACGCCGAAGTGGATGGCAAAGGTCGTATCTATGTCGTCACCCCAGCGTTCTTCCTGCACGCACTAGATCCTGATACGGGCTATCCCATTGAGACCTTTGGTTCCAATGGCACCGTCGATCTGTTGGCAGATTTTGGCTATGACTATGATCCAGACGCAGGGATTCCACGAGAAGTTGGCTACATTACGAATTCTTCACCTCCGATTGTCGTCAATGACGTCATCGTCGTAGGAAATGCCCATCAGCAGGGATATAACCAGACGCGCCGCGAAAATGTGCCTGGCCACATTTTGGCGTATGACGCCAAGGACGGTGGACACAAATGGAAATTTAATGTGATTCCACAGCCTGGCGAATTTGGTCATGACACTTGGGAAAGTGACGCCTGGTCGTACACGGGGAACGTGTCCGCGTGGGCACCCCTGTCGGCCGATCCCGAGCTCGGGCTCGTCTATTTTGTAACCGATCCTCCCACGAACGATTTTTGGGGTGGCTTTCACCCCGGCGACAATTTATTTGCGACGAGCATTGTGGCCGTACACGCAGAGACTGGTGAACGAGCTTGGCATTTCCAGACAGTCCATCACGACATCTGGAACTATGACAATCCGACAGCGCCGAATCTTGTGGATGTGATGATTGACGGTAAGAAGGTTCCACTTCTGGTGCAAACCACAAAGCAGTCATTTGCGTACGTGCTGAATCGTGAAACAGGAGAACCGGTGTGGCCGATTGAGGAGCGAGAGGTTCCTGAATCCATGATTCCAGGTGAGCAGACGTCGCCTACGCAGCCGTTTCCTACTCGGCCAGCTGCGTACGAGATGCAAGGTGTCACCGTCGATGATCTGATCGACTTTACGCCGGAACTCCGTTCGGCGGCCATCGAACTCATGGACGACTTTCAGATGGGACCCTTGTTTAATCCGCCGTTGCATCGTGATAACGATATTAACAAGCGTGCTGCACTAATCTGCCCTGGAGGTAATGGTGGTACCAATATCCCGGGCGGGGCTAACGTCGATCCGGAGACCGGCATTTTGTACGTTGCGTCGACTAAGACCTGTGGGGCTCCATTCCTCGTGCCTGGGGCTGAAATGGATGCACGCGATCCAAATCCCACAGGACTTACGGTCATGGAGTGGGCGAGTGGTCCTGGGCGAGGGCCTCGTGGACCCGAGGGTTTACCCATTTTGAAGCCACCATACGGCCGGATCACGGCGATTGACTTGAACACGGGCGAGCAGCTCTGGTGGATTCCAAATGGGGATACTCCGGACCAGGTCAAGAATCATCCGGCGCTGCAAGGGATGGAGATTCCCAATACCGGTCAGCGGGCGCACGCCACGGTACTACTGACCAAGACATTGTTAATGTACGGCGAAGGTCGAGGCGCGCAGGCACGTTTTCACGCCGTCGATAAGGAGACGGGTGCTCGGGTTGGCACAGTGGACTTGCCAGCGCCATCGAACACAGCGCCGATGACGTACATGCACGACGGAAAGCAGTACATTATTCAGGCTGTTGGTGGTCGTGGCTATACGGGTTCGCTCGTCGCGTTAGCACTACCGTAAATGGTCGGCGGCCCATCGTAAGCACGCCTGACGTCGCTCTGTTAGGGTTGTCGGCGTCACTCTGTGCAGTGTGCCGCATTTGCCGTGAGTTGTAGAGGTGGCGGTGGTGGTGGTTCGCCAACGGCACCGAGTGCAACGACGACCACTCCCGCGGTACTTTTGTAAGTAACCAATGCTTGCCCTATTTCTTGTCGCAGCCTTCATAATCGCCATGATCGGCCTTGGGGTTTGGGGCATGGGCCGGACTCGAACTCCGACAGACTTTTTTCTTGGTGGACGACAAATCGGTCCTTGGGCTTCCGCGTTTGCCTACGGCACGAGTTACTTTTCAGCTGTGGTGTTTATTGGCTTCGCAGGGCAATTTGGCTGGAACTACGGGCTGGATGCGCTCTGGATTGCAGCGGGCAATACGGTCATCGGGGTTTTGGCCGCATGGGTAATTCTTGCGAAACCCACTCGACGCATGACGCGCAATTTGGACGCTTTAACCATGCCAGAGTTTTTCGCGAAGCGCTATCAGGCACCGGTCCTGCGCGTGGTGGCAGCCGGTATCATCTTTCTCTTCCTGCTCCCATACTCCGCATCGGTGTTTAAGGGTTTGAGCCACTTGGTTGAGATCAACTTTCAGGATCTACTGTCCTATGAAGCCGCCCTGTTCATTATGTGTGTGAGTACTGGCCTGTACCTGACGCTCGGTGGTTACTTTGCTGTGGCTATCGCTGATCTGATTCAAGGTTTAATCATGTTGGCCGGTGCCGTCGTCATGGTCATCGTACTTGTGGGTCAAGGGGGTGGTTTTACTGCCGTCATCCAGGCAATGAGTGCCAACGTTTTCGTGGATGTGTCACTGTCGCCTAAACCTTCGTGGTGGATCTTGTTGTCGGTGGTCTTCATGAGCAGTTTCGGCCCGTGGGGCTTGCCACAGATGGTCCATAAGTTCTATGCCATCAAAAGCGAGCGACACATTACGACAGCCACGATCGTTGCCACTGTATTTGCCACGGTCACGGTGTTTGCCGCTTATTTCACGGGTGCTTTAACCCGCGTGTTCTTTGCCGACGGTCTGCCGGCTAGTGCGTTGACCAGAGAACAATCAGGCACGGTGGGTGTGCAATACGACGTCCTTGTTCCAGAACTACTCACTGCACAGCTGCCAGAGGTTCTAATGGCGGTCGTTCTGCTGCTGGTTCTCTCGGCTTCGATGAGCACGCTGTCTAGTCTCGTTCTCGTTTCTTCGTCGGCGATTTCGGTTGACCTCCGTGCTGGGCGAGCGGACCCCGAGGCGACTCCCACCCAATCGCTTCGAATCATGCGATGGATGGCAGCTGTCTTCATTGCGATCTCTTTCGTGATTGCGAACAATGAATTTGCTTTCATCGTGACGTTAATGTCGCTCAGTTGGGGAGCTGTGGCGGGCGCATTCCTGGCTCCTTACGTGTACGGCTTGTTTTGGCGCTCGGCGACTGGCACAGCCGCCTTTGCCGGGATGCTTACCGGGCTCGGGATTGCGGTGGTGTGGGGTGGCTACCTTGTTGTGAGTGGACGACCGGAATTGACGCCGGTTGCCGCCTCGGTGGCCATGGTAGTTCCATTCTTCGTGATTCCCGTCGTGAGTATGTGTTCGACTCCACCTTCCAGTGATCTACTCCGTGACGCTTTTGCTGAGGACTCGTTTATTGAGTGATGCCGGAGTCGGGCAACTGTGGTGTAGTAGATTACACGACGTTGCCTTCCCGGACCCCGTTGCCTCGTGCGAATCGGTCAAACGCGAACGGTGCTAAGTCAATCTCACCAGGAGACCGGTCGGTGATGATGTCTGCCAGGATCCGCCCAGCAGCTGGTGAATGCTGAAAGCCGTGTCCACTGAATCCACTGATGATGAAGAACCCGGGGCGTTCCGGAACTGGCCCAATGATCGGCATTGCATCTGGTGTCATCTCGTAGAGGCCTGCCCAAGCCGTGCTAATGCCGGCGTCGGCCAAGACAGGTAGGCGTCGTGCAGCGACTGGTGCAATCCGCTCCAGAAGATCCCAGTTCACGCTTTGCTCGAAACTTGAAGGTTCGTCAGGGTCTCCCATGCCAAATAAGATACCCGTGCTTTCACGGTGAAAATAGAACGTGGTATCAAAATCGATGGTCAGAATGCGCGTGGAAGGTGACGTGCGTGCTTCATGGGGTAGGCCTTTGGGGTCAGGTGGTACATCAGCAATGAAGATATGACGTCGGAATGGTTGCACGGGAATGCTGGTCGCCACCATTTGGCCAATCTGATGAGACCAGGGACCCGCCGCATTGACCACGATCCGCGTCTCGATTGGTCCAGCGCTCGTTTGAATCTCTGTAATCCTGTCAGCGTCGAGTCCAATACCTGTCACTTCGACTTCACGCTCAATCGTGACGCCAAGCTGCTGGGCTGCCTTTGCAAATCCCATCGTGACACTATTGGGATCGGCAACGCCATCGCGCCCACAGAAAGTGGCGGCGCGAAGATTCTCACGTGTCATCCCTGGTGCCCGTCGACATGCTTCATCGACATCCAGCCACTCAACGGGTACGCCGAGGCGCTGTTGCAGTTCAAAGTTTTTTCGGAAGGTGTCGAGAGTGCTCGCTTCGGAAAGCAGGAACATATAGCCGTCTTGACGGAAATCAATGGACTGCCCGAATTCGTCTTCAAAACGTTCCAGAATGTCGATGGACTCAAGAGACAGGCGAATATTGGATTCGCTTGAAAATTGAAGGCGGGCTCCCCCAGCGCACTTTCCGGTCGATCCTGCTCCGAGCAGCTGTTCGCGTTCCAGGAGCACAATGTTTTGGATGCCGAGACGAGCGAGGTGATAAGCGACACTCACACCCATGCATCCGCCTCCGATGATTACCACATCCGCTGAAGATCGCATTTGCTCTTGTTCCGATTCTTGATGGCGCTCCTTTAGCGTGCCGCGAACATCTCGGGCTGACGGATAATTTTATATCCGTCAATGAGGAGAGGCGAGGAATGGTGGAGGCGGTGGGAGTCGAACCCACGTCCGAAAGTACAGATCCACGAGAATCTACATGTGTGTCGGCCCTTGAAAGTTCGCCGGTAACGTTAAAGCGCCGCCCAAACCGTTACTGACTAGCCCCGATAAAGTCTCGTCGTGACGCGTCGGTGCCGCCCGTCATGACCAGCCTGCTGAAATGACATTCAGTCCCGCCTCACAGGCAAGGACGGGGTGAACGTCGCTGCTCTTAAGCAGCGAGTGCTAATTGCGAATCTGCAATTATGGTTTTTTCCATCGGATTTACGAGTCGATAGTGCTCGACATGCATCCCGCGTTCTCATACCTCCGTCGAAGCCGTGTCGCCCCCGATTGGACCCTCAAAGTTTACGTGGCCAGATGACCACACCAGTGTCCTATTGTAGTCTCGAGATAATTGCGGGTCAATTGGTTGAGTACGTAAGACTTGCAGCTTTTCAAGATGAGCGCGCGCCTTAAACACATCACGTATAATGGCCGCTTGCCTGTGTCTGTTCAATTCGGTGTGTCGTGGGGGATAGGTGGTTCGTCAGATGCAAGATGACTCGCGCAATATTCGGGGTTCTCACAAAGCGAGCCAGTTTTCCGAGTCCGTGATTCGGGAAATGACTCGCCTGTCGCAAGAACACAACGGTATCAATTTGTCGCAGGGGTTTCCTGATTTTCCTGCGCCAGAGATGGTTAAGAAAGCGGCCTGCGAGGCGATCCGTGCTGACATCAACCAGTATGCCGTCACGTGGGGAGCCAAACCCCTGCGGGACGCGATTGCTAGGGAATTCAGCAGGCGCTATGGCATACCGGTGGATGCGGACCAACAGGTGACTGTCTGTTGTGGCTCGACGGAAGCGATGATCACGACGTTGCTCGCCTGTGTCGATCCTGGTGACGAGGTGATTGTATTTGAACCGTTCTACGAAAATTATGGGCCAGATGCGATCTTGTCAGACGCGGTACCCCGATATGTGACTCTACATGAGCCTGACTGGACGTTCGACCCTGACGAACTTGCGGCGGCATTTAACGATAAAACGCGCGCCATTATTATTAATACTCCGAACAATCCGACCGGAAAGGTTTTGTCACGAGATGAGCTAGCGGTCATTGCCAACCTGTGCCAGCAATGGAACGTGCTAGCAATCACTGACGAAATTTATGAGCACATTGTCTACGATGGGCACCGTCATGTGCCGATGGCCACTCTCGATGGGATGGCTGAGCGGACAGTTACGATCAACAGTCTATCGAAAACATTCAGTGTCACAGGGTGGAGGGTTGGTTGGGCAATCGCGCCACCAGCGCTGACCAGTGCTATTCGCAAGGTCCACGACTTTCTGACGGTTGGCGCGGCAGCGCCACTCCAGGCCGCTGGTGCGGCTGCTCTCAGTCTTCCTGACGCGTACTATCAGGAATTGGCATCTGCCTACCAGCACCGCCGCGACCTGCTCCTTGCTATTCTTGAGCGCCACCACTTCCATTGTTATAAACCATCTGGTGCTTATTACATCATGACGGATCTTCAAGCGTTTGACTGTAGCGACGATGTTGAGTTTGCGCGCTACCTTGTTCGTGAGGTCGGCGTCGCTGCCGTTCCTGGCAGTAGCTTTTATCGTCACGCTGAGCTTGGTTGCACGAAGCTACGTTTTTGCTTTTGCAAAAAAGAAGAGACCATGCGAGAAGCGGATCATCGTCTTGCGAAGTTTTCGATGGAGAGGGGCCGTGAGTGACACCAGTGCGAGACATGACTGGTCGAGCCTTCATCTCGTCGGATATATGATTGTGTTAGAGTGGTGGTCACGCCCTCCAGTGACATTAAGGTCACCACCTCAACTGCCGTTGTTTGGTTGCCACGTCACGAAATTCGGGTGTACTGCGGTCATTTTCCGCAGCGAGTAAGTTCGAACATCCTACGAGTGAGTCAGTAGGTTCTTCGAGAATGTACATGCAGTCACCGCTTCAGCGTCTTATCCCTTACGTGCTTCGATATCGCCTTCGTTTGACACTTGGTCTTGCCTGCGTCTTCGGGACTGCAAGTGTTTCACTACTGTCCCCGTGGGTGCTCAAATACGCGATAGACGACTTATCAGCCATGGTGACACGCGTCAAACTCGCGCAGTATGCGGGCTTGCTCTTAGGAATTGCGGTGACAGCTGGCTGCTTTCGGTTCCTGAGTCGACGTGTGATTGTGGCTGTCAGTCGTGAAATTGAGTACGACCTGCGCAATGACTTTTACGCGCATCTACAACGATTGTCAGTGTCGTATTTTCAGTCTGTGCGGACTGGCGACATCATGTCACGCGCGACGAATGATCTCAGTGCTGTTCGACTGATGGTGGGACCAGCCATCATGTACTCAGCGAGCACGCTCATCGTGTTTGTTGTAGCAATTGCCATGATGCTGTCGATTGACATGCGCTTGACGTTGATCGCGCTCATCCCTCTACCTTTGGTGACATTGTCCGTGAAGTTCTTTGGTGCTGCCATACACCGTCGATTCGAGCACATTCAAGCTCAATTGTCCGAGATTAGTGCAGTCGTTCAAGAATCACTTTCCGGCGTTCGAGTCATACGGGCTTATGGGCAGGAACGAGCCGAGCTCAATCGGTTTGCTCAGGTCAATCAGGAATACCTAAATCGCAATCGTGGCTTGATCATATTACAGGGACTGTTTTCTCCAAGCCTTTCATTATTTCTTGGACTAAGCGCGCTTCTTGTCCTTTGGCTTGGTAGCCGCTCGGTAGTTCTCGAGCGTATCTCTGTGGGTGAGCTTGTTGCGTTTAATGCTTATTTGGTCATGTTGTCATGGCCGGTGATTGCATTTGGATGGATCACTAACATGCTGCAACGCGGGATGGCGTCATGGAAGCGCATGTTACCAATTCTTGATACTGTTCCGGAGATCGCTGACACGGAACAGACAACCAATCCAGAACAAGTAGAGTCCATCCAAGGGCGCCTCGAACTCCGCCATCTAACGTTTGCCTACGGTGATGGTGACGGCTCACCGGTGTTACGTGATGTTTCCCTACGTATTGATCCTGGTCAGACAGTGGCACTTGTGGGTGCGACGGGGTCCGGAAAGTCCACACTATTAAATCTCATCCCACGATTGTATGACCCACCACCAGGCACTGTCTTCATTGATGACGTCGATGTTCGTGAATTACCGCTCGCCAGTTTGCGTGGAGCCATAGGCTTTGTACCCCAAGAGCCATTTTTGTTTTCGGATACGATCGCCGAGAACATCGCGTTTGGATCGTTCGATAAAACTACTGATAAGGCCTTTGATCAAATTGCAGTCCAACGCATGGCTGCGGTTGCAAACCTAGATACCGACATTAAAGAATTTTCAAATGAGTACCAAACAATTGTTGGGGAGCGTGGGATCACTTTATCGGGCGGACAGAAGCAGCGTACAGCGATTGCGCGAGCACTCATGGTTGATCCACGCATCATCATTCTCGATGATGCCCTGTCGGCTGTGGATACGTATACGGAAGAGCGAATACTCTCGCAATTAAATACGGAATTACGCGATCGGACAACACTCATCGTGTCTCATCGAATTTCCACCGTACGTCAGGCTGACCTCATAGTCGTCCTTCAAAATGGTTCTGTTGTTGAACGCGGTTCTCATGATGAATTACTCGCCTACGGAGGCGTTTACGCTGATTTGCATCGCAAACAATTGCTTGAGGATGAATTGGCAACCTCGTGATGACCATACACGATGAAGAAGTACTCGGTAAGGCCTACGACGCACGTTTGATGCGGCGACTGCTGACCTATCTGCAGCCGTATCGGGTTAGCGTCGTCATAGCGCTGTTGGCGATCATTGGCCATTCGGTTTTACAGCTTGCACAGCCTTATCTCTTGAAATTGGCGATTGATCAGTACATTGCCGCAGGAGACATGGCTGGACTGAATCGGATCGCACTGGTGTTTCTGTTCGTTCTCATCGGTGCATTCATTCTGGAGTACGTGCGGACCTACACGCTGCAACTGACTGGACAGCGGATTATGTTTGATTTACGAATGGAAATCTACAGTCATCTACAGCGGCTTGATATGCGATTCTACGATCGTAATCCCGTTGGTCGACTCATGACTCGTGTAACGACCGATGTCGATGTGCTCAACGACATGTTCGCTTCAGGAATCGTGACGGTGTTTGGTGACATCTTCATGTTGGTCGGCATTATGACCGTCCTAGTATCAATGGACTGGCGACTGGCGCTTATTGCGTTTTCGGTTCTACCATTGATCATTTTTATCACGCAATGGTTTCGCCGAAACGTACGTGAAACCTACCGCGCAGTTCGATTGTGGATAGCGCGGATTAACGCATTTTTACAGGAACACATTAGTGGCATGGCTACCGTACAGTTGTTCCGTCGTGAAGCACTCAGTTATGCGCGATTCGAAGATATCAACCGCACCCATCGAGATTCAAATATTGCGGGAATTGTGTACTACGCTGTTTTCTATCCCACGATCGAAATCATTGGAGCGCTCGCGGCCTCACTGATTATTTGGTACGGTGGTGCGTGGGTGCTCCAGGACTCTCTGACACTGGGTGTGTTAGTAGCTTTTCTCCTGTATGCGCAGCGATTTTTCAGGCCAATCAGCGATATGTCCGAAAAGTTCAACCTGTTACAGGCAGCGATGGCATCCTCCGAACGTATTTTTGCACTACTCGATACTCCTGTGCTCTTGAAAAATCCAAGGAATCCAGTGAGTCGAAGTGGGCAGGCCCCTGGGCGAATAGAATTTGATCGCGTCTGGTTTGCGTATGCTGAAAATGATTTTGTACTTCGCGACGTGTCTTTTGAGGTGGCACCAGGAGAACGCATCGGGATTGTTGGTGCAACTGGAGCTGGAAAAACGACGATTATCAACTTGTTGATGCGGTTTTATGACGTGACTCGTGGCCGCATTTGTCTTGATGGAGTGGATATCCGAGAACTGGACCTACGTGGGCTTCGGCGTCTCTTCAGTCTGGTATTGCAGGACGTTCATTTGTTTTCAGGGTCGATAGCTTCGAATATCAGACTTGGGGAACAGAGCATTTCTGACGCGGCAGTCGAACAGGCCGCAGCCAGTGTACACGCCGACAGATTCATCGATCCATTACCAGGCGGGTTTTCTAGTGTGGTTGCGGAACGAGGCGCCAACTTTTCTGTTGGCCAGAAGCAACTCCTATCTTTCGCTAGAGCACTGGCTTTTGATCCTCGTATTCTCGTGCTTGACGAAGCAACGTCAAGTGTTGATACGGAAACAGAATTACTTATTCAGGATGGCTTGCAAGTGTTGATGGCTGGTAGGACGACGATTGCGATAGCACACCGTTTGTCGACAATTCAAAATATGGATAAGATCCTCGTTCTACACAAGGGCCAGATCCGTGAAAGAGGTACCCATCAGAACTTGCTTACCCAACGAGGTATCTACCATCGTCTGTATCAGTTACAGTACAAAGATCAGGAGTTACCTGCTGGCCTGGAGTAAGGATGTGTTTCCTACGGCTGTTTCTTTTCAGGCGGTGACTGTGGTTTCAAGGCCACCGGCGACGAACGAAATTCCGCTTCAAGTTGATTAAACAGATCATTGACTCGCCTTGGTTTGCTATCTGCAGGGTTCCAGCCGAGCCGAAGTATACGGATCTCCAAGTGTTGCCGTCCAAAATCAAGCGCTTCGTAACAACTCCACATGTAAAGATCGATTAGTCGCCCCTGAACCGCTGGGCCGGTATCAAGAATTGTGTAGATACCATCGTATGGTCCTGCTGAACTAACGTCGATGACGGATCCTACAGGTAACAATTGGGGATCGGCAGCCGCAATACCCGCTCTAACCTTCACTCCAGACTTAGTAGTTATACCTTTGCAATAGGCTGTGGCACTGAAACGTAAGGTTGCTCGAGATTCAGATTGACTCGTGGGCACAGGACTGGGAATGTCCTGTGAGTCGACAGGATGTGAATCGACACGGGCTGTGAAGTACACTGCCACACTGCATGCTGTCAGCATCAAGGTGATGATGATGCGCCCACGTACATAGGACATTAGATTCATGCAATTCTCCGTTGACCTTTCAGCAATCTTTTCGTCTAGCCTATCAAAAATGTCTAAACCCAGTTGGAAGAGGTGCGTCACCGTCAGGCTGGCGTAGGATCAGGTCGGCTTCATTTGTTACGGTGCCAATGTGTGTCAGCGTAACTTTTTCAGCAAAACGACGTGCTAGAGTCACTCGTGAACGTGGCGTAGGGGAAATTGCCAAGAGTAATTCGTAGTCTTCTCCCCCTTGGATGGCAGCGCTTACAGGGTCCAGTCCCTGCTGCTCGAACCACGTTCTTGCTCCTGGATGAATCGGTATAGATGTGGCATCTATGATTGCACCGAAGAGGCCGTGTCCTGTCAGGTTGTGGATAGCGTCACCAAGACCATCACTTAAATCGATTGCGGCATTGGGAATTCGATTTCTACCCATTAACATTCCGACCTTGACTCGGGGGTCAGGGCGTTTGAAGCGGGCAACACACGGCGTGATGTTCCCATCCTGATTTGGTGCATTGCGCTGGTTAGATTTAGTAAGCCACTGAAAACCTGCACTGGCTGAACCTACAGTGCCTGTCACATACAGTCCATCTCCCGGCTTGGCTCCACTGCGTCTGAGCACCGCACGGCGTTTAACCGAACCGAGTGCGGTGATATCAACGAAGAGGGGGCCTGGCGAACAGGCGATATTCCCACCAATTAAGGCAACCTCGTGCTCTTTTGCCAGACTAATGATTCCAGCTAGCAGTTCGTCCACCTCCGAAACGAGGATGTCATGGGCTGGTAGCGCAAGTGATAGGACGATAGCACGTGGCCTTGCACCCATGGCGGCCAGATCACTCAGGTTGATGGCTAAGGCCTTGTACCCAATATCCGCCATAGTCATAAATGTGCGTTCGAAGTGAATTCCCTCAATCATCACGTCAGTTGTGATTACATCGAGCATGCCTCGTTCTGGTTCGAGAACAGCCGCATCGTCACCCACACCGAGCTTGACCCAGGCTGGCGGCGGCGGTAGATGCTGTTTAATGCGTTCGATAAGCTCACGTTCACCGAGGTTGGTCAGTGCTGCACCGCGGGATAAAGGAAGGGCAGTAGGGTCTTTAGGTGGTAATGGCACGATACGGCCTTAATCAATTAGAAAAGGTTCAAGTTTCAAGCTCGTAGAGGGTAATAAAGAGCCCCGCTTTGCCGTGTGGGGAGGTCAGATGAACCTGCGTAGACAGGTGGAACCACTCGTGAACTACGCTTTAGGCTTCCTCACTCAGAGGCTTGCACACCACGCAGTACTGCAGCTCACTTTTATTTAGTGTTGGTTCAACGAGCCTCCAAACCATCACGCACAAAGCAGGGAACCCAACTAACATTACCGTATTACTGACAATTATATAGGTAACGAAACGAGCCCGAATTTAATCTGTCCAAAATTTAAAAGCGCTTGATCTTAGAACGAATGGTTGGGACTGGCAAGAGTCATCTGTTTTATCACAGCGATTATGCGGGTTGTGATGTTACCTACGAAAGAGCACGGTCAAGAATCGACTCGATAGCGGCCACGCGTTTTTCCAGTTCGTAGTTTGTATTCTTGTCGGACCGACGGCAATTGAAGTACTCATCCGCGATGTTAAGAGCGGCCAAGACGGCCACGCGGTGCGAATCACCGGTTTTTGTTTCTTCTTCTGCTACTGTCATTTTTGTATCGACGTAATTTGCCAACTCTGTGACATATGTGGAAGTAAGCTGACTTCGGATGGGGTAACGCTGTCCATGGATTTCCACGTTGATTACACTAAAAGATTTTTTGTCCATGCGATTACTTCTCCGGAAGACGAAGCGTTAAGTTGCTCACTTCTAAATTGCCGTCAGTCGCTCATGGTTAAAGGTCAAGTGTTTCAAGTCGAGCAAGGATATCGGTTACTCTTGTGCGAATTGTCTCTCGCTCGGCGAGCAACGTTTTGATTTCGTTACCGTTACTAGACGACTCAGCTTCGAGCGCCTTCAGCCTCTCTAAGTCAGCTTGCAGACGCGTGTTTTCCTTTTTACTCTCTTCTTGTTCAGTGCGAGTTTTATTAACTTGAGCTACCAGCAACTTCACTTTTTCCTCTAGTCGATCGAGCGGTTCTAAGTCGGCCAATTTTAATCCTCTTGCCATGGTTGAGCTCCTAGCAAAACACACCTACCGCAATTGCACCCCATGTTTATCGATCAGCGATGTGACGACACGATCGATTGATTGTTGAACCTCAGCGTCGGTTAGTGTGCGGTCGGCTGCACGGAAGCTTAAGCGCAGGGACAAGCTAACACTACCGGCTCCCACACCGGGACCCACGTATCGATCGAATTCCCTTATGGATACTAAGGTGTCTGGCGCAGATTCCATGATCGTGCCACGAACTGTTGAGGCAGCCAAGGTTTCTGGAATTAGGATTGACAGATCTCTAATGATTGATGGGTGGCGCGGCAATGGAGTGACGCAGAGTTCATCGGGTGCAATTTCCGCCAGGGCGTCTAGATTAATCTCTGCAACATAAATGACGTCTGTTTCGCTAAGGTCGAACTGAACTACTACGGCAGGTGCTAGTTGTCCAACCACGCCTATTGCTTTGGTTGAGTCTTTACCGTCTGGAATGCACAAGCACGCTGCCTGTCCTCTCTTGAGAAACGGCGCAGTCGTTGTAGTGAAAGCAATTTCAGTTGCAGTCAGATCTGCACACAAATGTTCCACCACACCTTTCATGTCGAAGAAGTCTGTTGTGCGAGCCGGTTCACTCCAGTGCACGTGAGTGGTGCCCGTCCAGGCGAATGCGATCGTTCGTCTTTCTCCCGCAGGTTTAAAACAAGTTGCGACTTCGAATAGTCGGACATCTTGACGGTTACGCCTAAGATTGTAAGACAGAGAACCAATCAGACCAGGAATCAGTGAGGGTCGCAGAACTTCGAATTGGGCCGAAAGAGGGTTGCTGATTACCGCTGTTGACAAAGAGTCTTCAACAAAGTGTTTAGCTAGATCAGACTTGATGAATGCAAAAGTGACCGCTTCAGAAAATCCAGCAGCTGTCGCTAGGCGTCGGACTCGGCGATCATCTTCAATGTGTGGTTCTTGTTTGAGCGATGCAGTGGTGAGAGGAGGGAAGGTCGAGGGCAATTGGTCGTATCCGTGATGTCGGGCTACTTCCTCTATTAGATCGACTTCACGAGTAACATCGACACGTCGTTGTGGGACTGTGACGTCCCAGGTGTGGCTATTAACTGAGTTCAAGGTAAACCCAAGTCGTTTTAATGCATCGTTAATGAAATTCTTGTCAATCGACTGGCCGAGGACATGCTCGACACGTTTATGACGCAACCGCACCTGTGTTGGGTTTTGTGGATTAGGGTAATGGTCGATGAGTGGACCAATACGATGCCCAGCGTTAATCTGTTCAAGCAGATTACAAGCACGCTCAAGTGCAAGAATTGGGGCAGAGATGTCAGCGCCTCTTTCGAATCTGTAAGAGGCATCCGTAGTAAGTGCGAGTGTTTTACTAGTGCGTCGCACGGATACCGGATGAAAATAGGCGCTCTCTAATGCCACAAATTGTGTGGACGCACCGACCTCAGATGTTGCGCCTCCCATGATGCCAGCGATGCCTTGTGGTTTTTTGTCGTCGGCGATGACCAGCATTTGTTCGGTTAGTTTCCGTTGCTGTCCATCAAGTGTCATTATCTGCTCGGTCGCTTGCGCTCGTCGGATCTGTAGTGCACCACCTTGCAGGCAGTCGAAGTCGAAGGCGTGCATAGGCTGTCCTAGTTCGAGTAAAACGTAATTGGTCACATCGACAATGTTGTTAATCGGTCTTATGCCGGATGCCTCTAGCCTATAGGTAAGCCAGGATGGGGAATCCTGAACTTTAATTTTTGCCATGCGTACCGCATATCTCGGACAGAGATCCGGATCGTTCACTGTGACTGATACGCTGGGTTCATCTTTTTCAGGTGCAGACAGAGCATCCTTCTGACTGGGTAAGTTCAGAGGACACTGGTACATCGTTGCAACTTCGCGGGCAATACCGACGACGCTGAGACAATCCGGTCGATTTGCGGTGATTTCAAGGTCAAGCAGTAATTCATCATCGTCATTGCTTGCAGGCACTCGGTCTATGGAAGCAACTTCGAATCCTCGCATTGTTAAATCGCGTGCCAATGTATGGCCATCGACAGGTATGTCGACGAAATCGCGTAACCAGGAAAGAAGAATTTTCACCGCGGGAATTGCTCCAAGAATCTAAGATCGTTTTCGTAGAACAGTCTAATGTCGTCAACCCGGTATTTGAGCATAGCTACTCGCTCAATTCCGAGTCCAAATGCCCAGCCGGTATAACGCTCTGGATCGTAACCGACAGCTTCAAAAACTGCAGCATGTACCATGCCACTGCCAAGAATCTCTAGCCAGCCTGTTTTTTTACACACGTTACAGCCGTCACCATCGCAAAACAGGCAGCCTATGAATACTTCAGCACTCGGTTCTGTGTAAGGGAAAAAGCTAGGCCGAAACATAACCTTAGTGTCAGCATCAAATAATTCCTGCAGAAAGATTTCAAGGGTGCCCTTCAGGTCAGCCATCGTTACA
The DNA here is from genome assembly GCA_913052135.1 of uncultured Acidobacteriota bacterium. GTDB lineage: Bacteria > Acidobacteriota > Vicinamibacteria > Vicinamibacterales > UBA823 > UBA8106. Next base: position 18,787 of record CAJXDY010000013.1, read on the forward strand.
CCTTCATCGACCAGCAACCCTTCCACTTGATGAAACATTGGCGTATGGGTGACATCGAGATTGTCCCGCCGATAAACACGACCCGGTGCGATAATGCGGATGGGCGGTTCATGATTCTCCATGTATCGGATTTGCATGCCTGAGGTGTGCGTTCGTAGCAGCACCTTCGCTTGGTCTTGAGCTTGGCTCTGAGTGTCGTTGAACGGTTCGTTCAGATAGAGAGTGTCCTGCATGTCACGAGCTGGGTGGTCGGCAGGCATGTTAAGAGCCTCGAAATTATGGTATTCATCCTCGATTTCAGGCCCCTCTATAATGGCGAACCCCATACGGTTGAAAATATCTTCAATCTGTTCACGTAATATCGTTATGGGATGACGTCGTCCCAGAATAGGATCGCGTCCAGGTAAGCTGACATCTACACTGTCCTGAGTATCAGTGGTTACCGTTGTCGAACTTTGGCGTTGAGCGATTGCAACTTCGATATCGCGTTTGAGTTCGTTGGCAAGTCGACCGAGCGTTGGTCTAATATCTGGTGCTGTTGAAACAACTTGTTTCATTAATGCTGCAATTGCACCATTCTTACGTCCCAGATACTGATCACGAACCGCTTGTACTGCCTGCGGGGTATTGGCGTTTTCGAGATCGGCATGGAACCTCGTGCGCAATTCGTCTACAGCGCGCGGGTTAGTCATGTTTTGTCGATAAAGTTCGCAGTTAGGCGGCGCTTACATGCTTTACCTGTTCCACAACCTTGGCGAACGCGGACGGTTCCGTGACAGCGAGATCGGCAAGGCTCTTTCGGTCCAACTCGATTCCAACTGTCTTCATGCCGTGTATGAACTGGCCATAGCTTAGACCGTGGAGTCGTGCCGCAGCGTTGATACGAATTACCCACAGCCTTCTGAAGTCGCGCTTCTTCCGGCGGCGACCAACATAAGCATAGCTTAACGCTGTATCTACAGATTCTTTAGCTGCACGGTACAATTTACTTTTGGTTTGATAAAATCCTTTGGCGCGTGCAAGTAACTTCTTTCGTTTCGCGCGTCGAATTGTTCCTCGCTTAACCCTGGGCATTGCAAACTCTCCTCTAGAGGCCGTCCTATTTATTTATATGGTAGCATTTGCTGCAGTTTAGCTGTATCGCTGGCATCAACCGTCGTGGTGCCGCGCATGCCACGCTTCTGCTTTGTGGTTTTACTGGTCATAATATGTTGCTTGCCCGCATTGCTACGCATAAATTTTCCGGTTCCCGTTTTTTTGAACCGCTTCGCAGCGCCTCGGTGTGTCTTTAGTTTCGGCATTTAGTAATCTCCTCAGAGCGATAGGCGCCCGGCCAAGCATCAACTTTTCTTTCCTGCAACCCTTCTCGAAAGAATTGTGTGCATCGTGTTGCCTTCCATGCGCGGTACCGTTTCTTGCGTTGCGAGTTCACCGAGCTCCTCAACGAGCCGCTGAAGAATACGTCGTCCAATGTCCGGGTGTGCCATTTCGCGCCCCCGAAAGAATATCGTGGCTTTGACCTTGTCACCGTTACCCAAAAATCGCTCGATGTGTTTCTTCTTGAACTGATAATCGTGTTCGTCTACTTTCGGACGAAACTTGATTTCTTTTAATTCGGTTGTTTTCTGGTGTTTTTTAGCCTCTCGGGCCCGTTTCTGTTCTTGATATTGATACTTCCCAAAATCTAGGATGCGACAAACTGGTGGTGATGCGGTTGGTGAAATCTCAACTAGATCAAGGTCCTTCTGTTTGGCGATCACCAAAGCTTGCTGTGGCGCCATAATACCAAGTTGTTCACCATCATCATCAATGACACGCACTTCTTTTACACGAATACGTTCATTAGTACGTGTTCTCGGTTCGTTGCGTCTTGGTCCTCGATAGATTGCGATAACTTCCTCCTTCAGAGCGTGTTCAGCGCACGTGGTCTAGCCTACGTTTCGCCCATGAATTTCCTCAAGCATTGTGGTTAAGATCTCGTCTAGGGTACGAGTTCCTTGGTCGCCACCCTTCCGACTCCTAACTGCGACTGTCTTTTCGGACACTTCCCGGTCGCCAGTTACCAGCATATACGGAATCTTCTGTAATTGTGCTTCACGAATTTTATAGCCAATTTTTTCCTGACGTTTGTCGAGTTCAACACGAAGTCCAGCAGACTCCAATGTGGTTCGGATTGAGTTTGCATAAGTGACGTGCCGATCTGCAATCGGAAGCACAATTGTTTGGATGGGTGCGAGCCATAGTGGAAATGCTCCCGCGTAGTGTTCAATCAAAAGTGCAATGAACCGTTCAAAGCTTCCAAAAATGGCCCTGTGAATGACAACCGGCACATGTTCAGCGTTGTCGGCGCCAATGTACTTTAGTCCAAATCTTTCTGGGAGCTGGTAGTCCAATTGAATGGTAGTGCACTGCCACTTTCGTCCGATAGCGTCAGTGACGTCGAAGTCGATTTTTGGTCCATAAAAGGCTCCATCACCTTCGTTGATTGTGTAATGTGCATCGACGGCTTCAAGGGCACCCTTTAACTGGGCTTCTGCATGATCCCATTGTTCGCGTTGACCTAGATACTCATCTGGACGCGTGGAAAGACGCATTACTGGTTTGAGATTGAAGTCGTTGAACACACGTTGGGTCAATCGAAGTAAACGTTCGACTTCTTCACCGATTTGATGTTCCGTAACAAAACAATGGGCGTCGTCTTGAGCAAACTGCCGCACACGAGTGAGCCCTGTTAGGACACCCGATGTTTCGTTGCGGTGCAACGGTGTCTGTTCGTGCAATCGGAAAGGAAGGTCGCGGTAGCTTCGAAGCTCATTCTTGAAGATCAGCATATGACCAGGGCAATTCATCGCTTTGACACCCATCGGTTCGCCATCAGTCGAGTTAACTAGAAACATGTTCTCTCGGTAATGTTCCCAATGTCCGGAGGTCTCCCACAACGCCTTGTTGTAAATAATCGGTGTCTTGACCTCTAGGTATCCTTCTGGTGACAACATCTCTCGCATATAGGTAGACAGAAGGTTGTAGAGGACCGTCCCTTTGGCTAGCCAAAATGGCACACCGGGCGCCCAGTGATGAAAAGTGAATAGTCCGAGTTCTTTCCCGAGCCTACGATGATCGCGTTTCTTGGCTTCTTCGAGGCGTTCAAGATGCAACTTTAATTCAGCATCCTTCAGAAACGCCGTGCCGTAAACTCGTTGCATCGGCTGATTAGTAGCGTCTCCCTTCCAGTACGCATTAGAAGTAGAGAGCAGTTTGAATGTTTTTAGATTTCGGGTTGATGGCACGTGAGGCCCGGTACAAAAATCGATAAATACATCTTTAATCGTGTAGCAGGAGACGACCGGTCCACCTTTTTCTTCGATGAGTTGCACTTTGAGAGGCTCACCACGTTCGGCAAAAAAAGACTTGGCATCTTCCTTTGAAAACATTTTCCGCTCATATTGCAGGTCTTGACTTGCCAACTCACGCATTTTTTTTTCAATAGCTTGCAAGTCCTCGGTTACGAAAGGGCGATCGACAACAAAGTCATAGAAAAAACCGTCGTTAGTGGCTGGACCGATACCACACTGTGTACCTGGGAATAGAGCGGTGACTGCCGCTGCGAGAAGATGAGCCGTGCTATGTCGGCAGAGTGCCAGTGCTTCTTCGCTGTCTTTCGTGACTAACCGAAGTGTAATGTTAGTTTCAACTGGATAAGAAAGGTCGACTAGCTCGTCGTTCACTACTGCCGCCAGGGCCGACTTCGCTAGCCTGGGCGAAATGGTGTTCGCGATATCGCGCACGACGGCTCCGGTAGGCACGTTACGATGTGAGCCGTCCGGAAGAGTGACGGTTACCTGTTCCATGTGATGACGAATTAGTTACGGCGACTGGCTAACGAGCAGCGCACTAATTTCGGTAACTCGCGCAAGATCCTTTCTCACAGGCCGCACGACCCCACGCCTTGCCGCGAACTGTGTTCTAAGATCGTGGTAGGCACGAGCGGACTCGAACCGCTGACCTCCTGCATGTCAAGCAGGCGCTCTAACCAACTGAGCTACGCGCCTATATCTTGAGAACAATGGTCCTGCGGAAACGCCAAGTATAACAATCCGTTCAGGTGAGAGTCAATGAAACGCTGGCTAGGAAGCAGGTCCATTTTCCAAGTAATCGAGAGCTTTTGCGAGTCCTTGATCGTCGTCCGGAGGGTTGCTACCGAATTCAACGAACGGTTCTTCGGCGATGATAGCCGGTTCAAGTCCATGGCCATGTATTGGTTCTCCGCCTGGTGTTAGGTAATGAGTCCATGACAGCCAAAGGCCACTTCCATCCGGTAATTTTACGAGTCGTTGATCTGCTGCTTGACCCTGACTCTGTGTGCCTATAAGAGTCGCACGTTGGTTGGTCGCGAGTGCTGCTGCAAATAATTCGGCTGGGCCAGATGTACCGCTGTTGATTAAGATAACGAGGCGGAGAGTCAGATATCTGCCATCCTTATCAACACTAATAACTTCACGAGATTCACCCCGAGATTCTCGGATACTAATTATGCCAGCTGGCACAAAAAGTTCAGCGAAATCGTATCCCGTTTTAAGAGCACCCTCGGCCGTTTCCCGGAGGTCGATTATTAGATTCTCAGTGCCAGTCATCATCAAGGTATCTATTGTTGATGCAACCTCACTCGGATTGATCTGTTTGAAAGTGGGTATACGAAGATACCCGACTCCTGGTGATACCATTTTCGTCGACAACTCTGAGGCTTCAGCAATTGTGAAGGTGAGTTCCACAGTATGTGGTTCCATGGCATTACCACGTAAGATGGTCAGTGACACCTTCGATCCCGGCTCACCTCTCAGAAGGCGCGTAGCGGAGAGTAGACTTATGTTCCGCGTGGACTCTCCATTGATGTTACGCACGTAGTCTCCTGGCATTAAGCCGGCTCTTTCACCAGGCGAGCCATTCCTCGCCGCCACAACACGGGGGTAGTATTCTTTTGTGAGTGTTAAGCCAGTTTGACCTTCTGAAAGTGGAATGCCTTGTTCGAAAAGCATCACTTCCTGCCTCGTTAGATAAGAGCTCTTCCCGTCGAGGCCAGCCGACAAACCTCTCATGGCTCCTTGCATTAATTCGTCGTACTCAACAACCTCAACGTAATTTTCTGCAATCAGTGTCACGACATCTTCAAAGATTTGCAGATGGCGATAGACGTCTTCCTGTGCGAGTGTGTTCCTGAGATAACCACCAAGTAACGCGAAGGTCAGGATGGGCACTGATACGAACAGAACGACGAGGCGAGAGTTTCGAGTCAAGGTTGTTCACATTCTACCGGATTATTGATGCTATGGTCGAACCAGAGGTCAATGATCAAGCGTTTATCATTAACATTAAATGTCCTGACTTGGCTAGACAGGATCGACTACGACCGTTACGCTATCGAGGTGAGATCACTTGGCTTGGATTATGGCAATCGGCGAATCGGGCTTGCGCTAAGTGATTTTTCCGGAACACTCGCGCGTCCTTGGAAGGTCCTTGAGCAGAAACATTCGCCGAATAATGAGGCCATTGACCAGGTACTAAAGAGCGTTCGCCAATTGCAATCTGAAGAAGATGGTCTCGGTTGCGTGGTGGTTGGTCTCCCGACGCATCTTGACGGCACACCGAGCGAACAAACTGTTCAGGTACAGGCATTTGTTGACGCGTTACGTAAACGGACAGAGATTCCGGTAACTTTTCAAGATGAACGCTTGAGCAGTTACGAAGCCGAAAGACTTCTTGCGTTACGTGAAACCGACTGGCGCAAGCGTAAATCTCGCTTGGATGCTGCAGCGGCCACTGTAATTCTTCAGGATTATCTCGATACCACGAAAGTGTAGTAATGGTTGAGATTTTTACCGGTCGACGGTTCTGGGTTTGGCTCACTGTCTTTGGTCTCATAGGGTTCTGTGCTTTTTCTGGATTACGCATCTATTCGCAATTCACCGAGCCTTATCGTGGTTACGTAGGTGAGGAGCGGTTTGTTGATATAACACCTGGATCAGATGCTGTTACGATCGCTCGCCAACTCATTGCGGCTGATATCGTCCGTGATCGATGGGTTTTTCGCTATGCGGCTTGGAAGACCAAGAGTGCCAGTCGCTTGCAGGCTGGAGAGTACAAATTTGACTCTCCGATGACAGCTGTTCAAGTTCTCGAAAAGATTATGCAGGGCCGCGTACACCTGCGCACAATCACTTTTCCGGAAGGGTTAACTTTGGCACAAATGGCTGAAATTTTTGGTGCCAGTGACTTTGGAACACGCGAGGAATTTTTTACTTCGGTGCAAAATGTTGAACTCGTTGCCCATTTTGACAAAGAAGCAACCGATCTTGAGGGATACCTTTTCCCGGACACCTATGCCTTACCCCGTAATGCTACGGCCGATCATCTGGTGTCAGCCATGGTGGCGGGTTTTGAAAAGAAATTCGATGATGAATTGCGACGTGAAAGTCAGGTAAGAGACTTCACTCTGAGAGAGGTGGTCACCTTAGCATCTATCATAGAGCGCGAGACGGCGCGGGCAGATGAACGGACTGTGGTGTCTGGGGTATTCACGAATCGCCTCGAACTCGGTATGTTGCTGCAATCTGATCCAACCGTAATCTATGCTCTGCAACTAGCTGGCCTTTATAAGAACAACCTGACACGAGCGAACTTACGATTTGATTCTCCTTATAACACTTACCTGTACGCGGGATTACCCCCAGGCCCCATCGCTTCGCCTGGCTTAGGAGCGTTGAAGGCAGCTGTTCAACCAGACGATGTTCAGTATCTGTATTTTGTGAGCCGCAACGATGGCTCGCATGTGTTTGCCACATCACTAAGGGAACACAATCGGAATGTGCGTGAATTTCAGGTTCGTTATTTTCAACAACGTCGGAGTTCAGGAAAATAGCTTGCGCCGAGTCGGCTAAGTGTTCCAAGTGAAGCAGTGAACAATCCTAGCGTTCTGCCCATTTCAGTTTTTCCCTGAGTACCGCAAAATAGTTTCGTGTGGGGGCCCGAAATAGTTTGAGTGATCCCGAAGCAGCGGAGACACAGACAATATCATCGCATTGCAATTTCACTCCGAACTGACCATCGAAGGTGGTCACGACTTCGTCATTGTCACAACCGAACACTGGCTGGACACGAACTTCGGAGGCTTTTGGTAAAACGATTGGACGATTGGTTAAGGTGTGTGGAGCGATCGGTGTGAGAATCAATGCCTCGACGAGCGGATGGACGATCGGTCCGCCAACAGCAAGGTTGTAGGCTGTTGATCCGGTTGGACTCGCGACAATGAGACCATCAGCCTTAAAGTTGGCTACAAATTGCGAACCTACTGATACTGCCAGGTCCATGATCGGCGAACTTGCGCCACGCATGATCGTCACCTCATTTAAGACGAGTCGTTCAACCACGGTCTGTTTGTTACGCTTAACAACCGCACGGAGCATATGACGTTGGTCAAGTTTCGCAGCGCCATTCAGGGCTAATTCCAGGGATGGATAAAGTTCGTCAAGGGTGATTTCTGTAAGGAAACCCAGTCCACCGAAATTGACGGCAAGCATAGGGATATTGGCGCCAGTTTCAGCAATCCGACCCGCCATACTGAGTAGCGTTCCATCGCCACCGAGTACTAACACCATGTCAACATCCGAAGGCAGGTCGTCGCGATCGAGAGTCTTAACATCCAGACCTGCTAGTGCCGCTGTGGAAGTTTCGAAGACGGGTGTGACATTATGTGCTGTCAACCAAGTCTGGAGATCAGTTAAAAGGCCAGCGGCTTCGTCCAGTTGAGACTTTGCGACAATGCCTACGCGGCGGATGGGCTGTTGTGCACTAGTTTCGGACTGCTTCATGTTGGCTCGCTGTCTGAGTCAATGTCTTCGGCACGCTTAAAGTGCAGGAAGAACTCTCGATTTCCTTCCGCTCCTGTTATTGGCGATTCGACTGTGTTCACTCTTGATAATCCTAACCGATCTCCTGCCGATACTACCTGTTCGATCACTCTCGCGTGAACCGTAGGGTCTCGAACAATTCCTCCTCGGCCAATCTCTGCCCGTCCAGCCTCAAACTGGGGTTTTACCAGTGCAACTAGATCCGCTCTATGATTCAGACGTGCAGGGAGGCCCGGTAAAATTAGGGTTAGCGAAATGAACGAGACGTCGATACTCACGATGTCGAATCGTGATAGGTCGTCTGGCAGTGGCGCACGTTCGAGTGCGCGGGCATTAACGCGCTCCAGCACAACAACTCGTGGATTCTGACGAAGCTCCCAGTCAAGTTGTCCATGACCGACATCGAGGGCCACGACCTGTCGAGCTCCGCAACGTAGTAAAACATCGGTGAATCCACCAGTGGAAGCTCCAATGTCAAGCGCATCACGGCCTGCAACATCAATCGAGAATTTTTGTAGGGCATGTTTCAGCTTGATGCCCCCACGTCCAACGTAGGGATGGTCGGGTTCGACGAGAGTGAGCTCAGTTTCCGGGGAGACGAGTGTGCCTGGTTTAGAAGGGGAAGACTGATCCACAAGACGCACTTTTCCACCTAGGATTAAAGCCCGAGCTCGCTCACGGGAGTGGGCGAGGTGCCGCTCGACGAGCAATGTGTCGAGCCGGACTTTTTTCATGCGCTATTCCTCAAGTCACGAAATCACGTAAGGACTATCAATTATCTTGATCGCTCTAACTGAGAACTTGTCAGTTGGATCTTGTAACGACCCAAGTGGCGATGTCCGAGAGATACCCTTTAAGATCAGCATTTCGAAGCACTTCGTGAGCTCGTTCCACTGATTCGTTCGCGAGTCGACGTGACTCAGCTACACCATAGAGTGACGGATAGGTTGTCTTACCCGCTGAAGCATCCTTTCCCACTGTTTTACCCAGCACCTCAACCGCACCTTCAACATCGAGAATATCATCTACAATCTGAAATGCGAGTCCAAGATGTGTGGCGTACTGATCAACTATATCGGTAAGTGAGTCAGTTGCTCCGGCCATGGTGGAACCTGCTACTGCTGCCGCGCGAATGAGTGCGCCGGTCTTGCGCGCATGCATACTGCGTAACTGATTGCTATCGAGTGGAATTGAGTCTGTCGACTGAGGAGTAATGCCGCTGGCCTCCAGATCGAGTGCTTGCCCACCGACCATTCCCACAGCACCAGCCGCTTCTGCAATAATGCGTATCGTTTTGAGCTGACGATTTATCAAGGAACGATCAGCCTTGACTAATTCGTTCGTCAATAGATGAAACGCCTGTGTTAGGAGGCCGTCACCGGCAAGGATTGCGAGACCTTCGCCATAGGCCATATGTGTAGTTGCTCGGCCACGGCGTAATGTATCGTTGTCCATGGCGGGAAGATCGTCGTGCACTAGCGAGTACGTATGGATAAGTTCGATCGCACAAGCTGTCGGCATAACGGACGCCCGAGAAGATGCGGTATCCTGCACCTCGTCGATCGCATCCGCGGTCATTAAAGTGAGCACGGGACGAAATCGTTTTCCGCCAGCGAGCACGCTGTATCGCATAGCCTCGGCAAGCACTTCTGGGCACGTCTCTGCGGTTGGAAGAAAGCGTTCAAGCGCTTCATCCACTTCAGCTCGGCAAGTTTGTAGATAGGTCGCGAGTTTCGGAGTATGAGTCAACGTTTGTTCTCAGGATCGAGATGGCCTTCGTCGGCAAGAGCAAGATCGTCAGGAGCTGGCTTGAGCTCCCCACGTTCGTCGAGCACCTCAATACGACGCTCGGCTTCTTCTAGCCGCTCGTGGCAGAAGCGAGATAACGAAACCCCGCGCTCGAAGAATTCGAGCGATTTTTCCAATGACAGATCCCCTGTTTCAAGCTTCTTCACGATAGTCTCGAGTTCCTTGATGGCCGACTCGAAATCCTTAATTTTAGTTGTCATTATTTCGTGTCCTTCACTACACAGCCCAGCTCACCTCGATGGAGCGTAATCCGTACTGAGTCTCCAGGCGTTATTTTGTTAGAGTTGGTTAGAACGGACAAGCGTTTGGCATCCCAGCAAACCGCGTAACCACGAGCTAAGACTGCCAGTGGGCTTAACGATTCTAGGCGGCCAGACAGCTCCACCAGCGTTGCGCGCCGTTTCATGGCGACTTGCTGCACGGTTTCATGCAGTTTTCCTTCTGAACTCACAAGTTGAGTCAGTAGTTTTGAGAACGTTCGCCGGAGGTTTTGCCCTTCGAGTCGTAGCTCCAGTGCATGATAGTGGCGTTCGACAATAGCGTGTATACCTCGACTACCCCGCGCTAAATTGTGAGCAAGTTCGGTGACCTGTCGACGCAGAATTGCTACGCGGCCAGGTAGTCCGGATAAACCCGGACGTTGCTCAAGTTCCCTTATGTCTGTCCGGTACTCATGGATTTGCATAAGAGTCCTTGCACGTAGCTGCTCACTAAGTCTGTTGATTCGATCGTGGTATTCGTCTTTGCGCGTTATCACCAGTTCCGCTGCAGCGGATGGCGTCGCAGCTCTAAGGTCGGCTACAAAATCTGCAATTGTGAAATCCGTTTCGTGACCGACTGCTGAAATGATTGGAACGCTAGACGCTGAAATAGCTCTGGCCACGGATTCTTCATTAAAGGCCCATAGGTCTTCCATTGAACCGCCGCCGCGACCGGTGATGATTACGTCAACACCCGGCACAGTACCAATTTGTGTCACGGCTCGTGCAATATCATCGGCCGCACCAACACCTTGGACTCGTGCCGGTCTTATGAGTAGATGGGCATTGGGGTACCGACGTCTCAGCACTTTGATAATGTCTCTCAGTGCCGCACTGTCAAGCGATGTCACGATACCAATCTTCCGAGGTAATGCAGGTAGTGGTTTTTTTCGTTCGTCATTGAACAAGCCTTCTTTTCGCAATTTCTCCTTTAATTGTTCGAAGGCGAGTTGTAGGGTGCCAATACCATAAGGCTCTAGATGCCTGCAGACGATCTGGTACTCTCCTTTTGGTTCATATACACTAATCTGTCCACGAGCAATTACTCTTAGACCATTCTCCGGTTGAAATTTTAGATATCGAACCGTTGTTCTGAACATGACGACCTTCAACTGAGAATGATCATCCTTGAGTGTGAAGTACAAATGACCGGTGTTCCATAGCCGACAATTTGATATTTCACCATCCACTAGGATTTCACTGTAAGAAGATTCAAGGAGTCCCCGGATTTCACTAGTTAATTCAGACACGGTCATAATGCGCCGTGGCTGTGATGTTGATCTGGCAGGCGAAACTTGCTTGGTCTTGGCGGCTTCAGACGGTTCGTCAAACGGAAGAGCGAGGGAATCGATCACGACACACTCAAGTTCAAAGAGGTCAAGTTTTCGATTTCCTGAACCGAAAGACTAATACGTTCAATATCGGTAGCTAGCCCCGTAGTGCTATCAGCTGTAATAACGACCCCATTGAGACGAGGGTCACCTGTTGCTGTTTCAAAGCGCGCAGGCATTCCGTTAAGAAACCGGCTTAAGGCCGCTTGTTTCTCGACGCCGATAACTGAATCATGTGGTCCTGTCATTCCAACGTCAGTAATGTAGGCTGTTCCATCAGACAGGACCCGGTTGTCGGCCGTTTGGACGTGGGTGTGGGTTCCAACAACTGCCGTGACCTTACCATTCAGGTACCAACCCATTGCAATCTTTTCTGATGTAGTCTCTGCGTGAAAATCAACCAGGATAATTGGAGTCCGATTACGAAGTTTCTCGATGGTCTCAAGCACAATCCTGAAGGGATTATCAAGGTTTGCCATAAACACTTGTCCCATGATGTTGATTACAGTGACCATATCACCCAGGGCGGTAGTCGCCTCATAGTGACCATGTCCTGGGACGCCTTTTGGATAATTGGCGGGTCGTATGAGGCGAGGTTGCGTAGGGATGTAATCGATGACCTCTTTTTTGTCCCAAATATGGTTACCTGATGTCATGACATCAACACCGTATTCTCTAATTGATTCTCCAATCTTCCTGGTAATTCCGAAACCACCGGCTGCGTTTTCGACGTTAGCTATAACGAGATCGAGTGAGTAACGATCGATTAATGGAGGAATCGCACGTCGAGTCAGTTCGCGGCCTGGTTTGCCGACAATATCGCCGATAAAGAGAAGTCGAATGGTTCTGGACAAGGTAATAGCATTATAGTCTTCAGGCTGTTTGTCTTTACCGCACAGCCAACAGAAAGAGGAGTGGATCTAGATAGGTGGCACGGAAATCGACTTTTTGAATCAGATATGTCACGTGTTTTGAAGAAGTGATTCACTCATTTTCCTTAGTAAGACATAAACCTGTTGATATTAGGTGTTTAAGTGGTTTTCGCTTCTTTTATAATATGAGTATAAGACACTCATAAAATATGCTGTTATATTACTAACTATTAATGTATAATTCTTAGACCAAATGATTCAAATTAAAGATTAGGTAATTTGGTCAAAGCGAAAGAGAGGCAGGAAATGACATTAGTGAGATGGGAACCTTTTCGTGGATTGACAAATATCGAAGGACTCTTCGATGACATGCGTTGGGGTCTGAGCTCCAATCGAAACGAGACAGCCCAAGGCAGCTATGGCGCTTGGATTCCGGCTGTTGACATCTACGAAGATGGAGAGAAGAGCCTCATTATCAAGGCGGAGCTTCCGGGCTTGAATCGAGATGACATTAAGGTCATGGTCGAAGACAACAAGCTGTCGATTAGTGGTGAAAGGAAGCTCGAGAGTGATGTGTCTGATGATAAGGTGCATCGACTTGAGCGAAGCTATGGAGCCTTCCAGCGTTCGTTCAGGCTACCGCCAACGGTAGAATCTAGCCAGGTTCATGCTGATTATACTGATGGGACTTTAACCGTAGCGCTCGCACTTCGTGAAGATGCAAAACCGAAACAAATTCCGATTGGCAGTGGGTCCTGAGAAGGATTAATAGGTTGCAGGGCGGTACGCGCGTTTACCAGCCTTAGTACTTATGTGGCACTTGAGGCTGGTTTTGGGGTAAGCTTAAAAGTTATGAATGAATCTAAGACACCACTTAACTCCCAAGACCAGCCTAAAGAGGCTTCGGCAGACGAGACAACGCAGCAACAGGCTGCTGAAATTCCAAGTCGCTTTTTGTTTGTTGATATTGCGGCGCAGCGAGCCAAGCAACTGAGGCGTGGTTCTTTACCTCGGCTGGCCCATTTGCAAGCCCATACGGAGACTGGCATTCGCCCAGAGATGCCTCCGAAGCTCGAGCGTGTTGCGATGGATGAGGTTAAGGCAGGCTTGATCGAATACGAACTGCCTGACGCGAGTGGACCGAAAGAAACGAAGTGACGGCACCAGAAATTATTGAAATTGTTATAGGTGCGCTTACGGGTCTGGGCGCATCAACTGTATTCTTACTGGCACTCTTTATTGGTTTCACTGTGTTGATTGGAATTCCGAAGTTGAGATCCACAGGTCGTAAGACGCTGGTGGTCAGGAGTCTTGATGATTTGGATGGTCAAGTTAAATACTTTTCGCCAACAACTCCACGAGGCCCTGTCGACCAACTTGCCAGCCCCGAACTTCTCGAACAAGCAAATCGCAAGCAATAAGTGAAGCATGAAAGATGGGGGAATCCGCTCATGTATCAGATGGGCGGTGTTTCAGTCCACCATGTAGTAGCTTGTTCGTAACCATGAGCTAATCGCAATAACGATTCCTCGTCAAAAGGTCGTCCAATACACTGTAATCCGATTGGCAGGCGATCCGTGGTGAAGCCACAAGGCACGCTAATGGCAGGTAGTCCTGCTAGGTTCGCACTCACCGTGAAGACATCAGCGAGGTACATCTCTAGTGGATCATGAGCACGTTTCCCGAGCGGAAACGCAGGTGTTGGGCTAGTCGGCATCAAAATACTGTCGACTTCATTAAACGCCGTATCGTAGTCACTCTTAATGAGAGTACGAACTTGTTGGGCTTTGAGGTAGTAAGCATCATAATAACCGGCACTCAGCGCGTAGGTACCAAGCATAATTCGGCGTTTTACTTCGGCGCCAAATCCTTGCGCACGGGTTTTCTCGTACATCAGAGATAGGGAAGCTACCTTTGGATCAAGGTCAACTCTACTTGTATAACGAACACCATCGTAACGCGCCAAGTTGGAGCTAGCTTCCGCGGTTGCAATCAGATAGTACGTGGGAATCGCATACTGTGCGTGTGGAAGCTCGATTTCACGAATTTTTACTCCCAACGAACTTAAAGTTTCAAGGGACTCGTCAAATGCTTGTAGCACCTTAACGTCTACGCCTTCTGCTAGGATTTTTCGTGGCACGCCAATTCGGAGGTCGTCGAGTTTACCTGTGAGGCTCTTGAGGTAGTTAGGAATCGGTTCGTCACTGGTGGTGGAATCGCTTGGATCTGGCCCAGCGATTACAGACAGCATTTGAGCCGCGTCAGTCACCGTCCGGGTAAGAGGGCCAATTTGATCGAGGGATGAAGCAAAGGCAAGTAGGCCATAACGTGAAACCCGGCCGTACGTGGGTTTAAGGCCTACGACTCCGCAGAGAGCAGCTGGCTGTCGCACCGAACCACCGGTGTCTGAACCAAGTGATGCCGCGGCCATTTCAGTTGCCACAGCGACAGCTGATCCTCCACTCGATCCTCCAGGTGTCCGTTCGAGATCCCATGGATTTCGCACTGGGCCGAATGCCGAGTTCTCGTTCGATGAGCCCATCGCGAATTCATCGCAATTCGTTTTTCCGATGACAATCGCGCCGGCATTCTGAAGCCGTTCGATAACCGTCGCGTCATATGGAGGTATCCACGATTCCAGGATTCGGGATGATCCAGTCGTACGGATGCCACGTGTGCAAATATTGTCTTTAATTGCTATTGGCACACCAAGTAGGAGGCGACTGTCGTTTGGTACACGCTCGCGGTCGATTGCAGCAGCCCGCTCCAGTGCGGTGTCATACTCGATTTGATTAAAGGCGTTAAGGGCTTTGTCGACGGTGTCTATGCGGTTCAGGTAGGCTTGACATATCTCAACTGCTGATGCCTCGCCGGTCGCCACTGCATCACGAATGTTGCAGACACCTTGCGGCAGTCCTGTCATTCAATCACCTTCGGTACTTTAAAAAACCCTTTTTCAGTATCCGGGTCAGGAGCACTAGCCAATGCATCCTTTCTAGATAATGAAGGCCGTGTTTCATCTGGTCGAAGTGTTCCTTGATTCGTAAGCACGTGAGTAGTTGGTACCACGCCAGTGGTATCAAGTTCACAGACCTGTTGTGCATAAACAAGAATGTCAGTGAGTTGACGAATGAACATTTCGCGTTCGGATTCGGTTAACTCTAATCGGGCCAGTTCAGCGACCCGGTCGACGTCCTCTTTAGTCAGGATAGAAGGCATTGCTGATGCTAGTGTGTGATCTTTAAAATTCGCAAGATAATTTCGAGCTATTTTGGTTCGTACGTTGTCACTTGAAAACTAAGAGCCCTCATTTAATAACTTCCGAAGCGCCTGCAAATTTCGTTTGTCGTCCGAATCCACGGTGTTTGGGTCAGTTGATTTTTCGGTAGACTTTGGCGTTTCAAGGATCATTGGGAGGCCGTCTAAACGAGGATCACGTAATAACCGGCCAAACGCTTCAAGGCCAACAAAACCCTTACCAATATGGTCATGTCGATCTCGTCGACTGCCAGCCGGATGTTTCGAATCGTTCATGTGAAGCACTTTAAGGCGTGACCAACCAATCGTGTTCTCGAACTGTTTAAAAGTCGAATCGTAACCTTCCTCCGTCGAGATGTCATAGCCAGCGGCCAGCAGGTGGCATGTGTCGAGGCACACGCCAAGGCGTGCCGATTCCTTCGCTCCCTCAATGATCGTCGACAGATGCTCGAAGCGGTGACCAAGGTTAGTGCCCTGTCCAGCGGTATGTTCAAGTAGGAGCATGGCTTTGCCGGTAGGTCGGTCAGCCATGAGTTCCGTGATTGCTTCACTAACAAGCTTGAGTCCGCCAGCTTCCGTCCCGGTTGTGAACGAACCAGGGTGTAGAACTAGACCCAACAATCCGAGTGCTTCAGCACGGTCCATTTCTACTGTTAATGCTTGTAGGGAGCGTTGTCTCAGTTCTGGATCTGGGGAAGCAATGTTAATCAAGTAACTCGCGTGCGCGACGATAGGCCAGATGCTAAGGTCGTTGGCACGTCTTTTAAAAGCTGTAATTTCTTTTGCTGGTAAGGCATTTGGTCGCCATTGCCGAGCCGACTTAGTGAAAATTTGCAGCGTTTCGCAGTCTGCCGCATGAGCGCGATCGAGTGCCAGTGGCAAACCACCTGCAATCGACATATGCGCACCGAGACGAGGCATGAGTCTATTGGTCATATGTAGGTTGCGGTCAGAGGGTGTTCCGCATCAGATAGTATACTGCCGTGTGGCCTGCTTCTGCTGCTTCTAGGGTCGCGTTTGAGCGTTGGCGAGCACACTGACTGATGATGCATGTATACCTATTACCCCTTGGGGACAATCGTTACGATCTGTATTGTGAAATGAAAGAGCCTACGAATCTAGTTGATGCCGATGCGTCTCGTTCAGTGTTTGCTCGATGGCGAAAAGATTTCGTCGAAATGGTTCGAGCGGCTGAACCAGATCAACCAGAGGCCGAGATCGTTGATCCCTCCGAGTCCCTCATGGGTTTCAGTCGATGGATTCGAAATCTTCGCAGTCATTTAGTTCGGTGGATTGCTGCGTCGATTGCTGAACAACGACTCCTCTGGAACTTACGACGCCAGACGGAAGTAATGCTGGTTTATCCAAAAGATCTTGAAGCCCAAACTGCACGCGAAACCATGCGAGGTTTACTTCAGCATGATGCTTCGCGTCATCGTCGGTGGCTTGTGATCGACGTGTTAGCTTTGATGACTGCTCTCTTATTCAGTATTATTCCTGGTCCAAATGTTATCGCCTACTACTTTAGCTTCCGCGTGATAGGGCATTACCTCTCGATTCGAGGAGCGCGACAAGGACTCGTCAATATTAAATGGCTCCTCGAGACATCGGAGCCGTTGGTACATCTTCGTCATGCACTAAAAATCGACTCTAACCATCGACAAGAACTCATTCGCGAAATCGCTGTTCAGCTGGGATTGAAGCGCCTACCAGCATTCTTTGAACGGACAGCGGTTCGTTCACAAAGATAGTCCATTGATGTATTTCATCAAGGTATGTTCAGTGCTAGGGGTGGTGACGGCTGCATCGGCCGTGTTCCTGTGTTTACCGTTACAGGCTCACGCACAGGTTCAGGTTTCCGATGATGCGGCAGTGGTTGAAAACCAGACGAAGTTTTTCGAACAATTTCGTTTTCACATGAACGCTGCAAAGATCGCTGGTGGGGATCAGGCCTTCCAATGGGATGCTGACATCGGGGGTGATGTTGATCTTATTGACTATGGCCAAGGCCGTGTGAACTTTCTGGCGAACATGGAAACGATTCTTGGTGAGGAATTTCGAGCTTTTGATCCAAACCAGAACAACTACACATTGGATGGATTTGCGTCAATACGATTGGGTACGAGTGAGGTTGCTGCAACTTTTCACCACGTTTCGCGTCATTTCAGTGATCGACCAAAGTCTCGGCCTATCGACTGGAATATGATCGGTTTACAGTTTCTACACCGTCAAGATGTTGGACGAGTGAGAACAGACTTCGGTGCCAGAGGTTTTGTTACCGTGCAACGTTCCTTCGTAGATTATGAGAATGAGGTCGGTGGTCATGGCCGTGTCAGATTCCCGCTCACGGACCGCACAGCATTACTTGTACATGGTGAGGTGGTCAGCGTGGGGGTCGATGGCAGTATATTTGGACGCCAGAGACTGTTTGGCGGTCGGCTTGAGAGCGGTGTGCGGTTTACGGGTGATGGTCTGGCGCTGGAATTATTTACTGCCCTCGAACGGCGCATAGATGCTGATGCCATTCGCAGAGAAACACGAACTTGGGTCCTCGTTGGATTCCGTTTACTGTCCTTGGACTAATCAACTAGTTTAGCCATTACACCTAATCTCGTGTGTCATAATCGAACCTAATATTTATGATACGCCCTCAATTACTAGCGGCCATTCTAGTGCTTGCGTGCTCTCTTGGTGGAAGTAACCTCGATGCATTGAATCAGCCGCCGAAGTTGGAATACCAAGTCGCAACACTTCAGAACGGATTAACCGTCATTCTGTCAGAAGACCATTCAACTCCGATTGTTCACTTAGAGCTGTGGTATCACGTCGGCTCAAAAAATGAGAAACCCGGCTTAACTGGATTTGCACATCTGTTCGAACACTTGATGTTTCAGGGTTCGAAAAACCTTTTGCGTGAACAACATGTTTCAATGGTCACGAGTGTTGGTGGCATGGTCAATGCTTACACTACTGAGGATGTAACGGTTTTTTGGGAAACTGTTCCCGCTCACTATCTTCCGACTGTGTTGTGGATCGAAGCAGATCGCATGGCGTCGCTCCGGATCGAAGAGGCGACGCTCAACAGTGAACGCGAAGTTGTGAAGGAAGAGCGACGAATGCGGATTGAGAACCAACCATTTGGACGCTTATCGGAAATCATCTACGACAATGCCTATCAAGTGCATCCGTACAAACACCCGACGATCGGATATATGGCTGATCTTGAGAAGGCGTCAGTCGCCGACGTGCAACAGTTTTTCAAAACTTTTTACGTTCCAAATAACGCGACATTAGTGTTAGTTGGAGATTTTGAGTCTGCGCAAGCGCTAGAACTTGCAACCAAGTATTTTGGGCCGGTGCCAGCAGCTGAACATGAGATAGCTGTGAATATTCCAGAGGAGCCGCCATGGCAGGGCGAACGACGCCTGACAATTCAAGAGGACTGGCCTTTGCCAGTCGTGGTGATTGCTCATCGCATTCCCCATGATGGTCACCCAGATTCATATCCACTACACGTGGCGAGCAAGATTTTATCTGATGGCCAAAGTTCGCGTCTTTATCGACGACTGGTCTACGAGGAACAGCTTGCCCTGACCGCCTTCGGACAGGGCGATATCATTGAGGATCCGAACTTGTTTTATGCTGTGGCTATTGTTCAACCTGGTCGGAATCCGATTGAAGCCGAACAGGCGCTAGTCGATGAGCTTGAACGTCTTCAAGATGAGTTAGTGGAACCACGAGAACTACAACGCGCCAAGAACCAATTTGCTCGGGATTACATCATCGGCCGCACGTCGAATCAACAAAAAGCGAGTCATTTGGCACATGCTGCGGTCATTCATGAAGACTTGACGACTGCTGATGGGGAGTTTGAGATCTTCATGCAGATCACAATTCAAGATCTTCAACGTGTTGCACGGACCTATTTCACACCAGAGAATCGTTTGATTCTGAACATTGCGCCAAAGGAGTAGGAAATAGAACAGGTGCCATGAGAATTGCTTGCCGATTAAGTGTCGTTCTCCTCACTATCGTGGCGGGATTACCCGCGGCCGGTTTAGTCTGTGCGCAAACGGCAACGATCGACTGGCCGATTCAAAAACCACCAGCGCCTTTGACCAGGAAAGAATTGCAGTTTCCGGCCTACGAGGTGCGAACCCTCAAGAATGGTTTACAGGTCATCGCCGTCCTCCAGCACGAACAACCGATTGTAAGTATGCGCTTACTGATCGGGGCTGGGAGTGCGCATGATTCAGTCGAACAGCTCGGACTGGCTCAACTTCTTGCAACTCTTTTAGATCAAGGTACGACGACTCGTAACGCAAAGGAGATTGCCGAAACGATTGATACGGTTGGAGGTGCGATCGGTGTTGGCGCTGGAGCTGATCTCAGTTTTGTTAACGTCGTTGTGATGAAGGACAGTTTTGAGTTGGCGCTGGATTTACTCGCGGACATTGCTAGGAACCCAGCCTTTTCATCCGCAGAAATTAGCCGACAGAGACAACGAATCCTCTCGGGATTGCAGGTGGCCCTTGATGATCCGAGCTATATTGCCGATACAGTGTTTGCCCATCTGGTTTATGGGTTACATCCTTATGGACAACTATCGTCCGGCACACCCGAGTCTCTGGCAAGCATCAGCCGTGATGATCTTCTCGCGTTTCACAAAACTTATTACGCGCCTAACACAAGTCTGCTAGCAATAGTGGGCGATCTCACTGCGGACGAGGCGTTTGATGGTGCAGCACGTGTGTTTGGTGACTGGGAGAGTAAGGAGATTCCCGAATTAATTTTGCCAGACTCCGTGTTGCCAAAAAGACGCCTTGTCGTCGTTGATCGACCTGGTGCCGTTCAGACGGAGATTCGCGTCGGGCACTTGGGAGTGCCACGGCAGAATAGTGATTATATTGCACTCGATTTGGCCACTCGAATCCTTGGCGGGGAAGGTAGTAATCGGTTGCACCGCATCCTCCGATCCGAACGAAGCTTGACCTATGGCGCGGAAGCCAACATGCACGCATGGCGGTACGGTGGTGATTTCCAAGCAGAAACAAACACACGATCAGAAGCCACAGCGGAAGTTGTGAGATTGATCATTGAGGAATTTTGGCGATTACAGCAACAGCGAGTAGATCCTCGAGAATTGGGGGATGCTCAAAACTATCTCTCTGGAAGTTTTCCTCTCCAGATCGAAACACCGGATGCGATCGCGATGCGAGTGCTTGACAACCTATTCTACAAGTTAGATCTGAGTGAGCTTAGCACATACCAAGAGCGAGTGAATGTTGTTACAGTCGATGATATTCAGCGGGTGGCGCGTGACTACTTAATGCCTGATCGACTCTCAATGGTGTTAGTTGGAGACGCTGATACGTTTGTGGACGATTTACCAAATATTGGATTACAGGTCTTCGAAAGAGTTGCACTTAGTGAACTCGATCTAATGACTGCTTCGCTGATTCTTAATGGTCCGTTTGAACAAACGAGTGACGTCCTAGAGTTTCCTGGTAGTCAACAGGAATACGCACTCTCGATTATTGATCGAGCGATTAAGGTTAAAGGTGGTATTGATCGGCTGAAGTCTGTACAAACCGTGACAGCATTCGGCAATATGACTATGTTTACCTCCACCGGTCCAGTTGACGCTGGAACGGTTGTGTACCTTGCATATCCAGAACAATTTCGTGTGGAGACCGATTTACCTACCGGTCAAGTTATTCAGGCGTATAACTCTGGCGATGCTTGGCTCCAGAGCATCGAAGGCGTGCGCGAAGCTCCACAATCGCTTCGGAACGATTTTCAGGCTAGCTTGCGTCGTGATCTGATCCCCCTACTGTTACGTGCAGCATCTGGCGAACTCGACATTCGTCTAACTACCAGCGCAAATAGCGATTCACTTGAACCTCTCGCAGTTGAAATTTCCTCGGAGGATATTGCTCCAGTCAACATCTATCTCGATCCTAAGACTGGCCTGGTTATTCGGCAAACGTACCGGACAGAAGGTGAAGACGGCATGCAGGAAACCGAAGAACTCTACTCGGATTACCGGGATGTTGATGGCGTCCTTGTGGCTTTTCGCTCTATCGTCAGGCGCAATGGATTCTCAGTGTTCGAACGGCAGTTGACCAAATTATCTTTCAACGAGACGTTGTCTCAAGAATTGTTTACGAAACCAGCCGAACAGCGTTAATAGTCTCTGCTGTTCGGTAATGGCGTTCACGGAGTTTGTTACCTATTGCTGATTAAGAAAATAAATGCGTCAAGTAATGATTTCCTGCGGCGAAGCGTCTGGCGATCTGTATGCTGGCGCACTCGCCCGTGCATTGACTCGACTCTCCCCAGATGTGGAGATATTTGGTCTGGGTGGGGAACATCTCAGAGCTGCTGCTGGCCACCTGCTTGGGGAGTACCAAGGATTAGCAGTCACTGGATTGGCGGAGGCCGTCTCTGTTTTGCCTCGGTCTTTCGCGATGTACCAACGTTTGGTTAGAGCTGCACGGGAGAAAAGACCAGATGTGTTCGTGGCGATTGATTTTCCGGACTTCAATTTTCGATTAGCGAAAGCCCTTCGTCGTCTTAATATTCCAGTCGTTTATTACATTAGTCCACAGATTTGGGCTTGGCGTCCTGGACGAATCAAAACACTGCGAAGCCTTGTGGATCATATGTTAGTGATTTTTCCGTTTGAGGAAGCGTTATATCGTGAAGCAGGCATACCGGTAACTTATGTCGGCCATCCGCTCGTCGAGCTTGCTCGCGCCCGGCAATCGCGCCAGGAATTTTTGACAGAGCACAACCTGGATCCGCTAGTCCCCACCATGGCATTGTTGCCAGGAAGTCGCCCGAATGAAGTGGCGGCGATTTTACCGGTAATCTTGAAGGCCACTTCACTCATTGCAGAACAAATCCCAAACTTACAAGCGTTGGTAGCGCGTGCACCGAACTTGGATTCCTCATTGTTTGATTCGCATGAAGTTGCTAAGTGCCCTTTAAGGTTCATTGAAGGTCGGACCGACGACATTCTTGCTGCGTCGAATGTCGTTGTGACTGCTTCTGGTACGGCGACAATCCAAGCAGCGATTCATGGACGACCGATGATAATTGTTTATCGTGTGTCACCATTGACTTACTGGCTAGGTAAACGTTTCGTACATGTGGACCACTACGGAATGGTTAACCTTGTGGCTGGGAAGTCCATTGTGCCCGAACTGATTCAAGAACAACTGACACCCGAGGCAGTAGCTGACGAAGCAGTAGATATGTTGACGGATCCTGCTCGTAATCAACTGATTTGTAGTGCACTTCAGCATGTGAATACACAGCTGGGCTCTGGCGGAGCTAGTCAACGCGCCGCCGAGTTAGTGCTGGCTATCGCATCTGGTAAGAACTCTAATGTTGCGACTTCTTCTTAGCGATGCTCCATCGTGCATACTCTTTCGTTGAAGGTGCCTTTTCTGTTTGCGTGGGATTGAGAGCGAAGGGCTTCGATATCTGCACGAAGATGGTATTCTCGAAGTGAGACGGTATACCTTTATGTAGCAGTTGCCTATCTGCCTCTTGACCATCGACAACAGAGGCGAGCGTAATGAGGAGTTTTCTTGACGAACAATATTTTGAACACACGTTCTAAGATGACCGTTGATGGGGATACGGTCGAATTTTATAGCTTGCGTGCGCTTGAAGATTCGGGCATTGGCTCCGTCGCTCGTCTTCCCTATGCGCTCAAGATTCTCCTTGAGAATTTGTTACGGTGTGAAGATGGCCGGGCGGTAACTCGAGAAGATATAGTTACCCTCGCTGACTGGGATGTTCGCGCCGGTCGTCAACAGGAAATTGCGTTTACGCCAGCTCGGGTTTTGCTGCAGGACTTTACTGGTGTCCCGGCTGTCGTGGACTTGGCTGCGATGCGGGATGGGGTTGCGCGTTTAGGCGGTGATCCGGCACGGGTTAACCCGAGACAGCCGGTAGATCTTGTCATCGATCACTCTGTGCAGGTTGATCACTACGGAAAACCTGAAGCCTTTCAACTAAATGCAGAACTAGAATTTTCTCGAAACAGAGAAAGATATGCATTCTTACGGTGGGGGCAGAATGCCTTCGAAAATTTCTCCGTAGTACCTCCAGATACAGGTATTGTGCATCAGGTCAATCTTGAATACTTAGCGCACGTCGTGTGTGTGAACAAAGTTGAGGGCGTGAATATCGCATATCCTGACACTCTTGTCGGGACGGATTCGCACACAACGATGATCAACGGGCTTGGAGTGGTCGGTTGGGGAGTCGGTGGCATAGAAGCTGAAGCTGCAATGCTCGGACAACCGATTTCAATGCTAATCCCTGATGTAATAGGTGTTCATCTGTTCGGACGTCTCGCTGAAGGCGTCACGGCTACTGATCTCGTGTTGACGATGACGGAACGCTTGAGACAGTACGGTGTGGTGGGTAAGTTCGTTGAGTTCTATGGTCCTGGATTGGCACACCTAACTTTGGCTGACCGGGCGACGTTGGGCAATATGTCGCCCGAGTATGGTGCGACAATTTCGGTATTTCCGATTGATGACTTGACGCTGGACTATCTTCGTCTGACCGGACGTGATCCTCACCATATTCGTCTAGTGGAGAGTTATGCGAAGACACAAGGCTTGTTCCGTGAAATGAAGTCCGAGGCAGTCTATGGCGACACTATCGATTTCGATCTTGCCGCGGTCGAGCCGAGTTTGGCCGGTCCTCGACGGCCGCAAGATCGTGTGTCACTTAGTCGTGCCAAAGATGAGTTTAATGATGTGGTCAGTTCTATGGTGACCGATTCAGATCACGAGTCTGATAGCAGTTTGACGAATTCCTCGAAATCGCCAGACAACATCGATCATGGCGCCGTTGTCGTAGCGGCGATAACTAGTTGCACCAATACATCGAACCCTAGCGTGATGATCGGTGCTGGATTACTGGCCAAGAAAGCGGTTGAGCGTGGCTTGAAAGTAAAACCGTGGGTGAAAACCAGTTTTGCACCAGGTTCCTTGGTTGTCACAGAGTATCTTGCTGCCGCTGGTCTGCTGGATTATCTCGACCAGCTAGGGTTCCATCTCGTGGGTTATGGTTGCACAACGTGTATTGGAAACTCTGGGCCATTACCGAAGGCGGTCTCGACTGCAATTACGGAGCGTAAGTTGGTCGTTGCATCGGTGTTGAGTGGTAACCGTAACTTCGAAGGTCGTATTCACTCACAGACTCGTGCGAACTATCTTGCATCGCCACCGCTTGTTGTGGCCTATGCACTGGCAGGTTCAATGATGGTGGATCTTACTAGTGAGCCACTGGGACAAGATGCCGAGAATTGTGATGTCTTTCTCCATGACATCTGGCCATCGGCTGCGGAAATACAGGATGTATCTGAAGTGGTGTTGCGAACGGAAATGTTCAAGTCTTCCTATGCTGGAGTGTTCGAAGGTGATGAACGTTGGCGTCAACTCCCGACGCTGGAGGGTCAGCAATTCCCCTGGGATGCTGACTCCACTTACATATGTAATCCACCATTTTTCGACGGCCTTGAGATGACGCCTCCACCGCTTCAGGACATCAGGGAGGCTCGTGTGTTGGCTCTGCTTGGCGATAGCGTGACGACTGATCACATATCACCGGCTGGAGCTATTCCTGCTGACAGTCCGGCGGGGAAGTATTTGTTAACTCAAGGTGTCAGGGTTGAGGATTTTAACTCGTACGGAGCTCGTCGAGGTAATCACAATGTCATGATGCGCGGTACATTTGGCAATATCCGACTTCGCAACCAATTAGCCCCTGGAATAGAAGGTGGCTGGACACGTCTACAGCCAAAGGATGAACTGTTGTCAATTTACGATGCTGCCATGAGTTACAAGTCGTCCGATGTGCCACTCTTAATTTTGGCTGGTAAAGAATATGGCTCTGGATCTTCTCGTGATTGGGCGGCCAAGGGAACACGGTTATTGGGTGTACGTGCAGTGCTTGCCGAGAGTTTCGAACGGATTCACCGAAGTAATCTGGTCAACATGGGCGTCTTACCACTGGAGTTCAAGAGTGGGGAGTCGGCTCAAACCTATAGCCTCACAGGACGTGAAAAACTTGATGTAGAAGGGATCGCTGAAGGGTTAACACCTCGAGGCCGAGTGACTATCAATTTCACGAAAACCGACGGTTCAACAGACTCATTCAATACCACGGTCAGGATCGACACCCCCGAGGAGCTCGAATCGTATAAGCATGGTGGAATCCTGCCGTATGTCCTCCGGCAACTCGTGAACGATTAACTGTGTTTCTATTGATTTTGTTTGGGATTCAATATTGCAACTGTCGTAATGGTGACTGCAGCAGCAATTAAAGCTCACGCGACGGAACTCGGCTTCGATCTGTGTGGAATTGCACCTGCCACAAGTTTGCCAGAGTTGGGTTATCTAGAGGAGTGGATCGATCAAGGTTATGCAGGGACGATGGATTACCTATCTCGCACAGCCGAGCGACGGGCAGACGTACGAAACGTACTACCGTCGGCGAAAACCGTTATAGCTTTAGCAACAATCTACAACGTCGATCGACCTTACTCGACAGAAGTGGCTGATGAAAGTATTGGGAAAATCGCTCGCTATGCTTGGGGTGAGGATTACCATGCCATCGTCGGTCATCGGACCGAGAATTTATTGAAGTGGATACGAGAGAAACACGGCTCTGCTTTTGAGGCCAAAGCTTATGTTGATACTGGTCCTGTGCAGGAACGTGTATATGCCCAACATGCTGGCCTCGGATGGATCGGGAAGAACACTTGCGTTATAAATGCAGACCTTGGCTCATGGTTATACCTATCCGAAATCATTAGCGATCTGCCCCTTGTCGCTGATCTACCAGCCCTTGATCAGTGTGGCACTTGCACTCTCTGTCTTGATGCTTGTCCTACCGATGCTTTAGCTAAACCTTGGGTGTTGGATTCCACTCGATGTCTCGCTTATTTAACGATTGAAAACAAAGATTCCATTCCAGAATCGTACCGACAAGATGTCGGAACAAATGTCTTTGGTTGCGATATCTGTCAGGATGTTTGTCCTTGGAATGCGAACCCACCCGTTCAATCTTCCGGAACCGAATTTCTACCGCGCGCATCGTTTGATCAGCCTCAACTAGTAAGTCTTTGGCAACGGTCTGATGTTGAGTGGCGTAGGACCCTAAAGGGAAGTGCTCTTAAGAGAGCCAGTGTTGTCCGTTGGCGACGTAACGTAGCAGTGGCACTTGGTAATAGCGCCACTCCTGAGGGGCTAGCAGCGCTTGCTGAAAACCCACCTGAATCACCTTCGTGTGACGACCCGCTTGTGATCGAACACGTAGAATGGGCGAAAAGTAGAGCAGGCCGCAAAACCTAAACTAACGATGCTTGTTCCAACAACATCGAATCCACGAGCTCGAGACTGCAATCTATTTTCCGAGTCTTGTTGGCATGTCAGCGACAACGTAGGCCATTACAGCTATTGCAGCAACATTTCGCGCTAGGTCGGTAGGGTCGATCTTGTCGATTGTGTCAGCCGGCGTATGGTGAATCGAAAAGTACCGTGATTCGTCGACAGCCAACGACATGCTGGGTATATTTGCTGCGCGGACACTTGGACCTATATCGGCACCTCCGCCGTTTGGCCCGATCCAACTGGCGCCGAGTCCTTGTAGCAAGGACGCGATTTCAGTGACGGTCGTTCGTGCACGATTACTGCCAGTAAAGCCGAATCCTCTCGGCGCGAAAACACCGGAATCTGACTCCAGCATCATTACGTGATTCGGTAGCGCGTTGCGGTAGCGGTCCCGATATGCGAGTGCACCGCGAAAGCCGTTCTCTTCATTCGTCCAGAGCACGACTCTTAAGGTGCGTCGCGGTCTCAAGTTCAAGCGTTTGATGATTCTGAGTGCGTCCCATGTTGCGATTGAACCGCCGCCATCATCGGTTGAACCTGTCCCGACGTCCCATGAATCGATGTGTCCTCCAATAACGACGAATTCATCTGGTAATTCTCGTCCCAGGATTTCGGCAATGACATTTGCTGACTCAACATCTGGAAGAGTTTGGGCTTCCATCATGAGGTTAACCACTGCTGGCATATTCTTGTCCTGCAGGCGCTGCAGAAGTTCAGCATCTTCTGCGGTTATAGCAGCCACTGGAATTTTTGGATCGCGTTCGGTGTATCCCATGTTTCCGGTGTGAGGCGTTCGAAATCCTGTGGGACCGACTGAGCGGACTAGAGCAGCTACTGCGCCATGACGCGCGGCTCGTGATGCACCGGTTGTACGGTAACGAACAGTCTGACCATAGTTCGTGAAGGGAACGTTGTACACTACGATTTTACCTTCTACATCTTGGGATAATGCATCAAGTTCGTCGAAGCTATTTACGACGATTGTGGGAGCTTCGATACCTTCTGGCGGTGTGCCTACACTGCCGCCGAGTCCAAGCATGACCAAGTCTTGCGGTTCTGGTCTGACGATGGTTGCGCGTTCATGGCCGCGTACCCAGTGCGGCACCATTACGGGTTCGAGCCGGACGTTCTCTAATCCGTCAATCCGCATTTGGTCAGCGGCCCACTGGATCGCGCGCTCTAACTGAGGTGAACCACTCAATCGATGGCCAAACGTATCACCAAGTTCAGCGAGTCTTCGGTAGGCAAATGTGTCTGCAAGAGCTTCGCCAATGATTCGACTGGCCGGTTCTCGGTACTCTTCCAGCCAGGTTGCAGACGGCTGCGTGTCACTTGAGGCTCTAAATGATCCTTCATGAACGGTTACAGCCAGGAAGCAAGTTGCTATGAGCACAAGTGGGAATTGTCGAGGTGTTGTAAACAAAGTTGCCTCCAGACAAAAATCATCGGATGATGGGTGTACCGCATGATGCTCCAACAGGTTACACGAAAATTCAGACTGACGATGGGGATGTTATATGTCGCGTGACAAGAAGCCTCGATTTTCGAGCGGCGCTTGGACGGAAGCTCAAGAACTCTTATGGCGTTATCGCCGACGTCTAACACTTGGGATGTTCTTGATGATAACCAATCGTCTGGCGGGTCTTGTGTTGCCAGGCTCTTCAAAATACTTAATTGATGAGGTCATTGCCAACCAGAGAGGCGAGCTATTAACTACACTCGCCTTGGCCGTCGGTGGCGCGACCGTCTTACAGGCGACTACTTCGTTTGCTTTATCCCAAGTCTTGGGGGTTGCTGCACAGCGTGGAATTACAGAGATGCGAAAGCGAGTGCAAGCCCATGTCACTCGTTTACCGATCGGGTACTTTGATTCGACTAAAACCGGCGTACTCATTTCTCGGATCATGACTGACGCCGAGGGAATTCGAAATTTGGTCGGAACAGGATTGGTGCAGTTGACCGGTGGTCTTGTTACCGCATTCATCGCGCTCGTCGTTTTGTTTTATCTTCATTGGCAACTGACGTCAGTCACTCTAGTGATTTTATTAGGATTTGCCAGTGCCATGGCGATGGCTTTCAGGCGATTGCGACCTCTATTTCGTGAACGAGGCAAAATGAACGCTGAGGTGACTGGACGTCTCAATGAAACTCTTGGTGGGATTCGCATTGTCAAGGCCTATACCGTCGAGAAGCGGGAGCAGCGTGTATTCGCGCATGGTGTTCATGGATTGTTACGTAACGTTGCCAAAACAGTTACTGGTGTGTCTGGTATTACCGCAGTGTCGACGGCGGCCATCGGCATTATTGGCATGTTGATCATTGTTATTGGTGGAAACGCGATTCTTTCGAACACCATGACGCTAGGCGATTTGATCGCCTACATTTTCTTTACGGGTTTGATGGCTGCACCTCTTGTTCAGATCGCCTCAATTGGGACCCAGATCACCGAAGCCTTTGCTGGTCTTGATCGGATTCAAGAAATCCGACGAATGGCCACCGAGGACGAAGAAGATGAACATCGCCGACCACTTCCCAATGTGCGAGGTGAGGTGACCTTTGAGGACGTTAGTTTTGAGTACACGGCTGGAGTTCCAGTGTTGCGGAATTTATCTTTCAAGGTGCCAGCCGGGACGACGACTGCGCTGGTGGGATCTAGTGGATCCGGAAAAAGCACGCTCATTAGTCTAGTGATGGCGTTTAATCGACCACAACAGGGCCGAATATTGGTAGATGGGCTAGATCTGGAAGCGGTGAAGTTACGTGACTACCGGAAGCACTTGGGGGTTGTGCTGCAAGAAAACTTTTTATTCGATGGGACTATTGCTGACAACATTAGATTTGCTCGAATGGACGCCTCGCTGGAAGAGATTCGGACGGTTGGTCGTCTCGCGCATTGTGAAGAATTTGTTCTTAATTTTGAGAAGGGTTACGAAACAGTTGTCGGAGAGCGCGGAATCAAATTGTCCGGTGGACAACGGCAGCGGATTGCCATTGCGCGAGCGATCTTGGCCGATCCGCGACTTCTGATTCTTGACGAAGCAACATCAAGTCTTGATAGTGAGAGTGAAGCCATGATTCAGGACGGCCTGAGATCGTTGCGTCATGGCCGGACAACGTTAGTCATTGCGCATCGTTTGTCGACCATTCAAAGCGCTGATCAAATTTTGGTCATTGAGGATGGTCGCATTGTCGAACGCGGTACGCATCGCAGTTTGCTTGAGAAATCCGGACGATACCATCGGCTTTATGTGATCCAGTACAAACTGGAACACGATCGATTCATCAATCCAGGAGAAGATTTCACCCCTAATTTGCCGGATGCGCCCAAGGCTGTGTCGAAGAACTCATCGAACTTGTAGCTGGCTGCAACGGCTTCTGTATGTTCTGGTCGTTATCCAGTCAGGAGATTGAGTCTCAGTCTGAGTTTCAGACTCATTCAGTAGTTGTTTGAGGCACTTGAAGTGTCTATAGTGCGCCTGTGCGCTTGAGTTATGTGCCAAGGGTAGTGTTTGTGAGTGTGTTTTGGTGCGCTTCCATCTGTGGTGCACAGATTCCTACGGATCCTTCAGAAATGTACGGAGCGTGGTGCGCGAGTTGTCATGCTTCAGATGGTACCGGTCTGGTTGAGATACCGACCGTGACCGTCGAGCCAATGGACTTCACTGACTGTCCGGTGACGACATCTGAACCTGATGCGGACTGGGAATTGGTGATTGCTTATGGCGGTCCGATTGCGGGTCTTTCGTCGCAGATGCCAGGGTATGGTGACTCTCTCTCTCCTGAACAGATTCAGGCCCTAGTGGGTTACGTCAGATCATTTTGTGACGAGCCGGGCTGGCCGATGGGTAATCTAAATTTTTCCCGGCCTATTTTCACCGAAAAGGCTTTTCCAGAGAATGAGGTCGTCATTGTGCCAAGCGTTTCGCATAAGGCTGATGGTGGCACTGACCTGAGGCTTCGAACGGTCTATGAGCGGAGGATTGGCCGACGAGGACATGCCGAGATTGGCATTCCCGTCCAAAGTTTAGCGGAAGGATCTCGGCGAGCTTCCGGCTTCGGAGACTTCACTGTTGCCGGTAAGTATGTTCTGCATACGAATGAGGCATCCACTCGCATTCTTAGTGGTGGATTAGAGGTGAAGTTCCCCACGGGAAGTGAGTTGAGTGGGCTCGGTGGTGGTGCCACCGTCTTTGAGCCTTATCTTTCTAGTGGAATTAGCGTGCGAGACTTGATTATCCAAGGTCAGGTGAAATTGGAGCTTCCTGTCGGGGGGGCTAGTGATGAAATGGAGTTTGTCTATAACTTGTATGGGGGTAAAGACCTTTCAGGATTGCCTAGTACTTGGACTGTTGGTGCCGAACTTAATGGTGTCAGTGATAGACTCGCGATCACGCCACAGATTAGAAAAGGTATTACACGTACAGGCGCGATAGCGATTGCCCTAGGTGTACGCATTCCGATTCTTAACAGACAACGCCAGCACGTACAAGGAGTTGGGTATCTGATATGGGAGTATCTCGATCCTATTCGCGCGGCGCCATAAGCGCAGCAAATTACGTTGCACTCGCGATCATTTTTTCGGTGGCTAGCTTACATGGACAGCCGCTGGGGAAAATTGTTGGCCGTGTTAGCACATCGGCCGTTGGTTCATTGCCTCCTTTGACGGTCACGACAAATCAGGACGTCTGCGGTCAGGAAGTGCCTGATGAGTCTCTGTTCGTCGATGCATTAGGTGGACTGGCTAATGCAGTCGTGACGGTGGTGGGGTTGCCGGCGGGTGAAGTTGTCTCTCCAACGATCACGAATGCTGGATGTCAATTCTCACCTCGAGTGCAGCTTGGACGTCCAGGTGGTGAAATCCAGATCACAAGTATCGATGAAGTGTTACACAC
>CAJXDY010000014.1:0-50239 GCA_913052135.1 uncultured Acidobacteriota bacterium
CTGATCGACCGTGACTACGGCTTCGGGGCCATCCTCGGATTGCTTGACGGCTACAAGAACGGGCTATCGACCACGGAATCGTTCAAGACAATTATCGGAGCTAGTCCTGATGTTTTCGACGAGACTTTCAATACTTATGTTGAGGAACTCTTTTCGAAACAACTAACGGCACTTCGCCCAATTCTTGATGAAGAAGCCAATAGCGACTCCCGTACCCCCAAGTCCCCTGAATACCTAAGGAGAATTGCCGAGGAAAACCCTGGCGACTTTCGCGCGCAGCTATCCTACGGGGCATTCTTGCTCGGCGATGAACGCCTGGACGAAGCAGTCCCGTATCTTGAAGCAGCGAAACGTCTATTCCCTGAGTATGCCGAAATCGATTCTCCATATTGGCACCTAGCGATGATCGCCAAAAAGAACGGCGATACCCACCGCGCTACCGAAGAGCTTTCCACCCTGACCGCCATCAACCAAAAGAACTACTTGGCAAACACGGAACTCTCGACCCTTTATGAAGAACTCGGCAACCTCGCTGCTGCCGCGGAGGCTCTCGATCGTGCCGTCTATATCTATCCCTTTGAAATCCCCATACACCAAAAGCTCGCAGGTCTGTACGAGAATATGGGAAGTCGTTCGCTTGCCATTCGCGAACGGAAGGCAGTCGTCAGCCTGGCGCCGGTTGATATGGCTGAAGCGCTGTACTTACTGGCCAAGGCCGAGTTTGCTGCCGGCGATCAGCTTGCCGCCAAAAGGAGCATTATCAGATCATTGGAAATTGTGAAAAATCATCTGGAGATCAGCTCGAAATGGCCTCATCTCTGAGCGACTGAGTGATACCAGATCGACAGAACGGGATTTATGATGATACACAATGCGTCCTGAAATTTTTACGCCGTAATTCATGGCGTGCAGAATATTGACAATGGCACGACCAATGGTGCTCTTGCCACAACCCGATTCCCCTACTAAGCCAAGCGTTTCGCCACGATTCAGGCTAAAGGACACCCCGTCAACCGCTTTTACTTCAGCAATCTGTCGTAACAAGACCCCGCCGTGCACTGGAAACCGAACCCTCAGGTCATCAACTTCAAGCAAAGGTTCCATTATGCGTTCACAAGATGGCATCGCACCAAATGACCAGGCGCAACCTCGATGAGTTCAGGTTCAACTGTCTCGCACTCGTCGACTTTCATGTCACAACGGGTACAGAACTTACAACCCGACGGAAGGTCGTGGATGCTAGGAACTGCGCCGGGAATGGTTTTCAATCGCTCAGCCCTGTCACCATCGACCCGCGGCAACGACGCAAGTAATCCTTGTGTATAGGGGTGAAGGGCTCCACTAAAAATTTTTTCGACTGGGGCTATTTCTTGGATCTTTCCACCGTACATGACCATAACTCGGTCACATGTCTCTGCCACCACACCTAAGTTGTGAGTGATGAGTAAAACAGCGGCCTCGGCCTGTTGCGCTCTCACCTGCACTATTAATTCAAGAATCTGCGCCTGGATGGTCACATCCAGCGCCGTGGTGGGTTCGTCGGCGATGAGTAATGACGGGTTACACGCGAGTGCCATCGCAATCATCACACGCTGTCGCATACCACCTGAGAAATGGTGTGGGTAGTCCCTCATACGTAATTTAGCGTCAGGAATGCCGACCAATTCAAGCATCCTCACACTACGGTCGAATGCCTCAGCCCTCGAACAGGCTTCGTGTGCCAATATGACCTCGCTAACTTGCATGCCGATCGAGAAGACCGGATTCAACGAGGTCATTGGTTCCTGAAAAATCATGCTAATGTCTTTGCCGCGCACCTGGCGAATTTCGTCCCAAGTAAGTTGTAATAAATTACGTCCCTTATAGTGCACACTGCCGGCCACAATCTTCCCTGGGGGATCAGGAACGAGTCTGAGCACACTTAAAGCAGTAACAGTTTTGCCAGAGCCAGATTCGCCAACCAAACCCAGAACCTCACCCTTACGAATATCGAAATCAACACCGTTGACTGCCTTGGCCGTGCCACCTTCGGTTTCAAAATAGGTACGCAGATCACGCACTTGCAGTAGGGATTTCTCGGGCATAACCAAGTTCTCGTCAGACGTACCTGTTGTCATCGTAATCGAGAAAATTCTTTCGGATCGAAGGCTTCCCTGATGGCCTCACCGATAAAAACCACCAGTAGCAATGTCACAAACACCGCCGCCAGCGGAAAAAGCACAAGCCACCACTTCGTCAAGTTGTTCATACCTTGACCAATTAGTTCACCCCAGCTCGGTGTGGGTGCAGGTAAACCAAAACCTAAGAAATCGAGCGCAACCAACGCACCGATGTTCGCCACGATGGCAAACGGAGCAAATGAAACAACCGAAGTTAATGCATTGGGAAGAATGTGCTTAAACATAATGGTCGGCTCAGAAGCACCCATCGAGAGAGCTGCACCCACATAGTCCTTAACCTTCTCTCGATAGAACTCGCCCCGCACGTAATAGGTAATACCCGTCCAACCGAAAGCAGACAGGATAATTGCCAGTAACCAGAATGCCGGTTGAAGAAGCTGGTTTCGTCCTGGTAAGTACACCGGCACAATGATGGAACTCACAATGATCACCGTATAGAGAAACGGTAGGGATGACCAGATTTCAATAGTGCGCTGCCCGAGCAGGTCAAGCGTTCCTCCCAGATACCCTAAGGTTGCACCAACAACAATGCCTAAGGCATAGCTAACCAATGTGACGAGAATGGCGAATGTAACTGAAATGTGGAAACCGTAAGCCAAGCGTACAAAGACGTCGCGTCCTCGATCGTCAGTCCCGAAGAGGTGTTGTTTCGTCGGTGGATGTGGTGGAAATCCGGACTCGTCAAGCAGCGATTCATTGGGGCCATACGGGTATGGCGGCATGAACACCCAATCACTGGATTCTTCCAAAGTGAATTGTTCCCGAAGCGCCCGATAGTTCGCCTCGCCAATTGCACTTTGACCAAACTGGGTCGCTTGATAAACCTCAAGTAAGGGGAAATACAGCTTATCTTCGTACTTCACGATAATCGCGTTATTGTTCGCCAGCATCGGGAGAAAAAATGAAACCACATAAGCAATGAGGATCGCGACAAACGACCAGTAACCTCGCTTCAACCGCTTAAACTTACGTAGGCGTTTACGAATAATCGATTCCGAAGGGACTGACCCTCCGTGCTGTTTGTTTAGTTCGCTGGATGCCACCAACACCTCAGGGTTTTCGGAAATTCGATCATTCATTTAAACCGTATGCGTGGATCGACTACTGTGTAAATTACGTCGGATAAAATGTTCCCTATCAACATAAGTAAACTGCCAACAACCAAAATACCCAGTGCTACGGGGTAGTCACGCTGCAGAATCGAGGTGTAGCCCAAGTAACCCATCCCATCAATGTTGAAAACTTTTTCAATCAGAAAAGAACCAGCCAGCACCAAACTGAACGCGTGTCCCAAACCAGTCGCGAGCGGAATAATCGAGTTGCGTAAGGCATGGACAAAGACCACTCGCCGCTCAGATAACCCCTTCGCGAAAGCAGTACGAACGTAATCTTGGCTAAGATTTTCCATGAGGGAATTTTTTGTCAGAATTGTCAGCGTGGCGAAAGAACCCACCATGTAACACAAGACTGGTAGGAACATATGATGG
Source organism: uncultured Acidobacteriota bacterium (assembly GCA_913052135.1). Lineage (GTDB taxonomy): Bacteria > Acidobacteriota > Vicinamibacteria > Vicinamibacterales > UBA823 > UBA8106. Next base: position 3,668 of record CAJXDY010000014.1, read on the forward strand.
AGTTGGGCGAAGATTTTGCCACCTACACTAAGGTACTCCCAATTAAATGGACGAAACCCACCAAGCGGAAATACGTTCCAAAAGCTACCACCACCAAGCAGCACAAGTAGCGCCGTCCCAAGGGCCCAACCAGGCACTGAATATCCAAGAAATACAATCACGCTGCTCACGAAATCAAGACGACTACCGTGCCGAACAGCTTTCATGACTCCAAGTGGAATACAGACCATATAGCTCAATAGAAATCCGGTTAACCCTAAAAAAATCGAGACCGGAAATCTCGACTTGATAACATCCCAAACAGGTTCCTGATAGACGTAAGAATTGCCGAGATCAAAATGCACTATATTCCATAACCATTGGCCGTACCGCACATGTACGGGTTTATCAAAACCGTAAAAGCGTCGAATTTCATCGATCGCATCCTGTGGTAACGAAACCGCAAATTCAGTACCACCGCCGGCTACTGCACCCTCGGTCATGACAGCCATCCTGTACTGCATTATTTGACGTTCAACTGGACCTCCAGGGACAAAATGCATAATGACGAAAACCGCCATTGTGATCCCGATGAAAGTTGGGATGATCAACAAAACACGCCTAAGAAAGTAAGCGGTCATGATGTAGTCATTACATGACGGTTACACATAGCGCGACAGTTGTAACGACCCTAAACCGGAGGGACGTTAGAATAGCTCCTTGGGTGGCCGACTTGCTACTCGATCCCTGGTGCCGGTAATTCCTGCCCAATCCGTTCGACATACTGCTCCCAGTAGTGCACATCTGTCTCACCCACCTCAAGTGTACTGGAAGCACTCCCCATGCCTTCACGGAAACGCGCTTCTTGCTGAGGATCGATCCACCACAGCGTCAACGGATCTCGGTAGTACCCAAAACGAGACAAATAGCCATCTGGTTGACCAAACTTATTCCAAAACGCAATCCGATAGAACGGCGCCTCCCACCCGAGAATATAGTGGTGTAGATTTGCCAGAATTCCATCAATTTCACGAATGATCGTTTCGCGAGCTCCTTGATCGAATTCTTTATCGTACGCTTCCAGCAATTCGTCAATACGGTCATTCTTGACAGCAGTAATGTTGTTCGTGTTGTCGGGATCTGCCAACGATGAATGCACTGTCGTCTCTGGATTTGGAAACAACAAACCCGTATAGGCAACGGCCACCAGATCAAAGCGTCGTTCGTCGATAAGTTGAATCATCGTCTCGAACGTCACGAGCCGAAGATTCAGCGTGATACCAACACGTCGTAGATCTTCCTGGAAGATCGTATATGAGGGCTCCAGTCCCTGCTGTCCGTAGAGTAATTCCGCGGTAAGTGGACGACCGTCTTTAATGAGCCGCCCTTGGGTATCACGCTCCGTCCAACCGGCATTGGCTAGCAACTCTACCGCGCGTGCTGGGTCGTACGGGTTTCTCGGATTATCAAGATTCTTATATGGACCAGAAAAATATGTATTCTTTGGTGTGTATTCGTTAAAGAACAGCTTCTCAATTAACTGCTCACGGTTATAGAGATGCGTCAAGGCTTGACGTACTCGACGATCATCCCATGGTGCCCGTCTCGTATTGAACGCAATACCTGAGAGACCTAAGGGATACTCATTGAATACCTTGCGCTTCTGTAAAAGTCCACGCTGGACGGGTTCGATATCGAGTTCTTCGACCCACTCTCTCGAGACGTTCACATAGTAGTAATCAAGATCACCTCGCTTGAACATTTCAAATGCCAGGTTGTCATCCCGAACGACAATTTGATGGATCTCGTCAAAGTTACTTAAGCCTATATTTCTTCGATGACTTTCCGCCCAGTAATCAGGCCGGCGTCGAATAATCACACGATTTCCGCGATCGATGTCAGCTTCGTTAACCAGGTACGGCCCAGAGCCTGGCAACATCTTGTAGTTGTAATCGGAAATATACGTCGCACCATCGACCGTCTTGAGTACAGAGGCCGGATATATCGGCATACCAGAAAAATATAAGAAATTTCTCCAGTTCAACTGTTGGCTGGTAACTCGCACAATATACGGACTCTCGGCTACCGGCCGTTCGAACTTCGAGTAAACCAGCTTGGAACCAGGATCCTGAAGGCCGTCATCCATCATCAAATCCCAAGTTGCGATGACATCTTCAGACCTTACCGCTTCCCCATTTGAAAAACGTGCGTTGGGATTGATTCGATATCGAAAGGTCATATGGTCATCTGAAATCTGCCAGTGGGTCGCAATCGACGGAATCCATTGATTCGTGGTGGAATGCAGAGTCAGCAAGCTCTCGTAAACCATGCCATTAAGCATTAAGTCAAACTCGCTTGTGTTGGGACCGTGGTACCTAAACGTGGTCGGAAAGTCACGTTCGTGAGAATGGAATTGGCCACCTTTCACGGCATGCGGATCACCCATCAGATCGAAAGCGGTATTAGTTTCCCAATCGTTACCGACAAAACCAGCACCGCCAGCATCAGCGGAAACACTTGGATCGGCATTCAGGTCCTTCTCTGGAAAAACTGGGTAGTCATTCTTATCAACCGATACGGGTTCAGCCGGCGCCACCACTTGACCGGACGGGTCAGATGTGTTCGGCATGTCGCCACCACACCCAATCGTGATGGCACACCCGATCACCATTACCCATAATGTACGCATCCTCATGATCGACTCTCCTGCGTTGGAAGTGACCTAGTTTTTCGAGAAAGCTATTTTACCGGCAGTTCACTTCAAGATGAGAATCCAAAATCTCAACTAAGTTCTGTTTAGCCACCGGAGTATGATTAATTAACCACCGAGAACCCTTTTAGATACATTCCTTAACTCATGACCAAACCTAATTGGAACACAATTCGTGACCTGTTTCCTGCCGCTAAGGAATTTGTCTATCTGGCTACCGCAGGTGCCCCGCCAATTTCGATTCCGGCCAGTCGGGCTGGAATCCGCTACTACGAAGAAATGGCCTCTCAAGGCGATGTACCTTGGGATGGATGGTTAGCAGAAGTGGAAACCGTCCGAGGGAAAACAGCTAACTTTATTGGCGCGAACCCTGAAGAAATCGCATTCACTTTCAGTTCGTCGCACGGCATGAATCTAGTAGCTCAAATGTTCGGAAGCAAAGGTGAAATTCTTACGCTGGCCGACGAATTTCCGTCGTCCACGCTCCCTTGGCTCCAGCAGCGCTCGACGATGAGATTCATTGAGTCGGACCCGGCAGGATTGCTTCCAATGCGAAAAATCGAACGTGCAATCTCACCAGAGACGCGTGTAATTGTCACGAGTTCTGTGCAATACAGGACCGGCTTTTATCAGGATCTCATCGCATTGGGACAACTCTGCCACGACCGGCACATTCTACTCGCTGTCGACGCTTCACAATCCATCGGAGCCATTCCACTCGATGTGCACGATGCGCAGATTGACGCTCTCGTTTTCAGTGGTTACAAGTGGACGATGGCCGGCTATGGCATTGCCGTCATTTACCTAGCCAAACAGCATATACAGTCGGATCGTTTCCCCATCGCGGGCTGGCTCAGTGCCCGTCAGCCAGAGCTGCTAATAAATAATAAACTGGACCTGAAGAACACCGCAGCCGCACTTGAAGTGGGCTGTCCGAATTTCGCTGGCATTTTTTCACTTGGTGCTGCCCTCGATCTGCTCGTGAAGATTGGTCCGAGCCACATTGAAGCTCGCATTCACGAACTCACTGATTACTTACACGACGCTTTGCACAATAGAAATTTTGAGATTGCATCGCCAAGCGATCGATGTGATCGCGCCGGTATCACAATAGTTGTAGTGCAAAATCCGGAAGAGGTTGTAAAGGCACTCACGCAAAGGAACATCTTGACAGCGGCGCGCGGTCGCGGTGTGCGAGTCTCACTTCACATTTTTAACACTTTTGAAGATGTGGACCGCTTTGTCGAAGCGTTAGAAGAAATTGAAAAACCAGAAGTCGCAAGATAGGAATCATTCGTGCTTAAGAACCTGACGTAAGAGACACGATGCTCATCGTCGAATCCTTGAACAAAACTGCTTCGTTTAATGAACCAGGCCGATAACCCTGAAGGTCCACCGTCACTTCGTGGAAGCCGGCAGCTCGAAACTCTCGGACGACAACCTCACGCATTGCCGGTAACAGTAAGCGTTCGATCTCGTCAGGTAACACCTCAATGCGAGCCATCGCACCATGGTGCCGTACACGACAAACACGAAATCCATGGGTGTGTAATACCTGCTCACAGTCGTTTACCTGCTCTAACTTGAACCGCGTGATCTCTGTGCCGTAAGGCACCCGGCTGGACAGACATGCTAGCGCTGGCTTGTCCCAAATCGGCAAATCGATATGGCGTGCCGCTTCTCGAATATCAGTTTTTGTGAAATTGAGTTCATCAAGCGGTGATCGCACACCATATTCGACCGCGGCCTGTCGCCCTGGACGATGATCCCCACGATCGTCCAGATTAAACCCATCAAGTACATGTGGCACACCGAGACCATGCGCATGTTCGATTGCCGCACCATAGGTTTCGGTCTTGCAGAAATAGCAGCGATTGACTGGGTTGGCAGTGTACCGAGGATCGTCTAATTCGTGAGTCTCAACGAGGAGGTGCCGCACCCCTATTTCTTTTGCAAGTCGCTGTGCATGGGCCCCCTCTTCCGGCGCAAGACTCGGTGAAACAGCCGTCAACGCCAAGGCTTCCTTGCCGAGGGCAGCAAACGACTCTGCAACTAGGTAGCCTGAGTCGACGCCGCCCGAGAAACAGACCACGACACGCTTGAGATCGTGCAATAGCGCACGTAAGGCGGACACTTTTTGGGAGAGTTCAGACATCAATTAAGAGCCAGACTACTTGCGAAACAACAAGCTCGTCAATAGCATGTACTGCACATGACTATTTTCGTCGTGCTCGTGTGTTTCGTCCTGTATTGGCTCGGGTACCGCTATTACGCCCTTCGAATCGCCAATCGCGTGTTTGAACTTGATCCGGAGGCCAAAACACCAGCCCACACAAAATACGACGGTTTCGATTACGTACCATGCCGGCGGTACATATTATTCGGTCACCATTACGCTTCAATCGCTGGCCTTTCACCCATGCTGGGGCCAGCCATCGCTGTAATTTGGGGCTGGGTGCCAGCCCTGTTTTGGGTGGTTTTCGGGACCATACTGATTGGTGGGGTGCACGATTTCACTGCACTTGTGCTGAGTGTCCGTTCTGGAGGTCAGTCAATCGGAAAGATTACGGAATCAGTCATTGGATCACGGGCGAAAAGCCTTTTTCACATCTTAATCATCTTCTTCATTTCTCTTGCCATGGGAGTCTTCGTCCAAATCGTGGCACAGTTGTTCACGGCCGATTTTTATCCTGAGACCGTACTCCCTAGTTTCTCGCTAATCGCCCTGGCTCTTGTTATGGGGGCGCTCCTCTATAAAAAAGGTATTAAATTACTACCGGTAACTTTGGTGGCTTTCACTTTAAGTCTCGGTGCAATCATACTTGGTCTGAAACTTCCCACACCGAATCTTGCTTCAGACACGTGGGCCACCATAATGCTCGCCTACGCCTTTGTCGCCTCAATCTTGCCCGTTTGGTTACTGCTTCAGCCTCGAGATTATCTGAACGCACTCTTACTCTACTTGGGACTGGCACTGTTGTTTAGCGGCTTCTTTCTCTTACGGCCAGATTTCGTTGCCCCACCCCTTAACCTCAATCCGGAAGGCGCACCACCACTTTTTCCTTTTGTATTTATCGTTCTTGCCTGCGGCGCGATCTCCGGCTTTCATGCATTAGTCTCATCCGGAACAACGGCCAAGCAACTAGATAAAGAAACTGACGCCCCGTTTATCGGATACGGCGCGATGATCGGAGAAAGCCTGCTCGGGCTCGTTGCTGTGATGGCCTGCACGGCCGGTTTCATCAACGCTGAAGCCTGGCAAGCACACTATGCAAGTTGGAATGTGGCCCAAGGACTTGGTCAAAGCATGAACGCATTCATTAATGGATCTGCGCTCTTTCTAAACCAACTAGGTATTCCGACTGCTTTAGGCAGTGCTTTCATTGCGCTGGTTGCCGTTTCATTCGCGTTGACGACGTTGGATTCTGCCACTCGCCTCCTTCGTTACAATCTCCAAGAAGTTTCGGAAACGCTTGGCATGCCTTGGCTCGCAGGTCGCTATATCTCATCTGCACTCGCAGTTGTGGCAATCGGGTTATTCGCCTTCTTCAAAATCGACGGGCAATCAGCTGGACTTGCACTCTGGGCGCTCTTTGGAACAACGAATCAGCTGCTTGGAGGATTAACACTCATCACAGTCACGTTATATCTCGTAATTCGCCGTAAGAATTGTCTGTATACATTTATCCCGATGGTTTTCATGCTGATCACAACGATCGCAGCGATGGCGGCAAATATCCGAACGTTTTATCTGAAAGACCAATTACTTCTCTTCGTGATAGGGGTAGGATTACTTGTGCTCGCTGCCTGGTTGGTAATAGAAGGTACCCTTCGTTTCTTACAAATCCGGAGAGATCTGCAACAATCCGAGGCGGCCGCCTAACAATTAGTCACATTCGATAGTCTGCACCCTAGTAAAGCATTGCACTATTTAACCGTCTCAAAGAAGGCTTGACCTTGCCAAGCTTCACGTGCAGGAACTTCCCAACATCCCGCACGTAAGTCACCGACGGTAGCGACCGTGTTATCGAACACCAGCGTGTCTAGAGTTACAGCACCCGATTCCGCCAGTTCGGCAAACTGGTCTCGCGATACTCGCTGGATCCCTTTTGCCTCACGAAAGAGAACCGGTGCACTGTCAATAAACGTCACACCAAGTTCTTGTTCCAGCTGTTTCACATGCCGCACCAGTGAATCAATCGAACACCCAGACGCACCGGCTTGGGATTCATCAACCCCGATCATGAGAAAGCGCTCATACCGGAAATCTCGTGCCGCAGTGAGGTGCGTGCGATGAGCTGTCCAGTCATCCAGAAACACGTCGATGTCGGCTAGTAAGCGCTCGGCCTCCACCGAGGACAACGCACGATCACTCGCAAATATCCAGAGCCTCGCCGAAGATGGCAACTGGTCAAAAGTCGTACCTGACATCACAGTCAACCTCGCATTGATTTCCTACATCTAGAGAGACTAGCGCCTCTACTCACCTTGCATCTCGCTGGCAATGCGCTCCGCCTCCCGTAGCACCCGAAGCAGGTTCCCACCCCAAAGCTTTGCGATCTCTTCCTCGCTATAGCCGCGCCGCACCAACTCTAAGGTCACATTGCCCGTTTCGCTTGCATCATTCCAACCAACAATGCCACCACCACCATCAAAATCTGAACTAATCCCGATATGGTCGATGCCGATGAGATCAACCCCATGATCAATGTGGTCTACGAAGTCCGCAACATTTGCGGGTGGCCACTGCTCGTCAATTTGCGCCAAGCGTGTCTCGTACTCGGTCAGGCGTGCCTCATATTCATCCTCGCTCAATTCTTGTTCGGCAAGACTACGCGCAACGTTGCGGCCCTCAATTCCCATCTCCTCACGCAGTGTCGCAATCGCGTCCTGTCTCTCAGGCGAAGCTGACTTAACAAAAGAACCTAAGGCAACCGTTTGGATGACGCCACCGTTGTCTTTCAGGGCAAGCAACTGCTCGTCATCCATATTGCGTGGATGATCATTGATCGCTCGCATGCTCGAATGCGAACCAACGACCGGCGCGCGTGATGCCACAACGGCGTCAAGCATCGCCTGCTTTGAGATATGCGAGACATCAACCATCATGCCAACACGATTCATCTCGGCTACTACTTCCTCACCAAACTCACTTAAGCCATCATGTTCGGACTCAGGTTCATCAGCTCGAGGAGTGGCAGAGTCCGCGATATCATTGTGCCCACCATGGGCAAGCGTCATATACCGAGCACCGAGATCGTGATACTTCTCAACTAACGAGAGGTCCTTACCAATCACGTAGCCGTTTTCGATACCGATTGTCGCCACTAATTTCCCGGCTGCGTGGATGCTCTCGATTTCGTCGGCTGTATTAGCAAATCCAATCTCGTCCGGATACATTTCATCAGTCATGCGGTGAATCGCATCAAACTTCATCATTGCGTCGGACTTTGCTTTCTCATAATTCTCAGGCGTGCGTGGCGTCTGACCAACAAAAACTACGAAATAACCAACATCAAGAAGACCTTCCCGCATCTTCGGAAGATCAACTTGGCGTTCACCTCGCACACCAGGGTCTACTTCCTCAGTAGCGAAATTAAATGGAATGTCGTCGTGTGTATCGATCGTTAGCACTCGCTCGTGAATACCGCGGGCTTGCTCGACGATCTCATCTTCACTTGGGGCAACATCAGCAACCGACTCCATTGGTTCAGTGCCGCCACAGGACACACCAACGAGTAACGCCAACACCAGCGACGCCTTAAGCCAAAATTTGAACATTGCAGTCTCCCCTAGTTCATGACTCCCCGGTCACCAATCCCGCCTACAGGAGCCTTCGTATAAGTCAACACTAACTAACTAGTTTCCGTCATAACGGCCACAATCACGTCTACGCGGCCATGTAGTCGCTTGCGTTTGCAGCGATATGACGTACCCCCTCAAGTAATTGATCCACTTCATGCGGCATGTTGTAGAAGTGCGTTGAAGCCCGAACCCCGTTCAAATTACCTGTACCCATGGTTCTGATGTGCACACGGTACTCGGTCGATAACGCCCTCACAATGTTTGCCATCGGAATATCGTGAATGGAAAACAAGGTTAAACCAGCACTTAAGCCACGATCGCTTGAGGTCCAAAGATGAACGCCAGGAATTTCATTGAGGCCAGCTCTCAACCGATTACTGAGATATCGATCGCGCTCCTCGATGTTTTGTTTTCCTATCGTTAATTGCAGGTCAACGGCATCTGCCATGCCGAGTAAGGAGGGAACATTACGCTGCCCAACTGACTCATATCGCGTAGCCGTAGCATTTTCTCCAGGCGGACGACCCATGAGCGGCCAGATTTGATCCTGGATTTCCTGTTTGATATAGCACACGCCTGTGCCGCCACCCGCAAGCAGCCATTTTTGACCGGCCGCGGCATAATGATCGCAACCCATGTCATGGAAATTGAGGTCCAGCATGCCAAGTGGATGCGCTCCATCCACGGAAACTAGTATCCCATGCCGATGGGCCATTTCTGACAACAGCTTGATTGGCGTGACCAAACCCGTCACGTACGTAATATGACTCACCATAATCGCGCGGGTCCGTGGCGTGATCGCCTTTTCATACAGGTCAACAATCTGCTCCTGGCTTTCCGGTGGAGACGGAAGTTCGATGACGACAGGGCGAATCCCGCGACGTTCCATGAGCGTTAGATATGGACCCCGTCCCCCTCCATGTTCATGCGTGTTCCACAACACCTCGTCGCCTTCCTGCCAGTCGAGTCCATGCGCAAAGATATTCATGCCCTCAGTCGTGCTGCGTGTCAAAGCAATCTCAGCCGCCGAAGCACCAACGAATTGCGCAACCTTGTCACGAACTGCGTTGATCTCATCCCGACGATAATTGTCACTCGGATCCTCTGCAATCTCTCGCAGGATACGTTCATTCTTCTCCCTCACAACCCGCGGCATTGGTCCTTGTGTGCCGTTATTCATAAAAGCTAAGCCGTCGACGATATTGAACTGGGACCGCACCTTCCACCAATATGCCTCATCGAGTGCACCCATCGGACGCAACTCGTCGAGTGGCAGCGCCGACACTGATCGGGTTTGCGCCTCCAAGCTCATATTGAATAGATCGCTGGAAATCCCAGCAACAGCAGCAGCCATCGAACCGCCTAGAAAACGTCTGCGTGACAATCCAAGCCCGTTACCAGTCATATCGCACCTTTTCCTTATCCCTCGTAACGTCAAAACCCGTTACGGACTCCATTAAACCCATCGTATACGCGGTCAACAATGCCAATATCATGCCATGATAGCGATGTCGCGACCACTAGGCCAGTTCCAAAATTTTTTCTCATTCCTGAGTTATCCTTACTCTTACGATGGCACTTCTGGGTATTGATGTCGGAACCGGCGGGAGTCGAGCAATTTTAATTAATGAGCAAGGCAAGGTTCTAGCATCGGCGACCGAAAATCACGAGCCCTTCGCATCACCAAAGACCGGATGGGCTGAACAAGCACCGGAGGATTGGTGGCGAGCAAGTCAAATCGCCATTCGATCTGTGCTTAAGCAAGGCGCTCTCGACCCAGACACGGTGACCGGAATTGGACTCTCGGGTCAGATGCATGGGGCCGTCTTGCTTGATGCAAGTGGCTCCGTTGTGCGCCCGGCGATCATTTGGTGCGACCAACGTACCCAAACACAGTGCCAATGGCTAACCGACACGATTGGGGCAGCTCGCCTCATCGAACTCACATCCAATCCAGCCCTCACAGGGTTTACCCTGCCAAAACTTCTCTGGGTTCGCGAACACGAACCGAACGAATGGACTCAAGTTAAACGTGTGCTCCTCCCGAAGGATTACATCCGCTTACGCCTGACGGGAGCATACGCCACTGACGTTGCTGATGCATCGGGAACCCTGCTCTTCGACGTGGCCAGTCGACGATGGTCACCTGAGATATTGGATGCAACAGACCTGTCTCTGGACCATCTGCCGAGTGTCTTCGAGGGACCTGACGTGACTGGAGAAATAACTGCAGACGCTGCGAGTGCCACTGGTTTACCTGTTAAGACTCCAGTCGTCGCGGGTGGTGGAGATCAAGCTGCCGGCGCGGTTGGCATGGGAATCGTGCAACCTGGTGCTGTCAGTGCAACCATTGGGACTTCAGGAGTGGTTTTCGCCGCGACGGATCGGCCAGCACTTGACCCAGAGGGGCGCGTACACACGTTCTGTCATGCTGTGCCAAATCGCTGGCACGTCATGGGCGTGACACAAGCGGCGGGTCTTTCACTACGGTGGTTCCACAACGAATTCGGCACCGTGAGCGATGATGACCGAGACCCTTACGAACAGCTATGTGATGAGGCAGCCACAGTTGGTGCTGGCGCAGATGACCTCTTGTGGGCACCCTACTTAATGGGTGAACGAACACCACACCTAGATCCGAATGCCCGTGCAGCACTCGTTGGGCTTACTGTCAGCCATACACGTGCTCATATTGTCCGTGCAATCCTTGAGGGTGTCGCGTTTAGTCTACGTGACTCGTTTACCATTTTTGAGGAAATGAAAGTGCCAGTTCAGGAAATTCGTCTAGGCGGTGGTGGAGCGAGGTCTACTCTCTGGCAACAAATTCAAGCTGACGTTTATGGTCAACAGGTCTTAACCCTCACCGCAGAGGACGGCGCAGCGTACGGGGCTGCCCTACTCGCTGGTGTCGGAACTGGTGTCTGGTCATCTGTCGATGAGGCGTGCAACCAAACAGTAACCGTGGCAAGTCGCGTAGATCCTGACGTGAAGACGGCGAAGCGTATGACGGACCATTACACCCGCTATCGATCACTGTACCCAGCCTTAAAAAAAGTAGCGTACACTTAACCTCAACAGTGAGTGATACATATGAGTACTGATTCCTATAAGCCACGCCCTGAGCACAAGTTTTCTTTCGGACTTTGGACCGTGGGTAACCGCGGCCGGGACCCCTTCGGTGATGCGGTACGCCCACCAGTCAAACCTGTCGATCTGGTTCACTTGCTCGGAGAAATTGGAGCTTGGGGCGTTAACCTACATGACAACGATCTTGTACCAATCGATGCAACCATTGCCGAGCGCAATCAAATTGTCCGTGATTTTAAGAAAGCGTGCGATGAGGCTGCTGTCGTAACATCCATGGTCACCGCCAACCTTTTTTTTGATCCGGTCTTTCGCGATGGAGCCTTCACCGCAAATGATGCCGATGTGCGAGCTTATGCACTTCAAAAAACGCTGCGGACAATGGATTTAGGTGCTGAACTAGGAGCTTCCACATACGTCATCTGGGGCGGCCGTGAAGGAACCGAGACCGACGCCTGTCGTCGGCCAGATGAGGCCATTAAGCGTCTTCGCGAGGCTGTTAACTACATATGCGAGTACAACATCGAACAGAATTACGGCTATCGAATTGCACTGGAGGCGAAACCTAACGAACCTCGTGGCGACCTTTACTTCGCAACGACCGGAGCATACCTTGGATTCATTGCAACACTCGCTTTCCCTGACATGGTTGGCGTCAACCCGGAAGTGGCGCATGAACAAATGTCCGGGTTGAATATGACCCACGCAGTCGCCCAAGCGTGGGAAGCAGGTAAATTGTTTCATGTCGACCTTAACGACCAATCACCTGGTCGTTACGATCAGGATTTCCGGTTTGGATCAGCCAATCCAAAAGCTGCCTTTTTTCTAGTGAAGTTTCTAGAAGATGTGAACTATGAAAACCCGCGGCACTTCGACGCACACGCGTACCGTACCGAAGACCACGAAGGAGTCAAAGATTTCGCGCGTGGTTGCATGCGGACCTACTTAATCCTGAAAGAAAAGGCTCGGCAGTGGAATGCAGATCAAGAAATCCAATCTCTCCTGTCGGAGGTCACTGCTGCTCACGCTAACGCTTTCGCGATAGAACCTTACAGCAAGGACCATGTGCAAAAACTTTTGTCTTACGACTTTGACCGAGACGAAATCTTTTCGCATCGACTTCCCTATGAGCGGCTCGATCAGTTAACGATCGAAGTCTTGTTGGGAGTGCGCTAGTGTCGCTAAAGCGGATCCTTTGATTGTTGTGACTCATGCCGAATCCAATTTTTGAGGTTTGTGTCGATTCTGTCGACAGTGCCGTTGCGGCCGAACAAGGTGGGGCGACTCGGGTAGAGCTATGCGCAGCACTACTCGAAGGGGGACTGACACCGAGCGCCGGTACAATCGCCATAACACGAGAACAAGTCAGCATTGGCCTCCAGGTTATGATTCGACCGCGCGGTGGTGATTTTTTGTACTCTGATACTGAATTCACCTCGATGAAGCATGACATTGAATTGGCCAAGCAACTCGGATCGAACGGCGTCGTGTTTGGTTTACTAACTGCGGCAGGTGACATTGACAGCGATCGAACGCGAGTATTACTGGACCTTGCCAAGCCGATGAATGTGACGTTTCACCGGGCGTTTGACATGACCCGTGACCCGATCGCTGCACTTGAAACACTCATTGGACTCGGCATTAACCGTGTCTTAACGTCTGGCCAAGAAGTTTCAGCATTGGAGGGCGCTGAATTAGTACATGGTCTTCTGGTCCACGCTGACGACAAAATCATTGTCATGCCTGGTGGTGGTATTACCGAACAAAACATTAAGAAAGTACTCGATACGACCGGCGCAAAAGAAATTCACGTTACAGGAACCAGAACAAAAAACAGCGTGATGACGTTTCGAAACGATCGTTGCTTCATGGGTGGAGTTATACGCCCTCCTGAATATTCAATGATCATTACAGACGCAGATCGGATCCGGGCATTGGTGCAGCAAACGAAATAAAGTCAAAACGGAAAATTTTGAAAGAAGATCAACGTGCGTGAATCCAATCGCATTCAAGAGGTTCGTCCTCCGATCGTGCCAGTAGTCGAGCGTATGATCAGTGGGACTCCGGGCACCATCTCGATGGCTCAAGGCATGGTTGCGTTCGCTCCGCCACATCAGGCTATCGACGCACTCGCCACCTTCCACGACGATCCTGCAAGCTATCGTTATGGTCCTGTCGAGGGCTTACCTTCACTCATCGAAGCCTTGGAAGAAAAGCTAATTAATGAAAATGGAATCCACGTGCGTCCGAACAGCCAGCTCATAGTCACCGCCGGTAGTAACATGGCCTTCGTCTACGCCTTACTGGCCATTGCAGATTTTGGAGACGAAATTATCCTCGTTACTCCGTTCTACTTTAATCATGAAATGGCCGTGGTGATGGCAGGGTGTCGGTCAGTGCCCGTCGCTGTCGACGAGCACTGCCAGTTACAGCTCGATTTAATTCGGGCCGCCTTAACACCTCGTACTCGTGCCGTTGTCACCATTTCACCGAACAACCCCACCGGGGTGGTGTACTCACAAACAGTCCTGAGTGAAGTGAACTCCCTATGTCGTGAGCGTGGGATTTACCACATACACGATGAAGCATATGAGTATTTTGTCTACGATGATGCTACCCATTTTTCACCTGGCAGCATCACCGGTGCTGGTGCGCACACGATTTCTATGTACTCATTCTCGAAAGCCTATGGATTTGCAGGTTGGCGGGTCGGATACATGGTAATTCCCAAAGCACTTAGCGGAGCGATGGACAAAATTCAAGATACCGTCCTGATTTCGCCTCCTGCGGCAAGTCAGCGCGCGGCACTGGGTGCTCTCTCAGCCGGTGCCTCGTACTGCCGTCTGCACCTTCCAGCACTGGCCAAAGCACGCCAAGTTCTCCTTGACGAGTTAAGCCAGTTGTCCGACCTGTGCACAGTCCCTCCTGCGACGGGTGCCATGTACTACCTAGTGCGCATACATAAAAACATCGGCGCACTAGAACTCGTGACCCGATTAATTCACGAACATCAAGTCGCCGTCATGCCGGGCACTACCTTTGGCATCACAGATAGTTGTACGCTGCGAATCTCCTATGGTGCGCTCGACTACGAGTCAGCGCGCGAAGGAGCATCCAGATTAGCCAGCGGCCTTCGCGCCATTCTCGCTTGAGTATTACCAAACAGGTAAACACAGCCCGCACTGAAAAATGAGTAAGTCCGTTACGCACGAACGCCTCGCCGAATTACCAGTAGCTCTCATACTAGACAACGTGCGGAGCCTATATAACGTTGGGGCCTTTTTTCGAACGGCCGATGCAGTCTGTATCGAAACGCTTTACCTCTCAGGCTATACAGGGTCACCGCCCAACAAAGAAATCACAAAGACGGCCCTCGGAGCAGAAACTACAGTCGCATGGGAGCGTACTCCTGATCCTGTTGCAACACTTCAGACACTTCGAGGAAGAGGATACGAACTGGTCGCTGTTGAAACAACGGAGTCGGCCATCGACCTCTTCAAGTGGCAACCATGTTTTCCAGTTTGCCTTTTATTTGGCAACGAAGTTGAAGGGACAAGTCCTGCATTACTCGATCTTTGTGAGACACATGTACAGATCCCCATGCTGGGACGAAAACGGTCACTGAATGTTGCCACTGCCGGTGGGGTTGTACTGTATGAATTGCTGCGAAAATATCGCTATCCAGTTGAACGTGCGGAGCCAGGTTCTCCGGTACTAGTCCCTACTGGTGACGGCCCAGCACGGTCTCGCTAATTGCCATATACCCTCGACAGGCGCCAGTAAGTTGCGCGACTTCGAGATACTCATCAGTGATATGAGCGAGATGTTCTGATGACGGTCCGAAGCCAATCGTTGGAACATTAGCAACACCAGCACTATATGCCGCATTCGTGCAGAACTGATAGCTCGCGAACGACGGGCTGAATCCAGCCGCATCAAGACCAGCTTTGGCACTTCGAATAAAAGGAGAGTCTTCGGACAGTTCCCAGGGCGGATACCATTTCGATTCACGCCACTCAATGCCGGTATAAGTCTTATAGTGAATTGAAGCGAGTTCAATGGTCGTGTCCCCAGCTTTCGCACGTTCACAGGCCGCATGTAATTCATCGACCAGGGCCTCGCGTGTTTCACCTGGAATCAGACGGCGTTCGTAAGTCACCTGACAGCCGCTCGGTACAACAGAATGGGCTGGATAAGGAATCGAAATGATGTCGGTCAAACACATCACGCCACTTCCAATAAACGAGTGCGCCAACATTTGGAGTGCTTCAATCTCAGCAATTACTCTACACATCTCGTGCACAGCATTAAGACCTTGAGCAGGACTGGAGGCATGAGATGGTCGACCGTGGGTCTTCAGTACGAACTCGGCTCGCCCTCGACCCGCCCGGACTAAATTTAAATTGGACGATTCACCTATGACTACGAAGTCTGGATGGTACTGATCCATAACACACCGCAGTGCCGCACCTTCAATCTGCTCTTCACCAACGGAAGCGGAGACCACGATACGACCTCTTAACTTCTCCCGATCTACGCAACCCGCAGCGTGTAACATGGCGGCCAGCGCACCCTTCATATCTGAACTACCTCGTCCGTAGATTCTTCCATCCACGAGTTCCGCACCGAATGGATCATGCGCCCACACCTCACGGGGAACAACGTCCACGGTATCCATATGAGCATCGAATAATAGGGTGGGGCCAGGCGTGGATCCATTCACGACCCCGATGACATTACCAGCCTCGTCCGTTTCAATCGCATCGAACGCGAGCTGTTGCATTTCATCGCGCACGCGAATCGCCATCGCATCTTCGTGACCCAGCACACTGGGAATCTTCACGAGTGCCCTGGCACACGCCACAAGTGAAAGTTCATCAAACGGTAGCGCCATCATTCAACCATTAAGAAAAACCATCCAGCACGTCATCGCTTACCAAGCGTCGGACCACCAGTATCGAACTGCTGTGGAATTCTGTCTGACACGACCGGCAATGCTGGAAACGGTTGATGTGGTTCAGTCTGATACCAGTAACCTACTGTGTAAAAATTATCAGCTCGGTGATTGCCATGCCCATGCTCGATCGTCACCTTGATTGATTCGGTAAATGTAATCGGGGATTCTGTATGCAAGCGATAGACCATCCATTTCGCACCACGATCATCACCACCGTTCATCGGATTGCCAAAGCGTTGGAACGCGAAGGTCGGTTTCGTGGTGCCGAATGGATTAATACCACAACCGGCGTAACACCACGCACCAAGATAGTAATCTTCTGAACCTGTGCCGACGATCTGTGGCATTTCCCCGCCATCCACGAAGATCATTTCGTCACCCTCACCCCACCAGTCACCCTGATTCTGCAGAATGCTGTGTGTCACTCCCACGTAATGACCGCGTCCGGTGGCCTCCATAATGATGTAATTGTCCGCACCGTCTGGATTGCGATGCTCGAGTACAAGCTCGTCCCCATTGTAGTTCCAGTCAGTCGTCCACGAGGGATTCGGCGCGGCTTGACGGTACTGGGCATGAAAATAGCCAATGTTCTGTGGCAACGTAGCATGTCGCTCGTAGTCAATGTTGTAGTAAAACGCGTTGACGGTTTCGTCTCCTTCGTTACTGACCGTAATTCGGGCCGATCGTCGAAACGGCATTGGGAAAAATGTATTCAACGCCTTTTGCGAACCGACCGACAATGCCGCCGAATCGTACAAAAAATATTCACCGAGACCGAGGCCAAAGAAATCACCAACTGGCGCTTCAACACTCGGCGTTATTTCCTCATCCCAATACATTCGTAGCACGATTTTCTTGAGATGGTACTGTTCTGGCGTCGAAATCGTGATCCAGATATGACTGATAATGGCTGGCCCCTCGATCTCCGCAATGGTTCGCGTCTCACCCGCTTGTATAGGATTCTGCCAGTTGCCATCGTCATTCGCTCCGGTGACGTCATAACTTGATACGCGGTGATTCGTGTAGTCACGCAAAATCGGTAACGAATCTAGGTCAGCAGTTTGGGCAGTCGCTAAGGTCAGAAAGCCACCAAGCAGCACTACCCACACACAAAGTATCGTAAAGAGTTTCATAATTAATCCTCCCGCACAGCAGTACCAACGAAATCTGGACCTTGCCGTAGCTCACCTCAAACGCACAAACATCAATATGTTGCACTGTCGTCGAACAACACTTCCATGAGTGACAAGGGATCTACACGGGCCGTATTTAGCCTCACGGTCCAGTGGAGATGTGGACCCGTCACACGACCGGTAGCCCCAACGTAGCCCACGACATCACCAGAATCTACGAGGTCCCCTTCCTCGACCGCAAATCCCGATAGATGGGCGAAAAACGAATAGAGACCGAGACCATGGTCCAGAATCACGCAGTTACCAGAAAAATAGAGATCCGACCGCAGCACGACACGTCCTCTATTAGGTGCCGTGACCGGTGTGCCTTCGATTGCACGGAAATCAGCACCACTATGAGGACTTCGCGGTTGACCGTTAAAGACACTGCGGCGACCGAAACTACTCGTGGCTTTGCCCGGTACCGGTGCGAGAAAAGAACCTCGCCAGACACGTTGCGGAGTTTGCGTTTCAAAAATTGTTGTTGTACGAGCGGCTTCCTGTTGAATGCGTGCCAACGCCTCTGGCGTAGGATTGACGTATTGAGGTGCCACCGTCAATTGTCGTGTTGCAAATTGCTTTGGTATCACGGTGAGTGGATAACGCACGTGTACGGGGCTCTCGTCCGCGGTTATGACCGTGACACTCACCAAATGCTCTCGCACCTCCACATCGAGGTCGACACCGATCAAACCTCGCCAGACCATTTGACCGGAGCTTGGATACAGCAAAATTGACTGCTCGAAGGCCGTCGCCTCGACACTTGCCACTGGCTGAGTCACTGATACAACAAGTTCAACCACCTCACCAGGTTGAATTGACCGCGCCTCATGGCTGACGCTCACCCGTGGCGTGGCAATAGTCTGCAACAAACCGGCTTCCGACCAAGGAACCATCCCAATTATGATGCTTACAATTAAGAACTGGATGAGTTTGACAGTCATACCGGGTAATGCCAGATCAGAACCTAAACTTTCCGATTGATTCCGGATTGCCCCACAAGTTACCACATCGCTGACAAGTCGTTCGACCGGAATGCTCTTCTGACATTTAGAACAGTTGCGTCCCTTTGCTTTCCATAGGAACATAGTCATGAAGGATCTGTGGGAAACACTTCAGGTTAAGGAGCCGCACATGAGTAATCCTGTATCCGCTGCCGACCGGCTAGCGCGCGGTCGACGGAAATTCTTGCAATTGGGAGCCGCACTGAGTGGGTTACTGGTTGGTTGTCGACCCTCCTCGAGCGTTCCTCAACCAGGACCGTCCTTTCTGGGTGGCCCGGTCAGCGAGTACGGCCTCCGGTCTCAATTTGAAAAAACCGTTCGACTTTTCAGGAACTCGCTAAGTCAGGAAAATAATGGTAGCCAAACACCTCTACAAGACCTGGAAGGAATAATTACGCCAGCTGGGCTGCACTTCGAGCGTCATCATGCAGGTATTCCGGTCATCGATCCAACCGAGCATCGGCTGTTGTTGCACGGAATGGTTGAGCGCCCGTTGATCTTGACAGTTGAGGAACTTAAACGATTTCCTTCGCATTCTCAGATTAATTTTGTCGAATGTTCAGGCAATGGTCGTATTCACTGGGGCGATGCATCTGACAGAACGGCCCAGCAGATTCACGGACTCACCAGCTGTAGTGAATGGACCGGCGTAAAGTTGTCAGTACTGCTTAATGAGATTGGATTACAGTCGGGCGCGAGCTGGATTCTGGTTGAGGGTGCCGATGCATGCAAGATGACCCGCAGTCTGCCGTTGGCTAAGGCCTACGACGATGCCGTTGTTGCCTACGCACAAAACGGCGAAGCCTTACGTCCTGCGCAGGGATACCCGTTACGGTTGCTCGTACCAGGATGGGAAGGCAACATTAACGTGAAATGGCTGCGACGTTTAAAAATTGTCGATCAGCCGTACATGACGAAGGACGAAACCTCCAAGTACACCGATCTCCTAGCTACTGGCGAAGCGCGGCAATTCAGTTTTATGATGGATGCGAAATCGCTGATTACACGACCCTCTGGAGGACAGCACTTACCTGGTCCTGGCTTCTGCGAAATCACGGGTTTGGCATGGTCGGGTCGCGGCACAATCACCAAGGTAGAGATCAGCACAGACGGTGGACACTCCTGGCAAGATGCCCGACTGCAGGACCCAGTGTTACCCATGGCTCATACCCGTTTTCGTTTTGATTGGAACTGGGATGGCCGCGAAGCAGTCCTGCAGTCTCGATGCACCGACGAGACTGGTTACGTGCAGCCAACCCGCAACCAATTAATCGCGGCACGTGGCACCAAGTCCTCTTATCACTACAACGGTATCCAAAGCTGGAAAGTGCTCTCGGATGGGACCGTACGCAATGTTCATGTGTAGCGTACGAATCGCGTCGCTACTCGTAATCGTGCTCTCAGGTTCCCTTGCGGCACAATCACAGCCCACCTCGCAACTGTTCAACATCGGCCGGACACCGACACCGGAGGAAATTGCGGCTTGGGATATTAGTGTGACACCAGATGGAGAGGGTCTCCCACCGGGCAGTGGGACGGCTGCCGAAGGCCGAAATATCTATAGCGTTCGTTGCACGGAATGCCATGGCGCCAGTGGCCGAGAGGGCCCTCACGATATTCTCGTGGGGGGACAGGGTACGCTGGCCAGTGATACCCCACTTAAAACGGTTGGCAGCTTCTGGCCCTACGCGCCCACATTGTGGGACTACATTAACCGGGCGATGCCGTTCGAAACCCCTGGTACGATGTCACCAGACGATGTGTATTCGACGGTCGCCTATGTTCTCTTTCTCAACGAACTCGTCGCGGAAGACCAACTCCTTGATGCCACTACATTGCCATTAATCAAAATGCCAAACCGCGATGGTTTCATACCGGACAACCGACCTGACGTTGGTCATCCCGTCATATCTCCTGACCCGTAAAACCCTCAGTGTCCCATTCGGGCGGCGGTCAGCACGGCATCTGTCACAACCACACTCACGTCAGCCAGGTGGAGCCCTGCTTCTTCGCGTGTCCGCGACCCAGGATTCGGTTGCTCTACCATCACCACATACACCACGATTCCCGTCGGACTTTCCCAGAAACCCGAACGGATTCGCGTCAGAGGATCGCTGTCCAGGGAACCACTCTTGAAGTAGTGCGAACCGGTTGGCCCGGCGTCTTCAGGAACATGCAGGATTTCCCACATCGCTTGAGTTGTGTCGGCATCGGTCTTCGGAACCCTACGGAATGCGATCCGCTGCAGAACCACTGCCAACGCAGCTGCCGTCGCCTCATTGTCACCGTTGATAACGCGATCAGCCTGCATGTAGCGCCGTGATACGAGGCCAGCAAACGCTGGGTCGCGGCCATGGATGAACTTAGTAAGCCCTGCTGGACCGCCTAGGACAGCCGTGGTCACATTCGCCGCCGCATTGTAGACTGCGTTCGACACCCCAACACCACGGATCATCATCTGTCCGACCTCGCGAACCGTGGCGTTCGCTAGATGGTCCCGAATGTCAGACTGCTGTTCATCATTAAAATGCGCAATGGCCGGATGGGTGGAATCAGTAACAATCGCTGCAGCGCCCTCGAGCACACCGTCGAGTTGGTCGGCATAGGTGTTAAACAGTTCGATGAGGTAGGCGACCTTGATTGCACTGGCGACCGGTCGCCACACTTCTGCGTTACGCGCATACCAGGGATCATCCTCGTGTCCACCCACCCAGACACTCACTTCCATCCCGTCATCCTGACCGGCCTTAAGCAACTCATCCAGTTGTGCATCTAGGACAGCTGTATCCATCACCGCCGTCGAAATCACCTCTTCCGATGTGTCTTCGACAACAGGAGCGGTGGGTCCACAGCCCATCGCGAACGACCCTAACAAGGAGACGCACAACACCAAACAATAACTGCGCGCTGTCTCGTTACGGTTCACAGTCGTAATTGAGGGATCCTGCATAATGTCTCCTCTGAGTTAGACCATCTTGGGCGGTGCCGCATGCACTTGATATTCGCGAGGATCAATCGGTACGTCGATGACTGCCGGCCGATTACTCATACGGCCCGCGTGAACGGCTTCAGCCAACTCCTCAAGCGACGTGACGCGCCGACTCCATGCGCCAAGCGCTGCCGCCGCCGCCGCAAAGTCGACGGAGCCATAGCGGACACCGCGTTCAGTGAGACCCCGGTTGGCTTGGGCAATTTGAATCAGACTCAGCGACTGGTCATTAAATACAACCGTCACGAAGTGGAGTTTTTCTCGAACACAGGTCTCGACATCCCCTAGTGTCATCCCGAAGCCGCCGTCACCAATCGTACAAAGTACCGGGCGGTCCGGATACTGTAGTGTCGCTGCCATGGCTGCCGGAAACGCGTAACTCATCGACGACAGGCCGTTGGATTCAAAAAACGAAAACGGCGCAAACGTGGTCCACGCCTGTGTTGTAACAAACTTGATCGAACCGACGTCCGTCGTCAGAATCGTATCCGCAGCAGAAACTTGCCGGAGGCACCGCGTCACTTCCACCGGAGACAGCCCATGATCGAGTTGTTCTGGGGGCGTCAACACATCCGCCAGCGTTGCTTGGAATCCCGTCAGCGATGATTCACTCCAGCCAGTCTGTGACCAAGAAATCCCGGCCAGCGCATCAAGCGAGGATCGCACCTCGCCCACGAGTTCAACAGCGGGCTTAAACTCCCCCGCCGCGATTGATAGCGGACCAATGGACACGATCGGTAAGCTCTGATGCCATAACTTGTCGGACTCGACGGGCTCAAAGCCGACACCCACCAACAGATCAGCGGTACTCAGAAAATCGACGATGACACCATCACCGGAGACCCCGCAGCAGACGCCAAAAAACTGTGGATGATCTTCTGGCAGGAGGCCTTTGGCCTTCGGCGTCACGAACACGGGCGCGCCAAACGCCTCAACAAAGCGGCGGACCGCTTCCACATCCGTCTCCGGGTTAAGATCCAGACCGAGAAGCACCACAGGACGCTGCGCCTGGTGAAGATGCTGCACCATGCGGTCGATGGCTTCAGTCGAAGCTGGAGCGATCGGCTCTGGCATGAGGGCCACACTTAAGGGATCCGTGTGCTGCCGATCTGGTTGGCGACTGACATCACTTGGCAGCCCAATGTGCACCGGTCCCATACGCGGTTCAAGCGTGCAGCAGAAGGCCTGGCGCACCTTCGCCGCGGTATCTTCCCCATTCAGCGTAATGGACATCTTTGTAAACGGGCGGTAGACGGCATTCAAGTCAAGATTTTGGTGTGTCGCATAAGGCTGTGCCGCCACCGCGGTCGCTGCCGTGATGGCAAGCATGGGTGCGCGGTCAAGAAAGGCGTTCGCCACCCCAAGTGTCATATTCACGGCCCCTGGTCCCAAAGTCGAGACACACACACCGGGCCGGCGCTGCATCTGACCGGTGGCATCTGCCATCAAGGATGCGGTCGCTTCGTGGCGCGTCAGGAGAAACTCAATCCCGACCTTGCGAGCCGCTTCAACAAAATCGAGAATCTCACCACCTGGTAAGCCGTACATCCGAGTGATGCCGCCATCCTTGAGTGTTTGTGCAAGTACCTCCGCACACGTCGCCATCTTGCTCCTTTAATTTTCAGGTCTCTAACGTTGGATTACCGTTACCCCGTGTGTGAGTCAGCGAGTAACGGGCTTTGGTAGAGGACATGACCGATAAAAAACGGGCCCATCTTCTCGATAAATTCAGATGTCTGGCGCGTACTGCGCATATCCTTAATCAACTTGGACAAGGGATACAAGTCCGACCCGACAATGCCCAACACGAATTCGTTGTCGTCAAGGTCGAGACCGTGACATTCCAGCCGAATATCCGTGGCCGCGCCTGCTTCACCGTAAGCGCGTCCGATCAGCGCATGCTCCACCATCATCCGACCCTGCTCGGCTTTCTCAAGACGGTTGAACGCCCCCGACCTGCGGAGCGGATACCAGATGGCCCACGGGCGATCCGGATTCCCGACATTCCGTCGAGGCTTGTGCAATAGGAAGTCTTCTAGGTCGGCTTCACGACCAGCCGAATAAGTCCGACCAAGCATTGTGAAATCCGGTACTGGTGTCAGTTCGTCAAATGCTTCGTCGTGGAAGAGTTGACGCGAAAGGGATTGTAAATCTTTCGGGTCTTCATCCATCAGCAGTACACCAATACCGTAAGGATCATTCACGTTCGAATAGAGGACAATTTCCGCGGTCTCGTAACGGGCCAAGCATTCGCGAATTTTGACCTCAATGCGCCCCCGACAATCAGTAAACACATGGAGCTGCATAAACAACCGCCTGTCTAAGGTCTGCGATTGTCCGCGATGCGGGGCGCCATGCTCAAGCAAGTCTGGTACGAACGCTGGCGCCTTCGAACCGGAGGGCTTTTCCTTGGGGTCGTTCATCGTAATCCTTTCTCTCCAGCCACGGGATGCGAAACTGAACCTCTCTTGTCATCTTACACTGAGTGGAGTCTGGAAACCGTAGGACGACGACAAGTCGGGTATGCTACAAAAAATCGTAACGATCATGGTCTAATTACCCAGATACGTACGTTATGAACAACGAACGACCGGTTCATCTCATCGCCAGTGGAGACTCGCGGCTCGCCGCGAACCAACGATGCTGGCCAGCCCAAGCGGCGCTGGAAACCACGATCGGGCAGGTCTTCGCCGAGTTTGGTCGCCCAGTCACCCGTGCACATGACCTCATTCCCGATAAGGGCCACGGCTTCATTGATGGGCAAGCCTATGGGATGGACGTCTTTCGGCGACTGGACCCAGACGTTCCGCTAGTGGTCGCTACCGCTGTGTGGCAGTACACCAGTCACATCCTTGCTGGGTTGAGTAAGCACCGAGGGCCAATCCTCACTTTGGCGAACTGGAGTGGCGAATGGCCTGGCCTCGTGGGACTACTTAACCTGAATGGGTCGTTGACGAAAGCCGGGGTGCCATACAGCACGATCTGGAGTGAAGATTTTCAGGATGACTTCGCGCGCCGATGCCTGAGTGACTGGATACAGTCCGGCGCATTTACCCATGAACTTGATCACGTCCGTGCACTTGCCGATCAGACGTGGCCGCTGGCGCTTGCCGAGTACGAACAACGAGGACGCGCACTCGCCGTGACGTTGCGTACCGACCAAGCCATCCTCGGAGTCTTTGACGAAGGCTGCATGGGGATGTTCAATGCGATCATTCCCGACCACCTGCTCCACCCTCTCGGTATCTTTAAGGAACGTCTGAGTCAATCAGCGCTGTACGCCGCGATGCGTGACGTGCCAGACAGCACCGCTACCGCCCATTTCGAGTGGCTCCTCAACCGTGGTATGCAGTTTCGATTCGGGCAGGACGAGACCCAACATCTAACCCAGGCGCAGGTACTCGAAGGACTCAAGATGTATGACGCAGCTGCTCGACTCGCGGCTGACTTTGGGTGTGCAGCCATCGGGATTCAATATCAGCAAGGACTCAAGGATATCTGTGTCTCATCCGACCTTGCTGAAGGCTTATTAAACAACCTGGACCGACCACCAGTGCAAGATGCACAGGGCAATGAAGTCTTCGCAGCTTCGGCAATCCCGCATTTCAATGAAGTTGACGAGTGTGCGGGTGTCGATGCGATCCTCACCAATCGAGTCTGGACGAACCTCGGGCTCGACCCTTCAACGACACTTCATGATGTTCGGTGGGGTGAAGCCGTGCACGATTACGGTATTGACGAATTCGTGTGGGTGTTCGAGATCTCAGGCGCCGCACCCGCCAATCATTTCATTGATGGCTACCGAGGAGCTGTTGGGGAACGTCAGCCGCCCATGTATTTCCCACTTGGCGGTTCAACCCTAAAAGGCATTAGCAAGCCGGGTGAGATCGTTTGGAGCCGGATCTATATCGAAAGCAACATGCTCCACATGGACATCGGCCGTGGTGGTGTCGTTCGACTCCCTGATGAGGAAACGGAACGGCGTTGGACTCTAACGACCCCCCAATGGCCCATCATGCATGCTGTGCTCTACGGGGTCAGCCGTGATCAATTGATGGCTAAACACAAGGCGAACCACGTCCAAGTCGCTTATGCTCCGAATGCGACTACAGCCTTGCAAGCATTGATTGCCAAGGCGTCGATGGCCAAGGAACTAGGTCTACAGATTCATCTGTGTGGCACTCTTGAAGATGACCTGAGCTACCACCAACGAACCGAGCAGTCCTGACCACTCACGGTCTCTCATCAGGATTCAGCCAGACTCCGTCGCCCAGCGATTGCTCGCTAAAGACATTAGGGTGTAACGCTGCCGCAAATTCTCCACCAAGCTTGCATACTCATCCTTCGGAAATTCTTTACGCATCAGTCGCTTTCGGAGACCTCGCAATTCGTACAAGTAGAGGTTAGTAAGGTGATCCTTGACCAGTTGAGGTGGTGTCGAGGACGTCGGTTGTAACCCATGGCCCTCGAGCGCCTTCAGCACGTGAGCGTGATAAACGTAGTGCATCAATGCAAATAATCAGGCGTGAATCGCGATCAAAGAAGTTTTAATCACAGCAATCCACCTTATGCCAAGGCGTCAGCTGAATCGGCGCCATACGCCGCGTACCATGGACTGGCTGTTTGCAACCGGTCATTCACATTGTTGATGTTGGCAACCCCTTCACTTTCAAGCCAAGTCCGAAACGCGCTGACGCCCTGTTTCGCATAAACAGGAATTCCTTCTTTCCAAGTTGCACGTCCGCACAATACTCCAGAAAACTTGACGCCAGAGTCAGTCGCAAGTTGAAGTGATTCGGTGAACTCCGCATTACTCACACCCGCTGAAAGATAGATAAACGGCTTCGTGGCAACCGCTGCAGCTGCTCGAAAATGCTCCATCGCCTCATCCTTGGTATAAGCCTTCGTCCCGGCGAAGGTCTGAGCACCCTCGACACACTTCATATTAACTGGCACTTCCACTTTCATCACATCAACGCCGTAACGTTCCTTCGTAAACTCTGCCATGCTGAGTTTGACCACTTCGGGTTTGATCTTGGCAAATTCAGGTCCCTTCTCATCACCACCACTAGGATCGTAACCAACTGGTTCAAGAAAGAATGGAATGTCGTTTGCTCTGCACTCATCCCCTATTCGTTCAATCCATGCATGCTTCTCCTCGTTGATCGTCTTATCTTCGAATGGTGAGTAGTACAACAAAATCTTGATGCAATTTGCGCCTTGCTCTTGTAAGCGCTTCACAGACCAGTGCTGCAAAAGACCAGATAACCGACCAGGTTGGGTATTGTCGTATCCACTTGATTCGTAAGCCAGCAGTAATCCGGCGTTCTTCGATCGCTGCTTCGAAGCTTCGAGTCCCCATTGGGGATCTAGAAGAATTGCACTAGCGTGTGGTGTCAATACTTCTGCAACAACTGCCTTAAATTCCTGCATCATCGTGTCCGTAATATCGCCACCCTTTTGCGCGGCCAAAGATTTTTTTAAGGAGCCACGTTGATCCATCGCAGCAGCGGCGATTACGCCCCGGTCGTTCGAAACTGCCTTCATACCTGCAAGTTTTCCTGATGTGATATGCACAAAACTTCTCCTATCGATTGTGGTGCGCCCTGCTTAAGCCTCGACTGTCTTTCCTCAAGCCTACGGGCACATACGAAGATGGGTGACGCCCATTCCTGCGGACATTGTAACGTCTTTGGAACACGTCGACCAGCCAACCAGTGCAAAGATATGCCGCATGGAAAGCTTCGCGGCGCGGACTCATACAAGAATTGGAAATCGGAAGCATGGTACGCTGGAGCGTCATGGATAGACACACTTGGAACCTCAACGGCCAAGCGATGGGACTCTTGGTAGCGTTTTGGGTGCTGAGCTGGAACTTGCTAGTAACGCCAGTAGTCGCTAGTGAACAAATACGGCTCCCTTCCACCAATTATCCTCAGGTGTTCGAGGTTCGAAATACTGATAATGCTCCGGCAGCCCTAGCAATGATCGACGAAGTCATTCGTGGAACCCCACAATCAACGGCACCAATTGCAGCACGAGTGTTGAAAGCGAGTCTCTTAGCCGAACTGGAACGATACACCGAAAGCAGGCAGCTACTGCTCGCGATTGCCGAAGAGGAACCTACATTACGTCAATTCGCTCTCACGACCGTAATCACACATCTAACGAGTCAGGGTGACGCCGCTCAAGCACATAAGTACCTGCGGTTATTAACCAATGATCAACCGGAGCGAGAACATCTCGACTTGATACTCAACATTGCTGACACCTATAACAAGAATGGAACCACGCAAGAGTCAAGGACTATGTACCGTCAGGCCCTGCGACTTCGCACCTCAGGCCGTTCAGCTGACCGAGCCCGGCTCGGTATCGCTGACATCGAGGCGGCGGCCGGCAATATTGAACGTGCTCTAGAACTCTACCGTGAGGCTCAAATCTTGAGTAGGACGGCAGATAGTTTTATAGCTGCCCGTTCTGCAGAAAATCTTCTCGTTAGCTCGACGGGCGCCACGCGCACACCATTAAGTAACACTCAGTACCAAGAACACACGAAGCGTCTTCGCAATCAAGCGCGCTATGAAGCAGCCCTTGAACTGATTGATGATTGGAATGATAACAACCCTGATGGTGAACAGAACGCGGTCATCCAACTCGAGAGAATCGAGACGTTCTATGCTATGCGGGCTAATGCTGAAGCGAAACGTCTCTGTGAGGAGTTTGCGAGGCAGTACCCAACACACGAAGAATTGCCGCGTGTTCGTCTGACACGATTTCGCTTGGCCGTTCGAGAAGCGAAAACTGACGAAGTTAAAAACCTAGGTCGTGATCTGTGGTCAGGTCGGATCCCTGGAACATCGACGACTATTCGTCGCA
Organism: uncultured Acidobacteriota bacterium; assembly: GCA_913052135.1. Taxonomy (GTDB): domain Bacteria; phylum Acidobacteriota; class Vicinamibacteria; order Vicinamibacterales; family UBA823; genus UBA8106. The sequence continues at coordinate 32,244 of CAJXDY010000014.1, forward strand.
GCACGGGAACTTTACTCGCGGCCTATCTGGTCGCGGTCGGCGAAATTAAAGAAGGTCTGGCAGTCTATCGCGAACTGTACCGCATGACTGAGAACGCCTCCGATCGCCGTACGGTGCTATGGCGAGCCGGCGTGGCCGCAATTCGCGTCGGCCAGTACGAACGTGCTGCCCTGAACCTCCGTGGACTGCTGCAGCGAAAGCCGACTGGCGATCTTGAACCAGCAGCATTGTATTGGTGTGGCATTGCGGAACACCGCTTGTCCCGTGAGGATCAAGCTATTAAGCTGTTCCAAGCACTCCAACAACGGTTTCCGTATCACTACTACGGACTTAAAGCCAAAAAACGCCTGCAGGAAATGAGCATCGGCGCAAACCCCGAAACTTTTGTTCCAGAAACACGGACAATGACTTTTCCTGTCTTAAAGCTTTCGGTTTCTACGACTCAGCAACCTGAATTTAAAGCTGCCTCAATACTTGCGCAAGCTGGTCTCGCCGCAGACGCTGCAGATTCTGTTCGAAAACTACTGGAACGTCAGCGTGGCAGCCAAGCTCTCGCACTGGTCACTGTACGCGCCTTGGCAAATGCAGGTGCTTACAATCAAGGAATCAACATTCTCGTGAATCATTTTGGCGAGTTCCTACGTCAACCAGCGAATGGGTTACCAGATGATTTCTGGAAGCTCGTTTACCCACGTCCCTTCCTAAAGGACGTAGAAGACGCCGGCGAAGTGCAAAGCGTCGATCCCTTGCTACTCTATGCACTCATGCGTCAGGAATCACGCTTCGATCCCAACGCGCGATCTTTGGTTGGCGCTCTCGGTTTAATGCAGATCATGCCCTACACAGCCGAAGACCTCCGTGTAACAGCAGGTCTTGAAGACGTCTTTTTAGAAGAAGCAGTCCTCCTGCAACCACGGATTAATACTCGCTTAGGGGCCACGCTCATGCGAAGATTACTCACAATGTTTGAGGGTGCCGTCGCTCCGGTTGCAACCTCCTATAATGCAGGCGAAGATTTAGCGGCCGTATGGTGGCAAGCTGCCGATGGACTTCGTGAAGATCAATTTGTTGATTCAATCCCGTATAGTGAAACACGTCGGTTTGTACGTGAAGTAATCACCAATTACACGGCATACCGGCGTTTATATGCACCAACTAGTCCGTGAATCGAATCGCCCAACTTATTTGAGAGAGCGCACTGAGGTCGAAAGGATTGAGGGACATGTTTCTTGATTGGAATGGAGGTCACCACTCGTGCAACTCGGTCTAAAAGGTAAACGTGCATTGGTTTATGCTGCAAGCCGAGGGCTCGGGTATGCATGTGCGTTGGGCTTAGCGAGAGAGGGATGCGACCTAGTCATCACCAGCCGCGATGACGCTCGTATCAATGAAGCCGCTGAACGTATTCGTGCGGATGCTGGAACGCGTGTCCACCCCGTCGCTTCCGATGTTAGCCAACATGACACGCCGTACGCACTAGTACAAACGTGCGTCAGACTATACGGTGGCCTTGAAATCGCATTGCATAACGCTGGTGGTCCACCAGCCGGTGACTCGTCAGAGGTGTCCACAGACCAGTGGACGACAGCCTTTGACCTTAATTTAATGAGTTTCGTAGAACTAGCCCGCGCTGCGACACCTGAAATGAAGAAGACAGGTTACGGACGACTGCTCACAATCGCCTCTTCGTCAATCCGTCAACCGATTCCAGGTCTCGTGCTTTCCAATGCAATGCGAATGGCCGTGTTAGGAACGGCTAAAACATTATCGAAGGAGCTCGCCAAAGACGGCATTCTAGTAAACGTCATTGCACCGGGACGTCTATCAACCGAGCGGGTCGACGAACTTGATCGCGCAGACGCAGCACGCTCTAACCAATCCTTTGAAGCTGTCCGGTCGGCCGCGATTCAGACGATTCCTCTGGGCCGACTCGGACAGCCAGACGAACTCGCCAACCTTGCCGTATTTCTTGCGTCGGAAGCCGCAAGCTACATTACTGGCAGTGCGATCCAAGTCGACGGTGGTCTAATAAGCAGTTATTAGGTCGTTCGCTTATCGATCGGTTCCGACGGCTCCCCCATCCGGTCTGCGACGGTCTAGACCACCCTCGAGCAAATTCCTCTCGACGTCAAAAACGATTAACTGCGCAGTGCCTTGTCCACCACTCCTTGCTTGTAGCGTGTGGCCGCGCGCCTCCAAAAGGGCGATCGTATCGGCTGACAAACCGAGGCGTTCGTAACTAATCCGATCTGGCAACCATTGGTGATGGAAACGTGGCGCATCAGTAGCTTCCTGTGCATTCATACCAAAATCCACGACGTTCAAAATGGTCTGCAGCACGGTGTTAATAATCGTCCGGCCTCCAGGCGTGCCAGTGACCATAAAGAGCTGACCATCTTTTGTGAGAATTGTTGGCGTCATACTCGATAGCATTCGTTTGTGAGGCTCTGCCAAATTGGGTTTTGTGCCGATCAAACCATTCGCATCTGTGGTATCCGGTCCAGCATTAAAATCTCCCATTTCGTTATTCAACAGAAAGCCAGCACCAGGCACCACGATGCCGGAACCATATCCAAATTCGAGGGTGTAGGTTAAAGAAACGGCGTTGCGCGCAGCATCGACCACCGAAAAATGCGTCGTCTCTGGACTTTCTGATGGCCAGGTAAAACTGGTTGGGCTCGATATTGACGCATGCTCTTCATCAATCGAATCACGCAAATCTGTAGCATGTGACTTCGAGATTAAACGGGTTACCGGCATCTCAGGATTAAAATCCGGATCTCCGAGATACAGTGCGCGGTCGGCATAACCCCGCCGCATCGCTTCCGTCATTAGATGTATCGTCCGTGCAGACTGAAATCCTGACGAAGCTAAGTCGTACCCTTCAAGCATGTTAAGCATTTCAACGAGCACGATCCCGCCAGAACTTGGCGGCGGCATTGAAATGATTTCGTAACCACGATAGTTACCACGAATTGGCTCACGCTTTATTGCACGATAGGCTTTAAGATCATCTTCCGTGATTAACCCACCGTTTGCGGCCATCTCTTGAGCGAGCAATCTCGCAGTTTCACCTTCGTAGAAGCCAGCCGGACCAAGGTCCGCAATCCGCTGCAACGTGCGTGCAAGATCCGGTTGACGAAATGTCTCACCTGCCTCGTAGGGCACGCCATGCTTTGAAAATTGAGCTACCGATGCCGGATAAATTTGTATTCGCTGCAGCGCTTGCTTCAACGACGCCGACAAATCGTGCGTTACGGTGAATCCATCCTTTGCTAAAGCAATCGCAGGCTCAACCAACCTGGACCACGGTAATGTCCCGTGTTCTTCCCAAGCCAGATGTAAACCCGCAACAGTCCCAGGCACTCCAACTGAGAGATGACTGAGGTGATGTCGCTCAAAGGAATATTCCTCATTTTCGAACCACATAGTAGGAGAAGCAGCCGCTGGTGCACTTTCACGGAAATCGTAAGCGACAGCATCACCCGAGGCAGCTCGGTGTACCAGAAAGCCACCGCCACCGATATTGCCAGCCGTAGGATGAGTTACAGCCAACGCAAATGCCGTGGCCACAGCCGCATCAACCGCTGTACCTCCATCTTCGAGCGCATCAACACCAACTTGGGATGCAATCTCGCTCTGTGACACTACCATTCCATTGCGCGCGCGAATCGGCTGCCCTCCTGCCTGCAATAAAACAACCGAAGCACCTACTAGCACCGCAATCACGAAAGTGAAACGTTTCATCGATCTTCCTCCAACTCAACGATCTACAAATGCCGCAGCTGCCGGCTTTAAATTGGTCGTTTGCTCGACAACTGACTCAACCTTCTCACGACTATAGAATATCGGAAAGTACTGCCCACGCGCCCATAAGTCAAAGAGATCGCGATAGTGCACATTATCCGGGTCGCCTGATTGGCCAGGACTATTGATTCCCACTGAGTTATCCCAGTTTTCCGAATCAGCAATAATTCGAAATGATGCCCCGCTCGTCTGGTTGTCACCATTTCCTGTGTTGTTCACGGTGCGTCCATACCCCCCACGCGGTACAGGGCCCACATCCAGTTGGTCTCTTAAGTCCGAACGAACCGTAGCGCCGAGTGGATGACGGATTAAAGCATGCTTGTAACGCTCATCTCCATACTGCCACTGTGTCATATCAAGTCCAAGACGACTCTCTAGGTTACTGATAGCTTCGGACAGGGTGTCGACAAGCAAAGCATCGCGTCCATCCAAAGGATCAGGCCCAAATCGACCGTCTGGTGCAGACAACCAATCAATTACTCGCTTCATATTGAGACTTAATAATTCTTGAACCGTTTGAGGTATGAATAACTTTTTTACGCGGTCCAAAAGCTGGCGCTCCCAAGCAACATAGATCGCGGCTTCGGTTGATCGCTGGTCAAGTACAAAATCCCAGTCAAGCAACTTTCGCCGAACTGCGGCAATGCGAGTATCTGTGATCGTGACACCATCAAGAAGCGGCACGAGATTTCTAGCAGGCACTGACAGTTCGTCATGCTGCAACTGCATCATATCGACAAGCGTATGCCGACGCCCGGACCCGAGCACTTCGGCCAAACGCACTGCCCGCATTTCGTCACCCCAGGTGTAGTGCAAGGCGTTCATATAGGCATAATTCTCTGGCACCATGAAATTGTTTGCAGTTGCAAAATAGTCCGCCTCGGGGTTAAACACATGAGGTAAATCCTCAATTGGTAGATAGCCGTTCCATTCGTACCGACCATCACCAGGCACCGGTACTAGGCCGCTCCAATTTGGACGGATCGGAGAAACGCCGACTGCCTGATACCCGATGTTCTTGTCAGTATCAATCCACACCATATTTTCCGAAGGCAATCGACTATAGCGGCAGGCTTCACGGAATTCTTCCCAACTCGTTGCCTGGTCCATTCGTAAACTCGCAAGATAGGGAGCCGAACCGATGTCCATCCAAGCCGCTCTAAGCGCATAGGCCTTCCTGTTAGCAACATCCTCATACAGAACCGGTCCATGCCGTGTAAATTTCAGCTCAATGGATGTCTTGGTTAACTCGCCTTCCACAATAAACTGCTCTTCAATCACCCGCATGTCTTCCCATGAATTGCGGTAACGATACTGCTGAGCATTCTCTGGGTTCGTATCGTAGACATACAAATCCTCGTTGTCTTGTCCAAACACAGTTAAGCCCCAAGCACCATGCTCGTTATGTCCGATCGACACTCCAGGAAGTGTCGGCTCACCACCACCAATTACGTTCCACCCTGGAGCCACCAGATGGATCCAATATCGCAAGGACGGCGCCTGCTGGACTCGGTGCGGATCATTCGCCATGAGTGGATACCCACTTAAGGTCCGGCTGCCACCGACCACCCAATTGTTCGACCCAATGGCATCACCAAATTCAGCAAGGTCGAGTTCGCTTGGAATAAGACTGGCGAGACGGTTAAAGGCCGCTTGATTCCCTCGGTATTCCACAGCAATGTCATCCGTGGTGAAACGTATCGGTCGACGAAACGCTCGGTATGTTTCAAGAATGTCTTCGGTGAGTAAACTTCCGTCAATCGCAGGGTCGAGATCAAGGGTGGGATTCCCTGGCCTAAACCAAGAAAGTTCCGAAACCTCACCAGACCCAATAGCAGCTACCGCGCGTCCGTAGGCCAGCTCACGGGTTAGATTCGAAACCAGCCCTTGATGACGAGAGATGACGATCGCGGGAGTCCAAGGTTCAGGTGTAATACCGAGAAGTTCAAATTCGATTGGCAACAGGTCTGGTTGACGTTCAGTCTCCGCAATATACGCATTAATGCCGGCCACAAACGCTTCAATGATCGCTTGCCCACGGGGATGGTAATGGTTGAGTTCTTCTTTTAAATCGCCCCGGAACATGTGAAGACGAGCACCAATGTCTCGTGCTAAGGCTCGAGAACCAAGAATTTCAGCTGTCGTACCAGTGGCCTGCCGCCTCCACAACTCAAACTGAAATAATCGGTCGCGTGCCGCGTTGAACCCTTGGGCAAAGAACAGGTCGGACTCATTCTCGGCATAAATATGTGCAATCCCCCAGCGGTCGGTCAGTATCTCAACCGGTTCCAACAGGCCAGAAACACTAAGACTTTCACTCTGGGTGTGTGCAAACGAAGCCGTGCCAGAAATCGCGATGATCGTTAAAACTATTCCAATAATGGGCCAACTTCGCATGCTAATGTCTCTCCTTGCAACCACGCCATTTGCCAGGAACGAACGGTTTCCGATCGACACTATGACATGGCATAAAATGATTGGCTATGACAATTCACGGAGTGAACTGTCCCAAACTTTCGAACAAGTCCTCCTACGCACCGATCACCCTATCGCGCAAGCCTGAGGTTCGACATGCTAAGTAGAAGATTTTATATTTCAATACTGCTAATCACCATCACTTCGACTCTGACTGCGGCACAACCTATCTCCCGAGGTCTTCTTCCTGAGGATTACTACAACGAGGTCGGCACACTGGACGTTGCGCTTTCTCCGCAGGGGGATCTTCTTGCTTTTACTGTCGTAACAATTTCGGAGGACAATAATCAACGCCATCGGGAAGTGTGGATGCAGCGGTTACGAGCAGGTAGGCCCGACGGTGATCCGTTCCGCTTCACAAATCCAACAGAAGAATCATCTGCCCCACGATGGTCACCGGATGGTAGCGTTCTCAGTTTTCAATCAGAACGAGGCGACGATTCAAATAGCACCTGGTTTGTTCGGGTAACTACGCCCGGTGGTGAAGCCCACCATGTCCCAGGTGTAGACGGAACTCCAATATGGTCGCCGGATGGAATGTGGATTGCTTACACAAAGAAGCCAAGTCGTGAGTCATCGAACATCATGGAGACGAACGAACTCGGTGAAAGACAAGGCTGGATTGCGCCGAATGCTATCTCACAAACAGTCAACGCGGAGCGCTTCGATGGACGTGTGATTACGTCCATGCGCTACAAGCGCGATGGCCGCCTTCAGTTACAGCCACATCCGTCTATTGTTGAAGCAACACAACTGTTCGTAGTACCCGCTGCGGGTGGTGAGCCACGCCAACTCACCTCTCTGACCTTTGACATCCGAGAGGTTATTTGGAGCGCCAACGGCGAGCGTTTGTACTTTACCGCGGACGCAGAAGCGGATGACGAATACAACAAAGACCTAACAGTGGATATCTACACACTAGCAATGGACGGCACTGGACAACCGCAGCAACTCACTTCAAACCCTGGCTCTGAACGCGCGATTGCGATCTCGCCTAATGGAGTCTTGCTTGCCTATCTCTCGACGCCGGGACGCGGCAAGAAAACAGACCTGAAGGTGGTCAGCCTCGGAGCTGACGGCAGGCTTAGTGGAACACCACGAACATTGACTAGTAACTGGAATCTCACCCCAGGGACTCCTCGTTGGACCGATAACGACACAATCCGGTTTGAGGCTGGCATTAAAGGTTCGTCACATCTATTTGAAGTGTCTACCCAAGGCAGTCTTGTGCGTCAAGTCACAACAGGTGCTCGACGCGTGCGAGGCGTTTCCACGTCAAACGATAGGCAAACCATTGCCTACACCGCTACCACAGCTATTAAGCCAACCGAAGTATTCGTGGCCCGTGGCGATGGCACGAGTGAGTTCCGAGTCACGCGGTACAACGAAGAATGGCTCAAGAACATCACGCTAATGCCAGCGGAGCGTCTCACCTGGGTTGTTAACAACGGCACTGAAATTGAAGGCTGGCTTATAAAACCCGTTGGATACCAACCTGGAAATCGTTATCCGATGATCCTCAAAATTCATGGCGGGCCCCACGGAGCCTATGGCAATACGTTCTTTCGAACGTTTCACGTTTTGTCAAATGCTGGCTTCTTCGTACTTTACACCAACCCCCGCGGCTCAACCGGATACGGGCATGCGTTCACCTACTCAACACTCGGACAATGGGGTGAAATGGATTCCGAAGACTACCTTACCGGTGTTGATGCTGCCATGCAGGCTTACCCGAACATAGATTCTGCGCGTCTTGGTGTGTCCGGTGGAAGTTACGGAGGTTTCATGACGAACTGGTTGACCGCCACCACTGACCGCTTTGCCGCTGCCGTAACCAGTCGATCAATTACAAATTGGGAGAGTTGGTATGGCTCGTCTGACGCGCAGGGCCTCACGGATTATGAATTCCTGGGACCACCATGGGAACAGCGGGAGCTTTACCGTCGTCTTTCCCCCATTTCATACGTTGAAAACGTCACGGCACCGACACTAATCATCCATAGTGAAAACGACTATCGGACACCGATTGCCGACGGCGAACAATGGTTCATGGCACTGATAAAACGGCAAATTCCTGTCGAACTGGTCCGGTACCCGCGATCTTCACATGGACTCTCACGCTCCGGCGAACCATGGTTACTTGTAGACCGTCTCGAGCGGTTACGAAGTTGGTTCACACACTGGTTAAACAACGAAACGACTGACACTGGAACAGGACACCAGCCGTAAACATCACCAATATTGAATTGAACGGTAATGTTATTAGCGAAGCGCTACCTTGTGGGAGACAGTGCTGGTGTTACGGTAGGGTTAGAGCGACGAGAGAACCTGGTTCCTCTCGCCGCCAGCTCCCCGCCTGCAACACAATGTACTGTTTTCCCATGTGCAGATAGGTCATCATCCCGTACTGACCTGGAATCGGAATCTCGACGCTCGCGAGGATCTGCCCCGTCCGTTTGTCGCGGGCATGCAGCATCGGCATATCGTTGGCATTTACCTCGGTTTCACCCCTGAGACCCTCGGTGGTTTGCACCAAGAGATCGCCCATGACCATCTGAATGGAGTTACCGGTTCCTCCGGTCTTGGGAATATCCACCCCAGCTAAAAGACGGTGTTCTCTGATTCGGTCTGGAGTCTGACCAACCGGAATGTCCCAGAGCTTCTCGCCCGTGTTCATGTCGTAGGCCGTGAGTCCTTGGTACAGTGGCTTGTACACTGGCAGACCTTCGATCATAGGTAGGAAGGCACGAGAGCCGCCTGGCGCCCACGCCGCCACCGTAGTTCCCGTTGTGGCCGTATGCCGTTCTCGACCCCTCCAAGGTTCCGCAGAAAGTCCAGGTAAACCTCGCTCCTCGTCGACCCCGTTCGTAGGCACCAAGAACGAAGGAGCGCTACAGCCGCGGGTGTGCGGAGCGTACATAATTCCCGTGGTGGGATCGGCAACAGGTGGATGATAGATGTTCAACCCTCCCAAACAACCGATGACATTGCGGTATTCGTGGTTGTGAGGGTACGGAAGGGGTGGCACATAAAGCCCTCCAACTCGGAACTCACTCAAGATCTCCAACGCTTGCTGTTTTAACTCAGGCGTATAGTCGATCACGAACTCCTCAGTGATCCCACTTAATACGATTGGATCCAAGGGTTCCGGCCTGGTCGGATAGGGCTGAGTGGGTGCCGTATAGTTGCCAGGGACATCACTTTGCATGACCGCGAGCTCCTCAATTGGCCAAATCGGCTCACCGGTCTCCCGGTTGAACGCAAAGATGAGACCTTGTTTCGTGTTCTGGATCAACGCAGGAATTTGCTCCCCATCCACCGTTAAGTCCATCAGGATGGGCACGGTCGGAATGTCGTAGTTCCATTGGTCACTGTGGTGGATCTGGAAGTACCACCGTAGTTCACCTGTCTGAACGTCCAACGCAAGAACGCAACCACCAAAAAGATTATGACCCGGTCGATGGCCTGTGTAGGACTGGACGGTCGAGGCGTTTGTCACGATGTAGACGAGGCCTAGTTCTGGGTCGGCCGCGGCGGGAGCCCACGACGACATGTCGCCCGACCACCGCCAAGCATCATTCTTCCAAGTGTCGTGACCGACCTCGCCAGGTCGTGGAATGACGTGAAACTTCCAGAGATACTGTCCCGTTTTAGTGTCGTAACCCATGATGTCACCAGGGACGTTCTCGATCCGAGTCTGGTCATAACTTGGCTCGTGGCCAGTAAGCACCACGACCACCCCGTTCACCACGATCGGTGGTGCCGAACTGGTGACCATGCCAAGTTGTCTCGGAATCCCGTGATCGGGGTCATAGGGCTCATCCCAATTTAGCCAAGGTTCCCAATCCTGCACGAGATTTGGTATCAGATCGACGACACCGGTCTCTGAGAAATGCGGGAGCATTACGGACGTACCCCAATTCTCTAGCGGTCGACCTGTTTTAGCGTCAAGAGCCCAAAGGAAATGGGCCGGTGTCGTGATGTAGATCACACCCCTTCCGTCCACTTCCGCGTAGGCAATTCCTTTTCCGAAGTCCGTCCTCGGTGAGCGCAAATACCTCATCGTTTCGGGTTCTCGGAAGGTCCACAGCGTCTCACCAGTGGCGGCTTCCACCGCTATCACTTGACGCCGTTGCCCAGCAACCGTGTACAACACACCGTCCACGAAGACTGGTGTAGCTCGAAATGTGTACTCCACGCCGGACCCGAAGTTATTCCCTCGCCAGATCCAAGCGACTTCTAAATCTGAGAAATTGGACGCATCGATTTGATTCAGCCACGGAGCAGACCGAGTGTGTCCTGCATCACCGCCCAGATAACGCCATTCCCCATCTTCGACACCTGTTAGCTGCGCGACACCTACCGACGGGATAGTCAAGAGAATCACTAGAGCTAAGGTGCCACAACCGAAACGGTATCCCTTGATCATGCTTCCTCCCCGAGTGAAGAGCTAGAGTCTACTGCTGCCCAGCGACAGATTCAATGCGGAGCTTTACGGTTTCTGCGGAAATTTTTCTTCATGCACCGCTGGATCGTAGAGCTCATTGGGTTCAGTGGGTAACCACGCTCCAGTGTCTCGCCACCATTGTTCTAATTCCGCACGAAGTTCGTTGGTCCGATCTGGCATGACCCGTGAGAGATCATGAGCTTCGCTAAGGTCATCAGCAAGATTGTAGAGTTCGTTCCGTCCATCTTCAAAGAACGTAATCAGTTTGTAATTGCCCCGCCGAACAGCGCTGGCCGGTGTCGTTCGCCAAGGCCCCATAACACTCGCGTCCGCCTGCAAATAAGCTGGAAAGTGCCAGAACAGGTCGCGCTGCACCAATGTTTCTGACCCTCTGAACACCGGCAGTAGGCTCACACCATCAAGTACTTGGCCTTCAGGCAACGGGGTACCAGTTATGTCCAATATAGTGGGAAACAAATCCAAGCCGATTACTGGCTCATCGGACACCCTGTTTGCCGGGACAACAGTTGACCAACGAACAACCAGTGGCACTCGAATGCCCCCTTCGTAAAGCATCCCTTTCGAACCACGTAAGGGTGCCATTGACGTCACCGGACCAAAGCCTCCATTGTCAGAAAAGAAGATCACGATTGTGCGATCAGCTAGTGCAAGGTCTGCTAGCACCTTTAGGATGCGCCCTACACTATCGTCGATACTGTGAATCATTGCCGCATAAGTGGGATTACTCTGTCCGTCCGTCCCGCCTTTCTCAATGTAATGCTGGACAAGCGTCGACTCACCCTGAATTGGGGTGTGCACACCATAATGTGACAGGTAGAGAAAGAACGGTGCCTCACGATGCTTTCTAATAAAATCAATTGCTTCATCCGTGAGTCGGTCCGTGAGGTACTCACCCACCTCTCCCTCGCTAAGGTCTGGTAGAACTCGACCATCTTGCATGTAGGGATAGAAATAACTTGGTGGACTTCCAAACTGATCTCCAGCTAGTGTCCAATCAAAACCCTGGCTGTCAGGAAGAAATTCGGAACCGCCGAGGTGCCACTTGCCGACGTGACCTGACACATACCCACTCGCGTTCAACGCCTCAGGTATCGTAATAGTTGCAAGAGCTAGTTCAGTTTGGTTAACTACCGGCACGAGTTGACGAAGCTTCGTGTCACCTCGCTCGGAAGTGCCCACCGTGTAGACTCCGTGTCGTGGCTGGTATTGTCCTGATAACAGACTCGCTCGTGCCGGAGCGCAATTGGGCGCGTTTGAATAAGCGTTGGTAAAACGCATGCCTTCGCGTGCTAGTGCATCAATGTGTGGGGTCTCGTAGTATTGACTACCCATCACGCCGAGGTCACGCCACCCGAGGTCGTCTACATAGATGAGTACAACGTTAGGCAGTTGGGCCGCCTGGCACCCTAATGAAAAAGTGCCCAGTATAAGTAGGAACCCTACCGTGATAAATTGCCGCCACCGCATCATAACGCCCAAGGTTTTAGAACTTACGAATTTCTAGCTCACTTCAAGCTTCCACAATGCCAAGCGGAGCATAGCGCCTCCACTGGCCTCTCGTGAAATCCGGAAACTGCATCGGCTTACTGCCCTCACCGACTGAACGCTCAGACAATTCTGAGACGGCACTGAGAGCCGCGGCATCGTATACATTCATGTCAGTAGGTAATCCTTCACGTAGACACTTGATTAATCGATAATCTTCCAGAAAATCCATGCCGCCATGTCCAGCTCCCCGCGAACGACCACCAATGGCGGCCCAGAGTGGATGATCGAATTCTTCAAGATACCGATCAGCAGTATCCCATTGGTGCTGTGCACTGCGTCCTTCAAGGTAAACACGATTCGGATACCCCTGAAAAATGCCTTTCGTACCCTGGACGAGATTAATCCGGCTGTACGGCCGAGGCAGATTAGTGTCATGGCTAAGGAAGATCGTCCGTCCATTGACAGTGTGAATAAGGCTAGTATTCACATCGCCGAGCGCATATTGCTCCTGGCGTTCGACCGCATCGGCTGGAAAATGGTCAGCGGCGTAGAGTTGCAAGCCCCGCGAGTTACTACTCATTGACACAAGATAATCAAACTGATCTCCGCGATTAATATTCATACAGTTAGCAATTGGGCCAAGGCCGTGCGTAGGATAGAGGTTGCCATTTCGCGTGATCGAATGCGCACGCCGCCAAAGACCTTCATTGGCACGTTCGAACTTTACTGCTCGTAAGTCATGCAGGTAACCACACTCACCATGTAACAACTCACCAAAGAGCCCCTGGCGCGCCATGTTAAACACCATCATTTCCATGCGACCGTAATTGACGTTTTCCATCATCACACAGTGTTTTTTTGTACGCTCAGCAGTTTCGACCAATTGCCAGCATTCCTCAATAGTCACAGCAGCTGGCACCTCGGTGGCAGCGTGTTTATCGCTGGTCATGGCAGCGACGCAAACGGGTACATGCCACCGCCAAGGCGTAGCCGTAAACACAAGGTCAAGTTCTTCTTCCTGACACATCCGCTCGAAATCAAACTCTCCTCGAAAGTACCCCCGCGGTCTTGGCTGGCCTGCCGCTTCAACCCAGTCCTGCACTCTGGTTACCTTGTCTTCAACGATGTCGCATATTGCTGCGAGTCGAACGCCTTCAATCCGAAGAAGATTCCGACAATGCGAAGAACCCTGAAGGCCCACCCCAACAAAACCAATCCTCACAACATCGATCGGAGGCACGGCCAACAACTCATCCGGAGCCGACTCAAGGTGTGATCGCTGAGATGCGGTCACGCGGGGCTCGGCGAGCGAAGTGCCAAGACTCAGTGCTCCAAGTCCCATAAACGTGCGACGATCGAACCATGTCACCATATTGGCTCCTTTGTCACATTAGCCGAAAGCATACGGCCCGACCTCATGGCCACGCCAAAACAATAATAGTCAAATCTACCAGTCGAACAATCCCAATCTCTAGAGTGAAAATTCGTACAACTGGATTGAGATGAAACATGTAGAATAAATCCCCCGTTACGCCTAATTGGATGGAATCGCATTTGAGACACACCGTACAACAATCTTGGCTTACGGTCATATATTGTTCGTCTGTCATCCTGGAAGTACACCCTTCCAGCATTTCTAGTGCCGTTTGCCTTCACGTTGAGCCCTGAGGGAACTGGGGTGTTACTCCAAGCACCATTTGCACACATCATCCGTACGGTCGGCACTGCAGTTATTGGCGTCAGTGCACTGGCGATGGGACTTGGTGGTTGGCTGGTACGACCAACTACCATGGTTGAACGGGTTATGGCAGTAGCTGGAGGTCTGCTACTCTTTTACGCAACGACTGTGACAGATATCATCGGATTGTCCTTGTTTGGAGCAGCTATCACGCTGCATCTTTTTCGAAAAAACTGAGACGTTATCATGCACTTATACCTGAAGATCGCATTTGCTACTGCCTTTGTTCTCATTACTGAGCCGCTCGTCGCGCAAATGTTGGTACCGGCACAACCAGAAACAGTAGGCATGTCATCCGAGCGACTCGAACGACTGACAGAGTCATTACAGGATTATGTCCATGACAACCAGCTTGCCGGTGCTGTCGCCCTAGTTGTACGGCGCGGAAAGATCGCTTATTTGGAGGCTGTCGGTTTTCGAGATAAGGAAACGGATGCGCCAATGTTGACTGATACGATTTTTCGAATCGCATCGCAAACAAAAGCCCTAGTCAGTGTCGGCGTGATGATACTTCAGGAAGACGGTGACCTCCTCATCACCGATGCCGTTGGAAAATATCTTCCAGAATTCATGCACACAACCGTGGCGGAGCCCAACGACCGTGAAAGTTACAGCGTGGTAGCTGCCAATAGACCGATCACCATCCAAGATCTCCTGACTCATACGGCTGGTATCAGTTACGGTAGCGGGCCAGCCTCTAAGGAATGGGAAGAAGCCGCAATCACGGGTTGGTACTTCGCGAACCGTAGCGAATCAGTTCGTGAAGTGATGAACAGGCTTGCCGAACTACCTTTCGATGCTCATCCTGGCGAGCAGTGGATCTACGGCTATAACACTGACATCCTCGGTGTTTTGATCGAGCAAATTAGCGGTCAGACGCTAGCTGATTTTCTCAACAAGCGTCTATTTCAGCCACTGCAACTTCAAGATAGTCACTTTTTCCTTCCACCAGAAAAGGTCGATCGTCTGGCGACGGTCTATTCCTCGACCGCTGACGGGAGTGTTGATCGCGCACCAGGTCCTGGGCATAAAGCAGCCATTCCGAATTATGGGTACAGGTGTGTTGAGTGTGCGAATCAAGGTTCGTACATAAATGGCCCACGGAAGAGCTTCTCAGGTGGTGCGGGGCTTCTTTCAACGGCTACTGATTACGCCACATTTCTGCAGATGCTACTGAATGGTGGCGCTCTTCAGGGTAAACAGATCTTGACACGCAAGACTGTCGAATTAATGACTGTCGATCACACTGGAGATATTGCGTACCAGCCAGGTCAAGGTTTCGGACTTGGGTTCTCGATCATGCAAGACCCTGCTGCAACTGGACTTCCCTCTTCGGTTGGTGAATATGGTTGGGGGGGTGCCTATCATTCGACCTATTGGGTTGACCCAGCAGAAGAACTGATTGTCGTGTACATGACGCAATTGATTCCAGCGATAGATATTGACGACCACGGCAAGCTACGCACACTTGTCTATCAGTCAATTATCGACTAACACCATTATGAAAAAGTTGCGCATTCTCGCCTTGATGCATGATTACCTGGTTCCACCAACGGACACGTCAGAAAGCGACTTGGCGACCGTGGAGTGGAAAACAGAATTTGATGTGATGTCAACACTGATTGACATGGGACACGACGTCTACCAACTCGGAATTAATGATGACCTCGGGAAGATTCAAGAGGCAATCAACAAACAGCGTCCTCATATCGCATTCAACTTACTTGAAGCTTTTCATGAAATTAGTTCCTTCGATCAGAACCTCGTCGCATACCTTGAACTTCTGCGTATGCCATACACTGGCTGCAACCCAAGAGGCTTACTACTCTCTCGAGACAAAGCATTATCCAAAAAACTACTCGCGTACCATAAGATTCCTATTCCAGACTTTACTGTGTGTCGGATCGGTCAAACGATCCGCCGTCCAATAAATATCCAATTCCCGCTCATTGTAAAATCACTGACGCAAGACGCTTCCATTGGGATATCTCAGGCTTCCGTCGTACACGACCACGACAAACTGCGAGAGCGGATCAAATTTATCCACAACCGCATTGGAACAGACGCGATCATTGAACGTTACATTGAAGGACGGGAACTATACGTTGGCATTCTTGGGAACAAGCGCTTAACAACTTTTCCAATTTGGGAGTTACAGTTTTCAAAAATGTCTGACTCCATGCATCGGATCGCAACTGACCGCGTCAAATGGAATTCCAAATATCAACGAAAGCATGGAATCGATGCGTGCGCCGCCAACAATATCTCTCCTGCCCTTACCACGACAATCCAGCAAGTTTGCCGGCGAGTATACCGGACGCTTGACCTAAACGGCTATGCAAGAATCGATCTGCGACTCGATAATGAAAACCGCTTTTATGTGCTTGAGGCGAACCCAAACCCTCAAATCTCGTGGGGGGAGGATTTTGCTGAATCGGCAGAATTTGGTGGCTTGCCGTACGAAGCATTACTCCAGCGAATACTCAACAATGGGTTCACCTGGAAACCGGACCATAGAGGGTAAGAGCTCAGAGCACTCAACGAATCTAGGTGCATCGTCTCGCTAAAAAATTCGGCTGACGAGCTCTCCAATCACGTAACCAATAGCGGCAACTCCGACTCCAACAACGAACATATCCCGTCCGCTGACCCAGATGCCTCGACCTGTAAAAAGACTTCGTGCGGCACCTACAGCAAAATGGGCTGACATCGAAGCTATAAAGGAAACCCATGTGGCCGACTCCATTGGTAGTATGAGAAACGGGACAATGGGAATGAATGCACCAACAGCAGTTGCACTTCCGGTCACCCAACCATCGGCAATCGGAGCCAAGTCTGCCGCTTTAAGGTTTAGTTCTTCACGCACTTTCACCTCAAGTGCTCTTGCAGGTTCCTTCATAATGAGTCGTGCGATTTCTCTTGCGGTGTTAATAGGTAAACCCTTGGCTTCGTAAATGAGCGCAAGCTCTTCTTGTTCAATATCCGGCATCAATTTCAGTTCGTGCCGCTCCATTTCAACTTGGTGTGCGTAAACTTCCGCTTCACTTTTGGCTGCTAAATAGCCACTTGCCCCCATCGAAAGCGCGTCGGCAATCGCCCCGGCAATACCGGTTATCATCACCACTGTTGGCGAAACACTCGCACCAATTACGCCAGCGACTAAACCAAAATTTGCTGTTAGACCATCATTAAAACCGTAGACCACACAACGAAGATAACCACTGACGGCTCCTCCGTGCCATGGTTCACTATCACGCCCGAGCAGGACTGAAAGTTCACGAGCATGCTCGGCAGTTTCAGCGGCAATTCGAAATGCTTCCTCGTGCAAACGCGCCGGCCCTGCACCGGACGCGAGCTGTAAATATGCATTCACCTCGCGACCTTCTTCGGCCAAGACCATCGGCAGTACCGCATTCACACCGAATCGACGCGCAGTCCAAGCTAATCCCCGAGTTCGCCAAGAGGGCGCCCATGCCGGTAATACCCGATCGTGTTCTTTAAATAAATCCAGCCATCGGGCGACGTGTCGATCCTCTACTTCGGCAAGACGTGTAAATAATTCACGACGGTTCGAGTCATGCTCTAGATCACTAAGGGCGCGGTACAAAAAGCCTGCATCTCTTTCGTCAAGGTAAAATTCATCCCAACCTTGATTAGCGTGCGTGTCAGTAGCTGTCATTTGGCGCATCCACGTCATGCAGGGTGTACGTCACCGCTGCTGTCCCTTCAGCTTCAACGGTGACAGTGTGATTACTCACACCGAAATACTCATGCCAAATACGAATGTCGTAAGTCCCTCCTGGAATGTTATCAAATACGAACGCTCCATCTAAAGTAGTTACCGCTGAAAGATCAGATGACGCGATGACGAACCCACGCATCCAAGTGTGTGTATCACAGACTAATCGAATGACACCTCTAGCTGTGAGTTGTCGAGTGATCGTTAATCCAGGAATCGGAATCGCGACGTTGAAGAGCGACCGGTTGTCGTCAGCGTAAGCGTGACTTGTGTGTAACACT
>CAJXDY010000015.1:0-45686 GCA_913052135.1 uncultured Acidobacteriota bacterium
AGCTTTGCATGCAATTCAATCGAGTCAGCCATCGCAAATTGCGATTTTAGATTACCTGAGCCTTTGTGTCCATTTTTCGATCGTAATGTCGACCACTGCAGACAAATGCCAAGATTATGGATACTGCTGCTGGCGTTACGCCTGGAATTCTTGATGCCTGCCCAAGTGTTTCCGGTCTCACTTGTGTCAAACGCTCAACAACTTCCAGTGAAAGTCCAGGCAGTGAGGCAAAGTTCACATTGTCTGGAATGCGTTGCTTTTCGTTACGTTTTGATTTTTCAACCTGTTGAGTTTGTCGTCTTAAATAACCTTCGTACTTAAATTCAGTTTCAACGCTTATCAGGTCTATGTGTTTCGCTTTTTCTTCGATATCTAGATCTATCTGGCCATCTCGCACAAACTGAGCCACATGAATTGATGGCTGTTTAAGTGCCCTTGAGGCCCTTACGCGCCTTCCTCCCGTGAGAGTTACCGTCGTTTTCTTCAGCACTTGTAAATTCTTTTCGTAGCGCTGCTGACGTGCTTTAAAAGTTGACCAGCGGGTCTTGTTAACCAATCCAATCTCCCGACCGCGCGAGGTTAGACGCAAGTCTGCGTTATCGATGCGCATAAGTAGTCGGTGTTCGGCACGTGAAGTGAACATCCGGTACGGTTCCAAACATCCCGTCGTTGTTAAGTCGTCGATCATTACGCCGATGTACGCTTCGCTACGACTTAAGACGAACGGCGGTTGCGAGGTAACCTTCAGGGCCGCGTTAATTCCAGCAAGGAGGCCCTGGCCCGCTGCTTCTTCGTAGCCTGATGTCCCATTAACCTGTCCTGCGAAATATAAACCACTAATACGTTGGCTCTCCAACGTCTGCCGCAGCTCGGTCGGTTGAATAAAGTCGTACTCAACAGCGTAACCTGGCCGGATGATCTCAGCCTGCTCAAGTCCTGGCATGCTGTGAACGATCGCGGCCTGGACTTCACGCGGCAAGCTCATTGAAAACCCGTTTAGGTACACTTCGTCTACGTCGATTCCCTCTGGCTCTAGAAAAATCTGATGTCGTTCTTTCTTTGGAAAACGTACTATTTTGTCTTCCAAAGAAGGACAATAGCGTGGACCGATTCCTTGAATTTGGCCATTAAATAGTGGGGATTTGTTGAGATTTTGTCTTACTAATGAGTGAACTCGTTCGTTCGTGTGGGCGAGGTAACAATCAATCTGATTGCCCTTTAAGCTATTAGTCATAAATGAAAAAGGCACGGGATCTTGATCACCACGTTCGATTGAAAGCTGTGTGAAGTCGATACTGGACCGGTGAACTCGTGGAGGCGTGCCGGTTTTAAGTCGTCCCCACCGAAAGTTGAGCGCCTTTAGAGATTCAGCCAGTGCGCGTGCTGGTGGCTCTCCGACGCGTCCTGCGGCGTGTTGCTCGGGACCTATGTGGATTACGCCATTGAGGAACGTGCCAGTTGTTACGACTAGCGCCT
Source organism: uncultured Acidobacteriota bacterium (assembly GCA_913052135.1). Classification (GTDB taxonomy): domain Bacteria; phylum Acidobacteriota; class Vicinamibacteria; order Vicinamibacterales; family UBA823; genus UBA8106. The sequence goes on from CAJXDY010000015.1 coordinate 1,477, forward strand.
TGCAGTAGTAGCAAGCACCGGTAGCCAAACTGACGCCGTTGATTTTGCTGTCTGTAACAAGAACCGAGTCGACTCGTCCCCTAATCCAATTAATTCCTTTTTCGCGTTTCAGTGCATCCCTAACCCAGTTTGAGTATCTGTGTTTGTCAGCCTGTGCACGGGGAGACCAGACAGCTGGCCCGCGACTTCTGTTAAGCAGCTTGAATTGGATTCCTGTCGCGTCAATCGCTTCGCCCATGAGTCCACCCAAGGCATCGATTTCCCGCACTAGATGCCCCTTGGCGGTTCCGCCGATCGCCGGATTACAGGGCATATGCGCCACACTGCTTTCATCGAGCAAGCAGAGCCCAACAGTCTGGCCCATGCGGGCCGCCGCACGGGCAGCTTCGCAGCCAGCGTGTCCTGCGCCAATGACGATAATGTCGAAGTCAGTCATAGATATGGGCACCCAAATTCGTGCTCCAGTGTAACGCCTATTGTACTGAGGCTACTTCCCGATGCAGAAATGTTGAAAGATGTGGTGTAGTAGATCGTCGGGTGCGCGAGCGCCCGTGATTTCCTCAAGAGCCGTTCTGGCGCCCCGCAGATCGGCAAGGATAAATTCTTCCGATACGCCTTCAGCCACAGATTGTGCGCCTTGGTTCAACGACTTTAGTGCGAGCTTTAAAAGTTCAAGGTGGCGGACATTGGAAATCGAGGCTGAATCGCGTTGTAATGCGTCGCCATCTAGGGCTCGGACCATCGCCGAGCGAAGCTGGTCCATTCCTACTTGGTTACTCATTGAGGTCTCCACCACACCTCGCCCCTTCTCAGCATTCAAGCGGCCGGCCGGCCAAAACGAAGGCAGGTCGGTCTTGTTGAGCACAAAGAGTCGCCGGCCGTTCGCTGTTTCTTGTAAGAGTGATTCATCAGCTTGATCAATTGGCCGTGATCGATCGAAAACCAGCACTAGTAAATCCGCGACCTCGCCAGCCTTTCGTGATCGCGCTATGCCTTCCACTTCAACTAAGTTGTCCGACGGGCGAATACCTGCAGTGTCTACGAGGCGTACTGGGATGCCATTAAGATCAATGGTTTCGGTTACAAGATCTCGTGTAGTGCCAGCCATTGTCGTCACGATCGCCCGATCTGTTCCAACAAGTCGGTTAAAAAGGCTAGATTTTCCGGTATTCGGCTTCCCGAGAATCACCACCTGGCGACCCTCCCGAAGCACCCGGTTTCGGCTACCGTCAGCTAGGAGTGTTTCGACGCGCTCCGTAATAGCCTGTATTGTAGCTGTCGTCGTCGACCGGCTAACGAAGTGATACCTCTCTTCAGAAAAGTCCAGTGAAGCTTCTAAACGAGAAACTAGATCAAAAAGGTCGGTGTCGAGTTCGGCGATGACTGTCGTCAGTGTGCCTTCAAGCTGATCGAATGCGACGCGAGCTTGGGCTGGCGTGACCGCATCTACCAAATCCGCGATAGCCTCCGCTTGCACAAGGTCAAGCCGGCCGCTTAGAAATGCTCGAAGCGTAAATTCTCCTGGCTCCGCTAGGCGCGCGCCCGTATCGATGGCAGCGGTCACGATTCGCTCAAGAACAATTGGACTCCCGTGAGCACTAAACTCGACGACGTCTTCCCCAGTGTAAGAAGCAGGAGACTTAAAATATGTCGCTAGCACCTGATCTATGGCTGAGCTATCATCCGAGTCGCGCGATTGAAACGCACGTGCTAGCGTGGCATGGCGAGCTTGTAGTGGCTTTTTGCGGTGGAGGACCGAACAAGCAATATCCAATGCTTGTGGGCCACTTAAGCGAACAATTCCGATGCCGCCATGCCCGACCGGCGTCGCAATGGCGACGATCGTGTCATCGGTGGAGTACATATTGAATCGTAGTCAGGTTCCGTTTCGACTAGATGCTCGGCATTGGGCGTTAGCTTTCCGTTGATTTCACAGAAATTAAGACGGTTTTGAGTCGAGCATCGCCCTGGCTTTCAGACGACATTTCTAAATCTTCGGCAACGGCTAAATGTACCATACGCCGAGCATAAGCATTTAGCGGTCCGATTTCCTGAGGCTGACCGGTTTTCTTTGCTTGCTCGATCAAGAAGTCAACTGTTTGAAACAATTCGGCGTCCTTACTTGCGCGAAAATCTTGGTGGTCAACAACAATTCTGTGGTGTTCTGGTAGCTCTCTGCGGAACTTACTGTTAAGAATATGTTGTAAGGCGTCGAGCGCTGCACCCTTGCGCTGCAGCAAAACTTCACCGCCTGTGCCATCTATTCTAACCTGGACACAGTCGGGCGTCTCAGTGATGACAACCGTTAGTGGTAATCCCATCGCCGAAAGTACATCTTGGACAAAGATCCCTATACGCGCTTCTAGATTATTGCTGGGTTCAGTCATGATGAGTTTCGGGAACGCGACCCCTTTCCCTTTTTACCTGCGCCGCGTTTCTTAATCAAATGTTCAGCAGGTGGCCGAATATTATGAACCGGTGGCGGGCCGATCACTCGATTGGTAATGATTTGCTGACCAACGCCCCATACGTTGCTCATAAGCCAGTAAAGGACGAGGCCACTTGGAGCCCAGAGAAACATAAATGTGAAGACGACTGGCATTACCATCATGATTTTCTGTTGCATTGGATCTGCAGTTGAAGGCGTCATTTTCTGTTGGGCCACCATCGTCACGCCCATTAAAATCGGCGTCACATACAGAGGATCGTGTTGAGACAGATCTTGAATCCAGAGGATGAAAGGTGCGTCACGAATCTCTATGGCTACTGACAGCAGTGAGTAAAAAGCGAAGAGAACTGGCATTGTTAGAAGCATTGGCAAACAACCACTTGCGGGGTTTACGCCCCGTTCGCGATACAAACCCATTAACTCCTGGTTCATCTTTTGCTTCCCAGGATCTGTCGCTTTTAGATTCTTGTACCGGTCCTGAATGGCTTTCATTTCCGGTTGGATTTCCTGCATCTTTCGCATAGAAACTACGCTTTTATGCCGCAGTGGAAACATTAACGCGTTAATCATTATCGTGATGAGAATGATTGACCATCCGTAGTTTCCAACAAACCCGTAGACCCATTTCAACGAACGGTGCAGGGGCACAACTAGCCAGGAGAATATCCCGAAGTGAACTGCTCGCACGAACTCGGAATTCACGTTGCCCAAAACATCAAAGTCTTTCGGCCCCACGAAGAATGTTGCCGCTGATGCTGTTGTCGGAAGCTGAATATCGTAAGCAACTAGGTTTCGTGCTGAGGTGGCGGTTGTGTCGAGCGGCTCGTAATGAACTTCTAGTAGCTCATCATTAGGAATGGCTGCCGAAATAAAATAATGGTCATCGATACCCACAAAGTCAAAGCGTCCATCATAGTCGGCTTGTTCAAGAAGATCTGAAGCATCAAGGCGGGACACTTTTCCTGCCTGTGAAAAGATTCCCTGTGGGCCTTGACGACGAAACGTCGAGCTTTCGCCATCATCCCCTCCTGCCAACCCGGGACCCCACTGCAGAATGACATCTTCTGGACCTTCAAGTGTCTCCACTTCTACCTCTAGATGCACGACAAACGGCTGGTCAGGATCAAAACGGAAAGCCTTGAAAGCACGAAGCCCGGAGGTGTCCCGGTACTCAAACTCGAGTGAAGCGATGCGATCGGTAACTAGTAGTTCGGAACGACTCGGTCGAAATAATGCTTTTTGAAGGGTCGCTGTAAGCTCAGGCCGTGTTTCAAATAACAACGAAAAGGGTCGCACGCCCTCTAGTTCTTGCGGAATCAATTCTAAGGGTTCCTTTTGCCCATCTCGGTATCCCTTAAGGCGCCAGCTTGTTAGAACCGCCCCTTCGTTTGAAAATACCGCCCTGACAAAATCCGTCTCAACAATTACGTCTCTTGCGGTTTCGTCAGCCACAAGCGTTTCAGCGGCCGAAAGTTGTGCGACTTCTTGAATTGGAACGGGTGCTGTCGCAGGAGTTGTTGCCGCGCGCCCGATTGACTGTTGAGCGACCTGGTCATCGGCGGAACTCAAGGGTTCAATGGTTTGGTTACGCTCGGGAGAAGGCCCTACAATGCCCTGGTATATAAACAAGACCAGAAACGAAAGAAAGACGGCGAGTAAAACCCTTTTTTCCATAAGTGCTATGTCTGCCGCGTGTGAGGGGCCTCAAACGTAGAATGTTTTGGCACCGGGTCGTACCCGCTGCGACCAAAAGGTCTGCATTGAACCATGCGTCGGATAGCTAACCAGCCACCACGAATCGCGCCATGGGTGTCGACCGCGTCAGCTGCATAACTAGAACAGGACGGAGAAAAACGACACGAACCAATCAATAGAGGCGACAGTGTCAACTTGTAGACACGAATAATAGCCAATAAGCTTTTCGCAATTGCGCGATTCATAAGTGAACAATCAGCGGCAGCGCTTCGCCGCTTTGTATAAGGCTGATTTGTAATCAACGATAAGACTCGGCAGATCAATATCTGGCATTTCCCTGCGAGTTAATACAACCACATCCAGGCCGAGCGCGATCTTGTTTTTTCTGAACAGTTCACGAACCAGTCGCTTTGCCCGATTACGTCGTGTGGCGTTACCTACTCGTCGCGATGCGACTATGCCCAAACGGTTAAGGGTTTGTTGATTGGGATGAACGAGCAGTGTCATGAATCGACCATGTGTCCGGACGCCGAATTTTTGTATTTTCTGAAATTCAGGACGACGGGTAATCCGCTCGGCCCGCCTCAACCGTTGAAGCAATACGTAACCTCATTCTGAAGTCGAGTTAATGAAACAACTTCGTCGTGAATTTCTAATTCTCTTGACTATCAGGACGCTGCGAGGCGCTTCCTGCCCTTGGCGCGACGATTTTTCAAGATTCGGCGTCCTGCCTTCGTGCTCATCCGGACTAGAAATCCATGTGTGCGGCGACGGTGACGGCGGTTTGGTTGGAATGTGCGCTTCATGACCTTTATCTTTCAAGAACAGCTCGTCGTGCTAAGCGAAACTACTAATGGTACCTAAGCTGGTTTAATGGTGTCAATGGCCCGTCGACAGCTTTGTGAGTAATCATTGCATATTGTGAAGTTTTTCACTTGTTGGTCGTTTGTGCAAACATGTGTACTTTTGTCTTTGGTTCTATTACTTCAGGGTTGGGTTCTTGGTGAATTGTGTCTCGGCTGTTGCTGTGTTAAAGTCCTTTTTTCTATATAGTTTGTGGGGGGCCGCCCTTCAAGTTTTCCACAGTTGTGGAAAAATTTGTGGAAAAAAATAAGGCTTTTTTGGCATTATTTCTGGCGGGAGAGCCTCTTTTTTGGGTTGCGCGATCTCACGCCCCGCTTAGAAACACCGAGGCTCAACCCAAGCAGGAAATTTGTAATGAATGACACCATTTGGGATCAAATCCTCTCAAGAATAGAAACAAAGATTAATCGGCATAGTTTTTATACCTGGTTTAAGCCAACCGTTTTTGTTTCCGACACCAAAGATACGGTTAACATTCGCGTTCCCAATTCGCTTTTTCGTGAGTGGCTTACGAAACACTATTCTGGTGTTATTGACGAGGCCCTTAAAGAAGTCGATCGTGTCGGGGCATCTGTTTTTTTCATGGTTGGTGTTGATGATCGAGACAATACTAAACAAAGCGTTCTAACAGAACCCCTTGAAGAGCCTTCGCGGGCCACCTCCCTTAAGACGCAACCTAGTGGACTTAATGCGCGATACTCTTTCAACGCTTTTATTGTTGGCTCTTCTAATCAGTTCGCTCATGCCGCCTGTCGAGCTGTTGCAGAAGCTCCGTCGCTTTCATATAACCCGCTGTTTATTTATGGTGGTGTGGGTTTAGGTAAAACACACCTGATGCACGCAATTGGTCAGCATGTTTTGCAACACAACCCTTCATGTGCGTTGACTTATATTTCATCCGAGCGCTTTATGAACGAAATGATCAACGCAATTCGCCACGATGGTGTGTTGGATTTTCGGGAGCGTTATCGGAGTGTTGATGTTTTACTTGTTGATGACATCCAGTTTTTGGCTGGAAAGGAAGGCACGCAAACCGAGTTTTTTCATACATTTAACTCCCTATATGACCTGCAGAAACAAATTGTTATTAGTGGCGACTGCCCCCCGCGTGAAATTCCAGCCCTTGAAGAGCGTCTTCGATCAAGGTTTGAGTGGGGTTTAATTGCAGATATCCAGCCGCCGGACTTAGAAACAAAGGTTGCCATCCTTAAAAAGAAGGCGGAGGCTGAGTCGGTGCCCCTTTCCGATAATGTGGCGATGTATATTGCGGGAAAAATTAAGTCAAACATTAGAGAACTTGAGGGTTCTTTAATTCGGTTGATTGCTTATGCTTCACTTACTGGTCGGGAAATATCGCTTTCGTTGGCACAGGACGTACTAAAGAATGTCCTCGCCCAAGATGAACGGGCTGTTACTATTGAGGTGGTACAAAAATTTGTTTCTGAATACTATCAAATGCGGCCTGGCGTTCTTAAGTCACGCAACAACTCCAGGTCGGTTTCTGGGCCACGTCAAATTGCTATGTACTTGTGTAAGTCACTTACGGGCGCATCGCTCCCAGAAATTGGTAGAAGTTTTGGAGGGAAACATCATTCCACGGTTATACACTCCATTAAGAAGGTTCAAGAAAAGTGCAAAAAAGACAACGCCTTCAATACGCTTATTAATGGTTTCTTGCAGTCGTTTAATTAGTTTTCTTGGTTTTTCAACACTTCTTTCAAGTATTAAATGCGCTTTTTTTGATGTTTTTTTATCCACAATCCTTCCAACGCAAACCCGCAAGGTTTTTTGGTTTTTTCAACAGTCTAAGTTGTTGAACATAAACACCTTATATTGCAAAAATAGTTTATCAACAACACCTTTTTATTGTTATAATTTGTTACTTCTTAATCTTTTAATAAAACAAAAGCTTTTCAAAGCTTCCCGCATGTTTCGCATCGACGTGCTTACAACAACGAGGTGAATAGCGACATGGATTTAGTTGTTAAGAAAGTCGATTTTTTGCGGGAGCTACAAATGTTTCAAGGCATCGTGGAGAGAAAAAACACTATTCCCATTCTGGCGAACGTTTTACTTACAGCTGAAAAAAGGGGAATTAAACTTTTAGCGACCGATCTTGAGGTTGCTCTTGAAAGCCGCTGCGAAGCATCGGTCTCTAAACCTGGAACAATAACAATCCCAGCAAAAAAAACATACGAAATTGTTAAAGCCCTGCCAAACTCCAACATTCGCATTCGCGACGACAAGGGCTCTGTTAAGCTGAGCGCCGACCGGTTTGAGTCTCGCATTCAAGCGCTTCCCAAAGAAGACTTTCCAAAAATACCAAACCCAAGCGGAAAAGGCGGCGTAAGCCTGCCTGGTGAAACACTTCGAAACATGATTGCGAAGACGCAATTTGCAATAACAAGTGACGACACTCGGTATTTTCTAAACGGGGCACTTTTCGTGCTTGAGGCGGACCAAATGAGCCTTGTGGCGACCGATGGTCATCGCCTTGCGCTGGTGTCAGCGAAGCGGGAAAAAGGCCCAAAAGAAAGAAAAAATGATAAAGCAAAAGCCATTTTGCCAAAAAAGACGCTTGGAGAGTTAAAAACCCTACTTGGGGTTGGGGAAGAGAGCGGCAAAAAGAAAAAGCAGGAAGTCAAGGTTGAGTATGAGCAAAGCGAAAACCATTTATTTTTTACGGTTGGATCGCGTGTGCTTACTTCGCGAATGATTGATGCTCAATTTCCTTCCTATGAGCGCGTTATTCCAAAAAACAACGACAAAATAATTGAGTTTGAGAGAGATCGACTAACAAGTGCTGTCAAGCGAGTAGCACTGATGTCTAACGAGCGCTCGCGCGCTATTAAGTTGCAGATGCAGAACAATACAGTAGAAATTACATCCAACAGTCCAGACCTTGGCGACGCGCGAGAACAGTTGTCAATTGATTACTCGGGCGACAAGGTAGAGATTTGCTTTAACGCTCACTACTTGCTTGATTTTCTTGGCGAGGCAGAAACAAGTGGTGTGCAGCTTGAGTTTAAAGATGAAACCAATCAGGCGGTGATGAAACCGGTTGGTGTTGACAACTACGATTACACCTACGTGATTATGCCAATGAGGGTTTGATTAAAAAAACTAAGGCACACAGAGCCATGGGCGAGCTAGATCGCGAACAATATAAAACTAAACCAACCCCAGAGGTCGTCCCATCAGGCGGCAACGGAGCATCACAAGGGACGAATAATGTGGTAAACGGTGATATTAAACAAAGGGTTAAACCAGACGCTTATGATGCGGATAAAATCAAGGTCCTTGAGGGGCTTGAAGCTGTTCGCAAGCGACCGGCGATGTATATTGGTTCGACCGGTCCATCTGGCCTTCATCATCTGGTTTATGAAGTTGTCGACAACTCCATAGATGAAGCCCTAGCTGGCTATTGTGATGAAATCAACATCACCCTCCATATAGACCACTCAGTAACCGTTATTGATAACGGTCGAGGCATACCTGTTGACACACACGCGAGCGGACGCTCCGCAGCCGAAGTTGTAATGACGGTTCTTCATGCTGGTGGAAAGTTTGATAACACGAGCTATAAGGTGTCGGGGGGGCTCCACGGTGTCGGTATTTCTGTTGTGAACGCTCTCTCTGAAAGCGTGGATCTTGAAATCTGGCGGGACGGCAGCGTGTACCAACAAAATTACGATCATGGTAAGCCGGCGATGCCGCTTGAGGTCACTGGTACTACAAAAAAACGAGGAACAAAAGTAACGTTCCGCCCAGACACAAAGATTTTTGAAACCGTAGAGTTTAGCTTCGACACATTAGCGCAACGATTGCGGGAGCTCGCGTTTTTAAACGCTGGCGTAACCATTACACTTAACGACGAACACACTGGGAAGGGTCGCTCGTTTGCCTATGAAGGCGGCATTGTGTCATTCGTGCAATTTCTCAATAAAACAAAAACCGCCGTGAACAACCCACCAATTTTTATAAATGGCAACAAGGGCGGTGTTGATGTCGAAATTGCTCTTCAATGGAATGACGGTTACACCGAAACAGTGTATTCGTTCGCTAACAATATCAACACCCATGAAGGGGGCACACATCTCTCCGGGTATCGTTCGGCACTAACGCGCACCGTTAACTCCTATGCTTCACGCAACAGTTTGGCGAAAAACTTAAGCGAGAGTATTAGCGGGGACGACATTCGAGAGGGTCTCACTGCCGTGATTAGCGTGAAGATTCCCCACCCTCAATTTGAAGGCCAAACAAAAACAAAATTAGGCAACACCGAGGTGAAGGGTATTGTAGAAACAATCATTAACGATAGCCTTGGAGCCTTTCTTGAGGAGAACCCAAGGGTCGCCAGAAGTATTCTTAATAAAGCCGTAGAAGCCGCACGTGCTCGAGAGGCTGCTCGAAAAGCCCGCGACCTGGTGCGTCGCAAGGGCGCGCTGGACAATAGCACATTGCCCGGCAAGTTAGCGGATTGCCAAGAGCGGGACCCTGCACGCTGCGAGTTGTACATTGTCGAAGGTGAGTCTGCGGGCGGTTCAGCAAAGCAAGGGCGCGACCGCCGCTTTCAGGCAATCCTTCCAATCAAGGGCAAGATACTAAATGTAGAAAAAGCTCGTGAGGAAAAAATACTAAGCAGTGAAGAAATTAGAACAATGATTGTCGCGCTTGGCTGCGGGAGTGAAGGACGTGAAAGCAAGTTTAACTTAGACAAGCTACGGTACCACCGCATTATTATCATGACCGACGCCGACGTTGACGGGTCGCACATCCGAACACTACTTTTAACGTTTTTCTATCGGAAGATGCCCGAGTTAATTCGCGGCGGGCATGTCTACATTGCCCAGCCGCCTCTATATCGCGTGAAACGCGGCAAGGCCGAACACTACATCAAAAACGAGCGTGAACTCGAAGCATGGTTAATTAGCCGAGCTGCTGAATCGCGCAGCCTGCGCGTCTTAGGACAGGAAGAAATTTCTGGTCAAGATCTTGAAGCGCTACTTCAAAAACTCGTCGCATTCCAAAAGTATGTGCAGTTGGTAGAGAGACGCGGTCCGAGTGCTGAAGTTATTAAGGCCCTACTGGACCACAATGTTCGCGACAAGGAATTCTTTGCTGACGAAACAGCGGTTCGGGCCATGGCCGCCAACTTAAACCACACGCTGCGCGCGGTTACGGTAATACCTGACGAAGAACACAACTTATTTGCACTTGATGTTAATGATCGCTCGCACGGATTTCTTAGACGGCACCGTGTCGACCTGGACTTTGTGTCCACTGGAGAGTATCGAACGCTCCTTGCGAGCTTTGAAAGCGTGCGGCGCGTCAGTGGGCAAATGATTGTGACGACGGCGAATGGCGCAGGGGACACAGACACTACGAATAACGCAAAAACACAGACATTAGGTAACGACGAGACACAGGTGGAGTCGATTGATGCCCTCGTTGAGCATTTCATTAACGCGGGAAAACGCGGAGTGGGAATTAATCGCTACAAGGGCCTTGGTGAGATGAACCCGGAACAACTCTGGGCAACTACCATGAAGCCAGAAAATCGGACACTACTCCAAGTACAAGCCGAGGATCCCGCTGAAGCCCACTTAACGTTTTCTACTCTTATGGGCGATCAAGTTGAACCGCGACGGAAATTCATCCAAGATAACGCGCTGGACGTGACAAATTTGGACATCTGAACACACCTGCCTGGATATTCTGGTGGCTGAAATCCCGTGGCATGCTGACTTATTTTCGCGTTGACTATATTCATGACCGACCCTGGCTCAAGTTCTCTAGTAAACATTGAAGACGAGATGAAGCGCTCGTACATGGATTACGCCATGAGCGTGATCATTGGACGGGCTCTTCCTGACGTGCGTGATGGGCTGAAACCCGCCCACCGCCGTGTGCTTTATGGCATGCGGGTCATGGGCCTCTTGCCAAATCGTGGCTATCGCAAATGCGCCAAGATCGTTGGCGAGGTCATGGGAAATTACCATCCCCATGGCGATGCCTCAATTTACGACACGCTGGTCCGGTTAGCCCAAGGTTTCAACATGCGTTACTGCCTAGTCGAAGGACAGGGAAACTTTGGATCGGTCGATGGTGACCCTGCCGCGGCAATGCGGTATACGGAAGCCCGCTTACAGCCGCTTACCGAACGCATGATGATGGATCTCGACAAAGAAACTGTTGATTTCATACCTAATTACGATGAAACAACGGACGAGCCAACCGTACTGCCGGCGCCGTTTCCAAACCTACTGGTCAATGGGTCTTCAGGTATTGCCGTGGGCATGGCTACAAATATCCCGCCGCACAATCTTCGTGAGGTTATCAAGGGCGTCGTGTGGCTTTTGGAGCACCGCGAAGAGTCAACCGAGACAAAGGCAGCTTGCCTTGCCGAGATTATTCAAGGCCCAGATTTTCCTACAGGTGGTTTTATCGTAGGCCGAAGCGGGATTCGTGCGGCTTACAAAGACGGCCGAGGATCGGTAGTAATGCGAGCGCGCACCGCTATCGAACCCGTTGCTAAGGGCGATCGAGTGTCAATCGTTGTTACCGAGATCCCATACCAGGTTAACAAGGCCCGACTACTCGAAAAAATTGCAGACCTTGTCCGCAATAAAGCCATTGAAGGTATTGCAGACCTTCGAGACGAGTCGGATCGCGATGGCATGCGGATTGTCATTGATCTGAAGCGTGGAGAAGTGCCTGAGATTGTTCTAAACAACCTTTATAAACACACAGCTCTTCAGACGTCGTTCGGAATCATCATGCTGGCGATCGTTGGCGGCCGCCCGAGGGTGTTGAGCCTGCCAGAAGTGCTCGAAAACTTTATTGACTTTCGGCGGGACGTTGTAAGGCGTCGCATGGAGTTTGATCTGAAGAAGGCCCAGGCGCGCGCACACATCCTAGAGGGCTTGAAGATTGCTCTGGACTCGCTCGACGCAGTCATCAAGTTAATTCGAGGATCTAAAACGCCAGCGGAGGCTCGTGGAGGCCTGATCGAAAACTTCAGCCTAACGCAATTGCAAGCTCAAGCAATTCTCGATATGCAATTGCAACGCTTGACTGGCTTAGAGCGACAAAAAATCATCGACGAAATGGCCGAATTACTTAAGACCATCGAGAAGCTCCGCGCAATCCTCGACAGCGAGTTGTTGCTCCGACAAAAAGTTGTTGAAGAACTGCAAGCTATTAGCGAAAAGCATGGCGACGATCGCCGAACTGAAGTGATCGACGTGAGCGATGAAATTCGAGTGGAAGATTTAATTGCCGAAGAAGATGTTGCGATCACAGTGACCAATACCGGCTATATCAAGCGGACGGCAATCGACACTTACCGTCATCAGCGCCGAGGTGGAAAAGGGCGAATTGGCATGCGAACACGTGGCGAGGATTTCGTTACCCAACTATTCATCGCATCAACCCACGCTTATATCCTAATCTTCTCGACACGTGGACGAGTCTACTGGCTTAAGGTGCACGAAATACCCGATATTGGGCCAGGCGGCAAAGGGAAGGCGATTGCCAACCTTGTTTCACTCGCCGCCGATGAGCAAATCGCTGCCTTGGTGGCGGTACGAGAGTGGCCTAAGGTTGAAGGCGAACGCTTCCTTGTTATGGGAACACGTCGCGGCGTAATTAAGAAGACCGACCTTGTAGCGTTTCGCAAGCCCCGTGCAGGTGGAATTATCGCTCAAGGGGTGGGCGACGACGACTCTGTAATTGCCGTAGAACTGACGGACGGAAAGAGGGATATCCTGCTAGCGACTCGGAAGGGAATGGCAATTCGCTTCCCGGAAACCGGTGTTCGAGCGATGGGGAGGACCGCGAGCGGAGTCCGAGGTATTAAACTCCGAGAGGGTGACGAGGTCGTAGCTATGGTCGAAATCCAACCCAATGGCGCTCTAATGACGGTTTGTGAGAACGGTTATGGTAAACGCACAAATTTAGAAGAATATCGCGTGCAGTCCAGAGCCGGAGTCGGTATTATTAGCATCCAGAGTTCTGAGCGTAATGGCAAAGTGGTTGGGGTCGCCTGTGTTCAGCATGAAGACGAATTAATGCTGATTACGCAACAGGGCAAGATATTAAGAATGCTCACTTGGAGCATACGGGCTATTGGGCGCGCGACCCAGGGCGTGCGGCTAATTGAAATGGAAGAAGGCGATCGCGTTGTCTCAATCGCGCGGTTGGCTGAGAAGGATGCGGTAGAGGTGCAAGACGAAGGCTAGATCTTGTGCTGAAGTGGGCGGGCGGTTACTATTTGAGAACCGACGTTACAGTTCCTTGAAGGAGGCTAATATGTATCGGCCAAAATCGACGGCGCTAATTAGTATGGCGACCCTCATCGCCGTATCGCTCATAGGATGCTCGAGCGCGCCAGAAGAGAACCTGATCACGAATTATTTCCGTGCTTCCAGGCTGCGAGACAACACAACGCTCGCAAATATTGCAATGGTGTCGTTCAGACCCAGCGAACGCGGCATAGTTCAGGACTTCTCACTTACAAGCGTTTCGGAGGAGCAACGCAGGCCGATGCGTGCTCGTGAGTACAGTGTTGCGTTTGGAGAAGCTTCGGCTGCCGAACGAGAGTTTCGTGATCGCAAACAGGCTTATCAGGACGAAAACTTAGAGGCGATTGAACGCGTACTGGACGCCGAGCGTGAAGACAGTGATGTCGCACGCCGCGATAGCGAGGTCCAGGAGGCATGGGTGACGTGGCGGGAGGAAATGCTCCAGCACGCGCAAACAGTGTCCGACGCTCGAACACTCCTGGCGGAAGCGCGGGTTGTGGGCGAGGCAAGCACCTTCAGTCCTTCTAACCCAATCGATATCACGCAGTACGAAGGCGAAATTGTATCCAAAGAAGCCGTGATCGAGGCTTCGGTTCAAAACCCAGACGACGGGACAGAGGAGTTGACCCTAACTCTCACCTTGGAACGCGCGGAGTTGACAACTGCCGATGGTTCACCCCTGAACGGGCGTTGGATTATCACGAGGATCGACGGCTAAGAGATTAGTCGTGTGGCGGAAGGTGTCGACGCGGCACCGAATACCGCGTCGTACCATTGGTTGGCATCCAACCCGAGTGGCGCGGATTTAGATACTGTCGAGACGCCACGAATGATTAATAATTCGTCCAATCCAAAAGACGGCACATCAGCACCACCGCTGTCTGCAGAATCGTTGCCTTACTTTACGGGAGCAGATATTCAGCGATCGGCCATCCTAGCCGCGATGCTCTTTGCGTTCTGGCTAATCTTGTCTGGCAGGTTCGATATTGGTCACATAACAGCCGGTCTGTTCTGTGCTTGCCTGATCACCCTTTTGACGACGAGTTGGTTGCGCCAGCCACCCGTATCTTTAGGCGCCCGGTCTTCCGTCGACGGCATTTCGTGGGTGAGCTTTTTCCTCTACCTCCCTTGGCTAGGCGCGCAGATCGTGCTGGCTAATTTGCATGTCGCACGTGTTGTCCTTAGTCCGAAGCTCCCTGTGAATCCAAGCCTTGTTAAGATTCCAGTTAATGAATCCAACACATACGCGCGTTTGGTGTTGGTAAACTCGATTACGCTGACGCCTGGAACTGTATCGTTGGATCTCACGGAAAAAGAAATCGTGGTTCATGCTTTAACGTCCACGACGGCAGCGTCGGTTCAAACAGGGGAAATGCACAGGCGCGTGGAACGAATTTTTACGCCAAGGGGTGTTCTGTCTCCGGAAGGAAGATTGTGAATCCATTTCTCATGGTGATGGCCGCGGCGCTCACGCTAGCGATGATTTTCTCGCTTTATCGAGTCTTTGTTGGGCCAACCATCTTCGATCGCTTAACAGGATTAGGGCTTATTTCGACGAAAACTGTCGTGCTGCTGCTGGTTCTGGGGTTTTTGACTGGGCGGGTGGACGTGTTTGTCGATATCACCTTGTCGTACGCACTAATTAGTTTTGTGGGCTCCCTGGCTGTAGCAAAGCACTTCGAACGTAAAGGAACGAAACCATCTTGACCAATCTGGCCAACCTGCTTCTAATTGCCGGGTTCTTTTTTATTGCGACAGGCGTGGTGGGAGTTCTTCGACTGCCTGACTTCTTCACGCGACTTCATGCGCTAGGTAAGTCCGATACCCTAGGTGTTGCGTTGATGACGACTGCGTTAGCGCTGCATGAAGGACTTTCGCTTAACAGCTTGAAGATCCTCATGATCGTTGTCTTTGTTGCGCTGGCCAATCCCACGGCAGCACATGTTCTGGGTCGAGCCGCGCTTAAGTCTGGGCTGGTTCCCTGGACTCGCGAGCGAGAAGATCCTAAATGCTAATGCAACCACTGGCAGTGGCGTTTCTCGTACTCATGATTGGTTGCGCGGTGGCAGCATTGTTGGTTAAGGACCTACTGGCAGCGGTCGTTATTTTTGGCGCGTTCAGTTTGTTTTCGGCTACGTACTTTGCGATTTTAGGTGCACCTGACGTGGCATTCACAGAAGCTGCCGTCGGTGCGGCAATAACCACCGTTTTCTTTGTCAGTGCAATCTCGTGGACTGGTAGGGAGTAGTAATGCGTCTACTTGCAGGTATTCCATTTATAGTGGCTGCGGTCTTGCTGTGTATCGCCGCGTCAGATTTTGCTGGTGTTGGAGATCCGGGATCGCCACCGTCGACACATGTCTCTCCGCGCTACATTGAGCAGGGTTACGGTGAAACAGGTGCAGCCAATTTGGTTACTGCCGTCCTCGCCGATTATCGAGGCTATGACACCCTGGGTGAAACAATCGTCATCTTCACGGCAGGGTTAGCCTGCGTTTTTATTTTTAGGAGACGAGATTTGTGAGCACAGAGTTTGGGACCACTGTTCTCGACGTGGTAAGCCGACTGATTACCCCGTTCATATTGATGTTCGGAGCCTATGTCGTGACCCACGGCCACTACAGTCCGGGCGGTGGGTTTCAAGGGGGCGTCATTTTTGCCGTAGCGGTAATTCTCGCGAGGCTCGTACATGGTCGAGATGCCCGATGGGGCATTCGTCCACGTCTAGCGCTCGGACTAGCCTGTACCGGCGCGGGTTTATATATGGCAATCGGATTACTTGGCCTACTCTTTCAAGGCAACTTCTTGGATTACGGCGTGTTGCCGCTGCCTCTTAAGGTGACCGAGGTGCGTGCTGTCGGAACCCTTGGTATAGAAATCGGCGTGGCACTGGCTGTAACTGGGGTACTCACCTTGATCTTTGATGCACTTGCAGGTATGCCCGACGAAGAAATTTAATCTGATGCCAACATCCTTAACCCACGCAGAATATTGGCTTGCAGCTTTACTCTTGCTCTGGGGAGTCTACGGCGTGCTGGCTAGCAACCACCTGCTGAGAAAATTAATGGCGATGAACATTATGCAGGTGGGAGTGATTGTCTTTTTCATCGCTCTTGCTGCCAAGTCGGGGGCGACAGCTCCGGTGGTAGTTAATGTTGACCAGTCCATTCAGGCGTCTGGCTACGTAAATCCACTACCTCACGCGTTAATGTTGACGGCTATTGTCGTGTCGGTCAGCACGACAGGGGTAGCACTCGCGTTACTCATTCGTATACAACGTCGCTACGGCACGCTTCAAGAAACGACTTTGCTTGAGCGGCTCAAGCGATGACGCCTCATCTCGCTGTTCTCGTCGTCGTGATTCCGTTAGCCTCTTCCCTTGTAATTCCATTGGTAGGCATTTTTTCGAGACGTACTGGGCAAACGCTAGCACTTCTGGCGCACGTAGTTACGCTCGTCCTCGCTTTAGCAACGCTTGTCCGTGTCCTCGCGGAAGGGAGTTGGAGCTATCACCTTGGCGGCTGGATGCCGCCTTGGGGCATAGAGTATGTTGTCGACCCCCTTAGTGCCGGCATGGCTGTTTTAATCAGCGGGATGGCGCTACTAACCATGGTATATGCCGCCGGATGTCTGGACAAAGGGAACAGCCGGCATCCTGGTCTCAGTGAGGCACTCTTCTTACTGCTTACCGCCGGTCTTCTAGGTATTGTCATGACGGGTGACATGTTTAACCTGTACGTCTTCCTTGAGATCTCGTCTATTGCCGCGTACGCTTTACTGACTTCGGAAGAAGGCCCATCCCTCGTGGCGACGTTTCGCTACTTACTTGTGGGGACCATCGCGGCCTCACTCTATCTCTTGGGAACCGGATACCTTTATGCCCTAACTGGCACGTTAAACATGGCCGATCTGGGCGTGCGATTATCAGAGACAGGAGACTCAATGGCCGTGGTGGTGGGGGTCTCTCTTGTGGTGATCGGACTAGCTGTGAAGGCGGCGGTGTTTCCACTGCATGGCTGGTTGCCCGACACTTATACTTACGCGCCGGTTGCCGTTGTGGGATTCATCGGGGCAGTTATGACGAAAGTCAGCGCGTATGCTCTGTTTCGGATTCTCTTCTTTGTACTTGATGCCCAAGCCGTCTCCGGGGCCGTCGTCACATGGCTTGGCTGGCTAGCCGTGGTGGCTATCGTAGCCGGATCGTGGATGGCCCTTGCGCAAACAGATGTTAGGCGCATGCTCGCCTACTCCAGTGTTGGTCAAATGGGATTCATTGTAATAGGTTTTTCGCTCGGGAACGTTCCAGCCATGGTAGGTGGCTTGTTTCACCTTCTAAATCACGCTGTTATGAAAGGGTGCCTCTTTATGGTGGCAGGCGGCGTCCGATGGCGAACAGGGGCAACCACCGTAAATGCTTATGCCGGGATGGGGCGGCGCCTGCCATTGAGCATGGCAGCGTTTTTAGTGGCAGCCCTGTCCATGATCGGCCTTCCACCGACTGCCGGTTTTTTTAGCAAGTGGTATCTACTGGTCGGGGCGGTTGAGGCACGAGCGTGGGTTGTCCTTGCGGCGATCATTGTTAGCAGTGCGCTTAGTGCGATTTATTTTTTTCGCGTTATCGAGAAGGCATTCTTTCATGCGTCCGACGAGATTAACCCCGCATCTGAACGCACCGAGCTGCCCGGCGTCATGCTCGGACCAGTGGTGATTTTAGCGTTGGTAGTGTTATTGCTCGGAATCCTAAACGAGCCAATCGTAACGCATTTCGTGATGCACGCACTGCCGCCTAATGTTTAGCGTCATGGATCAATTACTCGACCAGCGACCGCTCATTGCAGTCATGATCTCGCTCGTGGCCGCCATAACAATGCCACTGTTTAGTCGACACCCAAACTGGCGCGAGGGCTGCACTTTACTAGCAGCGACGCTAAAGCTATTCGTGGTCGCCTCAATGTTGTCCGCGGTGCTTGCCGGTGAAACACCAAGCTCCGCATCAATCCTGCTGCCGCAGGGACTATCTTTGCATCTCCGGGCTGATCCACTCGGCCTCGTATTTGCACTGACGGCTGCGACGCTCTGGGTGATGACCTCGTTGTACTCCATTGGATACATGCGTGCTAAGGAAGCTCCACGTCAAACGGGGTACTATGCGGCCTTTGCCCTCTGTTTGTCAGCGACCACAGGCCTTGCGTTTGCTGGCAATCTGCTGACATTCTTCGTGTTCTACGAAGTTCTAACCTTGTCTACTTACCCTCTGGTTGTGCACACTCGGACGGCTGAAGCGCGATCAGCAGGTCGTCGTTACCTCGTCTATACCATCGGCGGCGGACAGCTTTTGCTAGCTGCTATCGTGTGGACGCAAGTCGTCGCGCCAGGCTCGGAGTTTGTGCCAGGGGGGTTCTTAGCTGGGCGCGCCAGTGATGTCGCAATGGCCGTGGGGTTTGCAGCCTTCATGATCGGATTAGGCGTCAAGGCTGCTCTTATGCCATTACACGGATGGTTGCCGGCGGCAATGGCCGCGCCGACGCCGGTTAGTGCGCTGCTACACGCCGTGGCGGTTGTGAAAGCCGGCGCCTTCGGTGTGGTGCGTGTTACGGGGTTTGTTTTTGGTGTCGACGTGCTCCGAGCAATCAACGCGGATGTTGTGCTGGCAGTGGCTGCGAGTGTGACGATTGTGGTCGCGTCTATACGGGCTCTTGGTGAACGAAATCTCAAACGACGGCTAGCCTATTCGACAATCGGGCAGCTCTCTTACATTGTGCTCGGTTCGGCACTCGGCACCGTGGCCGCACTCACAGGCGCGATTTTTCACATAGCGGCGCACGCGTTTATGAAAATTACCTTGTTTTTTTGTGCTGGTGCGATCCATGTTCAAGTGCAACGAGACAACGTTGACGAACTCGACGGACTCGGGAAGCAAATGCCGGTCACGCTAGGCGCGTTCATGATTGGTGCTTCCGGCCTCGCAGGAATTCCTCTATTAGCTGGATTCATCGGGAAGTGGCAGATTGGGGTTGGTGCCGTAGAGGCGGGGTACCCCGTCTTTGTGGTAGTCCTCGTTGTGAGCGGACTCTTTAACATTGCATATTTCTTCCCGATAATTTCCGATGCGTTCTTAAAGTCTTCCCCCGTCGTTGGGACGGATGCTCGGCCGATTATCACTGCCCCATTGGTGTTTTCGGCCGGTATCGCAATTATGCTTGGCCTGTTTCCCGATGCCGGATTTCATTTCTATTCCCTGGCCAGACTCGCGGCATCCACAATTGTGATGGGACCTAATGGCGGAGGCTTGCCGTGACGCCTCGAAGCAGCTTGAAGATAGTTGTGCTGGTAGGCGCGCTTAGCGTGTTTCTTGAAGTGTTCTTGAGGCACGAGGGGCATGGCCCTTGGTGGCATTTCTTGCCCGGTTTCGATCTGGCATTTGGACTCATCGGCAGTGTGGTGCTGGTGTTGGTGGCTAAGGCGATCGGACAGACTTGGTTACAGCGCCCCGAACCCGATAACGACAAGGGTGCGATGTGACTATCCATCCAGCGCTTCTCCTTGTTTTTACAGCTGCCGTAGCTGCGACGATTCGCCGATCTAGTGTACGGGCTCTCATTCTGCTAGCGGGTGCTGTGACGAGCCTAGTCTCGTGTGTCGGACTTACACCAGGCGTCGCTCTCTCCTTCGTCTTCACAACACACCGCGTCGAGCTGCTGCGCGTCGACCCGCTCAGTCAAGTCTTTGGCTTGATTTTTACACTCATTACGGTAATTGGATTCGTGTATGCGTTACACATACGCAGTCGAGGCGAACAGATTGCAACGGCACTCTATGCCGCCGGGGCACTCGGTGTTGTCTACGCGGGTGATTGGATCACGCTATTTGTTAGTTGGGAATTCATGAGCCTGACGTCGCTAATTGTGATCTGGTCGAGTGACCGCGAGCGAGCGCGTGCAGCCGGGTTTCGGTACCTGCTCGTGCATATCGCAGGAGGATCGTTACTGTTTGTAGGACTGATGCTCCTGTCGTCAAGTGGTGCCGGGCTTGGAACCGTGGGCCTGCTTGAGCCTGATATTGGACCAGCCTTCTGGTTGATTCTCGCTGGCATCTGTATCAATGCGGCGATACCGCCGGTCCATGCATGGCTCACGGATGCATATCCGGAAGCATCCGTGACTGGGATGGTATTCCTGAGTGCGTTCACGACAAAGACGGCCGTCTATGTTCTGATCCGGGTCTTTCCAGGCACGGAGGTGCTCGTGTGGCTAGGCGCTACGGCAGCCGTGTATGGCGCTTTCTATGCCGTCTTGGAAAATGACATCCGCCGGTTGTTGGCGTATCACATTGTCAGTCAAGTGGGCTACATGGTGGCCGGCGTTGGAATGGGATCGGCCCTTGCACTGAACGGTGCTGCGGCCCACGCGTTTTCACACGTGCTGTACAAAGCGCTTTTGATTATGAGCTTAGGCGCGGTGATTCAGATGACCGGCAAACGAAAGCTCACCGAGCTAGGGGGCGTGGGACGGTCGATGCCAATCGTTATCGGATTGTTTTTCGTTGGAGCTTTTGCCATCTCAGGGGTCCCGCTGTTCAATGGCTTCATTAGTAAGTCAATGATTGTTACGGCAGCGACGGAATTAAAACTCTTCACTCCTGAGCTATTATTAACACTCGCGACGGTGGGCACGATTCTTCACACCTGTCTAAAGTTACCCTACTTCACCTTTTTTGGGCCCGACTGCGGTGTTAGACCTGGTCACCTGCCCAGGAACATGCTCGTTGCGATGACGATAGCGGCCGCGTGTTGCATCACTCTTGGTCTCCAGCCGGAGTGGCTTTATAACTGGTTGCCATTGCAGCCGGTTATGTACTCCCCCTATACGAGTGATCACGTGCTGTCGTCGGTGCAGTTGATCATCGGAACAGGAGTCGGGTTCTGTTTGTTATTTGTAAAGCTCGCCGGGACTCCCACAATTACGCTCGACACAGACCAGCTGTGGCGCCGACCCGTCTGGCTTGCGGTCAACCGTCTTACGCGTGGGCTTGATCTGGTTCAAGGAAGTGCCCAAGCTGTTGGTTTCAGGGTCCGAAACACGGTGCTACCGTACGCTGGGAATCCACTATTGCTTCTCGCGCTGGGTGGCTTCACTCCAACCGGTTTCGATCGTGAAAGGTACGACGCGGATCGCTACCGGCTCCCGATAGCCGTCACCGTTTTTTGGGTCACGGCGGCGCTAGTCGCACTCATTCTGTTCGCTTGGATCACCGTACTTTGACACGGCAGTCCGTACTTAGGGTTCCGCGCAGTCAATTCTTAAGCCAAGGTCAGCTTGGCATGTTTGGCATGTAATTTTTTCTGTCCGACTGCCGCAAACCGCACGGTGAGTTTTGCGTCGTCGGCGAGGGCTTCTACGGCGATGATGGTGCCCACGCCGAATAGTGGGTGTCGGACACGCACACCCGGGCCGATGGTCGTCATGGATTGGTCTTCATCCTCATATGAGTAGGTTGGTTCGTAGCTGCCACGTGATGAACGCGTGCGACCACCACGACGGTCATAGGCCGAGGGACCGCTCTGGAATTCTGCGGACGGTGCACGCCCGAGTCGATCGATCAGGGCCTCGGGAATTTCGTCAATGAAACGGGACGGCTCAGTACCTTGATATTCGCCAAATAGGCGTCGACGGGCAGCGCCAGTGAATACCAGCTTGGATTGTGCGCGCGTCATTCCCACATAACACAAGCGACGTTCCTCTTCGACCTCGTCGTCGTTGTCCCTCGACCGTGAGTGTGGAAATAATTCTTCTTCCATGCCCGCCATGACAACCATCGGAAACTCAAGGCCTTTCGCGGCATGCATGGTCATCAGTGAAATGCTGGTATTCTGGGCGCCTTTGACCTCGTCAGTCTCTGAGCGCAACGATAATTGGTCGACGAAACCGGTGAATGTCGGTTCGGACTCCCGCGCCTCGTAGTCACGCGCGCCGTTTACAAGCTGAGCCAGGTTTTCAAGGCGACCTGCTGCTTCCTCGCTCTGTTCGTCGTGGAGCGACCGTGTATATCCAGTCTGATCGAGGGTTGTTTCTACCATGTCAGAAACAGAAGTGGATTCCTGCTTAGCCACTTCAGCGAGTGTGACAATGAGCGATCGGAACACCGATAGTGACTTGACAGCGCGTGTTGAGAGCAACTGTTCATCCACCGCGCGTTCGATGCGTCGCCACAAGGAATTTGGAAGCCTGTCGGCAGAGCCTACAGATTTCGAGAGGCTGGGGACGCTCTCTGGATTGGATGGGAGTTCAATTAACGGAAGTTCCTCAAGCACGCGTTTGCCGATGCCGCGCTTTGGTGTGTTGATAACACGACGCACACTAACATCGTCATCCGGATTCAACGCCAACCTAAGATATGCCAACGCATCTTTAATCTCTTTGCGGGCGGCGAAACGGACGCCGCCGATGATTTGGTATCCCACGCCTTCACGGAATAAAGCATCTTCAAGCGCGCGTGATTGGGCATTGGTCCGATAGAGAACGGCGGCGGACCTCTCCGAATCTTCAGTCGTGAATTCCCGCAACGCCTTGGTGATAAAGTCAGCCTCCTCCAACTCGTCATTCGCGTGGAAATACAGGATCTTGGTTCCACCGGCCTGGTCCGTCCACAAGCGTTTCTCTTTGCGATTACGGTTGTGTTGAATGACTGCGGAAGCGGCATCCAGAATGATCGAAGTTGATCGGTAATTACGTTCCAATCGCACCATAGTGGTTTCGGAAAAATCATTTTCGAAATCCATAATGTTCCGCAGATCGGCCCCGCGCCACTTATAAATTGACTGGTCGGGATCGCCGACAACGCAAAGGTTGCGATGACTTTTTGCGAGGTGTTGGATGAGAAGGTACTGCGGTCGATTCGTATCCTGATATTCGTCGACGAGGACAAACCGGAACCGGTCAGAATAGCGCAAGCGTACGGGCTCAACTGTTTCGAACAGCTCAACCGTTTTGAGGAGCAAATCGTCAAAGTCGAGAGCCTTTGCATTGGTCAGTGACTGGCGGTACCGTTCGTACACTTGAGCGACACGATCGTTTTGCGGACCCCAGCCGCTCGGTTCCAGTTCTTCCGGACCCAGCATTTTGTTTTTGGCCGCACTGATTCGACTGAGCACCACCTTGGGTGGTAAGAGATCATCGTCCAGGCCGAGGTCACGAATCACCTGCCGCACGAGATCCAACTGATCTTTGGCGTCGTAGATTACAAAATCCCGCGAGAGTCCGAGCGCGGGTGCCTCGCGGCGGAGCACGCGTGCACAGAGCGAATGAAACGTTGAAATCCACAGCCTGTCGTGGGTCGTCCCGAGTAAGCTCTCCACACGGTCCCGCATTTCTTGGGCAGCTTTATTTGTAAACGTCACCGCGAGGATCTGCTCCGGCTTGGCGTGACCATCACCTATCAGGTACGCGATACGGGACGCGATGACGCGCGTCTTACCTGATCCGGCGCCCGCTAAAATGAGCAACGGACCGTTTATCTTTAGGACGGCGTCGCGTTGTTCGGGATTGAGCTGTTCCAGGAAATCCATCGTTTAAAGTAGCACCTTATGGTTTTAGGAAGATTACACAGAACGTTTCATCACGGATAAATATGGCTCCCAAGATATTTCATTCCATGATCACAAGCGAATGTCACAACTCGTTGTCCCGGCTTCAGTTCTTTGGCCAGTTCGATGGCGCCCACGACGTTTAACCCTGTTGAACCCCCACAAAAGAGGCCTTCTTCCTCGGCCAGGCGGCGACACATGGAAAATGCAAGATCCTGATCTACGGTGCGAATGTCGGTAAGTGTCGAACGATCTAGAAATGGCGGTTCAAAGCCAACGCCAATCCCTTCAACTCGATGTGGGCCTCCTGTACCTGTTGTCAGGAACGGCGACTGTTGAGGTTCAAAAGCCACCACGCTTACTTGGGCTTCTGATTGCATGAGGCCGCGCCACGTACCCATCAGCGCGCCTCCTGTGCCAACCGAAGCACACAAAACGTCGAGTTTTTGATCCAATGCAGTAGCAACCTCGATACCCATCGGTTCATACCCACACGTTACATCGGGGGAGCCAAATTGATCAGCGTAATAGGTCTGTGCATCGTTCGCGAGATCAGAAGCCCTCTCTTTCATCCGCTGGAGGAGCTCGGGGGTGATGCCCTTACCATGACTTTTTTCCACAAGAACCTTGGCACCAAAAGCTTCCATGGTTTGTTGTTTACTTTTTGAGAACGCATCAGAAAACACAGCAGTAAACCTCAGGCCCAGCGCCGCTGATACAAACGCAAGCGCAGAGCCCGTGCTGCCGCCGGTGTATTCTACGACCGTATCTCCAGGTGAGATGTCTCCCCGGCTCATCGCATTCGTTAATACGGAGAGAGCCATGCGGTCCTTGTAAGAACCAGTTGGATTCCCAGCCTCAAACTTCAGCCACACCTCTGCAGTGTTAGCCGGCACGACTTTTTGAAGTCTGATGAGCGGCGTGTTTCCAATTAATTCTAACGCTGCGGGAAATGAATTATTTATTCGAGACAATTCACAACTTTAGTGCAGTTCGTAGTTCAGCTGCTGTCAAACCTTTAACATAGACATCGGTACCACGGTCAAATTCTTTTGCCCGATCCAGGCCTCCCACAATTACAGGATCGAAACCGATATCTGTGACCAATTGCGAGGCAATGGCGACCCCTGCCGCATCATCACCCGCTATCGGGACGCCGATGAGGTCCCCATCGCGAAAGGCTTCCTCGCCAACTTCTATCCAGCTAATTGCATTAAAGGCACGAACTAATCGCACCCCAGGAAGATATTCGGCGGAAGCCACACCTGTCCCTTTGGCGATTGCCTCATCAGCCATGGGTCCATCTCGATCAGCCCGAGGATTGCCGCAGTCAATAACCACTTTATCCTGCATAAGGTGTGCGTAGTCCTCACCCACTTGTGGCAAGGCGTGATAGGGCACGGCTATGAACACCACGTCACCAAACGCTGCTGCCTCAGCCGGAAACCCGGCGCTGGCATTTTCCCCTGCTTGTTTGATCAAGTCTGTTAATTGGTCTGGGTGGCGTGATGAAAAGAGAACCTGGTGACCTGCTTCAGCCCAGCGAATTCCAATGGCTCCACCGATTCGCCCCGAACCAATGATGCCAATTTTCATTTCCTGTGACGTCTGGGCGTAACTACGATGTGAGAGTAAAGCCGAACCGATTCCTAAACACGAGCCTGCGATCAGAAGACGCTTGTTAAAATCACGTCTTGAAAGACTTGGGGGTGTATTCGATTTCATTTTCATTCTTTTACTACTCCACCGTGACTGATTAAGCTTGAACAGTGATTTACTCTTCTTTGTAATCCCGATTTAGGATTTCTTTTTGTTTTGAAGTTTTTATTAATTTCTCTACTCTTACAAACGCCACTAACCCGAAAACAAAACCTATTACTGCCAATCCTTCCATAATTATTCCCTTTTAAATCACTGTTCAAATTTACTCCACAGTGACACTTTTGGCGAGATTACGCGGTTGGTCAACGTCGCACCCGCGTTTGACGGCGACGTGATAGGCGAGCAGTTGCAAGGGAACGGTCATCAGCACCGGCATAATAAGGGGGTGTGTCGTCGGCACCGTGACGAGATGGTCCTGTGACGGATCCAGCAGCGATTCAAAACCGTTATCCGTATCGTTAGTCAAGACGACGAGCGTTGCCCCTCGTGCCTTAGCTTCGTGTAAATTGCCCACCATCTTTTCAAATACATGATCGTGGGGTGCGATGCCAACGACAGGAACGCCTTCTTCAAGCAAGGCGATCGGCCCGTGCTTCATTTCCCCAGCGGGGTAACCCTCGGCGTGCACGTAGGAAATTTCCTTCAACTTGAGCGCACCTTCTAGGGCGATTGGATAATGAATCCCGCGCCCTAAATACAGAAAGTCATTGCATCGATAAACACGTCCAGCGATTTCTTTCATCCTGTCGTCGAGTGCGAGGGTCTCTTCCACCAAACGCGGCAATTGGGTGAGCGCTGACAGGAGTGACTGGGCGTCCTGCGACGAGATTCGATCGTGCAACCCAGCAAAGTAGAGCGCGATTAAATGAAGTACCACCAGTTGCGTTACGAATGCCTTGGTAGATGCGACCCCGATCTCTGGACCTGCATGGGTGTAAATAGTCCCATCGGCCTCCCTGGAGACCATACTGTTGACGACATTACAGACCGCCAAGCTGGGGCCACCCTTCCGTTTGGCTTCCCGCAGCGCGGCCAAGGTGTCGGCCGTTTCACCTGACTGTGTGATTGCGATAGTGAGTGTTTTTGGGTTGATGATTGGGTTGCGATAACGAGACTCCGAACTGTAGTCGACTTCTACAGGGAGCTGCGCGAGGTGTTCAATCAGGAATTTTCCGACAAGCCCTGCATGCCAGGAGGTACCACATGCGAGTATCACCACCCGTTCGATTTCACGAAGCTCCCGGTCCGAAGTGCCTAGGTCATTGAGCACGACACTTCGATTTTCAAGCGAGAGTCGACTTAATAACGTCTCTCGAATCGCATCGGGTTGTTCCCGAATCTCTTTCTGCATGAAGTGTTTGTAACCAGATTTTTCTGCCGACACAGCATCCCAGAGCACACGTTGTGGTTTCAGAGCAAGTGATTTCCCTTGAAAGTCGGTATAGGTCGGACCTTCGCGATTAATGATGGCCATCTCGCCATCGCCAAGAAAGACGATGTTACGAGTATGGTTGAGCACCGCGGTGACATCGGAAGCGATAAAGGAACCATCTTGGCCTTGACCGACCACAATCGGAGGACCTTGACGGGCCGCGACGATGGTGCCGGGGTCATCTGCAGAAATAATTGCGATCGCAAACATCCCGCGCATAGAACCTAGCGCACGTCGGACTGCAGGCGCGAGGCCGTCTTCACGCATTTCGCGCTCAACCAGATGCGCAATCGATTCCGTGTCAGTCTCAGTCATGAACTGGTGTCCGTCGTGTTGCAGTTCTTGCTTGAGATCAAGATAGTTTTCGATGATCCCGTTATGGACCACCACGAGACGACCAGAACAATCCACATGAGGATGAGCGTTTTCTTCGTTTGGCCGGCCGTGCGTTGCCCAGCGGGTGTGCCCTATACCGTAATCGCCCTCAACCGGCTGTTCGGTTAGTGTCTGTTCAAGACGCGCCAGCTTTCCAGCCATACGCCGCCGCTCGATTGCGCCCTGACGCACGAGTGCGATACCTGCCGAGTCGTACCCGCGGTACTCGAGTCGACGGAGACCGTCAAGAATGATCGGTAAGGCTGGTTTCGATCCTAGATAACCGATGATGCCGCACATGGCAGTGATCCCTCGCGATGTGTGTGCACTTTCACGAACGCTTCTTATCAGTCCATCCTGGCTTGTTGACCTGTCGGCCCCGTGCGACAGCTAGTGCGCCGGCCGGCACGTCATCGGTGATGGATGACCCCGAGGCTACATAGGCACCCTTCCCGACGGTTACCGGTGCGATCAGTTGCGAATCACTACCGATAAATGCGCCGTCTTCGATGACGGTTTGATGTTTCTTGGTACCATCGTAGTTGCAAATGATCGTGCCAGCACCGACATTCACCTTTTGGCCGATTGTCGCATCACCCAGATAGGCGAGGTGACTCGCTTTTGTCCCTGCGCCGATCGCAGCTTTTTTAATTTCCACGAAGTTGCCAATCTTCACGTCGGCGCCAATGTCACTCTCGGGGCGCAGGTGAGCAAAGGGGCCAATCCGTGCACCTTTTGCGATCCGCGATCCAGTAATTACACAATGATTTTGAATGGTGACGCCGTCTTCAAGTGTCGAGTCAACAATTCGAGAACCGCTATGAATCTCACAGGCGGCACCGATACGAGTTTGTCCTTCCAGTATAACCCCGGGATGTAGCACGGTATCAGGGCCCACCGTTACATCTACGTCCACAAACGTTGACGCAGGATTGTCAATGGTCACGCCAGCTGCCATGAGTTCTTCGTTTTTACCTTGTCGCACGATTGCATTCACCTCCGCCAATTCCCCCTGGCTGTTGATGCCCTGAATCTCGTCCGCATGCTCCAGCGTGAGCGTCTCGATCGGTAAATTCAGTCGCTGGTAGATTGAGACAATATCGGGCAAATAGTACTCGCCTTGCTCATTTTCTGCTGCAATTTGTTTCAGTGAATCGAAAAGGGGTGCCAGTTCAAACGCATAGATCCCACTGTTTATTTCTCGGATCTTACGTTGTTTGTCGGTCGCATCTCGCTCCTCAACAATACCGATTAATTGGCCGTTACGGCGCAAGATTCGGCCATATCCGTAAGCGCGTGGCACGTTGGCTGTCAGCACTGTCAGCCCTGCCGCCGTCGCGCGATGGGTCTCCAATAGGCCTGTTAGGGTCGACGGGCGTATAAGAGGAACATCACCGGCAAGAAGCAAAAGGGTGCCGGTTGCACCAGCCAAGAGTGATTCGGTTTGCAAAAGTGCGTGTCCGGTTCCAAGCTGAGGTTCTTGGTACACAAATTCAATCGAAGCTCGACCAGCGAGCGCATCTTCTACGAGGCCAGCCTTGTGTCCCACGACGACTGCAATTGAGCTTACTTTGAGAGGTTCGATTGCGCGTAAAACGTGAACAATAATCGGCAAGCCAGCAACGGCGTGAAGCACCTTCGGCAGGGAAGACTTCATTCTGGCGCCTTGACCAGCGGCCAATACTACAATGTGCGTGTTGGTTGTGGAATTTCGAGTCTGAATCACAGTCACAGTGTAGATCGAGCCCAGCGATTATGTTGCACTTCTGTGACGGAGGTTCACTGGAAAGGCTCGAATCTAGAATACCGATCGTCGTTGCTTCGAAGGTGAGGGTGGTGGCTCCTCGACGAGTGTCTGAAACTCTATTTCATCTTTAAATATCTCGAAATCGACTTCTTGCAGTGCCACAAGACGATTCTCTGAATCAAGTTCAATCGCGCGGCCTAGGTGTGGTAGTGCCTGTTCGGCGTTGCCTTGTTGAGCAAAAAGCACAGCAAGCATGTAGTGCGCTCCGTCAGCAGAAGGATTCTCTCTGACAGCCTGCTCCAAATATCCCAGCGCTTTTTCGGTTTCATGTTCGTTGAGAGCCATCGTCGCGGCCAATACGAGTTCCTCTTGGGTTTGGGGTTCGGCAGAGAGGGGAGCCAGTTCCCGTTCACAGATCTTTAGGTAAATTCGAACACGTTCGTGTAGTTCCCTCTCGTCACTGTGTTCGTCAAGGACGGCTTGTAGCGCCGAAGATGCACCAGTGAAATTACGCTGCTGGAGAGCTTCGAGTCCCTTTTCATAAAGTTTCACTGCCTCAAGATAGCTCGTTCGCTTAGCGTCTACTCCAGACGGTCGAGCTGTTTTCGAGGAAGCTTTCACTTTTGGACTCGACCGAGCTTTCCTGGTAGTTGCCGTCTTCTTTGTTTGAGTGCCGGTACGGCGCTCTTTTGTCATCGAGCCTCCTACGTTAGTTTTGGTGTGCCATTAAGTTAAGGCGAAGAATACGCGAAAAACCATCTTCGAGCCGCGTTACATTAGCAGAAGCACCACTATCGGTCAAGAAGATGAAAAAATCCCGCAAATTATTTAAGAGAATCAACATTTTTGTGGTCATTTAACCTATGTTTTGGCCCTTACAATTGCTGAGTAAATATCACGAGACTTCATATCATAAGATTTTGCAATTCGAGAGATTGATGCTCGCTTTCCAAGACCTAACTGTTCTGTTAAGTGACGGAATTCTTTCCATATCTGTTCAGTTGTCGGCGGGCTCTTTTTCTTAGAAGATAATATTCTAGGTTGTATGACTACAGTTATTTCACCCTTAACCTTTGAGCTGAGCGACTTCAGAACCTCAGAAATAGGTCCTTTGACCAATTCCTCGTGAACTTTCGTCATTTCACGCGCTATTACGATATCTCTGTCATTCATAATATGTTGCATCTGTTCGAGTGTGGTCCTTATTCTATGAGGTGACTCAAAGAAAACGATGGCACGCTCTTCATTGGTCAGCTCATTAAGCCAAGGAATTCGGTCTTTTAACCTACTTGGAGAGAACCCTACAAAGGTAAAAGCTCCAGTTAAAAGACCAGATGCCGAAATGGCCGTGATGACGGCACTCGGTCCAGGTATTACTTCGACTCGAATTCCAGCTTCAGTCGCAGCAGCGACGATAAGTGCACCAGGATCTGAAATTGTTGGTGTTCCAGCATCAGACACTAGGGCAATTGCCTGATCATTATTCAGCTTGTTAAGTAACAAAGCCTGTTTACGTTTTTCGTTGTGGGCATGAAAACTCGTAGTTGGAGTGAGAATCGAGTAATGTTGAAGCAATTTGGCAGTTCGGCGTGTGTCCTCGGCTGCAATTAGGCTCACCTCTCGTAATACGCGTAGGGCTCGAAACGAGATGTCTTCCAGGTTGCCAATTGGCGTGGCAACCACGTAGAGAGTGCCGGACATGGTGAGTACCGTACGCTTGTGTGAACGCGTGATTCAGGAAAATAACAGAAAACAGAACTGGACGTCGTGTAGCGCTATTGTACCATTTGGAGTGATTTCGGCGGTGATGAACCAAATCGAGCCCAATGAACAGACCGATACAGTCAGCTGAACCTTTGACGCATCTTGTGGAGGAATATCTGTCCTATCTCTACGAAATGCACCCTACGGATGCAGCGTTCGATGGCATCCACATCAATGATGATCTATTGGAAAATCCTAGTGCGGGAGCGCTGGAGGCCCAAGGGCGTGAACTCGGAGGCTTTCGGCGCCGTTTTGAGGCTATTGGGTCGGAGGAGCTCACGTCTGTCGAACGCCTCGAGCGACGGATGCTTGAAGATAATGTGCGCGGGCGGATCTTTGAGCAAGAAGAATTGCAGAGTTGGAAGCGCGAGCCCCGTAAATATGCCGAGACCCTAGCAATGAGTCTTGCAGGGCAAATGCTCTTTCCTTACGCACCAGTCGAAGAGCGTGCCCGCCGAATTCTCTCGAAACTTCGACAGGTTCCGAGATTCATAGAGGCCGCCCGTACCAATATTGATGATCCACCCGGTATTTTCGTTAAGATCGGAGCAACAGCTTTTGAAGGAACGCTAACGTTCATTGAACGCGACCTACCAAAAGCTTTATCTGCACTCGACGACCCGCACTTGCTCGGCGATCTTGCTGACGCATCGACAGAAGCAAGTCAGACCATCCAAAGGTACCTTGAATATCTACGAGATGACCTAGCGCCGCGATGCCGAGGATCCTTTCGTTTGGGCCGCAAGCATTTCGAAGAAAAGTTGCGCCTGGAAGAAGGCATTACGTTAGAGGTTGATCAATTGCTGGCCATCGGCATGCGGGAGTTACGCGAAACGCAAGAAGAATTTCGACGCGTTGCGGGCCGCCTAAACGGCGAAGATCCTCACGATGCGTGGAGTCGTGTGAAAGACGATCATCCAAGTAACGCTGAACTTGTGCCGGTTGTCAGTCAACAAGTCGAGGAATTGTCTAAGTTCGTTGAGCGAAACGCTATTGTCTCGATCCCGCAAAGCGAGTCCCTCGTTGTTGCACCAACTCCAGAGTTTTTCCGATGGACGTTTGCCAGCATGTGGACACCTGGGCCATTCGAATTAAACCCAGATCGCGCATACTATTACATTACTGCCGCCGATCCGAACTGGCCTGCGGATCGTCAAAATGCACACCTTCGAGATTTTTCCCACGGTGCGCTTTGGTGTGTGTCGATTCACGAAGCCGTTCCAGGGCATTTTTTGCACTTCCAGCACTTGAGGCAGGTTAAATCGAAATCCCGCAAATCGATCTTGTTTTCAGCGTCGTCTTTTATTGAGGGTTGGGCGCACTATTGTGAAGAGATGATGATAAATGCGGGATTCGGTCGAGGCGATGACCATATTCGCTTGGGGCAACTTGCCGAAGCTCTGATTAGACTCGCGCGGCTTGTCGTAGGTATCAAGCTACACGCGGAGGACTATTCGGTGGAGCAGGGGGTCCGGTTTTTTCGCGATGAGGCTTTTCTTGAAGAAGGGAACGCGCGTCAGGAGGCGGAGCGAGGCACCTTTGATCCAAGTTATATTGTGTACGCTGTAGGTAAGTTGATGTTGCTAAAGTTGCGCACGGATTACGAGGCTCATCGCCCAGCGGGCTATTCTCTGAAAGACTTCCACGACACAGTGTTGTCCAATGGGGCCGTGCCATTTTGGATGCACCGGAAACTAATGCTTGGCCAGAACGATGGAAACCTATTGGATTAAACCTTTCCCACAGGTGTTGTGTCGTTGACAATTCTGAGAGCATCCCACTACGATCAGGAAATTATCAACAAATTAAGAAATGCCTCTTTACGAATACAAATGTGACAAGTGCGGTCTCCAATTTGAATTAATCCGTAAATTGGCCGATCCGCCAGTGACCACCTGTTCGAAATGCGGAGGCTCAGTCCGCAAACTCATGTCTTCTGCCGCCATTCGGTTTAAGGGCACTGGCTGGTACGTAACTGACTACGCAAAAAAAGATTCTGCAGGTGCAAAACCCGCTCCGGCGAAAGGTTCGCAGGACAAGGCAGCGTCAGGGACAAGCACTGGTGGAGACTCAGGCAAACCGACTAGTAAGACGTCGACTCAGTCAACCAAGTCTAATTCAGCATCATCCGAGGCTTCCTCTGCCGAAAAAGCCTCCTCAAAGAATCCTTCTAGGTAAGGACAGGCTTTCAAAAAGGCCCGTCAAGATCGGATTGTCGCTGGGCGAAATAGGTAGTTGCGCGAAGAAATCCAGATTTATTGCCAGTGTCGTGCCGAACACCATTAATTTCATAGGCATAGATTGGTTGAGTACGCAACAACTCACGGAGGGCATCGGTGAGCTGAATTTCGCCCGTGGTGTCTGGTTGCGTCGTGTCAATGATTGGAAAAATATTCGGAGTCAACACGTATCGTCCGATGATAGCGAGGTCAGACGGGGCTTCGTCGCTCTTCGGTTTCTCGATCAAATCGCGAATCTTATACACTCGGTCTCGAATCTGTTCAGCATCGATAACACCGTACTGGCTAAGTTGATCAGCCGGGAGGCGTTCGACAGCGAGCACAGGACTCTGGAGATCGTTGTACACATTAATGAGTTGGCGCGTCGCGGGAGGTTGCGCGTCAATCACGTCATCGCTCAAAATGACGATAAATGGTTCGTCGCCGACCGCCTCCCGTGCCGCCAGAACTGCGTGACCAAGTCCTTGAGGCGTAGCCTCCAGGACCGATGTAAATGTTGCAGGACAGGGGACTGCACGTACTTCGGCCAACAGGTCAATCTTGCCTTGGGATTCTAAAAAGTCTTCCAGTGGTTTATTGGGAGTGAAGTGGGCCTCTATAACATGCTGGTACTTACCAGCAACCACAATAATCTGGTCAGCACCCGACGCAAGCGCTTCTTCTACGCCGTACTGGATAATAGGTTTATCGACCAGCGGCAACATTTCTTTTGGCTGTGCTTTAGTCGCTGGTAGAAACCGAGACCCAAGCCCGGCTGCCGGAAACACAGCTTTACGAATCTGGACTGTCACACGTGCCTCCTTGGCTGGCATGGTACCCCAGGTTTTGCTTCTAGAATAAACGATTTACAATGGCGTCATGCTCGATCCAATACTAGTCAAAGATCAGCTCGATGAAACTAAAGCCCAATTGGGCGTACGCGCCGCAAAGCTACAAGACGAGTTTGCCTCCCTCAAGCGGTATGGCGCTGAGCGCTTGTCCATTATTCCAGAACTTGAGACGGCGAGACGTCTTCGCAAGGAATTGAGTGCCAAGATTGCGGCTGCCAAATCGGCAGGGGAGGATGCAGCTGCGCTCCTGAAACAAGGCCAAACATACGGCAACGAGATCAAAAAACAAGAAGAAAAACTTAAGAAGGTCGAACAAGAGTACCGCGATCTCCTGCTCCAACTGCCAAATATCCCCCATGCTAGTGTGCCGCCCGGAGCAGCGGAAACCGATAATCAGGAAATCAGTCGCTGGGGGGACCCAAGACAGTTTAGCTTCACACCGAAGGCCCATTGGGATCTCGGGCTGGCCTTGGGCGTGCTCGATTTCGAGCGCGCAGCAAAGATGTCGGGCTCACGCTTCGCGGTGCTGTTTGGTGACGGTGCGAGACTCAACCGCGCTCTCATTAATTTTATGTTGGCACTCCATACACACGAACACGGTTACACTGAGACAGCAACGCCATTTTTGGTTAAAGGTCAGGCCTTACTCGGAACTGGAAACTTACCAAAATTCGAAGATGACCTATTTAAGGTAGTCGGCGATCGCAATTTGTATCTCATTCCGACCGCTGAAGTCCCACTTGCGAATCTTCATCGCGACGAAGTTCTTGACGGCCGCCGGATGCCGTTGAGTTATGTGGCCTATACCCCATGTTTTCGCAGTGAAGCTGGTTCGTACGGGAAAGATGTGCGGGGGCTCATCCGACAGCATCAATTTGAAAAGGTGGAATTATTCAAGTTTACGACGCCAGAGCAGTCGTATGACGAGCACGAGACGCTCACTCGCCATGCCGAAATGGTACTTGAGAAACTTGAGTTACCTTATCGACGAGTAATACTGTGCGCGGGTGATATGGGCTTTGCGGCTGCAAAGACGTATGACCTTGAAGTGTGGCTGCCGGGGCAGCAGGGTTATCGTGAAATTTCTTCGTGTAGCAACACAGAAGCATTCCAAGCTCGACGCGCTAACATCAAGTTCCGTCCCGAAGGGTCTGGTAAGCTTCGGTTCGTACATACGCTCAATGGTTCCGGCCTGGCTGTTGGGCGCACGTTTATAGCGATTCTTGAGAATGGTCAGCAAAAAGATGGCTCAGTGATCATTCCGAAGGTGCTTCAACCGTTCATGGACGGGCAAGAAGTAATGGAGCCCACGGGCTAAGCCGGAACATGGACTGGAGGCACCAAAAGTCCACGTCGGGAAAACAGAAGAATTAAGAGAGGCTTTTACAGGAGGGATGGCCGAGCGGTTGAAGGCGGCGGTCTTGAAAACCGTTAGGCGGGAAACCGTCTCCAGGGTTCGAATCCCTGTCCCTCCGCCAACTCTATCGGATCTAGATAGCTGAGTTAAGCTAACGTGGCGATTCTGCAATTAGCCACTTTGTATCAATCGCGAACGAAACAAATAGCATGGCAAGTGTGCTCCCAGTGGCAGTTGCCGCAATCGGAGTTGAAGTAAGGGGAGCCAGGCCAATCAGCAACGCCGCCCCCTGGAGCACACAGACAGTCTTTCGGCGTTGACTATGCGGCAGAGTGCCTTGCAGGCGCGGCCATAACCAGCTAGCCATCACAAATAGGTAGCGCATGGCACCGATGAAGAGCACCCAAGTTCCGACCTTTCCACTCAATGCAACCAGCGCTGACAGCGCTAGAATCAACAGCGCATCGAGTTCCATGTCGAACCGACCACCGAACACCGTCGAAGTGCCTGACCTCCGCGCAATCCAGCCGTCTATTCCGTCACACGCCATGGCGATAATCGACATGACGATGATCCACCAATATCCGGCATCGTTTAGCATTCCCGGTTGAAACAGTAATGGAACTACCGGCAGAACTAGACTCGCTCGGATTAAAGTGATGCGATTCGCTATACCGAGTCCAGGCTTGGGAAACTCGGTTGGTGCATGCCACAGAATTAAGCCGGCCATGATTACGTACAGCACGATCGCATGAAGCAGATAGGCAATTGGTAGGTCAAAACGCCACTTAGTCACTGCAGTAAACATCAGAACGAGAGGTAGCCCTAGCCTCAACAGATCAAGAATTGCTAAGCGCATCGGGCTGCCCTTGGACTGAAACCGGACGTTATGAGTTACGGATACCATCACTAATAGGTTATGGTCTGTACTGAAAAGCGACAACACTATGTCGGAGATTAACACCGCACGGCAATTTTGGATCCAGGCCCCTGGCCACGGTGAAATAGTGACAGCATCCCTGCCTCCCGGGCAACCGAATGAGGTGCAAGTTCGCACACTTTTTTCTGGAATTAGTCGCGGAACCGAGTCTTTGGTTTTTGGAGGCCAAGTGCCACCATCGCAGTATCAGTCGATGCGTGCCCCATTCCAGGAAGGTGATTTTCCTGGGCCTGTGAAGTATGGCTATAACAGTGTCGGAGAAGTACAAGCCGACAGACATACGCCAGCCGCCCTTGCAGGTCAAACCGTCTTCTGTCTTTATCCGCATCAGGATCGATACTGGATCAACCCAGACGCACTAACTCCCGTTCCAAGTGATGTCCCCGCGAGTCGAGCGGTGCTGGCGGCGAACATGGAAACCGCTGTAAATGCTGTCTGGGATGCACAGCCTGCTGTCGGTGATTACATTGTGGTTGTTGGCGCGGGCGTAGTCGGCTTGCTAATTAGCTGGTTGTGCCGGCAACTACCTGGCGCCAAGGTGGTGGCGGTCGATGTCAACCCGACGCGTAAAAAAGTAGCCGCTGAACTTGGCATTCAGCTTGTTACTGCGGTACCTGCAGATACTGAGGCGGATTTGGTTATCCATGCGAGTGGTCAACCTGAGGGACTTCGAGATGCACTGGTTGTTGCAGGCCAGGAAGCCACAATCGTCGATGTCAGTTGGTATGGCAATCAATCCGTTTCGCTACCCTTAGGCGAAGCGTTTCATTCGCGCCGTTTGACGCTCAAGAGCAGCCAGGTAGGGCGGCTGAATCCGAATCAAACGCCGCGGTGGAATCAGGCGCGCCGGATGGCTTTAGCGATGGAGTTACTTCGCGATGGACACCTTGATGCATTGATCACGGGAGAAAGTCCGTTCGAAGAACTACCTGAAGTGATGGCAAGACTGAGTCAGGGTCCAGGGACTACACTCTGCCACCGCATCTGTTATTAGGAGGTGTCAGCCGTGTACAGTTTGAATGTTTGCGACCATTTTATGATTGCCCACAGTTTGCGCGGCCTGGTATTCGGCCCTGCGCAAAACTTGCACGGTGCGACATATGTGGTTGATGCAACGTTCCGTCGTCCAATTCTGGATGCGGATGGTTTAGTTGTGGATATTGGCCAGGCCAGTACGTGCCTTAAAGCAATACTGGCGGATCTCAATTACCGCAACCTCGACGACGAGCCTCGCTTCAACGGAAGCAATACGACCACGGAATTTCTCGCACGAGAAATCTTTGACCGCCTTGTGCAGGCCATTCATGACGGGACGCTCGGGGACAACGCGCGCGGGGTGACCACGCTCTGCGTCACCTTAAAAGAATCTCCCGTCGCTTGGGCTAGCTTCGAAGGCGAGGTGTGACTGCAGCCGAACTGCATCTGGTCGTTCCAGGGTCGCTCGCCCAAAACACCGGTGGGTATTTGTACGATGCGCGCATCGTGAACGAACTTCGTCAGCGAGCGTGGCGCGTAACAGTCCACAATCTCGAAGGCGCGTTCCCCGTAGTGGATAATCAAGCGCGGGCGAGTATCACTCAAACTTTGGAGGCGTGTCCTGATGGTGCCCGGGTGGTGATCGACGGGTTAGCCTTGGCTGGGTTCGCGGACCTGGCAGACCCCCACAGCTCCCGCCTACGAATCTTGGGTCTGATCCATCATCCTCTTGCTGAGGAGACCGGACTTGCCGATCAAACAAGGCAGCAGTTAGCGACCCGCGAACGCGAAGCACTCACAGCCTGCAGGGGTGTAGTCGTGACGAGCGCGTTTACGGCAAAGCAAATGGACACGTATGGCGTACCAACGTCATCTGTGCGCGTGGTATCACCCGGAAACGATCCCGCGAGGTTGGCGCAAGGACCATCTTGTGGTGATCCCCCGAGCCTGTTATGTGTTGCATCCGTGATTCCTCGCAAAGGCCACGAGGTGTTGATTCATGCGTTAGCTCGGCTTCGGGAAATCTTGTGGACTTGTGTCTGTGTAGGCAGTCTTACACGGGCGCCGACTTATGCCGCGTTGGTCCAGGAGCAGGCTCGGACGAATGGACTTTCTGGACGAATCTGTTTCCCTGGGGAATGCAGTACAGATGTCGTAAACGATTTCTACCACACCAGTTCAGTCTTTGTCCTCCCATCCCATTACGAAGGATATGGCCTGGTGCTGGTAGAGGCTATGGCGCGAGGACTCCCGATTGTCAGCACCACTGCTGGTGCGATTCCCAGTACCGTTCCTCCAGACACTGGCATGTTGGTGGAACCTGGGAACCCAGAATTGTTAGCCGGCGCGCTTGGCGCGCTCTTGGCGGGTGAGGCAGGTCAGGTTCGGCGCAACATGATCGGAGCGGCTGCCCGCCGCCATGCTTCGTCTTTACCGAGTTGGGATCAAGCGGGTCGCGTGTTCGCGGCGGCCATACTGGAATTGGCACCTGATGAGTCCTAGGCAACATTTTGATGCCGAGTGGTTGCGGTTGCGTGAACCCGTGGACCACCGTTCCCGATCATCAGACCTTTTGTTTCCATTACAAACTGACTGGCTTACCTATGGTTGGTCACGCATTCTTGATCTCGGGAGTGGTACCGGTTCCAATCTTCGCTATTTGGCACCAAAAATTGCTACTGATCAGGAGTGGACGTTGATTGACAGTGATGCGTCACTACTTGCAGCGGCTGACATCCCGGAAGGAGTCCAAGGAGTTCGGTGCGTGCATGGTGATCTTGCTGATGAAGGAATCAACCTGATTAAAGAAACCGATTTGGTGACTGGATCTGCGTTGCTCGATCTGGTTTCACACGCTTGGTTAGAACGCCTAGTGTGCGCCGTTGAAACGGCACGCTGCGGTGTGCTTTTCGGCTTGACCTACAGTGGCGATCTCCAGTGGTTCCACGTCAGCACGCACGACACTGACCCCTCGGAGACGCGTCCTCTTCCAGACGACCATTCAGACGATACCCTAGTCCGACTGGCTCTTAATCAGCATCAGCTTCTGGATAAGGGACTGGGGCCAGCCCTTGGACCGACAGCTAGCGTTGTTGCGGAGACGCTATTCAAGGCGGCCGGTTACCGGACGTGGCATCGACCAAGTCCGTGGTGCCTCGGTTCAGGAGACTCCCGCTTGGTTCGACGGTTGCTCAGTACGTGGGAAGAAGCGGCTCTCGAGGTCGAATCCTCTACCGAGGCTAACAGGATTCGCGAGTGGGCAGATAGACGACGAGAGAAAGTTGACAGCGGTCGTTTCAGTCTGGTCGTGGGGCATTTAGATTTACTGGCTCTTCCTGCAGATCGGAAGGTTGTCTGAGGTCCAGATCGAACAACACATCCTCGCCGAGATGAAAGTGACGGCATGTTGGCCGAAGCGCCTGCTGTAATGACGCGATCGGAGTCAAGCTCAGTGCCGGTCTGCCCGACCCGATGAGCAATGGCGCAACCGTGACGTGTAAGCGATCGAGGACATCCGCTTGAAGAAAGCGAGAGATTGTGATGCCACCTCCTTCAATCAGAATGCGCTTATACCCGCGGCCATTAAGGGCTTCTAGAATCACCTTTGGATCAAAGCTAGCGAACCCATCAGGGTTGTTAGTCGCCCTCGTGTCGACTATTGGCAACAGAAGAGTGTCACCGTTCTGCGGACTGGCTGCGCGATCCGCATGGTCGGAGGTTTGATGAATCACCAAAGTACGCGCAGCCCCATCAGAGAAAACATGCTTGTTTCTGTCCAAGCGGTTCTTTGGATCAAGCACCACCCGAACAGGGTTGTTCCCGTCGACTGCACGGACGGTCAAATGTGGATCGTCAGCAGCCACCGTACCAGCTCCCACAACGACAGCATCCACGATCGCCCTCAGTCGGTGCAGTCGACGAATATCGGCCGCGCCAGTCACGTAGTGGGAGTGACCGCTTTCGGTGGCGATGCGCCCATCAAGGCTCTGTCCGGTCTGCGCGATTACGAGTTCAGTCTGTAGCTGAAGTGGCAAGAACAGATCGAGCAGAACACGTGCCTCGTGAGTCACGGGGGCTGAGGCCTCCCATACACCACCAGTCTGGACTTGCAACCAGACATCCGGACTGGAATGATGGTAGATGCGAGCGGACGGATTTTTGACCGTGCACCCAGGAGGCACGGCGCGAAGGAGATGCCAGGCGGTCCGTTCGTCAATAGTTTTCATTCGCGCAACACTGTATTATTCGCCACGCTGGATACAACATGCACGACGCTGAACGCGGGTTATTTGAGCTTGGGCGCGGTCGCCCCTTGTTGGTCACCAGGCCACACGGCCAGGAGTCCGAACCCACATTGGTCGCCACCGTGGAGGGTCTCACCCTTGAGACTCTCACCCAGATCCAGCAGTTCCATAATAAACCCGTTCGTCTAGTCGTTACACACCATCGAGCTGAGGTAATGGGCTTCACCCGCTCCATCGACGCAGCATGCAAGCCGCCGACCCATCAACGTGGCGGCGCGGTGAGTATAGGCCTCACTGATGAAATACGGCCGGACCAGATTTTGCATCTGTCCAGCGCACGAGAGACATACACCACGGACTCCCTTGATCTACGAGCAGCTTCGGCGCCTGAAGCTGGCGGTATTACATTGGCTCGACTCGCTCGGTTACTGCCCGCCATTGTGAGCGCGCCTGTGGATGAGGACAAAGTACCGGCCGTGCGAACATTTCTTGAGAATGGCAGCATTCTCGCTGCGACGACCACACACATCGACGCGATGACGGCTGACTCTCCGGTGGTGTTGACCCATGTCAGTGACGGGCCGGTTCCACTCAAAGAGATGGAGGACACCCGCTTCATGTTGTTTCGTGAAGCCAACGGAATGTTTGAACACGTGGCGGTGCTGAGCGGGCCACGAGAAGACTGGCCCGACCCGGTGCCTGTACGAATCCACTCCGCCTGCTTCACTGGCGATCTTTTTGGAAGCCTCCGTTGCGACTGTGGCGAGCAATTGCGTGGCAGTTTACGTCACTTTGCAGCACACGGCGGTGGCGTGCTGCTATATCTGGCACAAGAGGGGCGAGGTATCGGCCTTGGCAACAAGCTTCGTGCGTACTCCTTACAGCAGCAGAACCTGGATACAGTCGAGGCAGACAACACGTTGGGCTTTGATGCCGATGAGCGACAATTCGATGCAGCGGTGCAGATGTTGCAGCACCTACAGATCGAGCGCGTGCAACTCTTAACGAATAACCCCAACAAGGTGCAAGCCGTTCGGGACGCCGGTATCCAGGTGGTCGATCGGCAACCTATCTATGGAACCCTCAACGACTACAATCTGTCGTACGTCAAAACGAAGGCGACCCGGTCCGGACACTGGCTTTCCGAGCTTCTGTCCGGCGCGGCGACTGGCAAATAGGATCACGGCCTGATCAGACTAAGCGTTCCACGGGGAAGGCCTTTGCGTCTTCGATAATTCTCGCGAGTACCGTTCCGTAAGACGTCACAAGACGTTGGCCCATGTCGGCATCTGCCAAGCGTGTATCTCCTGTCACACCAGACGGATGAAGATCGCCAGCGAGCCATGAAAAAGACGCTGTTGAATCTTCAGGGCTCAGGAACTGTAAGGTGGCAGCCAGATCCTGACCCAGTGACCTGTTATGTGGAAGGGTGTCGAGCCGCACGCGTTCGGGATGCAGATGTAACATCATCGCGGTTTCAACGGCGCCGCCATGAAATCCGTGACGCCATTCTGCAGCGGGCAGTTTTACATCCACCGGACGCGGAAAGCGAAAGTAGTTGGCGTGGACGACCAGTAGGTTATGCTCTTCGCGCAGTCGCAGCCCCGCCGGAGCCATTGCGGGAGGGTTACCCCCATGACTATTGGCTAGGAGAAGACGTTTGACGCCGCATGCTGCCACAGTACTCCCGGTTTCGTAAATACGCTGGCTGAGTTGTTCGTGAGTGACGCTGACGGTTGCTGGGAAGCGTGCGTGTTCACGACTGGCACCCACGGCTTGCATTGGCAAGACCCACGCCGGAAAATTGTCCGGCAGTTGACGGAAGGCACTGGAGAGAAGGCCTAGCCCGATGTCTACATCCGTGGAGGGTGGAAGATGGGGACCATGTTGTTCCGTGGCCGCGAGTGGAAGAATCAACACCGGGTCCTGAGCCACGACGTCTTTCGCTTCGGCGTTGGTCAGGGCGTGCCAGTACGGAATCGACCTATCAGGTTCGACTGATTCGTGAATGGTCCTGTGCGTCATGAGCAGGTGTGGATAGCAGTCTGGCGTATAAATCGCCCGATGACAAGTTGCTCGCCCCGCTTTGTAACCAGGCTGTCATTCGGTCATTGGTCAGCCAGCCATCGAAGAGGAAGCGACGTTCTTCGCCCGATACAGCGTTAAACTCATACACTCCTAACTCCGTTAAACGTTGCAAGCATGACAAGGCCACGTCTAGTCCACCCTGCACAAATTCGAAGGACACTTGGGGCAACGGTTGGGTGACTCCCGCCAGGACTTCGGCTTCGTAACCCTCCACGTCGATTTTGCAGAATTGCGGGACACCGTACAGGCCGATCAAGTGATCCAACGTTACGACTGGGACCACCTCATGTTCTTCCCAACGGACGTGGCGAAAACTTTGGTTAACGGCTGGTAGCGTTTGTCGCCACGTAGTGGCCAGCGTCGACAGCGTGGGTGTGCGCCGACTCAGCGCGAGCGACGCATGTGCAAGTGTACGACCAACTGCTTCAGCCCGTATGGTGATCCGATCATGCCGTCGCACAAGGCGGCGCAGCCAGGGCACGATGTGAGGTTGTGGTTCAAGAGCAACAACGCGCGCGCCAAGGGTGGCAAATGCCACAGCACGATCCCCCAAGTGAGCACCCACGTCGAATACCAGGTCGCCGGGCGTGACCATCGAGCGATAAAACTGGCACAAGCGGCGCTGATATCCAGGGCGCCAGTACATGATCAGTGATCGGCACACCCCGAACCATGTCGCAATGCGGGCAACGAGGTCGGTCATTTCGGATCCCGTGACAAAGAAGGGGCGGCCTGTGTGACTGGTCGACTGAAGGCGTGTACGAACCAATCTCGGAAGACGTCCATCCGTCGCGGAGGTTGATCGGGATGAGGCAATGTGCCACGAGCAAAACCCCACGCGACAAACGGTTCAACCAGGTCCGGATCGCCGCTGATCACATGCACGGGAACGGCTCGACTGGCATGGTCATCGGTGATTAGCGGTGCGGGCTGATGATCGCCCAAGACAATCACTAACGTCCGATCATCGACGTAGCGTTCGGCGTACCCGATCATCGCATTCAAGGCATAGTCGACCGAATGGGCATAAGCTTCTTGGATGCGGGTCCGGTCACGCCAAAGATCCTCGGGACGCTCCCCGGCGTGTTCCCACGGTTCAAACACCGATCCATCGCCAATGCTGTCCCAGTCCTCGATCACTGGAAGAATCGGAGTCCACGGCGCGTGACTGCTGATCAGACTCAGCTCGGCGAAGACGGGTGGCGTGCGTGACGTAGCGTCGGTGGTGCGGGTGGTTCGCACGGTGTGTTCGAAGAACGACCAGACAAACTGGTCTGGCATGGTGACCCAGTTTAAGGGTGGTCCGGCATAGGCAATATTGCGTTCGGTCAGGATCTGATCGTACCCAAGCCGTGTGCCTTCCGGCCAAACGCGAGTGATGCCCGGCATGATCGCCACGGTCCGGTGGCCCGCGCGGTGAAAATCGTCAATCAATGTTTCACGCTCACTCGCCAGCAAGAGGTCGTAGCGCAGTTGGTTGTCCAACCAGGTTCCACTAAGGAGGGATCCGTGTGCAAGCCACGATTGTCCGCCCTGAATCGGCGAAACGAACAGCCCGGTGGCCACGTGCAAGTTGGCTTTGGTCATCCGGCTTGCGAATTCGTGCAGTCGTGGCTGAATAACCGGTGCATACCGTGGGTC
Organism: uncultured Acidobacteriota bacterium; assembly: GCA_913052135.1. Classification (GTDB taxonomy): domain Bacteria; phylum Acidobacteriota; class Vicinamibacteria; order Vicinamibacterales; family UBA823; genus UBA8106. The sequence continues at coordinate 45,668 of CAJXDY010000015.1, forward strand.
GTCGAGGGCAGACACGCCA
>CAJXDY010000016.1:0-41355 GCA_913052135.1 uncultured Acidobacteriota bacterium
TCGGCAAGCTTGGCGCGCTGCATATCAATGACAGTAAGTATGGTGATGACGATCTGGATGCTGGTTCGATCGCGCCATTTCAACTCTTTCTGGTTTTTAATGAATTGATTGATGCGGCCTATGAGGGTGTAGACGGTTTTTATCCCGAGTACATGCTTGATCAGTCGCACAATGTGACCGACCCGATTGAATCATTAACCATGAGTGCAATTGAAGCACAGAGAGCCTACGTTAAGGCGTTGCTCGTTGATCGAAAAGTGCTGAGCGCATATCAGGAACAGAACGATGCCATCATGGCGCTTACAACACTCAAGACTGCGTTTCATGAAAACGTTGATCCGATACTGGAAATGGCGCGCTACCGCTCACAGGGTGCTATCGATCCGATCGGCGTTTATCGCCGAAGCGGTTACCGGCAGTTAGTGGCATCAGAACGACCTGCCGAAACAAAATCTCGCTCTGGCATCGTCTGATTCAAGCGTACGCTGAAACTTGGAGGGGGAAGCTGCAAACCGAGAAGCGGACAAGGGACTATATTGCCGTTGACCTTGGAGCCGGCAGCGGGCGCGTTGTGGTGGGCCGCTTCGGCGAGGCGCATGTTGATTTTGAAGAGTTACATCGTTTTTCAAATAACCCCAGACACCAGGATGGGCACGAACGCTGGAATGTGGGAGAACTTCTTGATGGACTCACGACCGGTTTGGCAAAGATATCTAATGGTGGTCGTGACGTTATTTCGATCGGCGTGGATACTTGGGGTGTCGACTATGGCTTACTCGACGGCCGTAAGCGATTAATTGAGGATCCGATCTGCTACCGTGATAATCGCACGGATGGCATTGTTGAGCATGTTCACCAACTGATCTCTCGCGATGAGTTGTTTCGTATTACTGGTCTCCAGACACTCCCGCTTAACACAATTTATCAACTGGTAGCACAGCGCGAGGCTCGTGAATGGCCGCCCACTGCGGCACATCTACTGATGATGCCAGATATTGTGCACCACTATCTGTGTGGCGAATTGGTCGGTGAACATACTATGGCGAGCACAACGCAATTAGCATCGGCCACAACGCGGGAATGGGCCCCAGAAGTGTTCGAGTCCCTAGGGTTGCCGTTCGAGGTTATGCCACCCCTTATGAAACCAGGAAGCGCGATCGGTAAACTGCGCTCCCATCTTCAACGCACGTTAGGACTACCACCCATCGGGGTGGTGGTGCCAGCCACTCATGACACAGCTAGTGCCGTCGTGGGAGCGCCGCTTCAGAATGACTGGGCCTATATCAGTTCAGGGACTTGGTCACTGGTCGGCGTGGAGACGCGTGAACCGTTGTTAACTGAGGCTGTGGCACGTGAGAATTTGACGAACGAAGGAGGATTTGACGGCACCAATCGTTTACTTAAGAACATTATGGGTTTGTGGATACTGGAATCTTGTAGACGGGTTTGGGCTGATAACGGAACACTGATCGGCTATCAGACACTTGCCGAAGAGTTACGTGCAGCACCTGCCCGGCGTGCGTTTATCGTACCGGATATGTCCCGTTTCTTTAATCCCTCGAACATGCCGGAAGAGGTGCGTGGCTTCCTTCGAGACAGTGGACAGGAAGTTCCGGACGATCCGGCCTGGCTGACTCGGGTGATTCTTGAGTCCTTGGCCCTTCGCTACGGTTCTATTGTTCGTCGGATTGAACGAGTAACCGGTCGCGCAATCGGTGGCATTCAGATCATCGGCGGTGGCGCTCAGAATAGTTTCTTGAACCAAGCGACAGCTAACGCGACGAATCGCGTGGTTCAGGCCGGTCCAGTGGAGGCCACAGCGTTCGGCAATCTTATGGTACAGGCGATTGCAGATGGTCGCTTTACTGATGTTACTGAAGCTAGGGAGTTCTTAGCTCGACACGTGCCAGTTATACACAGTGAGCCTAGTGAACAGATGGAATGGGCAGAAGCTCGCGAACGCTACGCGCAACTTGAAACCGAATTTGGCTTTTGACGAGAGCCGTCTACATTACAAGGAACTCTATTGCTTGAGTTCGTTTTCATGTTCATGGTCGCTCTCATCATACGCTACGGTGTCGAGTGACCAGTTCTGTCGGATCAACGTCAACTGAGCCTTTTGACTGAAGATTGACTCTGTGACCGGATGACGAGCGATCCCGTCGCGCCACACAACCAGTGCCTGATCGGTTTCGTTTGCTTGAAAATGGAGCCACCCGCGCATGAAAAACGCCTCACTGGCATGTGAATGATCCGGATGATGATCAATAAATTGATCGAGTAAAGGTATGGCGCGTTCAATGTTCCCACGCTTATAAGCGATCCGTGTTCGTTCCAAATCGGAGTCAGGTCCGGCTGGCGCACCCTCAAGTGCCGCAAGGGCTTTAGACCACTGCCCTTGTAAACGATACGCACGTGACCGGAGAAGTGCTGAATTAACAATTGATGTGGACTGGTTGTCCAATAACGCCAACACACGATCTACAGCGCCTTCATCAAGAAGAAGCTCGACATACCGCATGACCGAATCTGAATCTTTAGCGTCTTTGAATTGAGCCATTGTTGGCCACGTTCGGTCATATTCAGGATGCTGGCCGAGGAATTTTACTAATTCGCGCTTAACGAACTGTGGGTCGAGCACCCCGGTTGTTTGTGCAGCCTTACGACCACGCATGCCTTCGATGCGTCCGAAAATCACAGATTCGACTGGCGGACCGTTCATGATTTCAGGAGTTTCGAGAATCATGTAAGCGTCTTCGTGTCCAGGAGGCATACCGTAGCGGATACCAGAGCCGTCCAGATTATCGATATGGACTGGCACGAAATATCGGTTGATCAAAGTGACAACTATGGGATCGGAGAACGGACCCGTTCTCACAAAAAGGCCGCCTTCTCAGGTGCCAGCTGTTGGAAAGATCATCAAGGGTTTCTTGGATGCGGTGGCTTCGTGACGCGCCGCCTGTTCGTCCTTTCGCCATTCAACTCCGCCTGTCGGCCAGTACAGGTCTGGTGCCCCTCGATCGTCGAATTGGTTCGTTAACACGATGTCTTCAAACGCACTGGTTCTACCTAGTTCTTCGACACGCACGACACGATTCGGTTCGATTCGGAAGAGAAGTCGACCCAACTGCCAATAATCTACGACTGACCATGTCTTTACAAATGGGCGCCGATCGAGCGTCTGCCCGAGTGGTTGCTCCGCGCAAAAGAAACAGACACCTGCGTTTAGCTGGAAAATCGTATGAGGGCTGATAATGAGACGATCTCTGTTCACTCTTGTATCCGGAGAGTGCACAGCGAGAACCTGATTGATATCACTGATCCGCAACTCCACATTATCAGCCACATCAACAGAAATCGATTTGCCGTCGATGTTACTAGCAGTGACTCCGGGCAACCTATTTAAAGCTTCGAGTGCCTCCTCCGAAATGGTGGCGCCCCGCAATGGCACTTCGGTTGAGATCTCTGTTGTAGCTGGCTGAATTACTGTTAGGAGTGTCGCCAGAAGAAAAATTGTCATAATTGTTGCATGCTATCGCCACTGTTAATAGCTGTCAACATATTGATACATAGGATGTTAGTAGTCTAACAACACTCGGAGGTAGTGATTTCGTCGGGTCTATAGAGATTCAAATTACTTGGCGGAAGAGTGACAATGAAGCCGGACGTGGAGCACAAGGTCTAGGTGAGTGAGCGAACTCTTTATTGGCGTGCGGTAGTAATAGCTATGACTCGAACCCAACTTGTTGTGTTCAGGCGCTCGGCCTTGCGCCTCCTAGGAATATGCACTGCAGTGTTGGTGGTTGCCTTTATGTCGGGATGTCGTAATACAACTATTCCTCCTGGTGAGTTAGATAGGTCAGCGGATTTCGTCGCCACTCCGGCAACATTTGTGGGTAGTCAAAAATGCAGCACCTGTCACATGCAGGAAACGCAGCTTTGGTCAAGCTCCCACCATGATCTTGCTATGCAATCCGCAAACTCGGACACGGTACTTGGCAATTTTAGTGAAACAACTTTTACCCATTTCGGTGTTACTTCAACATTTTCAAAGCGCAACGGTGAATACTTTGTAAGGACTGAAGGCCAGGACGGGACACTTGAGCAATATCCGGTTGCCTATACGTTTGGCGTCGATCCACTTCAGCAGTACCTCATCGAATTTCCAGACGGTCGGCTCCAGGCGCTGAGTATTGCCTGGGATTCGCGCCCAGGTGACGCTGGTGGCCAGCGCTGGTTCCACCTATATCCGGACGAACGAATTACCTATGATGATCCGTTGCACTGGACTAATCATTACCAGAATTGGAACTTCATGTGTTCAGAGTGCCATTCGACTGATGTCAACAAGAATTTTATTTTTGATGAAGATCGCTATGAAACAACTTGGTCGGAAATCGACGTATCCTGCGAGGCGTGTCATGGACCCGCCTCAAACCATGTTGCTTGGGCAGGCGCTGCTGCGGTTACAAGTGAGGTAAATACCGACACATCGAAAGGGTTAACTTTCGGGCTCAAGAACGCACCGGCAGCTTGGATTATCGACATTGACACTGGCTTAGCAACACGCACTCCTCCACGTGAAAAACGCACTGAAATTGAAACATGTGCACGATGCCATTCACGTCGCTCGGTTGTGAGCGATCTGTACGTTCATGGACAACCCTTGATGGATACCCATAGTCCAGCATTGCTGGAAGACGTTCTTTACCACCCAGACGGTCAAATTCTTGACGAAGTCTACGTGTATGGGTCCTTTCTTCAGAGCAAAATGTACGCCGAGGGAGTGTCCTGTAACGATTGTCATGATCCTCATAGTTTGCAAGTTCGCGGCACGGGTAATTCGGTTTGTAGTGGTTGTCACCTTCCAGACAAGTTCGACACGCCCGATCATTATTTTCACCAAGTCGGCTCTTCAGGCGCTAGTTGCGTAAACTGCCACATGCCAGAGCGAAACTACATGGTTATAGACGGTCGTCGGGATCACAGTTTGCGGGTTCCTCGTCCCGATCTGTCTTTGGTTTTGGGGACACCGAATGCGTGCAACAGTTGTCACACCGAAGAATCTGTTGAGTGGGCTATGGCGGCGGTTACTGAATGGTACGGTTCTAATAAAACTGTGGCATCGCACTATGGTGAAGCAATTTATGCTGGTCGAAACGGACTGTCAGGTGCCGCACAGGCACTTAGGCAACTGGCAGATGATCCAGACATGCCTGGAATCGCACGCGCGTCGGCGATCTCGCTGCTCGAAGGCTACTTCAGCGCAGTGGATTTACCGCTGTTACGACGGGCGCTTAATGATGATGATCCGATAGTTCGGGCAGCTTCGGTGTCGGCAAGTGAGGTGCTTCCACCTCCGATGCGTGCAGAATTGGTAGTTCCGCTCTTGTATGACCCTATCCGTGCAGTTCGTTTACAGGCAGGTCGTGTGCTCGCTTCGGTCTCGACAAACGTGTTGTCTGGGAGCCAGGTGTCAAGGTTAAACCAGGTGCTCGATGAGTATCGAGCTTCACAGTTGGTCAATGCAGACAGGGCCGAGGCACACCTTAATCTTGGTGTTTTACATACGCAATTGGGCGAGTTCGACGAAGCCGAGCAGTACTATCAGACTGCGTTGAGCCTTGACCCTTCCTTTCTGGCGGGCTATCTGAATTTGGCTGACCTGTATCGACAGCTAGAACGGGACGAAGAAGGTGAGGCGGTGCTCCGCGAAGCACTGGCCGGCACGAATGATCCTGCACCGGTTGAGCATTCACTTGGTTTGCTACTCGTTCGTCAGAAGCGTTTACCCGAGGCGATCAGAGCTCTTGGACGGGCGGCGGAATTGCGACCGGAGATGGCAAGATATGCTTACGTATACGCAGTGGCACTTGAATCAGTTGGTGATGTGGAGTCCGCACTCTCGGTGTTGTCAGACGCTCACACGCGCGTTCCGGAAAACCGTGATCTATTGATTGCATTAGTGACGATGCATCGGGAAAGCGGATCACATGAATCAGCCGTTGAGTACGCTCGTAAGTTGTTCGCACTTACGCCGCAGGATCCTGCCGCTCGTCAACTACTCCAACAACTTGAGTCGACACAGCCGTGACGTTCCGGGGCGAAGCCGGTTGTAAAAGTGGAGGAGTAGGTGGGAGTCATACTAAATCCGGTCAGGCGTACTACTAATGCCGTCACTGTTCTATAGAATAGTAGATGATTAATTGGCAGACAGGCATGACGGCCTGTGCTCGGGTGAGTGGTGTTGGAGTGAGTTCATGACAGGCAGCAATAAGGTAAAAAGCGTCTTTGCCCATGAAATTCTCGATAGTCGGGGCAACCCAACTGTTGAAGTGACAGTCACCGTAGGTGGCGGCGCCGCCGGACGGGCGGCAGTTCCATCTGGTGCGTCCACGGGTACACAAGAGGCGGTCGAGTTACGAGATGGCGACACAACCCGGTACCTTGGAAAGGGAGTCCTACGAGCTGTTGCACACGTTAACACGGAGATACGAGAAACACTGCTTGGGATGGACGTGACGGACCAAGCGAAAATTGATGACACCTTGATTGCTCTAGACGGAACGGCAAATAAATCGCGTCTTGGAGCTAACGCCATCTTGGGAGCTTCCCTTGCTGCCGCGAAGGCAGCAGCAGCTGTTTCTGGCGTGTCGCTTTATGCATACCTGGGAGGCGAAGCGGCTCGCGTGTTACCAGTGCCAATGATGAATGTGTTAAACGGGGGAGCGCATGCTGACAATAACCTCGACATTCAGGAATTCATGATCATTCCGGCGCGGGCAGAAACTTTTGCTGAAGCCGTGCGAATGGGCACAGAGATCTTTCATCATTTACGGACGGTGCTACGTGATCGCAAATACAACACTTCGGTTGGTGACGAAGGTGGATTCGCACCGAACTTACAATCAAATGAAGACGCCTTGGATGTGCTTCTGGTGAGCGTGGAACAAGCCGGGTATCGACCCGGTGAAGATGTATTCTTTGCGCTTGATGTAGCGGCCAGTGAACTGTATGTAGATGGTCGCTATCGGCTGGTCAATGAGACCGTTGCTGAACGTAGTTCGGCAGACATGGTCGATTGGTGTCGGCACCTCGTCGATAGGTACCCAATCATCTCGATTGAGGATGGGCTTGCAGAGAATGATTGGGATGGCTGGGCGAAGTTGACGGCAGCCCTTGGCTCAAGTGTACAACTCGTTGGCGATGATCTGTTTGTAACAAATACCAAGATGCTAACGCGAGGTATCCACGAAGGTGTCGGCAATTCGATCTTAATCAAGCTCAACCAGATCGGGACGCTTACGGAAACTTGTGCTGCGATTGAGATGGCACGGCAGGCATCCTATACGGCGATTATCTCGCATCGGTCTGGCGAAACTGAAGATACGACAATTGCTGACGTCGCTGTGGCATACAACGTTGGCCAGATTAAGACAGGCTCCGTCTCTCGGTCGGATCGCACTGCGAAGTACAATCAACTGCTTCGTATTGAAGGTGAACTGGGCACGCGAGCTGAGTATCTAGGCCTAAGTGCATTCCACCCAACATCCGATACTAGTACTAGTGCATAAGATTCGATTGCAGGATTTGTTTGTGCTGATGTTGGGGCTATGCTTGGCTGCCTGCGGGCAGGTGGTTTCCGAAACAGCCCCAGTTCAGGCGGTGAGGCGTGCGAATGACATCATTCTTCCATTAGATGTTGACGTCGTTGACGCGCTCGTGCCTCGGAATGCCACGCTGGCGAGTATTCTGCATTCACATCAAGTCAGCAATAGGAACGTAGCGGCTATTGTTGAGCAAGTTGATGCAGTTTTTGATGTGCGTCAAATTAAGGCCCAGCATCAGTATCGGCTGACCCAGACTCTCGACGGATTACCTCGTCAGTTCGAGTACCACATCGATTCAGATCGCTTTCTTAGCGTCAAGCACGCTGGATTTAACCCAGATACGTTCTTGGCGGAAATTGTTCCGTACGTCAAAGAGCGAGCTGTGCTGGCTATGCGTGGTGATATTGACGAGACACGCACGTCACTCGTTGCCGCCATCAACGATAGTGGTGAACAAGTTCAGCTAGCCATGTCGATGGCGGATGTCCTCGGTGGAGAGATCGATTTCAACAACGATCTGCGACGGGGTGATCGTTTTCAGGTGGTGTTCGAGAAATTTTTCCGGGAAGACCAATTCGCGGGTTATGGTGATGTGCTTGCTGCAGCATTCGACAATAATGGTCGACGCATTAGAGCTTTTCTTTATACCCCGCCTGATGGTAAGCCCGGGTACTACGACGAGAACGGGAATTCGCTCAAGCGGCTTTTCTTGCGATCGCCACTCCGCTTTGAGCCTCGCATTACCTCACGGTTTTCACGAAATAGAATGCACCCGATTCTTGGAGAACGCCGAGCGCATCTCGGCGTGGATTATGGCGCACCAACGGGAACACCAGTTATCGCTGTAGCCAACGGCGTGGTTCTCTCGGCTGCGATGAGTGGGGCTTCAGGCAGAATGGTGCGGTTGCGGCACAGTGGTGGTTACGAAACGTACTATTTACACCTATCATCATTCGGAAAAGGAATACGCAAAGGCGTTCGGGTTGACCAGGGACAACTTGTCGGTCGAGTTGGGGCGACTGGGTTGGTTACAGGTCCTCATCTTGATTATCGTCTCAAGAAGAATGGTGTATTTGTCAATCCACTTGTTGAACACCGCAAAATGCCGCCAGGTGATCCGATTCCTAAACAACACCTGGCAGACTTCAAGGTAGCACGCGATCGCATGGCCAGATTATTTCCAGACGAACTCGTGCTCTCCATTGAAGGTACGGTCGATAATGCGTCTTGATTGATGGGTCAACCCGTTCACTCCAGCTAACCATATGGCAACCATTCATCCGTTTCGGGCCTTTAGGCCGGCACCGGACGTCGCGGCGCGTGTTGCAGCCGTACCGTATGACGTCGTAAGCACTCTGGAGGCACGCAGGTTAGTGGACGCAGAGCCATTGAGCTTTCTGAAAGTGTTGCGAGCCGAAATCGACCTACCGTCTACTGAAAATTCTTATGCTCAAAGTGTTTACAATCGGGCAGTTCAGAATTTTGAAACACTAACCCAAGCCGGGCGGTACACGCTCGAAGCGGAGCCGTCACTCTATTGCTATCAACTGACGACAGCCACTCACGAGCAGACCGGTGTGGCCATGTGCTGTTCGCTTAATGAGTACGAACACGGGCTGATCAAGAAGCACGAACACACTCGTCGCGACAAAGAAGACGATCGTACGCGTCACATGCTGGCTCTTGGAGCTCAGACTGGCACGGTATTTCTGACCTATCGTGCGTTGACGACGATCGACGAACTGGTTGACCGCACTTGTAAGGAGGTTCCGATTTATGATTTTGAAGCGACTGACAATGTGCGCCATAGACTGTGGAGAGCCTCTTCCGAGTTGAAAAGCGAAATGGTGAATGAATTCCGATCCGTACCAGCGCTTTACATAGCCGATGGACATCACCGAGTTGCGAGCGCAGCTCGTGCACGTGTTGAGTTACGGAAGAGGGGCATGAGAAAGGGTGATAGTGGATCGATGGCTCGTCACGATGTGTTTCTCGCCGTTGCGTTTCCGGATCAACAAGTACAGGTGCTGCCATATAACCGAACGGTGCGAGATCTTGCCGGAATGAACGTTGAAGAAGTGCTTACCCGATTACGATCAAAATATATAGTGCAGCCTGGCTCGCCAATGCCAACTTGCCGTGGAAAAGTATCGATGTACCTTGGGGGAGAGTGGCACGTTATTAGTTTGTACGTTGCAGAAAATGAAGAAAAGAAGGATGAACGCGTCGCTCGATTAGATGTGGCTCGGTTGCAGGAGAACATTCTTGAGCCGTTACTGAAAGTTGTTGATATCCGCACAGATCCGCGTGTGGAATTCGTCGGTGGTAGTCGCGGAATCGTTGAACTTGAGGCGCGCGTTGAGTCTGGTCAGGCAGCAATTGCTTTTTCACTTCATCCCGTGGATCTCGAGGATCTCATGACGATCGCGGACGAGGGAGGCATGATGCCACCGAAGTCGACCTGGTTCGAGCCAAAGCTCCGTGACGGACTCTTGATTCACATGATTAAGTAACAGATGCCTACTCCCATGTCTCAATCAAGTCAGGTATTTAATTTTAGTGCGGGCCCAGCAATATTACCGGCTTCAGTGCTTGAGATCGTACAGCAGGATCTGCTGAATTTGGCGGATAGCGGCATGTCGATTCTTGAGATGAGCCACCGATCACGCACGGTGGACCAACTACTGCATGAGGTTGAAGCGGATGTCAGAGCCCTTGCCGACATTCCAGAAAATTATAGTGTGCTGTTTTTGCAAGGAGGCGCGAGCCTGCAATTTTCTATGCTGCCAATGAATCTGTTATCGGTAGAGCAGCCGGCCGATTATCTGGTCACTGGTGTCTGGTCACAAAAGGCCGTTCAGGAAGCTGAAAAGGTCGGTGCAGTGAGGATTGCGGGATCGACTGAGTCGGAAGGATTTATACGGATTCCACGTCAAGACGAGCTGTCTTGTTCACCAAATGCGGCCTATGCCCATTTCACTTCAAACAATACGATCTACGGCACACAGTGGCAGGACGCGCCCGATGTTGGCACGGTGCCACTGGTAAGTGATATGTCGTCGGATATTTTTAGTCGTCCCCTAAACATTGAGAGATACGGTTTCGTATATGCCAGCGCCCAGAAAAATCTTGGGCCGGCTGGTTTGACATTAGTCATCATTCGTAACGATCTCCTAGAGCGGTCATCCCGTTCCTTACCGTCGGTGATGAATTATGCGACTCTAGTTAAGCATGGTTCTCGTTACAACACGCCGCCGGTGTTCGGCATTTACGTGTTGCACTTGGTCGTCAAATGGTTACGGGAACGGGGTGGTCTAGCTGGGATTGCCCGTGGTAATGAGCGCAAGGCTGCTAAGGTCTATGCGGAGATCGATAGGACAGAGTTTTACCAGGGCGTTGCCACTGACGATAGTCGATCGTTCATGAATATCACGTTTAAGTTACCTACTAAATCACTGGACGAAGTTTTTACGCAGGAGGCGACCAAGGTCGGACTCTTGGGGATCGCGGGGCATAGGTTACTCGAGGGACAGCGTGCATCGCTGTATAATGCGATGCCAGAAAGTGGGGCAGTTGCGCTGGCATCATTTATGCGGGATTTTGAGCGGCGGCATGGATGATGGAGGCAGGCCCCCTTAGCATTAAGGCGATTTTTGCGACCGAACCGGCGAGTGTGTTAGCCTGAGAAGTATATTCCTGCGCGGTGGAAGTGTTTATTGTTGCCGTGCTTATTATTGATGGAGGATCGAGTGGCACCATTGCTCGTTGCGTTACTGGTTACAGCAGCCGTAACACAAGTCGCGGTCTTTAGTACAACCATCTATTTACATCGAGCGGCTACGCATCGCTCGCTTGTGCTCAATCCAGTTGTGGAGTGGGTGTTTCGGTTCTTAATCTGGATGACTACTGGTATTGTGCCGCGTCAATGGGTGGCAGTGCATCGGAAGCATCACGCATTTTCTGACGAGGAAGGCGACCCGCATAGTCCCCATCTCGAAGGATTTTGGTCCGTTCAGTTGGGCAATTTCTTTCATTACGTTCGTGCGGCTCGTGACCCAGAGGTAGTCGCAACGTACGCGAAGGATCTCCAACCAGATTTTTGGGATCGATGGGTATTTGATAAGGGCACGGTCGGTGTTTTGATAGGTATCGTTGGACTCTGTCTGGTGCTTGGTGTGGGCTGGGGACTGGCCGCAGCATTTACGCATGGCTTGCTCTATGTATTCTTCCTCTCGTCATCGATTAACGGATTGTGTCACTACGTGGGCTATAGAAATTTCGAGAACGGCGCCACGAATCTTCAGTCGATTGCGCTCCTCACTGCAGGTGAAGGACTTCACAATAATCACCATGGTTTTCCAAGGAGTCCAAAGTTTAGTTACCGCCGTAGCGAGTTCGATCCCGCATGGCCCGTGATTCGGCTACTAACTATGCTGAAGCTCGCGCGGCCTTACAAGACGATTGCGGAATCAGAGATCCAACCTTAGGGACCCTAAACGAATGTTTACTTGCGGGCTGTTGGATATACACAACTGTCATTGTGAAAAGCCAGTTGTCCGTATTAATTACTGTTCCTATTGATCCAACCGATATTTACGACGAGAGAAGCTTATTCTTAAATCGCAAGGACATTCGATGAAGCAAGGGACCTGTTTCCTGACTGCATTACTGATGTACATAATGGTTTTCGTGTGCGCACCTTATGGGTTTGCACAAGGTGACCAAGGCGCTGTTGCCGGCGTGATTCGAGATGAGACTGGTGCCGTGCTGCCTGGCGCAACGATCAATGTAAGAAATCTCGAAACGGAGATCTCAAACAGTACGGTGAGCGATATACAAGGTCGCTTCGAGTTTCTCCTGCTGCCTGCAGGCGAATATGAGATCCAGGCCATCCTGCCAGGCTTTAGTGGTTGGGCACGGCCAATCACGATTGAGGCTGCTGCTTCGGCGACACTGAACATCACACTGGACATTTCAGCGTTTACAGAAACTGTCAAGGTGACTCGCACCGATCAAGATCGTAGTGCGGTTCCTGCGGCCGTTTCCGTTATTGGGCGAGATGAAATTCAATTTGCTCAGCGCCAAGAAGCCTTGGCTGAAACGCTTCGCGGAATTCCTGGATTATTTGTAGAAAATCGAAGGAATTTTAGTCTTGCTGGTGGCGTGCAAGCAACAATCCGTGCGCCCATGGTGGGATTCGGGATGCGGGGTATTCAACTGCTGCAGGATGGCATTCCACTTACTACTGCGGATGGGACGACACAGCCAACGAATCTCGATTTGGGTGCCGCCGGTCGGATAGAAGTGATCCGTGGACCGAATTCCGTCCTGTATGGCAATGCGGCTGGCGGGGTGATCAATATTCGGACCGAATTTCCGTCATCGGATCCTTTTTGGATCGAACCCGACATTCAATTTGGCAGTCACAAGTATCGGAGGCAGCAGGTTAAGGGTCATGGGACGTCTGGTCGATTTAGCTACTTGTTCAACGTCAATAGGGTAGAGACCGAGGGATTCCGTGAACACAGTGCGGCGAAGGTTCGTCGAGCTAACTTCGTGATGCGGGTTGAGCTTTCGCCGTCCACGGAAATCCGAGGCATGTTTAATCTCTTTGATATGCCATTTGGAGAAAGTGCCAGCACGGTCAATGAGGCCGATGCGCTTCAGAAACCGCAGAGTGTACGGAACCTCGCGATTACCCAGGGATGGGGTGAAGACGCAACCCAGGGACAAGGGGGAGTCACTCTTGAGCACAGGTTCAGTAACGGGGACGTGTTTCGCGGTACAGGCTGGGGAACATGGCGAGATCTCTGGAACCCAATTCCATTCCGCATTATTGATCTCGGGCGGGCTGCGTCGGGTTTCCGATCGGAGTATGTTGGCGCTCGTGAAATTGGGACGCTCCCAATTACTTGGACAACAGGTTTTGACGTGTCATATCAACGTGACGCCCGAGCCGAGTACAGGAATGCAGGAGTGCCTAGTGGTGGCACGCGTACCCAACAAGGTGATCTTATACTGCAGCAACTTGAAGAGGTGCGTTCTCTCGCACCGTTTGCACAAATGACGTTGACGTTCCACCCGCGCTGGCTTGCTACGGCGGGCGTTCGGTACGATTATTATGATTTCAGCGCGACCGACCGATTCCTCAGTGATGGGGACCAGTCGGGTTCGCGGACCCTTGACGCCTTGAGTCCCATGCTGGGGCTCACTTTCGTCGCATCGGATGAGTTCAACCTTTACACTAATTTCTCAACGGCTTACCAGACACCGACGACCGTAGAGTTGTCAAACAGACCAACCGGCGAGGGAGGGTTTAATAAAGACCTGAATCCCGAAGATCTGAGAAATTTTGAAGTTGGTGCCAGGGGAACGGTGGGTGAAGGGCGTGTCCGGTACGAACTAGCTGCCTATTTTGCGACATTGGATAATGCGTTTGTCGAGCTTCAACGGGCTGACGAGCAGACATTTTTTCGGAATGCCGCGAAATCCTCACGGAACGGACTGGAAGCCCGTATCGACTGGACCCCGTTTTCCCGCACGAACACTTATCTGTCGTACACTCATCAAGACTTTACGTTCACACGCTTTCAAGCTGGGACCACTGACTACTCCGGGAACATGGAACCTGGTGCTCCGCCGAACCAGTTGTTTCTTGGAGGCAGTTATGAAACCGACTTTGGCTTGCGAGCCATTGGACAGTTTCGCTGGGTGGATGCCTATCCCGTGAACAATGCCAACACGGCTTCTAATTGGTCGTACAAGGTCGTGGATGTCAGACTGGGGTGGGATACTAAATGGAACGATGTTCTCGTGCGACCGTTTTTCGGCATCGACAACATTTTCGGCGAGCGGTACAACGCTTCCACTATTCCGAATGCCTTCGGCCGACGGTATTATGAACCGGCCCCGGGCCGTGAAGTGTACATCGGCTTTCGAATAGGCGCTGGTCTCTAGCGGTTTCAGATTTGTCGGAATAGGTCGCGGTTCCCTTCACCGTTCTGGTCGTTGTTCCTTGAGTGCTTACCATGCGGCAGAACCAAGGTTCCTTAGTTTGTAAATGCGGAAGGCTCGTTGGTATTAATGAGCCGACGTGTCCATTCTGTGGCGCGTGGCGACCGGGTTTGTATGGCTTTGCTCCGGTGCTACAGTCGCTCATTGGGCGCCGTCTCGACATGATTTCGGCGATTGTCACAACCTGTGTCGCACTGTTCGGAGTGGCGTTACTGCTTCAGCCTGAGGCTATCACCAATCCGCGCGGTCTCTTGTCTCTCCTGTCGCCTGGCACGCGCGCCCTGTATCAATTGGGTATGACCGGTGGCCTTGCATGGCAATTAGGCTGGTGGTGGACGATGTTTACTGCCATCTACTTGCACGGTGGCTTGTTACACATTGTCTTCAACGTGATGTGGATTAGAAACCTTGGTCCGGTAGCGATTGATGTCTATGGTCCAGCGAGGACGTTCGTGTTGTTCACGGTAGCTGGTGCTTTTGGGTTCCTCCTCTCCAATAGCTTTAGTCCCGCACCGTCCATTGGGGCTTCGGGCAGCATCTTTGGTCTCCTGGCTGCGCTCATTGTCTATGGTAAACGCCGAGGTAGTTCACTGATGTCGCAACAACTCTGGCAATGGGCGATCGTACTTTTCGTGTTTGGATTCTTAATGCCGAATGTCAATAATTGGGCGCATGCTGGTGGCTTTGCGGGTGGCTGGATTGGTGCGCATTTGATGGGCTTTATTGATGAGGAGCGTGAAAGCACATGGGTGATGCTGTTGGCGTTGGCCTTTATTGTCGTAACGGGTTTAGGATTCTTCCTATCCTTTAGTAAGGTAACGACAATGTTGCTCGGTGCTTGATTTAGTAACGATCAGCCGTGATTATGTAGACGAACGAGTCCTGCCACGACCTCTGCGTTGATGTCTCCGAGGTTGCCTTCGCCGAGCTCCCTTTGGGGATGTCTGAGTTCGGTTGTTGGCCATCAGTGCGCGCCAATGTTTCAAAGCGTCTGGGGTGTGATTTTGAATTTCCATCCAACTTAAAGCTTCGGGTAAGATTTTTCGAGTCAGGAGCGCGCGTTGCAGGTGTTGCGGTAGTTCTGGATCAAGCAAGCGGGCTTGGACACTTATGATCTGTTGCACTTTGTCAACCTGCCCTCGAGCAATTGGGAGTGTGCCGAGCGTTAACGACGCTACGGTGTCGCTTGGTCGTGTACGGCGGGGCAAGAGACCACTCGGGACTATCAGGCTACCAAGGAGAATCGAGTTTGTGAGCGTATCAGGTGCTGCCTGAAATCTGGCCCGATAGGTATCAAGCGCTCTGAGTGCTTGCCATAAGTTGTCGTTCTGATGCTTGTGGAGTTCCGGGCTGATGTATTTGAGCAAGTTGACTCTCGCCAAACTGCGGAAGGTGCGTTCCGCTGATCCGCTCCGCAAGATCTTATAGAGTTCCTCGAGCATGCGGGCAGGAGCGCTATGTCGTATTTCTCCTCGGTGTTTGGTGATAGCGTCAAGCACCAGTTTATCAATTCGGAAATGCAGGCGGGCAGCAAAAGCCACGGCACGCACCATCCGGACTGGATCTTCGAGAAATCGCACATTAGGATCGCCGATACAACGAATCAGGCGGGAGTCGAGGTCTTTCAAGCCGCCAACATAGTCGATGACTCCAGAGGTGGCAATGTCGTAGAAAAGAGCATTCACGGTAAAGTCTCGCCTGAAAGCATCTTCTTCCGGCGTACCAAACGTGTTATCGCGACGGATGATTCTGTTTGTGGCCTGGTCCTGTTTTGCTTGAGTTGAGGTTCCGGCCGATACCGGTTCAGTGTCCGGATCACGTTCGGATCCTGGCGTGACGAGTCGTCGGAAGGTTGCAACCTCAATTGTTTTCTGACCGAATTTGACGTGCGCTAAGCGGAATCGTCGACCGATAATCCAACAATTACGAAACAACTGTTTAATTTGATGAGGGTGAGCTGACGTGCCAACGTCAAAATCTTTCGGGTTTCTACCCAACAAAAGATCTCGAACACTGCCACCGACGAGATAGGCAATGTGATTGAATTTACTGAGACGGTGAAGGACTTTTAAAGCATCCGCATCAATGTTCTTACGGGAAAGTGAATGCTCGTTCCGGGGAATGATGATGGGCTGCGCCATGCTCTGCCATCATACCAAACGGGCGGGGACTCAGCCTCATGGCAATTGTGGCCAAAAATCGGCACAGAAGGCTATTTTTTAGCCTCCTTCCAGTTAGGTCCAATCCCGAGATCGACCGTCACTGGCACTCGCAGTGGCACTGCCTGCTCCATGCGTTTACGCACGATTGAGGAGAGCGCATCGGCTGCTGTTTCCTTCACTTCAAACAACAGTTCATCGTGGACGGTGAGAATCATGCGAGCGTTCAGATTAACGGCCTCACCGCTTGTCAATTCCCGCTGAATATCTATCATGGCTCGTTTGAGGATATCAGCGGCCGATCCTTGGATGGGCATGTTAACTGCCTCCCGCTCCGCCGCCGCACGAATCTGGCCGTTGCGACTATTTACGTTTGGCACGAGTCGTCGGCGGCCGAACATGGTCTGAACCGCGCCACTGTCCCGAGCTGCCTCAAGCGTTTTGTCGATGAATTGGCGCACGGCAGGGAAGCCTGCGAAGTATGCTTCAATGAACTGCTGTGCTGCTTGCTGTGTAACGCCAATGTCTTTGGCAAGTGTAAACGCTGTTTTTCCATAGAGTAGGGCATAGTTCACGATTTTTGCCCGTCGTCTAAGTTCTTTTGGATCGAGGGTGCTTTCTGAACCAAAAATTCTTAAGGCCGTCTGGTCGTGAATATCATCGCCTCTCTGAAAAGCTTCGATGAGTGTGGCATCTTCGGACAGATGCGCAAGGACACGTAATTCGATTTGGGAGTAGTCAGCTGAAATCAGGACGTTGCCTGGATCGGTGATGAAGGTCTGTCGGATTTCTCGACCGAGCTCTGTACGGATAGGAATGTTTTGAAGGTTCGGTTCACTACTACTAAGACGACCGGTTGCCGTTACCGCCTGGTTAAAAGAGGTGTGCACGCGACCGGTCTCAGGGTGTACAAGTTGTGGTAAGGCATCCAAGTAGGTGCTCTTAAGTTTTTGCAACGATCGCCAATCAAGCACCAGCCGAGGCAATTTGTTCGTTATCGCAAGTTCTTCTAGCACATCAACTGCAGTGGAGGGGGCTTTCGTCTTACCGGTTCGCTTCAGAGTGGGAAGTTTAAGTTTCTCGAACAAGATCTCCCCCAATTGTTTTGGGGAGTTAATGTTGAATGCTTCGCCAGCCAGTTCGTAGATACGATCACGCAACTTTGAGAGCTTACTTTCCAGGCGGTTTGATTGCTCCTTGAGTTGCTTGCTATCGATTCGGACACCGGCGAGTTCGATGTCCACTAACGTCTGGATAAGCGGGAGTTCGAGATCGCGATAAAGGTCCGACAAGGATTCGCGTTCCAGTGAGTTTTTGAAAGCATCCATGACCTGCAGTATCAGGTCAGCGCGTTCGGCAGCAAAAGACAGAACAACTTCCAGCGGTAACTCGGTGAAGGACTTGGCTTTTGCACCCTTACCCCGAATCGATTCGTCCGTGATTGCTTGGTAAGTAAGCGTGTCAAGCGCTGCATTTTCGATTCGGTGTGCTGACCTCGTCGAGTCGAGGACATAGCTCGCCAGCATGGTGTCATCAGCGGGCTTGGCCAACTGAATCCCATGCTGCCGAAGCACAATCGACGTCCACTTCAAGTCGTGTCCGACGATGCTGCTTGCTGGATTTTCTAGTGCGGGTTTTAGGATCTCGAGAGCTTCAGTTCGGCGGAATGCTACTGGTAACGCAAGGGATGTATGCATGCAGGGAACGTAGTAGCCAGACCGTGGAGTTGTTGAAAATGCAAGTCCAATAATTTCTGTACGCATCGCAATGGACGTGTCGGTCAGTACGTACACAGCGAATCGTTTAACCTGCAGGAGCTCATTACTTAATGAACGTAAATCGTCGATGGTTGTTATGGTGCGGTAGCTTGTTTTAATCGTATCGACGTTGGGTGCATATTCAACGATCAATTTTCGAAAACCCAGTTTAGAAAATAGGTCGAAGCATCGTGTCTGTGATGGACCGACAAACTGAAGGTGCTTCAAATCGAGATCAATAGGTGCTTCCGTGTTAATCGTGACGAGTTCTCTGCTTTGTCGAGCTAAATCGGCGTGCTCCGTGAGTGCGGTGCGGTGGCTTGGTTTCGCGATTTCTTCAGGATGTTCGAGCAAGTCGTCTAGGCTGCCATGCTTGCCAATCAATGTCCGAGCGCCTTTTTCGCCGATTCCAGGGACGCCTTTGACATTATCGACCGCGTCACCCATGAGTGCTAAGACGTCGATGATTTGGTCTGGCCGCACGCCAAATTTTTTTTCGACACCTGCTATGTCGTACCAAGTGCCATGATCCCGCGGGTTGAAGACCGTGATGTTTTTATTAACAAGTTGGAAAAAATCTTTATCACTTGTCACGATGACCACATCAATTTTCTTACTCGATGCCTGCCGTGTCAGCGTTCCGATGACATCATCGGCTTCGTATCCGGAAAGCGTGAAAACAGGCACTCCTAATGCCTCACATGCTTCGTGTATCCATGGAATCTGTTCAACGAGATCATCCGGCGTTGCCGCTCGGTTAGCCTTATAGTTCGGGTCTATTTCTTCTCGAAAGGTTGGTCCGGGAAGGTCAAATGCAGCAGCAACGTAATCAGGTTTTTGGTCGTCCAGGAGTTTACGCAGCATCGTGACGAATCCATAGACGGCATTAGTCGGTTGTCCATCAGGTCCGGTGAGGCCCGTAAGTGCGTGGTACGCGCGATACATTTGTGCACTGCCGTCAATCAGCAGTAGTTGTGGGCGTAAGGCTTTCTTCATTTAAACGTTAAAAAAATGAATGTTGTCCAAACGCCTGCAGAGATCATAACGATCTGACGCAGGGCTCCAACATTAGCTTCACCGCGGTGTAGACCTGGAATGAGATCAGCCATAGCCACATAAAGGAAACTTCCCGCGGCTATTGGCAGGATATAGAGGAGTGCATCAGGCACGGTGCCCGCCAAGACATAGACGACGAGTGCACCACCGACAGCCGATAAACTGGAGAGAGCATTTAGCAGGAAAGCACGAGAACGCGAGTATCCAGCGTTCAGCAGTATGGCGATGTCACCGATTTCTTGAGGGATTTGATGAGCTGCTACAGCGACTGCCGTGCTGATTCCCAAAGGCACCGAGACTAGCGTTGCGGCGCATATAATGGCACCGTCGGTAAACAGGTGAAGTCCGCCACCTATTAAAATTAGGGTGGCACTACTATCGTGAACATCGCAGGCCTCAGTGTGGCAGTGACGCCACAGCACAAGCTTCTCTATGACAAAGAGTGTAAGAATGCCTGCCAAGAGCGCACCACCTGCGTGCATTGACGATAAGTTTTCGAGCGACTCTGGCACGAAAGCGAGTAACGCGACACCCAGCAACGTTCCCACCGCATAACTCAGGAGCCAGGGAAGGAGTTTTGTGCGCGCCCTGGTTGGGAGCAGGAATAATGCTGAGCCTACGAGCAGTCCACCCAGACTTCCCACCAAGCTCAATCCGATTATAATCGAAAGAATTTGCACGCGGGGATGATAAACCAAGCGTCAACAAGAGTCGACTATTGTAATTAGTGCCGCAATGTTTAAGTGTTGTCTCTGGCTTCTTTTCAGGTCTAACCATTAAGGAAAGACTAAAGGCTAATCAGGTGGACGGACTCCTTCAATAAAGGCAGTACCATCTCGTTCGGCCAGTCGTCGCACCGCTCGAAAACCTTCTGCCTTAAGTCCTTGCTCCGCACCAGATGTGAGGTAAGTTGGATCGATTGCTGGTGGTCGAAATAAAGCGCCGAGTCCACTTCGAAGAGCCGGTTCTATAATGAGGCAGCGACCCCCTGGTTTCAGCACACGATAGGTTTCCTGTAAACATGCTACCCGTTGTTCGGGTTCCATGTTCCCGATAATGTGATGTATGATGGTTAAATCAAACAGCGAGTCGTTAGAATTGAGGGCCGCATAACTACCGTGCGCAACCTCGATAAAAACGCCAGCTTTTTCAGCTGCGACTTTCGTGTGTTCACAGGCAGCAAGATTGTCGTCAATACCCAGTGCATGCCCAGTTAATCCGACCTTGGACGCCAGTGAAGCGAACAATTTGCCGTTACCGCATCCCAGTTGAAGTAATTGGTCGCCCATTTTGACTCCACTCATGGCGACCGCGAGGTCGTATGGGCCAATGCCTGATCGAAAAAGTTTCATAAAGAGTGCATGCTTAATGAATCGTTCATCATGATATAGTTTTTTCACTGTCAAAAAGAAAAACATGACTGAAATCACCCCTGCAAAAGGCAAACTCGGCGTTTTACTCGTAGGTTTGGGCGCAGTTAGCACGACCTTTATTGGCGGTGTCCTCGCGGTCCGAAAAGGTCTTGCTCAGCCGATCGGGTCACTTACACAGATGGGCACGGTCAGACTCGGTCAGCGGACTGAGGCCCGACATCCACTGATTAAGGACTTTGTTCCACTAGCTGATCTCAACGATCTTGTGTTCGGCGGGTGGGACATCTTCGAAGATAACTGTTACGAGGCAGCCTGCACGGCAGGTGTTCTTGAGCCTGATCTTTTAGAGAAACTACGTGACGAATTGTCACAGATTCGGCCGTGGCCAGCTGTTTTTGATCGTCAATACGTTAAACGCCTCGATGGTCCAAACGTAAAGATCGGTAAAACCAAGCGCGATCTTGCTGACCAAGTTAGGGCTGATATTCAAAAATTTAAGAAGGCTCATAACCTCGATCGCATAGTTATGGTCTGGTGCGGTAGTACTGAGATTTTCATGACTCCTGGAAAAGCTCATGAATCGCTTAAGGCGTTTGAGCAGGCCATGGATGCTAACGATCCGGCTATCGCATCCAGCATGATTTATGCTTACGCCGGGTTGAAAGAGGGTCTACCGTACGCGAATGCGTCACCCAATCTGAGTCTTGATACCCCCGCGTTATTAGAATTAGCTGCACAAACGGGATCAAGCGTAATCGGCAAGGATCTTAAAACCGGTCAAACGTTGCTTAAGACTATCGTGGCACCAGGGTTGAAAGCTCGTCTGCTTGGCGTGTCCGGCTGGTTCTCGACGAACATCTTGGGAAATCGAGATGGGGAAGTGCTGGACGATCCTGATTCGTTTAAAACGAAAGAAGAAAGCAAGAAATCAGTATTGGACTACATACTGCAACCTAATCTTTATCCAGCTTTGTATGACAAACTTTGCCACGTTGTTCGCATTAATTACTATCCGCCTCGAGGAGACAATAAAGAGGGTTGGGACAATATCGATCTCTTCGGGTGGCTTGGTTATCCAATGCAGCTAAAAATTAATTTTTTGTGTCGTGACAGCATATTGGCAGCACCGATCATTCTGGATACTGTGTTGTTTCTCGATCTAGCGAAGCGTGCTGGCCTTACGGGCATCCAAGAGTGGCTCTCATTTTATTTCAAGAGCCCAATGCATGCTCCAGGGCTGTATCCTGAACACGACTTATTTATTCAGTTGATGAAGCTCAAGAACACACTCCGCCATCTGCGAGGTGAAGAGCTCATCACACACCTTGGACGCGAGTACTACGACTAAGCTGCCGTTTGGGCGCACAGGTTGCGGTCCCAATATTGCATGAGGAAGCTGATTCTCTGGCAAGCAATATTGGCTATCGAGAGACACCTGCGACGACCGCATTCAGGAGAGTTTCCATGGCAGACAAACCCAACAGGTTAGAGGAAATCGACGCACTACTCGATGAGCAACGGAGTTTCCCTCCGTCTGACAAATTTCGTCAAGAAGCGCGGGTTTCTGATGCTTCGGTCTATAAAAAAGCCACTGAGGATTCTGAGGGGTTTTGGGAGAGCTTTGCTAAGGAACTCGAATGGATCCAACCGTGGCATCGAGTGCTTGAATGGAAGCCTCCGCATGCAAAGTGGTTCGTCGGTGGGAAGTTGAATGTCTCTGTCAATTGCGTCGACCGCCACATTACCTCTGCTCGAAGGAATAAAGCTGCTCTCATCTGGGAAGGTGAGCCTGGCGATCGGCGAACACTGACTTATTTCGATCTGTACCGACAGGTGAGTGCTTTCGCAAATGTTCTCAAGTCGCTTGGGGTGGAACGAGGCGATCGGGTAGCACTTTATATGCCATTGGTTCCAGAATTGGCTATTGCCATGTTGGCGTGTGCTCGGATTGGTGCAGTGCATAGCGTCGTCTTTGGAGGCTTCAGTGCGGAATCGCTTCGGGATCGCATTAATGATGCCAAAGCCTGTCTCCTGGTAACTGCTGATGGTGGATACCGTCGTGGTCAGATTGTGCCGCTTAAAGCTATGGCTGATGAAGCGCTTGCTGGTACCCCGTCAATTCAACACGTCGTAGTCATCCAGCGCGAGACCCATGCGAGAGTGCCCTGCGAAATGCAAGAGGGGCGCGATAGTTGGTATCACGATTTAATGCGTGATGCTTCCGTCGTGTGTGAGCCGGAAGTGATGGATGCTGAAGATATGTTGTACATCCTTTATACATCCGGGACGACTGGAAAGCCAAAGGGGATCGTGCATACCACGGGTGGTTATCTGGTTGGCACATATGCCACTACGAAGTGGATCTTCGACCTTCAAGATGAGGACGTGTTCTGGTGTACGGCGGATATTGGTTGGGTGACCGGGCACAGTTATGTGGTCTATGGGCCGTTATCTAATGGTGCGACCGTGGTGATGTACGAGGGAGCACCCGATTGGCCTGAGCGAGATCGATTTTGGGAGATTGTGGAACGATATGGTGTCACCGTGTTCTACACGGCACCCACAGCCATCCGGGCGTTCATGCGCTGGGGAACGTCTTGGCTTGAGCGGCGTGACTTATCAACGCTTCGTCTACTAGGTTCCGTTGGAGAGCCGATTAATCCAGAGGCGTGGATGTGGTATCACCAGTACGTAGGACGAGAACGTTGTCCCATAGTGGACACATGGTGGCAAACTGAAACCGGCATGATTCTCATTACACCACTTCCTGGTCTGACTACATTAAAACCAGGCTCAGCCACACAACCATTTCCCGGGATCAGCGCTGAAATTCGTGCCGATGACGGTCGTGTGATTGAACAAGGTGGTGGCCTACTGGCACTTACCAAGCCATGGCCGGCTATGCTCCGAGGTATCTATGGTGATCCAGAAAGATATGTAGCGCAGTACTGGAGTAAGTGGGCGGATGGAGCGTACTTCACCGGTGACGGTGCGAAGATAGATGCCTCCGGGTATTTCTGGCTGCTTGGTAGGGTTGATGATGTACTGAATGTAGCCGGACATCGTATCGGAACGATGGAGGTCGAAAGTGCACTGGTCGATCACAACGCTGTAGCTGAAGCGGCTGTTGTAGGTCTAGCTCATGATGTCAAGGGTCAGGCAATTGCAGCCTTCGTCACAGTCAAGGAGGGCGTGACTACCTCGGACCCTCTGGGCGATGAGCTTAAAGCACATGTCGTCTCGAAGATTGGGGCGATCGCTCGACCGGAAGTCATTATATTTGCCCCGGATTTACCGAAGACGCGTTCGGGCAAAATCATGCGACGTCTACTCCGGGACATTGCTGATGGTAAATCACTTGGTGACACGACTACATTGGCTGATCCCAATGTTGTTGCAAAGTTGAAAGAACAATATGAAGACAAAGCGTGACGACGAAGTCCTTTTTGTTGCGAACTGACTGTTGTCATGCCGAGTCTCGGTATTCACCGAATATCCCACGTAACGCATCGCTTATTTCACCCACGGTACATCTTGCTTCGACAGCAGCAATAATCGGGGGCATGAGGTTCGAATCTTTGTGTGCCGCCACAGTAACGTTGACTAGGGCTTCGGAGGATCGAGCAGAATCTCGGTCAGA
The DNA here is from genome assembly GCA_913052135.1 of uncultured Acidobacteriota bacterium. Taxonomy (GTDB): domain Bacteria; phylum Acidobacteriota; class Vicinamibacteria; order Vicinamibacterales; family UBA823; genus UBA8106. The sequence continues at coordinate 24,610 of CAJXDY010000016.1, forward strand.
GCGGAGACGTTGAAGGCGTGATCGTTGTACTGACTCGGCACCGGTATCTATTTGTAGGCTGTCGATGTTCGGTCGAGTTTTAGTTGAAAATTTATTAACCCCCACCACTATTTGCTCCCCAGCATCGATTTGTTGCTGCGTGTGAAAAGCTGTGTTTTGCAATGTGCGTTGAATCTCTCCATTTTCAATTGCAACAACCATGCCACCCAGTTGATCGATCTTGCCTAGGAGCGCTTGAATATCACTTTCCAGTTCGTTTGTTCGGAGTTCGATTGCATAGGAACCTGCCACTGGGTCTACGTTGTTAGCAACCCCTGTTTCTGTTGCAAGAATTTGCTGGGTACGGAGTGCAATTCGTGCCGACTCCTCTGTTGGTAATCCAAGTGCTTCGTCTCGTCCATTACAATGGAGCGACTGGGTACCACCGAGGACAGCGGCAAGTGCTTGTAGGGCTACGCGAACGATGTTGTTGTTCGGTTGTTGCGCAGTCAAGGTGCTCCCAGCAGTCTGGCTATGAAAGCGTAACTGCTGAGCGCGTGGGTCGGACGCACCAAACCGATCCCTCATTACATGTGCCCAGAGTCGCCGGGCTGCGCGGAATTTAGCGATTTCCTCGATTACATTGTTGTGCACAGCGAAAAAGAATGAGAGTCGCTTGCCGAACGCGTTCACGTCCAAGCCTGTTCTAACGGCTGCCTCCACGTATGTAATGGCATTGGCCAAGGTGAATGCAACTTCTTGAACAGCGGTGGCGCCAGCCTCACGGATATGGTACCCGCTGATTGAGATAGGGTGCCACCTTGGCAACTCATGTTGGCAAAAGGCAAAGACGTCAGTTATAAGGCGCAGGGAGGGGCGCGGAGGATAGATATAAGTGCCGCGAGCAATATATTCCTTCAAGATGTCATTCTGAATCGTACCGCTCAGCGACGTAAGCGGTACACCGCGCCGGCGAGCCGTTGCGATGTAAAGAGCTAAGAGAATTGGTGCAGTTGCGTTGATAGTCATAGATGTGGAAATGCGATCGAGCGGAATTTGCTTAAATAGCTCTTCCATATCATCCAGAGAGTCAATGGCGACACCTACACGCCCAACCTCGCCAGCAGCCAGTTGATGATCGGAGTCGTATCCCATCTGCGTTGGCAGATCGAAGGCAACACTCAACCCCGTGACGCCTTTTGAAAGCAGGTATCGGTAGCGCTCGTTCGATTCGGTAGCCGTACCGAACCCTGCATATTGCCGCATCGTCCAAAGGCGACGTCGGTGCATTTCAGGGTAAATACCTCGCGTAAATGGGAAAACGCCAGGCTTTCCTAGATCGCGGTCAGGGTCCCAATCATCCAGATGATTCGGTCCAAAGGCTGACGTGGTCATGATGCACGCATTGTAATCCAGGGAGATACGCTAGGCAGTCACTTATCTGATATTGCAAAGGAATTAGCCTTAGGACTGGATCGTCTTGACAGCCTCAAAATCCACGTTTACAATGCCCTGATTTTAATAATATTTCACAACAATAGAAAGAATGTCTGCACCATCGTGATTCCTCCAATTTTGATATTGCCGACACTCCGATTCCGAAAGAGTCTGAAGCATGGATGACGTGCCCAACAAATTGGCTCGCGAGTTGGCCAGTGCCATAGCTGCTGCTATTGCTAATGATGTGAAAGTCGAGGCCTGCCGAGAAAAGAGTCGCGCCGCTGGTTTTGAAATGCGTATCGCAATCGAAGCCGTGATTGGGTTCGCTAATCGTTTAAAACCACAGGCGTTAGCGAAAGTTGGCGCTCCGGCTCAAAAAACAACACCGGAATATAACATGGAGATGAATGCGAACGATCGACGATTTCTTCGCTCTCTTCGGATTGCAGTAGACGATACCCCCACAGACCCTGACTAGCCAGTCTCGGTTATTGCTAGTAACTCCGTAATAGTTAAGAGACTCGCAAGTCACTTCCCGTCATCGCTGAAGCTGGTTGAATGTCCAGGATTGACAGCATTGTGGGTGCAACATCGCGCAAGGAGCCATGGCGCAGCTGACCTTCCTCCTTCGATAAGTCTTTCTTAACCATGACTAATGGCACAGGATGAGTAGTGTGTGCGGTGTGTGGGCAATTCCGTTCTCGGTCCCAAAGCTGTTCAGCATTCCCATGGTCAGACGTTATGAACAAAGTGCCATTTGCAGTTATTACGGACTTTGCAATTCGCCCAAGGCATCGGTCAAGAGTTTCAACTGCACTGACGGTCGCTGTTAAATCACCTGTGTGTCCCACCATGTCTGCGTTGGCGAAATTACACACGATAACTCGATGTTGTTGCATATCAATATCCTGCACGAGTTGGTCCGTGATGAGTGCAGCACTCATCTCAGGCTGCTTATCGTAAGTGGGAACCTTCGGTGAGGGCACTAGGATGCGGTCTTCGCCAATGTAAGGCTGCTCTTCACCGGAATTAAAGAAATAGGTTACATGAGCGTACTTTTCTGATTCTGCCAGTCGCAAGTTTGTGACCTGGTTAGCAGCAAGAACCTCGGCCAGATTGCCACTGAAAGCCTGTGGGACGAAAGCCACAGGCAGCTTGAACGTAGCATCGTATTGAGTCATGGTGATGACGTTCAACGAGGGGTGGTCTCGCCGTGTAAATCCATCAAACTTTTCAAACGTGAGTGCTCGTGTAAGCTGTCTCGCTCGATCGGCTCGAAAATTAAATATGATTACTGAATCATTTGCAGCAAGGCGGCCCAAAGCTTGCCCCTCGCTATTAACAATCACTGTTGGTTCGATAAACTCATCAGTTACATTTTGTGAATATGATGCTGTAATTGCGTCAGGCGCAGACGTTGTTTCTAAACCGGTACCTAGCACAAGTGCATCGTAAGCACGTTGTGTTCGTCCCCAACGACGATCACGGTCCATGGCGTAGTAACGACCACAAACCGTTGCGACTTGACCCACTCCAAGTTCCTTCATCGTTCGTTCTAATGCAGCCAAGTAGTCGATGCCTCCAGTTGGAGGACTGTCCCTCCCATCCATGAACACGTGCACAAACACGCGAGCGACTTTCCGCTCGGCAGCGATCCTAAGTAGAGCATTAAGATGACGTTGGTGACTATGAACGCCTCCATCTGATAAAAGGCCCACTAGATGAAGCGCGTGCCGATCATGGCATCGATCTATTGCCAATGAGATTTCGTGATTCGTGGAAAAAGTGCCGTCATGAATACTTGCGTCGATACGACTAATATCCTGATAAACGACTCGACCAGCGCCGAGATTCAGATGTCCCACTTCAGAATTGCCCATTTGGTCTGCAGGTAGACCAACAGATTCTCCACTGGCTTCAAGCGTTGTAAATGGAAATCTTTCTAGGAGTTCGTCGTAGTGTGGAGTTTGAGCGACGGCAATCGCGTTATGGTGGTGCTCACGACGAAGGCCCCAGCCATCGAGAACGACTAGTACTAAGGGTGGCAACATGGGTAGCATGGGAACCGTACGACCTAGGATGGATGATAGCACGCTACCCGCATATTGTATTGCGTGGGCGCTAAGGAAAGCACTCTCTTGCAATGGTTTGACTTGTCCGAGTGAGGTCGCCTATGATCGCAGAACTTCTTAATATTTCGACTGATACATGGTGAATATCAACGTGCGGCGACTGACTCCTCGCGGGTTTGGCAGGCTTTCCCTGTTAGTAACGATTGGTTTAGCCCAGCTAGTTGTTTTAGCGGCTGACGAGTTGTCCTCGGTTCACACGGAAAACCAAGGGCAGCAGGAAGCCGGCAACATAACTAGCAACGAGCCAGATCTCACCCTAACGGAATTGCAGCGTCAAGAATTAGTTTTATTGGCCAGGATTCTCGATGAAGCCATGTCCGACCCGCAGGTAGCTTTTAGACGCGGTCTAGACTGGGATCAAGATGTCCTAAAGGGAGCTGAGGGAACCGTGTATGTGCCATACACACTCCGTATTGATCCGGATGTTCTCGGTTCAGAATCAATCGTTGCAGGGATTCGTGTTGTAGAGCGAGGCGAGACCGTGTCTGGATCAGCGACCCCTCCACAGACTCAAAGCAACGCGCTTGAACAGGACTCCACTCAGGGGCAGTCGACAGCTTCCACGGCTGGACTTGGAATGGAGTCGTCTGTCACTGAACCCCTGACGTATGCCTTTGAGGACTTTCATTTCGTCACGTTAAGCGATATGCAAATGCAAGATGGTGCGTATCAATTTAGTCGAGCGCTTCAAGTGCCAGATGGGCAGTACGATGTCTACGTTGCGCTCAAGGATTTACAACTCGTCGACACCCCAGACGAATTAATGCAGAACCTCTCTACTGAGGTTCGCCAAGCGGTTTTTAAGTTTGCAGTCAATATTCCAGACTTGTCGAATGATTTGTCCACGAGCTCTGTATTTGTATATGAGCGGACCGAACGCATATCGACAGCCTTGACATTCGCGCAACAGCGCGCAGATCCATATGCGATTGGAGCAATGAGGTTTGTTGTGCGTAATTCGGAGAATTTTAGTACAGCTGATGAATTAAAATTTGGATTCTTCATCTATAACATGCAAACCGACACTAATGGCAAACCTGACGTGACAGTCGAGTATAATTTTCACAGGCAAGGTGAGGCTGGGGAGGAGTTCTTTATTGCCAGTTCGCCGCAGGAGTTTAATAATGAAACGTTGCAACCACAGTGGGATGTGGCAGCAGGCCACCAGTTGTTAGTAGGGCAGGATGTGCCATTGTCCGTCTTTCCAGTTGGATCGTATCGTATGGGAATCACTGTGACAGACAACGCATCGGGTAATTTGTTAACACGCGATATACACTTCACGGTTGGTGAGCAAGTGGAATCATGAGAATGTATCCGCGGAGGAATCAATGAGTTATGTGAAGCGATTTGGCGCGGTCGTTTTGCTCGTGGTTGTTGCGAATACTGTTGTGATCGGGCAAGAAACTCTCCAGCAGATTGCTGATGATGAACGGGGATTAATCCACGGAATTGTGTTGGATGTAGATGGTCTGCCTCTCGAAGGAGCAATAGTCTCTGCAATGGGGGCGGATGCGACTTTAATGGCGGTGACTGGGACGGATGGTGTTTATGAGTTGGAGCCACTGACGCCGGGATCGTATTTGCTGCGTGCACATCTGAGCGGTTTTACGGTGTCAGGTCGTAACTTGGTAGAGGTAACTCCCACTAACGAAATTCTTCACCGCTTCGTGTTGTCTTCTCAATCAAGTTCATCTGATGTGTCGATACCGCCCGTCTTGACTGCGGGTCTCTTCGAGGCTGAGGAAGAGGTACAACAAGGTGAAGATCTCGAAGATCCCGAGATAGATGCCGAAAGTGTGCAACAAGTACATGACCACAGCGAATTAGCTTGGCGGTTGCGGCATCTTCGCCGGAACGTGTTAAGGGAGGCGACGCAGGCAGCAGTAGCGAGTGCTACAGAGTCAAATTCGTCAGGGAGCATGGTGGCCAAATTTGGCCGTGCCGTTTCTTCATCCGCACGTTTAGCCTCTTCACTATGGTCACAGATACCGCTGTCGGGCGAGGTAAATTTTCTGACGACCGGGTCATTCGACAGTCCGGCTGATTTGTTTTCAACGAATGCCGGACCTAGGGGTGTGGCATTTCTGGAATTAAACACACCTACCAGTAGTAATGGAGAGTGGTCTGTTCAAGGAGCGATGACCCAGGGCGATGTTTCATCGTGGATTCTCGCAGGGTCCTACAGATCAGAGGTGTCCACTAATCATGCTATGGACATAGGAATGTCTTATGGCACTCAGCGGTACGAGGGTGGGAATCCGGTAGCATTACCGGCGCTCCAGGCCGATAGTCGAACAGTGAGTGCGGTACATGCCTTCGATTCGTGGACGGTGTCACCGTCGGTAAGCCTAGATTACGGGATTGGAGTAGCAAATCACGATTATGTGCAGGGTGCAGCTCTCCTGAGCCCAAAGGCTAGTGTAACCCTTTCACCCATGAAGAACATCCGTATGCGAGGTACGGCAATGCAGTCTGTGCGAGCCCAAGGTGCGGAGGAGTTTTTGCCACCAACGGGTGCCGGACTTTGGTTGCCTCCGGAACGTACGTTTTCATCATTGTCGCCAGATTCCAGATTCCAGCCAGAGCGGTTGCGTCATATAGAAGCGGTCCTTGAACGCGACTTCGGCAGTACCTACGTCATCGGTGTAAGGGCCTTTCGTCAGGCGGTTAATGATCAGATTGTAACGTTGTTTGGTATGTCTGATATTGCTGGCTTTAAGACCAATGTAGGCCATTATTTGGTAGCCAATGGCGGGAATTACGACGCTGGTGGCTGGGGCGTCTCGGTCAGTCGGCAACTAGTCAACCGTATTGGGGGCTCGGTTGATTATTCATTCACTCGTGCGCGCTGGGAATCTTCATCCGAATCAGCACTGATCGCCGCACGGGCACCATCCGCGGCCAGGTTTGGCACTGAAAGCTTTCACGACATTACGACTGTTCTGAATGCAGATGTTCCAGAGACTGCAACACGGTTGTTTGTTGTTTATCGTGTCAACTCGGCATTTGCTAATTCTGGTCGAGGCATGACGAATCGAAATCTTGCGGCACGGTTTGATGTAAAACTAAAACAAGGGTTACCTTTCTTGCGTTTCTCGAATAGCGACTGGGAATTTCTCGTAGCGGTTCGAAATATGTTTAGAGAGGAGATTGGTGTTGGCGCCTACGACGAGTTATTAGTGCTGGATCCACCTAAGCGTATCGTAGGTGGATTACTCGTTCGTTTCTAAGTGGTCTTGGTCGGTGTGGTTGGCGTTTGAGGAATAGATCCGAATCGCCATCGGCAGCCGACCATATTTTTGCATTTTTTTTGGATTCAATAAATTGAAATTGTAATTCAAATAATTGGATGACTCTTTAGGCGACACAAGAGTAATGCGAGCAATGCAAAAAACAGATATCACTCCTAGCATCTGGAAGCGATATCGACATGTCGGCAATATTGCATTGGGCAGCCTGTTTGTATTGGGATTGTTATGCCTCGCGATTGCCAACATTGTTGTTAGGTCGAGCTGGATCGAAGTTGAAGATGGCGTACTGTGGGTTTCTAAGCCAGAGGGTTTGACGGCTCAGGAAATCGATCCAGGATCGGCAGCAGCCAACGCAGGCATTCAGATTGGCGATGTGCTCCTTGCCATCAACGGACGACCTGTGGATTCCACAGATGAGGTGCTTGCAGCGCTTCACGCTAGTGAATCTGGTGCAACGTCACGATATGCAATCCTTAGTTTAGGATCACAAACCCTTCGTGACTTAACATTGCAACGAGTTCCATCTGGCAACCAAGCTCTGTACTTTGTGTTGGCCATATTGGCTACTTTCACGCTTCTAGTTGGTGCGGTGGTGGTCTTAAGACAATCACGTAAGCCAGCAACGCTTCATTTTTTTTGGTTGACGGTCGCCTTCTTTGGCGTGTTTGCGTTTTCGTTTAGTGGAAGACTGGATTGGTTAGATTGGATCTTTTACTGGATCGATATCGTTGCTCTGTTGTTGTTAGCGCCATTGTTCATGCACTTTGCCTTGGTGTTTCCAGAACGTTCCCCCGGCTGGCTGCAGAATAAACTTGGTCGTTCTGGGCTTTCCGTCCTTTATGGCCCGGCGGTGGTGCTAGGAGGGCTTCGCACGGGAGCATTGTGGGGTAGCACCCAGTCAGGAATTCAAGTTACGCAGACCATTGAAGTCATAGAGCGCCTTGAAGTCTTCTATTTGCTGCTGTGTATTTCTGGTGGTGCGGTGGTGATGATTCATGCGCTACGCAAGTTGCAATCGGTGACAGCACGCCGACAGTTACGATGGATCATCTGGGGCACCCTACTGGGCTGTCTACCGTTTATGGTCGGCTACTTAATTCCATGGGTATTGGGATTTAATCCACCACCTCAAATGGGTTTTACGGCTGTCACACTCGGTCTCGTCCCGCTAGCCTTCGCTTCAGCAATTACTCGTTATCGGTTGATGGATGTTGACGTTATCGTCAAGTGGGCCGTGGTCTACAGCGCGGCCATTCTTACCATCGTCGGTATCTATACAGTGCTACTTCGAATCGCAAGCGAAATGTTTCTCGGTGGTTCAAGGCAATACAACTCAATCGTGGCTGTGCTGGCTACGCTCGTGGTGGTGTTGTTGGCAGCACCGGTAAAAAATGCAATTCAAGCAGCCTTTGATCGTGTCTATTATCGTGATCGTTATGATTATCGAAGAGCCTTGATCGGTTTTGCTCGAGATTTAAATCGCGATCTTAACCTCGAAAGATTAAGTGAGCGGCTCGTCACTCGGGTCACCGAAACCTTTGTGGTGGAACGGATGGCATTATTGCTAGCGCCGCCGGACAGTGCGGGTCAGGAGTTTCGGGTGATTCATGCTGTTGGATTTGACGATCCCATTCCTCGTTTGTCACGAAAATCTGCAGTGGGTGAACGTTTGGGTGCAACCAGGGCTCTGGTGCTCGATGAGCTGGCCAAACGTATCGACAGTGATGACGTTGAGGTGTGGCTGGAGTCGGGTGTTCATTATATTGTTCCGAGCGTGTCAAAAGACAAGACGCTCGCTGTAATAGCTCTAGGACGCAAAGAAAGCGGCGAGCCACTTAGCAGCGAGGACTTAAGCTTGCTCGAGGCAGTTGCCGCGCAGGTTGCGACTGCTCTTGAGAATGGACGTCTTTACGGTCAGTTGCGTGCTAAGGCTGAAGAACTCGATAGACTGCGCGAACTAAGTGAGAACGTTATCGAGTCCTTGAATGACGGGCTGGCTGTTGTAGGGTTAGATGATCGTGTCATTCGTTGGAACCAAGGACTTGAAAAATTGTACGGAGTAGAGCGTAAGGAAGCTATAGGTCAGCACCTAGCGTCCTTGTTTGATCCGTCCGTCGTACACATGTTCCAGGAAGCGCGAAAAGAGTCGCCGACGGGCACGATCCGATACCGTGTCCCCATGACCTCTCGGCACAAGGAGGGTGGCCAGCGCTTGTTAGTTAATGCCGCAACAGCACCGTTGCGTGCGCCGGATGGTGGTTTGGGGGGAACGATAATCATTTTAGAGGACATCAGCACTCGAGTGCGTCTTGAAGAGCAGTTGCAAATATCAGAAAAAATGGCGTCGGTTGGTTTGCTGGCAGCTGGGGTAGCACACGAGGTTAACACCCCATTGACTGGTATTTCTAGCTTCACGCAGATGCTTCTGGAGGGCGCAGACTCTGATGATCCGAAGACCAAAGTGCTGGAGAAAATTGAACGACAAACTTTCCGAGCTGCCAAGATCGTTAACGGACTTTTGAACTTAGCAAGGCCTATTAAGGTCGAAACTGGTCCCGTTGACGTTAATGCTGTTGTCAATGAGGTATTGGTGTTATTGGAACATCAACTCAAGACCTCACATATTTCTGTGCGTAAAGATCTTGTCTCTCCGTCACCCATTGCAACTGGTCTTGATTATAAACTTCAACAGGTTTTCTTGAATCTCTTTCTGAACGCCCGTGATGCGATGCCTAAGGGTGGTTGGTTGTCAATCGAGACGCGCCGTCATGGTGATCGTGTTGTTATCAAGGTTGGAGATACCGGGAAAGGCATTTCAGCTGATCACTTGTCTCGGATTTATGATCCGTTTTATACAACTAAAGAACTCGGTCAAGGTACGGGACTTGGTTTATCGATAACATATGGGATCGTGCAGGAACACGACGGTACTATCGAATGCGAGAGTATTGAAGGTCAAGGTACTCGTTTTTCGATTACCTTTCCGTTGACGGCGTCGGTTGTGGCCCGTCAGGGCGATCTGACTTCGTGAAATGACTAGATTGGTGCGTACGAGCCTTGCGTGTAATCGTGAAAGCAACCAAGGCTAGATGTGGTGTCTGAAATGGCAGATGAAGCAGCTATTCTTGTAGTAGATGACGAAGCCGTGATGCAAGAAGTTCTTGCAACACTGCTAGCTAAAGAAGGTTACAAGGTGTATGTAGCGGCAACCGGTGAGGCCGGCATCGATTTGGTGAATGCTGAATCAATTGACGCTGTGGTTCTGGATGTGATGATGCCGGGACAAGGTGGCATGGTTACACTCACAAAGTTACAAAAACTGGATAACGAGTTGCCCGTTGTCATGCTAACAGCGTATGGGTCGGTCGAGAGCGCCAAAGAAGCTATTCGGACGGGGGCTTTCGACTATATTACAAAGCCGTTCAAGCACGATGAAGTGCTGAAGGTCCTTCGAAATGCCGTTGAACGAAGACGGTTAGTCGTTGAAAACCGTACGCTTCGCCAGAACTTACAGGCGAGCACGCACAAATTTTCAGATATTGTTGGTCGTAGTTCACGGATTCGAGAAGTGTTCGACCTAATAATGCAGGCAGCACCCAGTCGAGCGACGATTCTTATCGAAGGACAAAGTGGGACTGGTAAAGAATTAATAGCTCGGGCACTGCACACGAATTCGACTCGAGCAAGCTGTCCGTTTATTACAGTGAGTTCAGGTAACTTACCGCATGATTTGTTCGAGTCAAACCTGTTTGGCCACGTAAAGGGCGCATTTACCGGCGCTTTGCAGGCGAAAAAAGGTCTTTTTGAGTTAGCAGATACCGGAACGATTTTTTTCGATGAAATCAGTAACATGTCGCTGGAAACACAAGCAAAGCTACTTGGTGTCATGCAAGAGCGTGAATTTATGCGTCTTGGTGGAGTTGAAACCGTTAAGGTCGACGTTCGTGTCATTGCTGCGACGAACGTAGAATTAAAGCACATGGTCGATCAAGGTCGCTTTCGGGAAGATTTGTACTATCGGCTGCACGTTATTGCTGTCCAGTTGCCCTCACTTCGAGAACGTAGGGAAGATATCCCCTTGCTCGTTCAGCATTTTCTTAATAAATACGGTGACGAAAATGAAAAACCAGATCTCGAAGTTTCCCGAGACGCGCTCGATTTAATGACGGAGTATGCGTGGCCTGGTAACGTCCGTGAGTTAGAGAATGTGATCGAACGTGCTGTTGTGCTAACGTCGGGATCACAAATCCACCTTGACTTGATTCCAGACTATGTCCGCGAGACGCAGAAGTTTCAGATACCGTCCATTGCGGTACCTCCGGAAGGACTTTCTTTTAAGGACGTAATCGCGAAATCAGAGAAGCAGTTGCTTGAGTCAGCTCTTAATGAGGCTGGAGGCGTTCAAATACGTGCTGCCAAATTGCTTCGGTTGAAGCCGTCAACTCTAAATTTGATGCTTAAGCGATACAAGATTAAAGCCAATCGTCGCAGCGGTCCGGTCAAAAAAAGTCTGTCCAGTGACGCTCGGTTACCTTTCGGTTCTGGGCATGAGTCTCCTATTGCGTCACCGCGTGTTGCGAAGGCTAATCAAGACGAATAATTACATCATTGCCGTCGTCTAGGCCAGTCCCGCTGGTGTTTGTTTGCAGTTGACAGTGAGGGGCCTCTGACGGTTGCAATCATACGTTCGTATTTGCCTAGGATGACGTCCCACTTATAATTCTGCCTGACATAATTCCGACCTTGTATGCCCATTGCAGTCCGCAACCGTTTATCTAGGAGCAACAGTTTAAGGCACTCGACGAATTCATCACGATCCGCATAATACAAACCAGCATTGCTTTGACGACAATGATTCACTAGAACGTCACTTCTCGCATTAGCCAGAATGGGAGTGCCGACTGCAAACGATTCCAATGCCAGTAGCGACAGGCTTTCTAATGGGGAGGGCACAATTACCACTGTGGCGGCTTCGAGCGCTTGTACACGTTCCCTGTCCGGGAGCAGTCCAGCAAACCTAATGAAGGGTTCCTCAGGTAGTGGCATAAGTTTTGCACCCATGAGAGTCAGCGTGGCATCACCACCACCTTCTCTGTAGGAACCGAAATATTCGATTAATTCTTCGCAACCTTTTCCAGGGTCGATACGACCACCGTACAATGCGATAGGACCGTGTAACCGGTAACGTCGCCGAAAGGCCTCGTTGTCAGTTTGTAGTGCTTGTGACCGATCATGGTCGCGCTGACCCAATTTAGTTTTTCCATCCAAATCTTGAGAAACGTTTGTGGATGACGTTGACGTTGGAGTCGTGGCGGTACGTTTTCGGTAGCCCTGACGTTGTGGTAGATCGACGCCACAGCCGACGATTTCCTCTGAAACCGCTCGTATCGGGAAGTTCGATTTCAGAAATTGTCGCTCTACTGCAGTGTTGTAGGCTATACCTGCTGGTAGAGTGAACATATCTCTATAGATCTTGAGTTGTATCGCAGGTTCGTCATGGGCGGTTGGAACAAGGATACTTCGACTGGGTGCTACGCGAAGTCCTAACACCGTTGGAGCGTATAGATAAGTAAAAAAGATCAAGGCATCATAAGTTGTGGCATATTGTTCAAGATATTTGATTAAGGCTGGACACCACGGTCCTTGACGCCGAAGCCATTCTACTTCGTCATCGTCCGTATGTGGATTGTGAAAAATCCAGTCTGAGAATTTATTAAATTCTTTGATCTCTCGTGTTTCCGAGTTCGCAAAACGTCGAACCGTAACGCCACGAACTCGATCTTCCCCCTCTGGATAGGCGTTCTTCCAAGTTATGTAGTCCTGCGCACATGTCGTCAAGACTTCCACCTCGTGTCGAAGTGCCAAACGTTCAGCAATAAGCCGACAGTGGTATTCCGAACCACCCAATATTTCTGTACCGTAGCGTTGAACAATGAATGCGAGTTTCACGTGTGTGCGATCTGGAATATCGTTAGAAAATTTAATGGTCTACATCGGTATATCATGAGAATCGCAGTACGAGATCTTTTAATGCTCGTGTTATTTTTTCAGGTCCGAAATCCAGTAATCGTCGACGTTGGCCAACCAATACTTCTGATCGAAGATTCTCATCGTACACTAACATTCCAAGAGTCTCGGCGGCGTACTCCAAATCTTTTGGAGCGAACTGAACCCCAGCATTCCCTAAAGTTTCTGGTACTGCAGCAGCGGAGTAAGCAAGAATAGGCACATCGGCCGCCATCGCTTCAACAAGTGGAACGCAGAATCCTTCGTGTTCGCTCAGCGAAACATAGGCGTCGGCCATAGCATAGTATGTTGCGAGATCGTCATCAGGCACCCGGCCTGTAAAGAGGAATCGATCGGGAGGCATCTGATATTGGGAGATTAGTGCTTGAATGGTGCCGAAATACTTCGGAACGAGGTCAAAGTTACCAACAAAGATGAATCGGTAACGACTGTCAACGTACCTCTTGTAATGCTCAGCCAATCGAATGTGATCCTCGATGCACTTATTGGGGGCGATACGACCTACGAATAAAATATTCGTCAATCCGTCATTGAGCATGTGTGCCAGTGATGGACGTGGCACGTGAGCAACGATTGACTTAGTATTTACGGCAATCGGCATGACACCAGTTGGCGCAAAACCCAAAGAGTCCAGTTCAATTCGGTTGTACTCCGAATCTCCAAGAGCGAGATCGACTTGTCCAAGCAGTGTAGTCAACTCCTGTCTTCCGAGTGTTGCCAGCCTGAACATCCCCGGATCGTACGGTGCAAAAAAATGTGCTGGAGTCACGTTGTGATATTGGAGTATTCGTTTACCCGACAGTTGTGTAAATGCTGCAGTCATGGGTGACGGTAGTGCGTAGTGAAAAATGGTGAGATCTCCACCTGTAGCAGTTTCCCTGCTAAATGCATGTACGTCGCTTTTGAGTTCATCGTCAATTGTTAGTGCATAAATATTGGACTCGTGACCAGCAAGACGGAGTATATTTCGCACCTGCCTCGCACTATTACCAATGGCATCACCGTGATGCGCTGCTGGTATCCACTGGTTGATAATCATCGAGTTCGAATCCAGGACATTAATTTATTGAAGGTAGTGTTCTCTGGCCTGATTGATTCTAGACGTCGGGATGACGTTAGACCCGTTGGGCGAACGCGGTCTGTTAACGGGTAATCGTACTTGAGTTTTTCTATTCGTTCATAGCGCTCGAACTGCTGCCAAAAACCTTCCCTGATTGAGGTTTCTGGTAAAGGAGGCGCTTGGCGCACTTGTTTCACGAAGTTTAGCAATGTGCCTACAAAATCTTTCACTTCTAATCGAGTTAACGCTTCATCTTGGCTGCGAAGCACCTTCTCGTGGAGTGATAAATCAGATACGACCGCGTTAAGAAGTGAGGCTACGACGATTGGGTTTTTAGTGTCGTATAGCAGGCCTCCCCCGTCCATCGTAGAGGGCACAGCTGTTGCCGCATACGCTAGGACAGGGATCTGGTGATGGAAGGCTTCAACAAGAGGTACACAGAACCCCTCGTGTTCGCTGGCGGATAAATACACGTCGGCGATCTCATAGAACGATACCAATTCTGCATCTGTAACCTGTCCCACGAAGTGTACCTCTGGGAGATGTAGGCGTGCAGCTAGGTCATGTAATGTTGCCCGATAATTTTGGAATCCGACATGAGATCCTACAATGATCAGTCGAGACTTGGAGTTGTGCATGTGATGGTATGCGCCAAAGATTCGAATAAGGTCTTCAATGCGTTTGTGTGGAATTATTCGACCTACGAACAGAATATTTGTAAAGTCATCGTCAAATGATGATGTCAATGCACTTTCTGTTCGAACGCTGAGGTGAGGAAAGTTTGGTAAAACCGGCGGTAATACGTCAGTCCGTGGAAAACCAAGTTCTACGAGTTCTTGTCGATTAAAATCCGAGTCCCCTAAGGCAAGGTGACATCTTGATCGGTACGCCGATAATTCTCGTCGTCCGGTATAGCATTGCCAAGCCACTGATTTAATTTCTGGGCCTTCAATTAACCCTGAAAAATAATGTGGTGGTGTGATGTTGTGATAGACGAGAATCATTCGACTCGGTAGCGCAAAAGCAATTCGAGATGCTTTTGAGCCAATAGAAAAATGATGAATAATGACACTCTCAGGGTCACACGCTGTTGGAAGCTCGAAACAGTTTCTGGTCAGTGGTTTGAGTCTGTAATCAGCAGATTCGACAAAGATGTCTGATTCGAAGCCAGACGATCTAAGGATTTCTTGGATTCCAAGGACTTCGTGCCCGATGGCGTCTCCATAACCGAGCTGTGTTAGCACTTGGTGAACTCTAAAAGTTTCCCGTGAATCGTCGGCTTCTTTCTTGCTCGTCATGGTCAACAAAGAATATTTTTTGAATGCATTAGAAACAAAGAATCCCTACTTATATTTATATGAATGTTTGTTCACCGTCGCCGACTATTTCTTGGTGACCGCCTGGCATTCGGTGCTGGACCAGCTGGTAACGCCTTAATAATATCGTTTGCCGGAGGTAGGCGACGTCGTCTACGGGTCCACCACCCCGGCAACTTTTCCAACTTATGTGTACCGTTGTTGGCGACATCATGTTTCTTTAGCTGTTCGAGCATGGTGAAATACTTCCGATTAATAACAGGCCAAGTGTAGTGACGACTAAAAAAACGACGTCCGTTGTGTCCCAATCCTTTTCTTAAGGGACTGCTAGTCTCTAGCGCGTACAATGCTTCTGCAAATTCCTCGTAATTATCGTAGTACAAACCGGCGTTACTGCGGAGACACTGTCCCTTGAGCACATCACAGTGTCCGTTGGCTAGGACAGGTCGTCCTAAGCCCCATGCTTCTAGAGTAGCCATTGAGAGGCTCTCATACTGGGAAGGGATGACTAACAACTCGGCTGCTGCCATACCATCAAACTTGTCCTTGTCTGACGTAAAACCAAGGTGGTGGATTCTTTCGTGTGCCGGTATTGGCAAGACCGAGTTGCCTATTAAAACAAGCGACAATTTGCCTGAAACATTCATCGCATAGCGTATGAAATATTCGAAAAGCTGCCTACATCCTTTATTTGCATCAACACGACCTACATAGATAATAAATGGATGATCAATTTTAAATTTACGCCGAAATCTTTCGGGGACCGTATGGTGTGGCACTTTTGAACCGACTCCCACTATGACACCTGGCACGTGTGCGTTGTCGGACACAGCATTGATTAATATCTGTTCTTCAAACGAGTTATACATTATCGCTCTTGCGTTTCTAAATATTTGGCCGAAGATGTTGAGACCAAGTGCAGCATCGCGTTCAGCAGTCGGAACCAGGACTGCACGATGCGCCGCAGCTAAGATTCCATGGAATGCATGATAATAGCGATAACTAAAAAAAATAAAAAAGTCGAAATCTTCTGCGTTAGTACGAATATATCTGATCAGTGCGTGACTCGCGGGCCCCTCACTATCAAGCCACGCCAGTTCGTCGTTTATCGAATGTGTGCGATCAAACACACGTGTCGAATGACGTGCGAATGATTCAGGATTCCGTTCGTGATGGACAGGGAATCGACGCACAAGCACCCTGCCAACCTGTTCTTTAGTTGCGGGGAGTTCATTACGCCAACTGATATAGTCCGTGGCGCACGTAGTTAGCACCGTTACATCGGCGTGGTGTGAGAGTTGTTCCGTAATGTACTGAGCATGCAATTCAGCGCCTCCGCTAATGTTGGCTCCGTAGCGCTGGACGACGACTGCGAGCTTCACGGCTTCACTACATCGGAGTCCCCGTGGTCAGATTCCGTTGCTACTCCAGCCTTAGGCGCTTCTGTCGCTTGGGGGGGAGCACTAGCAACCGACTCTGGCGCTGGGGGAGCACTAGCAACCGACTCTGGCGCTGGGGGAGCACTAGCAACCGACTCT
>CAJXDY010000017.1:0-41031 GCA_913052135.1 uncultured Acidobacteriota bacterium
GCGTCATGTCATTCGAGTACGGCAGACCAAAGTACTCATCAAATCCCTGGGCTAAAGGTAAATGCTCAGGATGGTCACCCAAGTGCCACTTGCCAACGGCTGCTGTAGCATATCCAAGTGGTTTCAATAGATCAGCGATCGTGATTTCATCAGGGTGAAGCCCGACGTCCTCTTGAGGTGATAACACCCGTGGCATGCTGACACGTTGCGGATATGACCCTGTGAGTAATGCGGCTCGAGACGGAGAACAGCCAGACGACGCCACATAAAAACTCGTGAATATCGCCCCTTCAGCAGCCATGCGATCGAGGTGTGGCGTTTCAAATCCCTCAGCACCAAATCGACCAGTGTCCGCATAGCCCTGGTCATCGGTAAAGATGATTATGATATTTGGAGGACGATCGGTCAGCAGGGAATCAGGTGTCTGGGTTTGACAACCCAGGAGCATGGGAAGTAAACCCGCAACCACATAGTAACCCCAGTCAAAACGCCGCCAGCGAATCTGAGGCATTACGGTGAGGGGACCTGCAACTCCATTTTCAAGCGCACTAACTCTTCGAGCAATGCCTGTTGTACTGCAGTGTGCGCTGACGTGCCATAAACACTACGTATTTCATTTGGATCTGCCATTAAATCGTACATTTCCCATTCGTCAGTCTCATAGAAATGTATCAACTTATGGGTAGGTGTCCGGACACCCTCATGTGGAACAACGTTATGTATGCCCTTTTCATAATAGTGATAGTAGAAACTCGTTCGCCAATCCTCGACTGTCGTGCCTTCAAGCAATGGAACAAGGCTGCGCCCCTGCATGTCACCAGGGACTTCAACACCTGCCATCTGGAGTAATGTTTCTGGAATATCAAGATTTGAAACCATATCGCCGTTGACGCTGCCTGGCTTAACATGACCGGGCCACCGGACGATAAGCGGCGTCTTGAGCGACTCTTCGTACATCCATCGCTTGTCATACCACCCGTGCTCACCTAAATAAAAACCTTGGTCAGAGCTGTAAATGACAATGGTGTTGTCAGCAAGGCCCGTCTCATCCAAGTAACGAAGGACTCGTCCGACATTGTCATCAACCGATGCAATAGTCCGCAAATAATCCTTAATATAGCGTTGGTATTTCCAACGAACCAAGTCGCGACCTTCGAGATTAGCAGCCTCAAATTGCGCGTTTTTGGGATCGTATATCGCATCCCAGACACGGCGTTGGGAATCGTCGAGTCGACCATAACTATCAAGCCACCACTGCATTTCCCGATTAGAATCTGTGGTGCCAGTCGGTGGTCCAAGCTTCAGGTCGTATCTGTCGATCAGGTGACGTCCTATCTCCATCTCCTGCAGCCGTGCCGGACTGGCCCGATTAGCATAGTCATCAAAGAGCGTCGGTGGCTCCCAGAGTGTCATACCGTCATAGAGTGTGAGGTGATCTGGGCCAGGCATCCAGTTCCGGTGAGGCGCCTTATGCTGATACATGACCATGAACGGGCGGTCAGGATCCCTTGTATCCTGGAGCCATTCCAACGTGAGATCTGTAATGATATCGGTGACGTACCCGTGATGCTGACGCTCACCACCTGCGATTCGCATATCAGGGTTGTAGTACTCGCCCTGACCAGGTAGCACCTCCCAGTAATCAAATCCGGTGGGATCACTCTTTAAATGCCATTTTCCAATCATTGCAGTCTGGTATCCAGCTTGCTGCAACAACTTCGGAAAGGTTTCCTGCGTTCCATCAAATATTTGGCCATTGTCACGCACGCTATTTAGGTGACTATATTTACCCGTTAGGATGACAGCCCGACTTGGTGCACAGATCGAATTGGTCACCATGGCGTTCTCGAACCGCATACCCTCACGAGCGAGTCGGTCAATATTGGGGGTGTGATTAATCTTGGAACCGTAGGCGCTAATCGCTTGGTAAGCATGGTCATCCGTAAAAATAAAAACAATGTTTGGACGAGTCGATTCCTGCGCAACTACCATCGCCGGCCACAATGTCATTACAAATATGGCTATCGCCAGTGTCTGTCCCAAACGCTGAATGCCGCCCATAGCGATCTTCTCCTCCATGAATGTCAGGCTCCTATTTTCTGGTGAAGCAGCACAACTTACCACGATGTCCACAAAAGTCAGGTATTGCCGTAAATGAAGGTCAACTCCAGTCTCATCGAGTAGCCTAGCAAACGAGTATATTCTTAGATAGTGGGTGGGTGTAGTATCACTGTTCTGACGGAATTCATAGAGAACAAAGATGCGAATGTCGCGGCAGTACTTAATTTTACCCGTGTTGCTTGGACTCGTAGGAGCGATCGTTGCCGGGTGTACCGAAAAGTCCGAAAGTGAAAGATCGACTACACCAATATGGAACATCGTACTGGTACTTGTAGACGATCTGGGTTGGACCGATCTGGGCATCATGGGTAGCAGTTTCTATCAAACACCAAATATTGACCGCCTCGCTCGTGAGGGTATGCGCTTCACGAATGCGTACGCTGCAGCTACCGTCTGTTCACCCACGCGAGCCAGTATTCTCACCGGGCAATATCCAGCACGTCTGCACGTTACGGACTGGATTCACGGACATGCGAGACCTTGGGCGAAATTGCAAGTGCCAACGTGGACCCATGAACTTCCATCTGAAGTAACGACATTGGCCGAAGCTCTCGGAACCGGTGGCTATGTATCAGCAAGTATCGGCAAGTGGCACCTCGGAGGTGACTTCCCTGAAGCACATGGTTTTGACTTGAATGTAGCAGGTGACCATCGCGGACAACCACCGAGTTATTACGCACCCTACAATATTCCAACATTACAAGAACTCGAGAACGATGAAGAATACCTTACTGATCGTTTGACTGATGAAGCGATTGCCTTCATAACGGGAAATCGTACAAACCCATTTTTCCTGTACTTACCCTTCTACACGGTTCATACGCCGATCGAACCTCCACTTGAGAAACTCACCCGGTATGAGGCGAAGGCCGCAACACTCAACGCGGACACTTCAAGTCAGCGTAATCCAGGCTATGCTGGCATGATCGAAAGTCTGGACGATGGCGTTGGACGGCTACTTGAAACCTTGAACGACCTAGATATTGCGGATCGGACTGTTGTGATATTTGCGTCCGACAATGGTGGGCTTGTACGGGATGCCTCTCCATGGGGACCTGTCACGTCTAACCTTGGACTCCGTGCCGGAAAAGGCTCAAGTTATGAAGGTGGCATCCGTGTGCCGTTCATCGTAAAGTGGCCTGGCACCGTCCAACCTGGCACAGTGGAAAGCACCCCTATTATTAGCCCAGATATTTATTCAACGATTTTAGAAATCGCTGGCTTAGGTAGAAATTCTCCAGAACTACAGGATGGCATAAGCCTCGTCCCTTTGCTAAAAGGTGCAGGTCCAATTGATCGTGAAGCCCTTTACTGGCATTACCCCCATTACCATCCAGGCGGTGCCACACCACACGGCGCCGTTCGTGTGGGCGATCTGAAGTTGATCGAATTCTACGAAGATGCTCGAGTTGAACTCTACGACCTAGGCCTTGATGCCAGTGAAACTCAGAATCTCGCCATACGCTACCCATCTCAAGCCAAACACTTGACCGACATGCTGCATGTTTGGCGCGATAATGTCGGCGCACAGATGCCTTTAGAAAATCCAGACTTCGATGTTGA
The DNA here is from genome assembly GCA_913052135.1 of uncultured Acidobacteriota bacterium. Taxonomy (GTDB): domain Bacteria; phylum Acidobacteriota; class Vicinamibacteria; order Vicinamibacterales; family UBA823; genus UBA8106. The sequence goes on from CAJXDY010000017.1 coordinate 3,685, forward strand.
ACGCGCCCTAGAATTCACACATTAATAGAAGAAGAGACAACTGGCTTGATTCCAAACTAGAAAATCATCAATTACTTAAACAAGTCGTCAAAGGCAGTCGTGGCATTCTGTGGTTTGACTGAGCCGGTCTCCCGCTCCACTGTGCGTTGTAACTCGAAATAAGTGCAATCATTTTGACCGTCCTTGGGAGTGATGCGCTCAGGAATTGGCTGACTGCACTCGAATCGAGCCCCGGTATCAAACCATGTGCACTGGCCACAACTGTGCAGTGGACTGCCACATTTCGTGCATAGTTGCGTGTTATCGACAGCTGAGTCGATCACCTGGCTACAACGCATACAGCGACTAACTTCCCGGAATCCTGGGAAGTTCGCTTTCCGAAATTCACGTGGAGTACGATCTTTGCTGGCGCCTTGTCGTTGTTCGTCTCGTGGGTGACGTTTTGATTGATCGTCGTCTTGGTAGCCACGTTGTCGGTACTTACGATCACTCATGTGCGCACTCCCTTTAATGATCGCGTAACACGCCTGAAAAAACAAAAAGGTGTTTTTAAAAGGTAATTTTCATCAAAAAACGGCTTACTCAACTTCGGCATAGACGACGGTATCATTCTACGCAGTATAATGCCGGTCGCTATATAAATCTGTAACTCAGACAGACAATAGAGGTATCTCATGGCAGCTAGGCTTCCGCTTATCCTAATTGGTTTCTTCCTTTTCATCGTCATTCCAGCACTTGTAGATTTTTTTGGTGAGTGGGTATGGTTCGGTGAAATGGGCTATCGCCAGATTTTTATCACAAGCCTGACGACAAAAATACTACTCGGGGCTGCTGTTTTTGTGGGAACCCTCATATTATTGGGCGGTAATCTGCGCTTTGCCTTACAAGAACTCAAGAAGCCATTTTCCGTTGGTACTCTTAGTCCCGAAACCCCACCGCTTGTTCTTGACAAAAAAAGTCTACGCACAATCGTCACTGGCGTGGCTGGCCTTGTAGCACTCTTCATGGCCTTATTCGCTGCCGGCCAGTGGCTTACGTTTCTCCAGTATCAACACGCGACCACGTTTGGCACCGTCGATCCTTTACTCGGTCGAGATATAGGGTTCTATGTATTTGAATTGCCATTTCTAGACTTCCTTCGCTACATGCTTCTTGCTATCACTGTGCTCTCGCTTATTGGTTGTGCGGCAATTTACTTAATTGCCGGAGCACTAGGCTATCAACCGGAGGCCGGCTTACAGATTAATCGTCGAACGAGACAACACCTTGGCCTTCTTATAGCTGCGCTCTTCCTGATAATGGCGTGGGGTGCCTCCTTGGATATGCCACGCTTATTGCTTACGCCCAGTGGCGTTATTCAAGGGGCGTCATACGTCGACGTAGAAGTTACACTCCCAATGCTAAAGCTGCTCATACTTGTGCTGCTACTCGGCTCGGGGCTCGCAGCCTATCATGCCTTCAGCGCAAAACATTGGCCGATTCCATTAGCAGTGGCGTTGTACCTTATCGTGTCGGTGGGCGGAACGGGATACGCTGCCATCATCCAGCGGGTTGTTGTTGCGCCGAACGAACAAGAGAAGGAAGCTCCGTTCATCGCGTACAACATCGAATCAACACGAAAAGCGTTTGCGCTCGACAACGTGGAAGAACGCGCACTGTCAGGCGACGCGACTCTGACGCTGGCCGACATTAATAACAACTCGGAGACAATCAACAACGTTCGCCTCTGGGATCATCAACCACTCCTTGATACGTTCGGACAAATACAGGAAATCCGAACCTACTATGATTTCGCGTCGGTTGATAACGACCGTTACGTTATTGATGGCCAGTACCGTCAGATCATGCTTTCAAGTCGCGAGTTGAATTCCGAGAGCCTCCCAAACCGAACTTGGCCAAACGAACGTCTCACGTTCACACACGGTTACGGTGTCGCACTCGGTCCAGTCAACGAAGTGACGCCGGAAGGTCTGCCCGTGTTGTTTATTAAAGATCTGCCACCAGTTTCGTCGGTGGATCTTGCTGTCGACCAGCCAAGTTTGTACTTTAGCGATCTCTCAAGCGATTACGTCCTCGTCGGTACAAACACCCGCGAGTTTCATTACCCAAAGGGTGACGACAACGTTTTCAGTCAATACGAGGGTGCTGGAGGAGTTCCACTGGGTGGGCTGGTTCGCAAGATGTTGTTCGCATTATATTTTCGAGACTTTAACATCCTAATAAGTGAGCAGTTGACTCCCGAAAGTCGAGTGCTCTTCCATCGCAATATCACCGACCGCGTGAATACCATTGCGCCATTCTTGGTCTACGACGGAGATCCGTATCTAGTGATCTCTGAGGGTCGGTTGTATTGGATGCGCGATGCTTACACTGTCAGCAAGCGGTATCCCTATTCGACACAAGTAGTCAACGAGGTCAACTATATTCGTAACTCCGTTAAGATTGTGATCGATGCCTACCATGGCACCACAACTTATTACCTCGCAGATCCAAACGATCCAATAGCGCTCACCTTGCAGCGTGTGTTCCCAGATTTATTTACGCCACTGGATGAAATGTCAGCGGATCTGCGTTCTCACATCCGCTACCCTGAAGATATTTTCCGATTACAAACGGAAGTGTTTTCGACCTACCACATGACTAATCCGGCCATCTTCTACAATAAGGAAGACCAGTGGGAAGTGCCAGCTATCGATGCCGACGGTCGCGACACACAGATGGAACCGTATTACACCATCATGAAGCTCCCTGGAGAAAACGAGGCTGAATTTATTCAAATGTTGCCATTTACGCCGCGGCTAAAGGACAATCTGGCGGCTTGGATGGTCGCACGAAGCGACGGTCAGCATTACGGCAAACTAATCGCATTTTCGTTTCCAAAGCAAACAGTCATTTTTGGTCCACGCCAAATTGTGGCGCGGATTAACCAAGACGAGACTATCTCTCCACAAATTACATTGTGGAATCAACAAGGCTCTCAAGTGCTCCAAGGCACACTGCTAGTTATTCCGATCGAAGAATCATTACTGTATATCCGACCTCTGTACCTGCGCGCAGCCGGGGGTAGGATTCCAGAACTAAAACGGGTCATCGTGGCGTATCAGAACCAGATCGTCATGGAAGAAACGTTGTCGTTGGCATTAGAGCGCTTGTTCGGGCGCGTTCCAGAGAACCTGCAACTGGCATCGACCGAACAGGGTGAGCCAAGCGCAACCGTTTCCATGACGTCCAGTCAGACGGATGCACTAGAAGTGCCACCGCAGGGGCTAGCACTTGCGGAACAAGCACGGGTACACTATGAACGGGCCATCCAAGCCCAGCGTGCTGGCAATTGGAGCGTCTATGGCGACGAGGTCACCCGCCTCGGCGAAATTCTCGACCGCCTGACGGCATCGCAATGAGTGCGAACAGTATCTGCATATCCTGCCTGTGTTATGGAGCAAACAGATGAAACTCAGACGAACCGATCTTGCAGCTATTAGCTTTATTGTTCTTGGCTTTGGAGGATGTACTAGTGCGCCTTCTGAGTCCGTCACACCCACAACACCAGGCTTGAAAGCGTTTATCGGCGCTCGAATTATCATCGATGGTAGCCGCGTTGTTGACTCAGGAGTGATCATCGTCCAGGACGGCCGAATCACCGAAGTTGGAGAAGCTGAAACTGTAACTGTGCCGGCCGATGCGGAACGGATTGATCTTACGGGTCGAGTCGTCGTTCCAGGATTTATTAATACCCACGGACATGTTGGTGCCACCCGCGGATTAGAGTCGAGCCAGGATTTGTACACACGAGATAATCTCTTACGACAACTCGATCTATACGCGCGTTACGGGGTAACGACCGTATTCAGCCTCGGCAACGACGGTAAAATCGGTTTGGACCTGCGAGACGAACAGAACGCCAACCCCCTGAGCCGCGCACGGCTATTTGTAGCCGGACCAGTGCTGAATCCATCAACTCCACAGGAGGCGCGAATCGCGGTCGACGAGGTTGCCGATATGGGCGTTGACATTGTTAAGATTCGTGTCGATGACAACCTTGGTAGTACGACAAAGATGCCTGAAGCGGTGTACCGTGCTGTTATTGACCAGGCCCACGAACGTGGCTTGCGGGTGGCAGCGCATCTTTTTTATCTAGACGATGCCAAAGCACTCGTCAAGGCCGGCGTCGACTTTTTGGCACACAGTATTCGTGATGTTGATGTTGACCAAGAATTGATTAACTTGATGGTTGAACAGAACATTTGCCTGACACCAACACTCTTACGGGAAGTCTCTACGTTCGTTTATGAATCACGACCGAATTTCTTTGACGACCCATTCTTTCTTCAACATATCGATCCGGACGTGCTGACACAACTGGAGGATCCAGAAAGGCAAGTCCAAGTACAAAATAGTTCAAGCGCCCAACAGTATAAGGCGGCACTCGACATAGCAATGCGGAACGTTAAGGCGCTGGCCGACGGAGGTGTCCGGATTGCATTTGGCACCGACACAGGACCAGTTGGTCGATTTCAAGGTTACTTTGAACAACTTGAGCTGGAGCGAATGGTTGATGCCGGACTGACAGCCGAACAAGTGCTTGTGACAGCAACCCGCGATGCAGCAGCTTGCATGCAAACAGAAGATGTCGGCACTCTTGAGGCTGGCAAGTGGGCGGACCTGTTAGTTCTCTCGGCTGATCCGCTTGACGACATCCTGAACACCCGCGCCATTGAATCCGTATGGATCGCTGGAAATCAGATTCCAACCTTAAACTAAGTATTTTCGCATGTCGTTAGTTTCTTGTTTAAACTCATGCGCGCCCGCTGAGTGCGTTCACGTTAATTCTCAGCCTCGAATTGTTTCTTCCAGTACCGAAACAGGCCAAGCCAGCACATGTCAAGTGGTGCCGCCTCCAAGTAACGATGGGCGTCATCAGCCGGCAAGTGTTGTCGCAAGTGCTTTTCCATATCCGCTACAAAAGAGGCCATGTAATCCTCTTCGCTAGTGTTTTGTTGGATAACGCGACGAGCGATTTCCGTCATTTCATCGAGATGTTGAATCAACAATCGCAAATGCACGGACGGCGCATTGTGCGGTCCGAAATGGGTTAAGAATAAAGTCTCGGCGTGCCACGAGTCGACGAGGGCAGCGGATTCCTTCCAGGCACGGATATCAATATCTGGCGGTGGTGTGGGAGGAAACACGTAAGGAGTCGGCCCAACCCGGATACCAGCCACATCACCTACAAATGCGATGCTGCTGGAACGATCAAAATAGCTAACATGGTGTCGGGCATGACCGGGCGTGTAAGCCACTTCCAGTTCCCGCTCTCCAAATGTAATCCTCTCGCCCCCTTTCAGTACGCGAAGATTAGCCTGCGGCACAGGTAGAACCTCACCCCACAAGCGATCCATATCATCACCCCATACTTGTTTGGCGCTGTCTAGGAGACGAGTCGGGTCAACCATGTGGCGGGCACCGCGTTCGTGGACGTACACCTTGATACCAGGATTCTCTCGAACGAGGGCACCAGTTGCACCAGCGTGGTCAAGGTGGATGTGGGTAAGTAGGACGGCATCCAGATCTCGAATCCCAATACCACGTTGCGCCAGTGTCTCGCGTAACGTCGTGAGGCAAGTCGTTGGCCCAGGATCAACGAGCACTGTACCAGCTAACCGGTGAATCACAGCCGTCGCAATAACCTGTCGATTGCCCTGAAAACAAAGGTCAACATAGCCAATATCACGGGATAAATTAGTGAACGAAGATTCAGTCATTAATTTGTCTCTATTCATCTTACTATCTCTAGGAGAAGGCTTGACGTTGGTGAAATGCTTTTCTATCTTGTAAACATTGCGTTATGTCAGCTTTAACACTTCCAGAGTTTCGCCGGCGTTTTCCATTGCTCCAACAGCGAACGTATTTGAATAACTGCTCAAAAGGGGCGTTGTCGACTGATGTCGAGGCAGCAATTCATTCGTTCGTCGAATCCTGGCATGCCTACGGCTCTCCATGGGAGCGCTGGCTAGACCAAATGGAGCAACTTCGATCAACGTTTGCACGATCCATCGGCGCTGACTCGGATGAGGTTGCCATTCTCCCAAGTGCGTCGGTGGGTATTAGCGCGCTTGCCAGTGCCATGTCTTATAAGGACCCACGGAATCACGTTGCGATAGGAGAATTCGAGTTTCCAACAATGACACAGATTTGGTTGGCGCAGCAGTCCCGCGGGGCCACGATCGAGTGGGTGCGGGCACATGGGAATGAACTTCCGTTAGAGAGTTATGCAGCGACCATTAACGCGCGTACCTTGATCGTTCCCGCAACTGACGTGTGCTACAAAAACGGTCATCGAACTGACATTGCGGGATTGGTCGCCTTGTGTCAGGACCGGGGTGCTTTAATCTTGTTGGACGACTACCAACGTACTGGTACCGGACCTATTGATGTGCACGCACTTGGTGTCGATTTCATGGTTACTGGCTGCCAAAAATATCTGCTTGGACCGCCAGGTTTGGCGTTTCTGTATGTTCGACGTGACCTGCTTCCAGAGTTTAAGCCGACACTAACCGGTTGGTTCGGCCGTGCAAACCCGTTTGACTTTGATATCCAGACTGTCACCTGGTCGTCTAGTGCTAGACGCTTCGAAGCCGGTACCCCACCAATACTAGACATCTATGCCGCCCAAGCTGGATTGGATCTATTGGAGGCCGTTGGTTACGCAGCCATCGAAGAGCAAATTGCTGCTTTAACAAAACGGTTCACTGCCTGGGCGCGACAGGAAGGCTTCGCGGTAGCTACGCCACCCACTACCCGCAAACACAGCCCATTAGTTGTTTTACGATCAACCGACGCGCCTTTACTAGTGAGTCGTCTCGCGGCGCGCGGAGTCATCGTTTCGAGCCGTGACAATGGGTTGCGAGTGTCCTTCCACGGATATAACGCAGAAGAGGATATCCTAGCGGTAATTGAGGCGCTGGAAACCGAAGTGTCGCTGCTCGAACGGGAAGAGGCTAACGTTAAAAGTTGAAAGGTGAGGGAGTGCTGTCAACATGGGTCAACTAGGTGGTGGCTGTCGTGTAATTGGTGTGAACGATGGCAAGCTCTACCAGGAAGGAACCCGGACACGTCGTCGCACAATTGGGTCGACTATTAATGCGCGTGACATTGAACAATCAGTTAGCCATTTCGATCAGGGTTTGTCTCCCGGTCAAGTGAATCCCACAAGCGAAGAAGTGCATTTTACGGTGGCGGGATCGGGCGCTTGCTACATCAATGGTCATCGGTACGAACTTGAAGCTGGTTCAGCTGCTTATGTCCCTCCAGAAGCTGAGTGCTGTTTTGACGCACCGTACGGTGACTTGGAAATCGTTAGCGTGTGTTGTCCCCAAATCGCTAACTCCGTGTTTGATCTGCCACCCCGTACAACACCCATTGATATACAAAGTGTGATCCCGACGCGGTGTCTTCACGAGCGTGATCGAGAATCACTCATGACGGGCATTCGATCGTTCAAACTCCTCGCTGATAAAAGTGTAGGCTGTCAGCGCGTCACACAATTCATCGGACTGATCCCGACCTCCGATGCGCCACCGCATTACCATACCTATGAAGAAGCACTCTATGTTGTTGAGGGGAGGGGTGTAATGTGGGCCGATGGCAAGGAAGAACCGGTGGAACCTGGCACCTGCATCTACCTTCCACGCCAAGTCAGTCACTCGCTGAAAAATCTCGAGGCTACACCAATCCGTTTGCTTGGCGTTTTCCACCCGTCTGGTAGCCCAGCCGTTCGATACGGCGATGAGTGACAACCCTTGCCAGAACTTACTCTGCTTCAGCGTTCTGTCGTTTTGTCGTAAATCCTGTATCCTGTACAGATGCTAAACCTAATTCTGATCCTCCATTCTCTGCTCCGTTGGGTTGCTATCGCATTCGGACTCGTAGCGATTGGACGTGCCGCAGCGGGCTTAACCAAAACACCAGCTACATGGATTGAAAGCGACGCAAAATTCGCCAGACTGTTCGCTATTTCGCTTGATGTCCAGATGCTGCTGGGTATCCTAATGTATTTCAAATTCAGCATTATAACGACTTCGGCGTTTCAGAACATGGGTGAGGCAATGGGTAACTCCGTGGTCCGTTTCTGGATTGTCGAACACCCGACCATCATGCTCGTGGCGCTTGTGTTTGCGCATATTGGCGTCGCGCGAGCCCGTAAGATGGTCAATCCACAGGCTAAGCACCGAACAACCCTGATCTTCCTAGGTATTTCCTTAGCCTTGATCCTTTACGGAACGACCTTGACTTGGTCACTTGCTGAACGGCCCTTGCTGCCATTCTGACAAAGCCGCCTCAAATCCACACTTGCCGGCAGATGTTGTACTCCAGGGGAGACATACCGCGGCTGGACTCACTCCGAGGTGAGTAACACAACATTAATTAATGCAACCTATTACGTAAGTTGCTCAAGCTGTTGTTTCACGCTCGCGAGATACTGAAACGCCAGCATGCCATCGACTGCGCGATGATCGAAGGCAAGTGAGAGCATCATGATTGGCCTGATTGTAATACTGTCATCCACCACGACCGGACGGTTTACGACAGCGCCCAGACCGAGAATGGCTACTTGGGGCTGATTGATAATTGGTGTTCCAGTGAGCCCGCCAAACACTCCCGGGTTGGTCAATGTGAACGTTCCTCCTTGCACATCCTCAGGCTTAAGCTGCCGTGATCGCGCCCGGATTGCCAAATCCTTAATTGCACTAGCGAGTTCGACACGAGAGAGCACGTTAGCTCCGTGAATCACTGGCACAATCAGTTCTCCCGTATCGGGTAACGCAACGGCTACACTCAAATTGACGGCTGGCTTGAGAACAATATCATCTCCCACTACAGAAGCATTCAACGCTGGAAACTCTTCAAGAGCCTTGATCACCGCTTCACCCACCAGCACCGTATAGGTCAGCGGGGCACCTGCTGTGGCCGCAAACTGTTCCCCGTCGCGTTCAATAAGTGCTTTGACGTGAGACATGTCGCATTCATTCATTGCCGTAGCGTGAGGACTGATTTTGGTTGACCAACTCATGTGCTTTGCGATTTTCCGACGGATTGGAGTCATCGGGACACGTTCGTCTTCAGGCTTTGGTTGATAGATATACTCGGCAGGTGGACTCGCCGCACTGCCTCGCGAAACCATTGGACCTGTGGAATCATCTGCGTGGTTCTTGAGATACTGCTCAACGTCTCGTTTCGTTAAGCGACCACCACGGCCAGAACCTTGTATATCATTCAAGGTCTCAAGTGTGACGTTCTCACGCCGAGCCAACTCAAGCACGGCAGGGCTGAAAGACTGGCCAGTTTCACTGGAAGCCGACCTCCCAGCTGATCTTTGTGCTCGCTTAAATGACACCAATTGAACAGATTGTTTGGTGCGAAAATGTGCGGAGGCGTTAACATCTCCCTCATTTGAATCAGTGTCAGTGTGTGAGGTGTTTGTGAGTAGAGGGTCGGACTGCGCCGATTCCACCGTGGTATCCGAATCCGTCACCTCGACTTCTGCCACTGTTGCCCCCACGTCGACTGTTTCACCTTCAGCTACAAGAATTGTCTTGAGCACACCGGATGCCGGTGAAGGCACCTCCGTATCAACTTTATCGGTGGTAATTTCAAAAAGAGGCTCGTCCCGCTCCACCTGATCCCCAGCAGCTTTCAGCCACTTAATGATTGTTCCTTCGGCGATGGATTCACCCATCTGAGGCATTACAACTTTGATCATGGCTTAGTTTTTAGTCTCCGTTACTAGTTTAGTATCCAAGGACCTTACAAGCAGCATTGTAAATCTTCTCTGGGTTCGGAAGCATTGCGTCTTCAAGTGGTGCAGCAAACGGCGCCGGCACATCGAGGGCGGCAACGCGAGTGACCGGGGCATCAAGAGCATCAAATGCGTCCTGCGCGATGATCGCCGCGACCTCACCACCAAAACCACCTGTCAGCTGAGCCTCGTGCACCACAAGGGCTCTTGAGGTCTTCCGAACACTCTCAAGAAAAGTATTCCGGTCGAGTGGACACAAACTACGTAGATCAATTACTTCACATTCAGCCCCTTCTTTTGATAACCGTTCAGCAACGTCCAGCGATGCATGCACCATGGCACCATAAGTAACGATCGTTAAGTCCGAACCTTTTCGCTTAATATCGGCCACGCCCAGTGGCACGATGTAATCTTCGTCGGGCACGTCTTCCTTGATTCGTCTGTACAGATGTTTGTGTTCGAAATAGATGACTGGGTTATTGTCGCGAATGGCCGCTTTAAGAAGGCCTTTCGCATCGTAGGGTGTCGATGGCTGCACTACCTTTAATCCAGGGACGTGCGTAAACCAAGCTTCAGGGTTTTGTGAATGATACGGGCCGCCTCTGAAACCTCCACCTGATGGACCTCGAAAAACTACAGGCATAGGAATACCCCAGCGGTAATAGTTCTTTGCGGCGTAGTTCACGATTTGATCGAACGCACACGCTATGAAATCAGCGAATTGGAACTCTACAACCGGACGAAGTCCCTCAACCGCTGCTCCGCAGGCTGCACCAGTGAAGCCACTTTCACTTATTGGTGTATCGATCACTCGATCGGCCCCAAACTCTTCCAAGAAACCTCGAGTCACCTTGAACGCACCACCAAAGACAGCAATATCCTCACCCAAAATAATGACGTCTGAATCGCGCCGCATTTCTTCACGAAGACCTTGGCTTATAGCCTCTAAGTAAGTGATGACCGCCATAGAATCAGCTCGTAGTGTTCAAGGGGCAAAAATCCTCTGGGTGACTGACTCAGGAGCTGGTTCGGGTTGTGCTTCTGCCCATATCACAGCAGCTTCAATCACTTCTGTGCACTCGTTATCTAGCGCCTGTACCGCAGCCTCGCCAAAGCCGTCGGCCCCGCACAGATACTCTCGAAACAAGCGATGAGGATCTCGCCGCTCCCAGAATGCCCGTAACTCAGCATCCACATACCCCATGTCATCGTGCTCACCGTGACCATGCGTACGAAAAGTCTTAAATTCCACGAGGTACGGCCCCTTACCGGCACGTGCATGATCAATGGCGCGCTTCGCCACCCGGCGAACCTCGAAGATATCGTTCCCGAAGGCAATTTCAGACGGAATATTGAATGCCGGCGCTCGATCAGCTACGTTCGCTACTGGCATCTGTTTATCGACGGGCGTGGAGTAGGCAAAGCAGTTGTTTTCAACAATGACGACCAGTGGGAGTTTATGGATAGCGGCGAAATTCAACCCTTCATAAAAATCGCCTGGACTGGTCGCCCCATCCCCAGTAAAGGCGACGTAGACACGGGGCTGTTTCCTGATCTTAAAAGCCAATGCAAAGCCAGCACCGGAAGGAATCCATGAGGCCATCGATCCATTGTGATAGGGCGCTATCCCATATCGTTCTATATCGGCGAAAAATAAACCTAGCTCGCGACCATGGGACGGAGGAACATCACGACCCAGCCAACGAGCAATTACCTGTTTCGGTTCGACTCCGCGTAGAAACCAGCCGGCCAGTCCCCGTGCCACTGTTGAAAAATAGTCATTTGGTTGGAGCAGGCTCACCGCGCCAGTACAGATCGCCTCCTGGCCGATGCCTAAGTAAACGGCGCCAACAATTTTTCCTTGCCGATAGAGTGCCGCCAATTTTTGGTCACACTTCCGAGCCAACGTCATTGCCCGGTACCAAGCGGTCAGCTGTTCTGGTGCAAGGATTTCGTCAGGTTTGATGGTGGTGCGATCGAGTGTCGAGTCAAGGAAAGACGTGTCCATTAGTAATATTAACTCAGCGACTGACGCCGATTGTCTCTACAAAAACACCTTGGTCGTCATACACCTCGACGGCACCAAAAGATTGCAGCATGCTAGCAATCTCTTCACCATTACCAACCGCAATCACCTGTAAGCGGTCGGAGTCAAGATAGCGTACCGCAACATCTTGCACCTGCTTCGGTGTCACTAACATGATTCGCTCAGGATAGCGATCCCAGTAATCTAAGGGTAGATCGTACAAATAGCGCACCACGGAATTATTCAGCAAGGTCGCGGGAGATTCCAATGAGAGAGCGAAACTGGCCACAAGTGAGCGCTGTGCATCCTGAAACTCAGGTCCGGGCACTGGTTCGTCACGAATTCTTTTCAGCTCGCGCAGGAGTTCTAGTAGTGCGTCCTTTGTCACTTCAGTACGGACTTCGGTCGAAGCATCCCAGTCACCACGATAGCGTAGGGCTGTAAAAGAACTGTATGCCCCGTATGTATAGCCCTTGTCTTCGCGGAGGTTCATAAACAGTCGTCCAGTAGCACTACCACCGACAATATGATTCATCACGGTTAAAGCATCGTAGTCAGCGCTAATCCGGTTAATTGCTTGCGTGCCAATAACAAGATTTGTCTGCACGGAATTTGTACGGTTGATTAGATAAAGTTTTGAAAGACCAATCGGTTCGGGGTCGGATACAGTGGGAATCTGTGAGCCCGCTCGCTTCCATCCCTTAAAATGTTGTTCGACTTTTGAGCGGGCTTCGATCATCGAAATATCACCTGCTATAGCAAAAACTGCATGGTCTGGAACGTAATGTAACTTGTGAAACCGTAACAGGTCGTCACGAGTTGTTTTGTCTAAAGACTCAGGGGTTGGTGCGACTCGTCCAGCTGGGTGATCACCATAAACGACCTTGGCTAGTCGTTCAATTGCCAAAAATCTTGGTCGGGTGCGCTGCTGCACGAGCCGTGCTTGTTCACGCTCTTTGAAACGAGTTAGCTCCTCAGTCGGAAACGTTGGTCTGAGTAAAACGTCAGCCGCCAGACCAAGTACTTCATCCAAATTTTCACTAAGGCTCGATCCACTAACACTCGCTGCCTGCAGTGACATGTCGGTTGAAACAGTGAGACGCGCCGCAAGAGTCTCAAGCGCTTGAGCATTCTCTACAGAGGTACGCGTAGTTGTCCCTTCGATTAGTAAGGAAGCAGTGAAATTGGCCAGGCCAGGATGGTCTGGCGGATCGTAATAACCACCTGCGCCGATTAAAATTATCTGAAAAGAAACGAGCGGGACTCGATGATCTTCAAGGACCATCAAACGCAAACCGTTATCTAGCTGTATTTCGGCTGCTTTCGGTAACTCTACCTGCAGAATCTCCTGCGACACCGGCGCCAGCCCCTTAATTTCTGCGCCAACAACCGTCTGCGCCTCCTGTGCTGACACCTGAACTGCCAGCATTACACTGGCAAGAGGCAACCAAACTAGAATCAAAGTGATCGAGCAGACTTTTCTTTGCAACATTAAAACTGTTCCTCTCTAGTTGACTTTTGTGTTTGCTCGTCTGCCGATGCTGGTTGCGTAACAACCACCGTCCTATTGTTCTTAACCAAATACTGGCGTGCTACACGCTGCAGGTCTTCAATTGACACGTCAGCCACACGTTCTGCTCGCGAATTAATCAGCCCTGGGTCGTCATAGAACAAGGCATAACGAGACAAGGCTATGGCCCGTTGTAAGGAACTGCCTAAACTTGAGACGAACGAACGACGTGCCCCATTACGCGCCTTTTCTAGCTCCCACGCCTCAACGGGCTCTTGTTTGATCCGCTCGATTTGCTCGTAGATGTTGGTTTCAAGTTGGAAGACGTCGGCACCAGGCGCGGCAATGCCAACCACTCGAAAAAGAGTTGGACCGCGATTGTCGACTGCAAAAGCGCCAACGTTCACGCCCAGTTGGGTCTCGCGAACGATTGATTGATACAGTCGCGAGCTCCGACCCGACGACAAGACTGTGGCGAGAACGCTCAGGGCATCGTGGTCAGAGCTCAGGCTTTCAGGAATGTGATAAGCAATATCTATTCGGGCAAGCCGAGCCAGCGGGTCATCGTAACTCGCCCGACGCTCAGTAGTCTGCGTTGGTTCAGTTAGGTCAACTCTTGGCGGGTCGGGCTGTCGAGGAATCGACCCAAAACGTTGTCGGGCTTTCTCAATCGCCGTCTCGGCATCAACATCACCGACAATTGCCAACACTGCATTGTTTGGTGCGTAGTACGTCCGAAAAAATAATGCAACATCAGTGATAGTTGCCGCTGACAGGTCGGTCATCGACCCGATAACCGAGTGAGCGTACGCGAAATTTGTGTAGGCCAGTTCGTCAACGACCTCAAAGACGTGACCATACGGTTGATTGTCAATTCTGAGACGGCGCTCTTCTTGCACTGCTTGGCGTTGATTATCTAGATTCTCTTGAGTGATATCGAGAGAGGCCATCCGATCGGCTTCAAGAAAGAGTGCCAAATCAAGTTGGTTTGAAGGCATTCGTTCGAAATAAATGGTTCGGTCTTTATTGGTAGTACCATTAACATCACCACCGTTATTACCGATTAGCAGGACGTGCTCACCGTCACCGACGTTCTCCGATCCTTCGAACATCATATGCTCGAATAGATGCGCAAAGCCGGTGCGCCCTCGGCGCTCATCTCGAGATCCGACTTCGTAGTTGACCGCTATCGACACAACCGGTGCAACGTGGTCTTCGACAACGACGATCCGTAAGCCGTTATCAAGGGTTGTCTCAGTGAATTCGATAGACTGGGAAGTCGCCTGAAGCTCGATCTGATGACATACAAGAAGCACGAGACAAATCGTAATAAGTCTAGAGATAAACATCATGCCTACTCTCCGTTTCACTCCGGTATTTCAAATTAGTCCCATCAAAATAGTAGTTCAGTCGAGCGTCCAAATTTAAGTCGCAACCAAAGGATTGATATGAACTTTCCAATCTGATCATACCGTGTTGAGGAAGAAACGAACATGTCGCTATTTGTTGGCGATAACTACTAGTAAGACAAGGACATCCGGTTTGGAAGCCTTGTATCTCACAAGCTAGGTCAACCTTGTCCTTAACCTGAGAGTTGGCTTGGCGCTCATGGGATGGGCTAAAATCATAAGTATGAATCCTCAGACGATGTCAGCTATCCAAGTCGCCAGCCGAGTCCATGGCTTTAGTTATGCGATTCGAAACATTGTGGCCGAAGCCTTGAAGGTGGAAGCAGCCGGTACACGTGTTCGTTACCTAAACATTGGAGACCCTATTCCATTCGGTTTCAAAACACCACCACATCTTATTGAAGCGGTGGAGCGAGCAATGCGCGATGATCAGAACGGTTACACTCCATCGACGGGCATTCAATCTGCTCGTGAAGCGGTTGCTGCCGATTTCGTAGCGCGGGGACTTAACATTGATGCGGACAGAGTACTCCTGACAGCAGGAACTTCTGAAGGGATTGAATTAGCCTTAAGTGCTCTCGTCGATGCTGAAGACGAAGTACTCATACCATTACCAACCTATCCCTTATACACTGCCGTGCTCGCTAAGTTGGGGGCTCGGGCCGTGTTCTATAGAACGGACCCAACAAACGGGTGGCTGCCAGATCTAGATCATCTTCGTAGCCTAGTCAGCCCGAAGACCCGTGCGTTAGTAGCCATCAACCCAAACAATCCAACCGGCGCAATCTATCCGGAAGCGACCCAACGAGCCATGCTAGAGCTAGCGTCGAGTCATGGATTCGTGCTGCTAGCTGATGAAGTCTATGGCGATCTGGGATACGACGGACCGGTACCACCCATGGGTTTGCTGGACCCAGAAGCGCCGTTTATTTCGTTTTCATCACTGTCGAAGGCTTACTTGGCACCAGGCTGGCGAGCGGGATGGATGGCCGTCGGGGCCAACCCACGAATGGATGACGTGCTGGCAGCCATCAAGAAGTTGGCGGATGGACGCGTTTGCAGTAATGGCCCTATGCAAGCTGCTATTCTTGCTGCGCTCTCTAACGATCGACCACACCTACAGGTATTCACCAAGGCACTCCGCGAACGAGCTGAGCTAACGAGCTCCTGTCTTAATGCTATTGACGGTATTAAATGCGTAACGCCAAGCGCGGCATTCTACGCTATGCCGCAGGTGTCTTTACCGGCCGGCAAAACCGATGAAGACTATGTGCTGGGTTTATTACGATCGACCGGCGTGCTCTGTGTCTATGGGTCCGGGTTTGGCCTACCTGCAGAGGGAGGATTTTTTAGAGTTGTATTCCTAGCCGATCCGAAAGAGTTGACTGAAATCTACGAATTGATATCTACATTTACGAATCAGTTTTTAAATTAGCGCCTCACGTTTGAACCAGATACCAATAACACTTTCCACCGGTTTTGATCGAGGACAGGCTCCATTTAGAGCAACCACTTACTATTGTGCATTCGTTCTCAGTCCGAGATTAACGCTAAAGCCGCATAGTCCCGATTGACCTCCACACGACGAAGAACTCCTGCCAGTGGAACTCGCGTCTCAGTTAAGCGATCCGCAATATTAATAACGATGTCCTGTGAATTGCCGTCCGCGTATTGCAACGTAACCGTCACAGGAACCTCATATAAAAGGTTGGTCAACTGCTCGAAACGAAGATGAATATCCGAATTTGCAAGGGCTTGAGTATCGCCTCCTTCTTGAATCGGCCTAGAAGATGTCTCATAACTGAAGCGTAGTTCGGGCAGGCCGGCTTCGTGAATCCAGCGATCGAAAAATTGCTGAAGTGAAATGTTGCCGACTTCTTCGAAAGCGAGCCGTAGATCTTCAGTGCCAGCTTTTTGAAATTTCCGGCTTTGATAAAAGCGTCGTAATCCTGAAAAAAAAGTTTCGTCACCGAGAAGGCGATGTAGCATGTGCAGCACCATAGCGGCTTTGTTGTAAACGAGAGCACGAAAAATTCTAGTATCCTGCTGGATGTGACCCAGCCGATAACCAAGATACACTGGACCCTGATCTGACTGCTGTATCGCCCAATCGTGCATCTGGCGCGTGACGCGCCTGAAAACGACGTCACCCGCTGCGTACCGCGCGTATAGTGCACTAAAGTAGTGCGCCAAACCTTCGCTCAACCACTGCTCATGATAATTGCTCCACCCCACGGCTTGACCCCACCATTGATGTGCCAGTTCGTGAGCAAGAAAGAAGTCTTTGAAGTCTCTGAAGTAGACGGGATCCCGTCGCCACATCAAGTCGCTGTTTTGAAGCGGCTCATTTAAAAGTGATGCGTAGGCCGGACTATGACCTCCAGGGAGATCGCTTTCGATGAGTCCTATGGTCAGACTCGGGTATGGCATCTCGCCCATGAGTGATCCGTAAAATTTGAGAATGTCCGCGGCACGCGTTGACAGTCCTCGAGCTCGCCGCCGTTGCCTAAAACTGGACGACACCGACAGCGACACATCGTTGATGGTTGCCTCATTCACAATTGATTGCGTTTGATCGTACTTGACAGGACTATCTAGCGAGACAACCGTCGACTCAACAGTTTGAAAGTCACTGATAATCGCTGCAAGGTACCGAAGAGGGTGTCTGGCTTCAAATTCAAAGCGACGACTCCCAACTTCGAGTTCGTCTCCATTGCTAACAGTGGTGGGTGCTCCAACTGGCACGCCGCTTCCCAAACAAGAGAAACCCGGTGGAATCGTGAAACGCATCGTTGCAGTAGCGAAGTCTGTGACCATGGACTGTGGATACCAGTAACTGCGACTGCTGTACAGATAATGCGGCTCAGGTTCAGTCCTAATCGTAGAAAGCCCAACTCGGGAGGCATCCAATAGTGCGAGAGTGCGAGGCACAACTGCTTGATGATCAGCTTGCTCTGCAGGCAGTTTACCCTCGTACTCAACCGTTAAGGTGAATTGAGTTCCGGCATCGACTCGCTCCGGTAAATTCATAATCATCGAATCTTGACCTGGCGTCCGCAGGGGCATCAGTGGACCATAGGGCACGCTGATCACTGAACGGACGGTCAGTTCGTCAGCGAGTCGCACCGACAGCATCGTCAGGTCGGACGCTGCTTGAATGGTTAAGGTAGCTTTTCCGGATACCCAATCACGCTTCGGTAAAAAACTTACATCAAGTTCATAGTCAAGAATGTCGTAATCGACCAAGTCGTCTTCGTTGTAAAACAAACCACGGGTAGCCAATTTCTCTTTCGATGCGTATATGGCAATATTCCGACCTCCTTCTCGATCGAACAACTGAATGTCTTCGGCTCTACGGCTTCCTTGTACGTAGGTGAGGTTGTCAAAATTCGTAGTCTGAATTTCTGCGAGCAGATCACCCTCATTTGGTAGCACCCACCAAGAATCGTCACTTAAATGTCCCAGGTCGACCACGTACGATTCGAAGGCGTAATCATCAAACACCTCTTGAGCAGCACGAAAATCACGTGTTCCGACCGTGCGTTCGATTAGCGCCTCTTGTGGCACCATTGCGTCAAAGTCATTCGGATTCATACGAAGAAATGCGCTCGTAAATCTTGTGTTTAAAACTTCTGCTCCTGAAAAAATCTTGATCTGCTCGCGCTCGACTAATGGAACTGGGCGGAATTCCATCTGGCCTTGCCCAAGCAAGATCAAGGCCGTAACACCCGAACCGGTATCAGACACGAATGCCATACCCTCGGGGAGTGTCAACGTAAAGTCGGTCGAACTGATTGTGAGATCACGGACGATGTACTGGCGTTCTGGATGCAACTCAAGACGAAAGATTCCGCCAATCGAGGTTAGGCGTTCTTGCCCAACTATGCGCCACTCTGGCCCCTGACCAAAGGGACGGTTGGTAACAGGATCGATATCCCGACGGATGTTCAACAACCAAGTGGCCATCTCACCAGCCCCACGTTGTTCTTTAAAAATTTCAAGCAAAATACCGTAACCAGCGCTCGGGGGTGCTTCTTTGAGTGGAAGCCTTCTTATTTCATTCAAAACGACCTTCGTGACGCCAGATACCACGTTGGTGCTGACAAATTGGCGTGTCGACGGCCTAGAAACAAGAGAGGGCGAAAGCATTGCCAGATAGGTCGCTGGACGTCCGGAGAGCAAGGTTAATTCGAGCTGTCGGTAAAAATCTGATAGGTCGGCTTCTGAATCCACCGGCGTGGATTCCTGCGCAGATACGGCGACTGCACAAACACAGTTCACAAACACCAAAAACAGCAGGATATATAAACTGCTTTGGATTGTGGTCCTAATTAGCTTGTTCACTTTCCGTAACCCATAAGCTTAAATGTCAACCTGAAGACCCCATCAAAGAACTGAACACCGGACGCAGAAAAGTATCCTTTGCTTTCAGGATAACGTCGGAATTGATATATCCCAAGCGTGAAATGTCGCATCATGGATTAAGATGGAAGGTATGTCTGTGCGGCCCTGGACTCTTCTCTTCGGCATTTTGGCGCTAATTTGGCCAGCCGAGGTAGACGGACAGTTTGGTGTCGTCGAAATTGAAACCCACAGTCTTGTGGAGTCTGATGCAGTGCACGCAGGCACAGTCGTCAACGCAGCGTTACAAGTTCGTCTACAAGAAGGATTTCACGTCAACTCCAACAACCCTCTCGATGAGGCACTAATCCCAACAGTGCTAATGATCGACCCTCCCGCTGGCGTGACTGTTCGTGAGGTTGTGTATCCAGAAGCCGGACTACTCGAACAAGTTGGAGTTGATGAGCCGTTGGCAGTCTTTGAAGAAACCTTCGTAGTCGGTGTTGTCTTAGGGCTTCCACCCAATGTAGATCCAGGTAGCCTGTCGGTGCCGGGCGCCCTGAGGTATCAAGCGTGTGATGAAACAATGTGCTACATGCCAGCCACTGTTGACGTGGCCTGGAACCTTGAAGTGGTTCCCAGTGATCGGGCACTAGTACCACAACACGCTGCATTGTTCGACAACATCACTTTTTTGGGGACCAACGCAGAGGTTCCGTCGATTGCGATGCCGGTCACCAAACCAGCAGCCATCTCCGTTGAACCTAAGAATATGGCATTACTCCTCAATGATTTTGAGATTCTTGGAACAACAGGAGGATATCTAAACTCTGATGATTTTCTGAGTTTTATGAATGCTTCCGAATCTGGCGAAAATCAAAAGGGGTGGTTCGAGGGGCAAGGTCCGTTGGCGATCCTTTTTCTAATCTTGCTTGGTGGCCTTGCGCTGAATCTAACACCCTGTGTGTTGCCGATGATTCCGATCAATCTCGCAATCATAGGAGCAGGCACCCAGTCTGGTTCAAAAACACGAGGATTCGCACTCGGCGGCATGTACGGATTCGCCATGGCAATTATCTACGGAACCTTGGGTCTTGTGGTTATCTTGACATCAGGCACCTTTGGAACCATTAATTCGTCACCCTGGTTCAATGCAGGTATCGCAGTGCTGTTTGTGGGGTTGGGTCTGGCCATGTTTGACGTTTTTGTGGTCGATTTCTCACGTTTTCAGTCCGTATTCTTAAAGGACACTCGTGCGAACGGGTCCTTTTTGGCAGCCTTTGGAATGGGTGCGGTATCAGCATTACTAGCTGGCGCCTGTGTTGCACCAGTTGTAATCCAAGTTATTCTCTTTTCCAGCAACCTTTACGCAACCGGAACTAAACTGGCGCTCGCGTTGCCGTTTTTTCTCGGTGTCGGTATGGCGTTACCCTGGCCGTTTGCCGGTGCAGGATTATCATTTCTGCCAAAACCCGGAGCATGGACGGTGCGGGTCAAACAAGCCTTTGGTGTCTTTATTTTGGCGACGGCTGCGTATTACGGTTACGTCGCGTACGGCATTATTGCCAATCGATGGGTCGATGGTGCTGAAGTAGCGAGCAGCGTCGAAGAAAAGCTGGAGGAAGGTTGGCACTCATCGTTGAGTCAAGGCTTGGCAGTTGCACAAGCCGAGGATAAATTTGTACTCGTCGACCTGTGGGCCACTTGGTGCAAGAACTGCCTAACAATGGACAAGACAACTTTAAAGAATTCAGCCGTTGCCGCTAAGCTTGCGCCTTACGTCAAGATAAAGTTTCAGGCCGAAGACCCAAGCACCTCGCCAGCCAGGGAAGTTATGAAGCAATTCGAAAGCATCGGATTACCAACTTACGCAATCCTCAAGCCTCGTGTTGAACCCTTAGCGGATCCTTCCTCGTAAGGGCTATTTACCAGTCTCTGTTCTCGCTCCATTCACTTGCTAGCAGAAATGTCTTCACGGGCCCAGAAACTTCGGCAGCTTCTGCAGAACATCAAACCCATTTAGTGTAAAATTAATATTTTTAATAGTACAATTAGCATAATGATGGCCTAGTATGATTTAATAGGTATTATTTTTTGCATTCAGAACACATATTTGTGTGCATTATGCAAAAACGTAGCTCTCGGCCTAATCTAGGAAGGACTTTCATTTATGCCATCGCCTCGAAAAAAATCCGTCCGTCGCAAACCCGGATCGCGTTCTAGTCGGTCTTCCAGCTTGAGTGAGAGCAAGAAGATTCAGATTCTAAAAAAAGTCGAAGAACAGAACGTTAAATTTCTGCGGCTGCAGTTTACTGACATCTTCGGCACAACCAAGAACGTCGAGGTGCCCAACTCAGAATTTCGTCATGCCCTAGATGGTGGTGTGATGTTCGATGGATCGTCGATTGACGGATTCGCGCGCATTGAAGAGTCAGACATGTACTTGCGACCCGATCTGGATACGTTTCAAGTATTCCCATGGTCAAACAATTCTGGCGAAACCGTGGCTCGGTTGATTTGTGACGTCTACAATCCGGATGGCACGCCCTTCGCCGGCTGTCCTCGCATGACACTGAAACGAGCGATCGAACATGCTGATTCGCACGGCTTCGTCATGAATGTTGGACCTGAACCAGAGTTCTTCTTGTTCCAAACGCGGAATGGTATCGCTACAACGGAAACCCATGATGCGGGAGGTTATTTCGATTTAACACCTGTCGATTTAGGCGAAGATGTAAGACGCCAGATCGTCCTAGCGCTTGAGGCAATGGGCTTCCACGTCGAGGCAGCACACCACGAAGTGGCGACTGGACAGCACGAAATCGATTTTCGATATGACGACGCTCTAGCAACAGCAGATAAAATCAGCACGTTTCGATTGGTCGTAAAGCACATTGCAATGCAAAACGGCCTGCATGCGACTTTTATGCCCAAGCCTCTCTTTGGGATCAACGGATCGGGAATGCATACCCATCAATCATTATTTTCTGGTGAAAGAAACGTGTTTTACGATCCAAAGAAGCCATGGGAACTTAGCAAAACATGTTTGCACTATATCGGAGGGTTGCTCACACACGCCAAAGGCTTCTGTGCTATCACAAACCCGCTTGTAAACTCCTACAAACGACTCGTGCCTGGTTATGAAGCGCCGACCAATATTGCTTGGTCTGAAAAAAATAGAAGCCCGTTAATCCGCGTACCGGCGGCAAGAAAATTGGCAACTCGTGTTGAATTGCGTATGCCCGACCCGTCGTGTAACCCATACCTGGCCCTAGCCACCACGCTTAGAGCCGGTCTAGACGGAGTTGAACGCGAGATGGACCCTGGTCCACCTGTGAACAAAAACATCTACACTATGAGCCACAGAGAGCGTCGCCATCACAAGATTAACGAACTGCCTAGCAACCTCAAAGAAGCGGTAGATTGCCTCGAAAAAGATGCACTTATGAAAGCAACTTTAGGGAAACACATCTGCGAGTACTTCTTAAAGGCGAAGCGTGACGAATGGTTCGATTACATTAAGCAGGTTAGTCCTTGGGAAGTGGATCGCTATCTAACACTTTATTAAACTGGTGCCGTTGTTAATCAAGACTCAGCTGATAACATTCATTGGTTATCTGGATTATAATGGGCTTGCGTAGAGACCTTTGGTGGCCACGGCGAGTGCGATCCAGATAACCATGGAAACTCTTACTTCACCGTTATCCTATACCGATATTGAACAGATACTTCCGCATAGATATCCGTTCTTACTGGTCGATAGAATTGTTGAACTGATTCCTGACACGCGCATCGTCGGAATTAAGAACGTATCATTCAATGAGCGTTATTTAGCCCATCGTCGTGGCCAGCGTCCGGTGCTACCGCCAACCATTCTCACCGAGTCAGTTGCGCAGGTCGGTGCATGTTTGATTTTGGCTAAACCGGAAAACCGTGAACGGCTTATCTACTTCATGGGGATCGAGCGTGTGCGGTACCGTCATCCGGTATATCCTGGAGATGCCGTACGTGTCGAAGCTAGCGTTGTTAAACTTCGAGGTCGCGTAGGCTGGCTTCAAGGTGTGGGCCGCGTCAAAGGCCGCGTGGTCATCGAAGGACGGATGACGTTCGCACTCGGACCCCGGCAAACATAACTGACCGAGCTATTTGATCAGGATCCATTTAGCTAAGTCGGTCAAATGTTTTCGGCCAAAGAAATGATAGGATGTGCATATGGGTTCAAAAAAACATAAGAAAAGTCATGCGCAACAGGTCAACAGAAGCGCTAGGCCAGCCCCTGTTGCAAATTCATCTCGCGGGTTGATCGTGTTTCTGGTCACCCTCGCAAGTGTCGCGATAGTCTTTACTCTCTACACCACTAACGACACTCAGTCGGCGAACTCAGCAGCAGGCGTCAACGCTAAAGCCAGAACGTCAGCGGGCCTGCAAACGTCTATTTCACGCGCCGCGAGACAGCAGCAACCAACGACTGGAGATAATCGAGGTCCGGTTGCTTCCCGAGGGCCGGTCAAGGGATTGCCTCCACTGCCCCTAGTGAGGTTTCCGGCAGCTCGCCCACCGGAAGTGCTTCGATCAGTATATGAGTTCGCAGCTAATAATCCTGAGATTTTGAATTACGTGCCATGTTTTTGTGGTTGTGAGAATTTTGGTCATGTGTCGAGTCACGATTGTTTTGTTGACCATCGCAATCAAGACGGGCAGGTGGTGACATGGGAAGCCCATGGCATGGGTTGAGCGATTTGCGTAGACGTCGCGCGTGACGCGGCGCACATGCATAATTCAGGCGCTTCAGTTAAACAAATTCGCTCGGCAATTGAAACGTCGTTCGGGCCGCATTACGCGACGCAGACGCCCACGCCCCTTCCGTAAGAATGACATAGCCGCGGACTGAGAATGGGTCGTCCCTGCCCAGTGGCTCGATAAACGCATCGTTCAGTAGCAGCTAACGCTATAATTCAGCTGTACGTGTCTCCGATAAAATCTCGTACAAAGCCACGTTCTCGTTCTAAACAGTCGTCTAAGGCGTCTCGGGTGGAGGTGTTTGCTCGTTTCTTCGAGGAAGCGCAAGAGGGCGTCTACATTGGCACGATTTCAACGACGAGCACAACAGTTGCAGCAAATTCACATCTAAAAGTAATGTTTGGCTACACAGCCAGCACGCCTCTCAAAAACGTAAGGCCCTTCGAGACAGATCGATTCGTCAATCCGGAGGCGCGTTACTCATTCTTGGAGGTGCTCAAGCGAGATGGAGTGGTAACGGATTACCTGTTGCGACTACGACGAGTCGACGCCACGCCAATGTGGGTAGAGGTAACCGCACGAGCAGAGCTGGCCAAAACTAGCATGTCGCTTCGAATAGAAGCTTTAATCAGAAATGTTACCGAAAGAAAAAAACTTGAAGATCAAACACGCGAAGAACTCGTGCAAGACAAGAAGCTCGCTGCTCTCGGCCAAACCGTTTCTAGCGTGGCTCACGAGTTAAACAATCCCCTCGCTACGATTCTCAATTGGTCGGAACGTCTCGCGGAACATCAACTCGACACCGCGACTCGTCAAGGCATAGAAACAATCCTGGGAGAGACGGAACGTGCTGCCAAGATTGTTCGTAATCTATTGACCTTCGCCAGGAAACCTCACACGACTCGTGCGATGGTCGATTTGAGTGAAATCATTCGAGATACTCTATCATTGCGCTCCGATGAGCAGCGCCTTACGAACATTGCCATTATTGATAAACTAGAAGAAGATCTCCCGGAAGTATTTGTAGACCCACATCAAGTCCAACAGGTCTTACTCAATCTGGTTGAAAATGCTGAACAAGCAATGATGGCCGCCCATGGGCGCGGAACGATCGTGCTACGTACGTGGCATGATCGAGATGAGGAATCCGTCTTACTCGAAATCCAAGACGATGGGCCAGGAATTCCAGAAGATGCCCAGCCGCGAATCTTCGAGCCATTCTTCACCACGAAGGATACTGGAAAGGGCACTGGTCTGGGCTTAACTGTCGCTTATGCCATCATGCAGGAACATAGTGGACAAATCCGATTGGTCTCAAATTCTAGCGGTGGTGCTAACTTTCGCATCGGATTTCCTTCTCGCCCAGCAATAGTTTATCGGCCACCGCTGCCTCCTAATCCATTACCGACGGATATCGGTGGAGGCGCGTCGGCTCTTCTTGTGGAAGATGAACAGGCTCTAGCCACCGCCGTGGCCGCCGCCTTGACCGATGCCGACTTTAAAGTTGATTTAGCGTGCGATGGTAAAGAAGCGCTGAAACTTGTACACAAGGCAAACTACGATCTCGTTATTTGTGACTTAAAAATGCCTCGTTTGGATGGTGCAGGGTTTTATAAAGCTGTCGCCAAGATAAGACCTTCGCTGCTGAAGCATATCGTGTTCGTAACCGGAGACGTTATCGATAAGAAAGCCAAAACATTTCTGAATGAAACCGGTGCTCCCTGGCTAGCTAAGCCCTTTCATTTGGCGGATTTGCTCCAAGTTGCACGTGAAGTTCTCGACTGAAGGCTCAGACCGTTTGAGTTCCCAACTAATCCGTAGGTCTAGACGATCGCGTCTTACCTAAAGTGCTTGTCTCGTTCAGACCACAAGACATAGCAGTCTTAGCTAAGAATGCATTGTGTCTGACCCTACGGTACCTTCATTTTCGGCTTGAGGCATATTGACCAGTGCGGAACCCAATGCAGAAGCAGCTGCGCCCTCTGATCCAAAATCCTGCACTAGCGCCTTACGTAAGCGCTGAATTGCCCTAGCGTGAAGCTGTGATACGCGTGACTCGTTTACGCCGATTTCTGCTCCGATTCGCTTCATGGTCACATCACCGTAGTAATACATTCCGATCAATTTTCGCTCACGCAACGGCAGCGACCCTATAGCTTCCCTTATACGTTTCTTAATCTCCACACTCTCAAAGACTTGATCTGGCGCTTCTGGTTTTGCTGGGAACAACACTGGCGGCAGACCAGTACCATTAACGCTGTCAAGCGTAGCAAGTGGTGAGGTCGATTCTATAGTGTGTATGCGCACGATAGTGCGCCCAAGGCGTGCTTCGTCTGAGCCCATGTGTTGAGCAAGTTCAGCTAGAGATGGCTCGCTACCTAACTCACGACGAAGAGTCGTTCGAGCAGACTCTAGTTCCCGGCGAATACGTCGGATGCCACGTGGCCAGGCGTCACGGCGTAAGGCATCGATCATTGCTCCACGCACACGTCGTTGGGCGAACGTCTCAAACTTGATACCACGATGAGCATCAAATCTCCGAGCCGCATCGATAAGGCCGATCATGCCATCCTGCACCAGATCTCCAATGTCGACGCTGTTCGGCATTGAGGCCGCCATTCGTCTCGCGAGCCCCTCGACAAACGGTAATCCAGCTTCAATCAGATCATTCGGTGCAACGCTCGTCCTCTCCTGCTGCATGAAACCCTCCATTGGCTTACACTGCCAACTCAAACCTGGCTATCAAACACGTACTGACACCTGCCCCCATACATAAAGAAAGCAACTGCCGTACCAACTTTAAGGAGAAGATAAAACGAAGATGCTTGGAACGCCTAATTCATTAATAAATTAAAGATTCTAAATAATTTATTTAATTGTCATGCTAGGAAATAATGGAAAATATTATAAACTTACAAAAATAAACGTCATATAAATGACAGTTTTTTCTTTATAAGTCATAAATATGACTCGCAATTAATTGAAATTAAGAAGACGGGTTGGAAGAACTCCTCCTAGAACGTATTTCCCTTACTGTGCCCATCGCCTCAAGGACACTTGTCACGACTTGTGCGGCACGTGACCGGCCCGTTGCGTCGCTCGATTTTGCTTCAAGCAACTCAGCGTTCGCTAGAATAATACCAAGCTGGTTGTTTAAACGATGGAACAGGCGCTCAAGAGCAGATAACTCACTCACATACTTCCTTTCTCGATCCGACGTGATAAGGAAACCTCTCAAGCCTCTTTGTTAGCACTTTTTGACCAAACGTCAGTGCTACTGCCAGCCTGAGAGGGCTCTCGCCACAGAGTATCGACAAAGATGCGAATTGAGCCACCTGCTGTACGGACGTACTCAACTTTCCCGCTGGCAAGCCAATTGTAGATGGTACGACGACTAACACCAACGAGTTCGCACGCCTTCATAATCGAAGTGGTTTGTCTATCTACTATCATGGTTCTGCTTCTTCAGTATCGCCTAGCTCCTCAGAATAGAGCATTTTGTCTAATTTTCTACGTTTTATCCGTTTCACAACTTTTGGTGTTGTGTATAGGCTATCGGTAAATATACGCCAAGCCTTTAGACCGAAGAGCAGGTCTCCAATGTTCAGCCTTGACCATTCATTCCTAGGGCGTCAAAATATTGGCGGATCTGTAAATGAGTGCAATTGAAAAACACCTACTCATCGTGGAGGACGAAGCTGCTCTCCGGGTACCGACTGCAGAACGCTTAGTCGATCACGGTTTCACAGTGGTTCAGGCCGAGAGCGGAGAACAGGCTTTGAAACATTTGTCGAGTTTCGCTTTCGACATCGTCCTGACTGATCTACGCCTACCCGGGATTACCGGAATGGAAGTCATCACCGAAGCCATCGAACGTTATCCAGAAATTACTGCTATCGTAATAACGGCCTTTGGTACCGTGGAAACCGCGGTCGACGCTCTCAAACTTGGGGCGGCGGATTATGTTAGTAAACCATTTCGCTTCGACGCACTACTTCACTCCCTATCGACAGCGCTTGAGCGGAAGCGGTTGAGGTCGGAAAACGCTTATCTGAAAGCGCAACTACAAGAGCGTTATCGTTTTAACAATTTAATAGGCGCCAGTCGTCCAATGCGTGACCTGTTTGAATTACTGGCAACCGTAGCTCCCACAAACACGACCGTTCTTATTACAGGTGAGACTGGCACCGGCAAAGAACTAGTGGCGCGCGCTATTCATCACGGCAGTTCTCGACGTACGCACCGTTTTGTCGGTTTGAGTTGCAGTGCTATACCCGAATCATTGCTCGAAGCGGAATTGTTCGGCCACGTAAGAGGTGCCTTCACAGGAGCCGTGGATTCTCGGCCAGGTCGTCTTGAGCAGGCCCACAAGGGTACCTTGTTTCTTGACGAAGTCGGCACTATGAGTCCAGCGCTTCAAGCCAAACTCCTGCGGGTAATACAAGAGCGAGAATTTGAACGCCTCGGCGGTAATAAGACAATTGGTATTGACGTCAGGATTCTTGCAGCTACCAATTCCGATCTTGTCACCTTGATTGCTGAAGGCAAGTTTCGAGAAGATCTATATTACCGTCTTAATGTGATACCAGTTCATCTCCCTCCGCTACGCGAGCGCCAAGAAGATATTCCATTGTTGGCGCAGCACTTATTACAGCGCCTCGGACGCGATCTCACACCGCCGCGTCAAAGCATGGTGCTGTCCCAAGATGTGTTGCGTCAACTAATGACATACCCTTGGCCTGGCAACATCCGTGAACTAGAAAACGTCATGGAACGTGCCCTCACGTTTAGTCAGGGTCGTTCACAAATTGAGCTGGCACATCTCCCATCACACATTCAAGTGGTCTCTAATTCTGTGACAGCGCACTGGCCTAGCACTTTACCCGACCAGGGACTCAGCTTGGAAACGTATGTCAAGGATGTCGAACGGCAATTCATCAAGCTTTCTCTAGACAAAGCTAAAGGGAACAAGCGGCGGGCAGCTGATCTACTCGGATTGAAACGAACGACCTTGGTGGAAAAAATGAAACGCTTAGGGGTTTAGGTAACCTGTGCCACCACGTTACGACTACTGGACGATTATTCTCAATGAGAGGCCGACGGCGTTTCGCGCCTATAAGCGAGAGGACTTGATGCCAACTTATAGACGCCTATTAGCGAAGCATCCAAGTGCTGTCCTTATGTGGTTTTCCAAGGGACGCCTCTGGTCATCGCCGGAAGAAGAACAGTCATCGCGTAGGAATGAAGTTCGCAAGAATAGAGAGTCTCGATGGCAGTCAGAGGGTAGCCATGAAGATCCTCGTGCGCGTCGAGTCACAAATCGAACGAAAAAGTCGCGTCTGCCAGCAACGAAACGTAACCATTAGAGCTCATCAGACACACCAACAGAAGTTGAGAAGGAACTAGCCGAGCACTCGGCGTTTAGAAAAAACCGCGAAATAAAGTCACGGATTTCTTCGGGCGAGGTAGCAGAATTGATTGCCTGGCGTAATACCGTGCCGCGATTGAGCCCTTTTGTATACCAAGAAGCTAATGCTCTCAGCTTGTTCACCACCCATCGTTCACGACTACTTGAGTTGCGTGGCACGGGCTGAACAAGACGGTGCACACCTCGGTCATCATCGCTGGGATTAGTCATTAATAGGTCCAAGTAATCCAAAAGAAACTGACCGCGAACGTGAAGAGGAATGTGCCGCGCTGGTTTACCATTTGCTAAGTCTAATGCCTGTGCAAAAACCCATGGATTCCGCAAAGCGCCTCGCCCGACGAGTACGCCTGCTGCCCCACTCTGTGTCATACGATCAACCAACTGATCGGGCTCTACGCAATCACCACTACCCCAAACCGGAATCCTCACCGCACTCGCTACCTGCCCAATGAGATCCCAGTTTGACGTCCCCTTGTAGGCTTGTTTGGCAGTTCGACCATGAACCGCCACTGCCGCTGCGCCCGCATCTTCGACCATTTGAGCAACCTGGACGGCATTAATTTCTTCATCGCTCCATCCAGAACGCATTTTGACAGTCACCGGAATTTGCACAGCGTTGGTCATTGCCCGAACAACCCGCGCTGCGTGTTGAGGTTGTCGCATGAGACTGCAGCCAGCATTATGCTTAGCAATTTTCTGCACTGGACAACCCATATTTACATCAACGATGTCGGCACCAAGGCTTTCCAAGATTTGTGCGGCGTCTGCCATCTTTTCTGGGTCACCGCCAAACGTCTGAATGGAAACCGGTCGCTCTTCTTCCCTGTATTCAGCGTATTCAAGAGTGCGATCGATGCCACGAACAAGTCCTTCCGAACTTACCATTTCGGTTACGACTAAACCGCAGCCGCCACGACGTTTAACCAAACGCCGAAACGCAGAATCAGTCAATCCAGCCATTGGAGCCAGCGCAAAAGGCGCATCGAGTTTAATGTGACCGATTTTCATAGCACACTGTTCGCGTAATTATCTTAGGTTAATATGGACGCGCATCTGCGGCATCGATTTCCACGCTGACCGCCTGACCAATTAGATCTACTGAGAGCACTAGTCGTGCGTGAGAGCCCTTACGAGTCAGTCGACCAATCACACCGCTCAGAGGTCCGTGCATCACCTCAACCATCATACCTTCATGAATTAATGGGCAAGGATCATATTGCAATTCGCTGTCGACTAATTGACGAATTCCTTCAATTTCACGTTCCGGAATTGGAGCCAACACTCCATCAAAAGAAACAATGCTGACAACACCGAAACATTTAAGGATCGACAATCTGGCAGCAGTATCAAACCGGGCAAAACAGTAACCGGGGAATAACGGCCAGTCAATTCTCTTTTTTCGATCCTTCCAGCGACTCCACCGTGTTATTGTCGGGAGGAAGGCCTCAAACTTCTTTTGTTCCAACTCCACACGCACTCGCTGCTCATGACGTGACCGCGTCCAAACAGCGTACCACTGCGGCTTGTGTGTCACTTTGGTCTCAGTTTTGCTATCTACAGTTTCAATGGCCACCAGCTCAACCAGGATGCTAGTTACTTTGAAGTGCGGCGAACTAGGGTGTCAGCTACATGTCAGACTTGTCAGCCAAATTTTGAGCGATGTGTTCATCGTAAGCTTCGTGCAGTGCTTCGTTTTTCCACTCAATAATCGCTTCTTCTCGCAATGTACCCATATACGATTCGTACTCGGCATCACGACGCTCGATGAAAATACGATCTTGGATCTCGTCTTTTACTTCCTCAAATGGCACAAAGCCAGCCTCTGTTAACGTGTCCAACTGAAGGATCTGGTAACCAAGCGTTGTTTTAAATGGTTGGCTCATGTCACTAGGCTCCATATTAATAAGCAGATCTTGAATAGCAGGTGCTAAATCATTCTCATTGATTGGCCCAATGAGTCCTCCCTTAGATCGAGATTGCGAATCTGAGATCTCAGTAGCAACAGAAGCAAATGATTCACCCTTTAGGATGCGCTGCCGTGCTGCTTCGGCTTTTTCCATTAGTATGCGATCCGTTTCTAGATTTGTATTGCCTTCTAACGATTCAATCAGAATTTCACGGAGGGTTACACGGCTCGGAATACCATAATCATCCAAGTGGTTATTGTAGTACTCTCGAATTTCGAACTCCGTCAAACGAACTTTACTCATGATAGCAACCTGTCTGACTCTGGAGATCATTACTTGGCGCTCCATCGATCGACGAAGGTCATCCATCGTCATGTCTTCTGCAGATAGTGCTGCCTCAAACTGCTCGTCTGTTTCAAAATTGTTTTGCTCCTTAATGTTATTGACAATGTCCGTAAACTGACCTTCCTCCATTGTCAAATTCATTTCCTTCGCTTTTTGTACCAGTAGTAACTCATCGATCGCAGTCACGATCAACTCCGGTGTGGCTTCATATAGCGCATCGGACAACGCTTCGTCGGAGGTGTCGCCAAGCTCACCGCTCATACGTAGCTCCCGCAGTAGTTGGATCTGCCGTTCTTCAAACTCGGTTTTTGCAATAATCTCGCCGTTAACCTTAACCAGCACTGCCTCAATTACGTCTGCGTTCGGAGGAGCTACTACAAACACCGCCAATAACAAACTCAGGAGTGTAGTCGCACCTTTCCTTGGACCGAGATAGGCCTCGCCAACTGAATTACACTTATTTCGGGGAATTTGATTACGCTGCTGCATCAAGACAAGCTCCACAGAATCAATAGCTTAACTTATTCAATCATAGCTGATTCGAGCGCTGTCCCTCAACTCAGTCAAGAGGCTGACGATCTTATGAAATAAGCCGCCTGAAACAAGCGGATCGACCTCCACTGGCTTACGATTGCCTTCGTGAGTGAATCGGGATTGCAACGATCCTGTCATCGATCGCGCAGTCCACCAAGAACCGTTGCCTGAATCAATCATTGAATCCAAAGACCCGCCTTCAACACGCTGGGTCGTACTCTGATCCTGCAAATCAACCTTGAGGATTCCTGGAGGAACAAGGGTGACATTCGGTCGGCACTGGACCCACTCAGCAAATCTACCTAGATCTAGTGAAGCCTGACTTTGAAACTTGATTGTAAGGGTTCGTTTTTCTCGCTCGATCGATGTAATGCCAATCTCTTCGGCCATCATTCGGATCTTTGCATGCTCGAACAAGTTGAGCAGGGACGCAGTTGGTGAGCCGTAACGATCCCGAAGCTCATTAGCTAGCTGCGTGAGCTCCGTATCACTGCAAACACTAGCTATTCGCCGGTACACGCTCAATCTTTGATTCGTGTCTGAAATGTAATCCTCATCGATGCGCACGTCTATCCCGATGTTTACGGCAACGCGAATCTCATTTTCAACCGGAACTCCTTTCAGTTCTCGCACTGTGGACTCAAGCAGTTTTACATACATCTCAAATCCAATAGCATTGATGTGTCCGCTCTGTTCACCGCCAAGTAGATTCCCAGCGCCACGAATTTCTAGATCAAGTGCGGCGATTCTAAAGCCGCTACCCAACTCGCTGAATTCTCTTATTGCAGCGAGACGTTTTCGCGCCACGCTCGTCAAGGTATTTCTAGCCGGCACTAGCAAGTAGGCGTAAGCCCTGCGATCGGATCGTCCGACACGCCCTCGCAACTGATAGAGTTGCGCCAAGCCGAATTGGTGTGCTTGGTTAACAATGATTGTGTTCGCATTCGGAATATCGAGACCATTTTCGATTATCGTAGTAGCTATTAACACGTCAAACCGGTGGGTGACAAAACCCATCATGCAGTGCTCAAGCATTTCCTCGTTCATCTGTCCATGTGCCACGGCGACTCGTGCCTCCGGGACCAAGCGTTTCACTAGGTCTACAATGGCATAAATTGATTCGACTCGGTTGTGCACCACATAGACTTGGCCACCACGCGCCAACTCAGTTTTAATAGCACGTTCGACCGTTCGCCCATCGAACTGAACGACGTGTGTTTGAATTGCTAGGCGATCTTTTGGTGGAGTTTCAATTGTCGACATGTCGCGTATGCCAGCGAGCGACATGTTGAGTGTTCGTGGAATCGGTGTGGCCGTCATTGTCAACACGTCAACATGCTGCCGGATCTGTTTGATACGTTCTTTGTGAACGACTCCAAAGCGCTGCTCTTCATCCACAACTAGCAGGCCCAGATTTCGAAAGTCGACATCTTTCGACAAGAGTCGATGTGTTCCAACTACAATTTCAAGCGTGCCTTGTCTAATATCAGACAAAATCTTTTCTTGTTCATCTTTACTTTTAAACCTACTTAGTAAGCCTACTCGCACTGGAAACGCCGCAAATCGTTCCTTGAGAGTCTGGGTGTGTTGAAATGCGAGTACTGTTGTCGGTGCTAGAAGCGCTACCTGTTTGCCGTCGATAACTGCCTTAAAGGCAGCTCGGGCTGCCAGCTCGGTCTTGCCATAACCTACGTCGCCACACAATAGACGGTCCATCGGCATGACTTGCTCCATGTCGCCCTTGATCTGTTTCATCGCCGTTTGCTGATCAGGGGTTAACTCGTGCTGGAAACCGTCTTCAAATTCCTGTTGCCAATTGGAATCGGAACTGAAGCTATATCCAGTAATGGCCTTGCGTGCTGCGTACAATTTCAACAGTTCTTCGGCCATGTCACGCATTGCGGCCTTGACCTTATTTTTCGCGCGCTCCCACGTCGCCCCCCCTAGTCGGTCGAGTGACGGCGTGGTACCGCCCACGTACTTTTGCACGAGATCGAGATGCTCAACTGGCACGAAAAGTTTCGCTTTGTCCGCATACTGCAGTTCCATGAACTCCTGTATTTCAGAACCAACCGCCAGCTGACGCAAACCCACAAACATCCCCACACCATGATTGACATGAACGACGAAATCATCTGCTTTCAGATCTCGAAAAGCGTTGACAAATGTTCGAGATAGAGAACGTCGTCGATCGGTCCTCGGCTGTTGTTCTTTAAACACATCAGCCTCTGTGTAAATTTGTAGTCTTCCAAGAGGCAGGCGAAACCCTTGGGTTAGTTGACCTATGACTACCCCTACGGCGGTGGTTGACTGGTCGTCATTGGTGGAATCGACCGCGGTGGCCTCTACCCCGTAGTCGTTGAGTAATTCAATTACTCTCTGGGCAGTCCCAGCAGTACTTGCCACAAATAAAACGTCCTCTTTCCGTTTCTGCGCTTGACGAATGTCGGCTATCCATTCAGCCAAACGTCCTCGAAATTTAACAACTGCTTGGCAGGCCTCGTGGACAGAATTACCATTAGTCCGACGCATCCTTAGGTTGTTTTTTCCGCTCGCCTCTCGGGCTTTTTGTGTCGAAAATGCCAACTCCAATTCACTAAAACCAACTCCTTCTTCAAAAAAATCGTCGAGTTTTTCTCTTGGAGTAACCAAAGATTCAGGACTAGGACTACTCAAGTTCTCTGCAAGTGAGGTTTTGTGGCTAATCGTGATTTGCTCAAACGTTTCGTCCAATTGTGCCGTTATTTCGTCTGGCTCGGACAAGAAAACTGATGAACCTCTAAGGTTTAGATAATCCAGGAATGATGCACCTTCGTTTAATGAATGGTCGTTGACCCAATCCACGAGTCTGTCCTGTAACGGTACAACCTCGACATGGTCCTCTGGTTCAGTCGACCGTTGCGTTGCTGGATCAAAGCGTCGAATCGACTCGACCACATCTCCGATAAACTCAATACGGACGGGTTTCGATTCATTCGCTGGAAAAAAATCAACCAAACCGCCTCGGATACAACATTCACCGTGCTTATCAACTGGGTCCTCTCTAACAAATCCCGCCGCTTGCAGTACATCGCCAAGTACGGTTGGCGTAATCTCATGTCCCAGCGTCAAGTCCACGGAACCAGCGGTGATTTGTTCTGGTGAGCTCACGCGCATTACCAAAGCAGAAGCGGACGCAACAATGATTCGGACTCGATCGGTAACCAAGCTATGCAAGACCCGAGCGCGCGCTGAGGCAATTTCAAAATGTGGAGGCAAACCGCGATATGGATCTACTTCATGAGAAGGAAAGGGGAGAACGACCTGGTAAGCTGAAGATTCAGATAGGCCTTCGAGTGCAGTCAAAAAGAATCTGATATCAGCGGTCACCGAAGCCACACTGGCGTCTGAGGGCACCACCAGAATCGAAACTGAATTCTTGTGACGACCGGCTCTCGCTACAAAGAGCGCCTGCGCAGAAGCGCTGAGACCGGTTACCGCCCTGGCCTCAATCTCGAAGCCAGCTCGTTTCACTGCTGTCCGGAGTAATGTCTGCAAGCCGAAGGAAATCGACGTCGGCATGACCACATCAACGTCTAGTGGATCCATTTGAATCCACGATCTTAACATTTCCAACTGAGCGAGAGGAGGCTACACGAAAAGTTACCTAGCTACACGCTTTATCCGTTCTATGAGTGCTGTGGTTGAGTAGCCAGTCTCTACAGAGACACGGACAACCCGACCACCAGCACTCTCTACCGTATCGCGTCCAACAATCTGATCAGCCGACCAATCGGCACCTTTAACAAGCACATCCGGTACGATTTCTCGAATAATTAAATTAGGTTTGATTTCATTGAAAATGATGACGGCATCCACGCAATCTAAAGCTAGTAACACTTCAGCGCGTTCACTCTCGGTAACAACCGGACGAGTAACACCTTTAATACTGTTAGCGGACGTGTCCGAATTGATGCCCACTATAAGGAGGTCGCCCTCACCAGCGGCCGCCTGAAGAAATCGCACATGCCCTGGGTGAAGTAAATCAAAAACACCATTGGTAAAAACCACACACTGTCCAGCCTCGCGAGCGTTGGCCACCATTGCAGCAGCAGCAGAGACCCCCGGAAGAAGCATCAATGATTCACCGACAAAAGTTCAATTGAGTGGTCCATTATTCTAACGGCCCGCTGAAACGAACGTTTGAGGGAAACTTCCATTTATGGCGTGGCCGGTAAATGCCTACGTCATTCGTTCGTGACTTCACACGAAATGTATATAGTAACCGGTGGTAATCGTACGGATAACCGTCACGTTTATGAACTGCAACATCTAGCTTATACGTCCCTGCAACGAGTTCAAGGCTGTCTATCGTAAAGTCGACCGTGCCCTCGCCATCTATTTCCTTAGATACCAGGTGTTCGAGATCGGTGTTTGTCCCATAACAACAAACTCCATCTACATTAAAGAGTCCGACTCCAAAGACAAAGTCTGACACCGGTTTTTCAGCATTTATGTGCACGCGCACAGACATGCGATCGCCCGAGTGAAAAACGTGTGCAGGCTTACCATCATCACCGACCAGTGTGACGTCCAATATTTCAACTTCGCGAGAGCCCCATCTACCTTCTACGACTTGAAACATGTCGTCCATTGAAGCTTCACCAGTCGTTAGAGGCTCGGAACTCGTTTCGGTCATCTTCCGAGTTTTTATATCGTCAGCTTCGAGTTGCAGTTCCTCCTGGCTTTCTACGTGCGACAGATAGGCATCGACAACACGTTTCGGATCTCCAACCGCCTTAATGAGACCGGAGTCTAACCACACTGCATCATCACAAAAACGTTCGACAAGGGAAAGCGAGTGCGTAACCAGAAGAATTGTCTTGCCACGCCGGCGGAACTCGGCGAATTTATCTAGGCACTTGTGTGTAAATCCTTGGTCGCCTACCGCTAAGATTTCGTCCACCAAGAGCACGTCCGGATTGACGTGAATCGCGACTGCAAAACCGAGCCGCGCGTACATGCCTGATGAATAAGTTTTAACCGGTGCGTCAATGAATTCTTCTAACTCGGCGAACGCAACAATCTCTTCAAACTTTTGTGAAACTTCTCGCTTGGACAGACCCAGCATAATGCCGTTAATGAAGACGTTTTCTCGACCTGAAATCTCAGGATGAAATCCAGCGCCCAGTTCGATTAAGGCAGAAATACGGCCTTTTACATTCACCGTCCCGCTAGTAGGCTTTGTGATGCCTGCCACCAGTTTGAGTAATGTGCTCTTTCCTGAACCGTTTGGTCCGATTACACCAACGGTCTCTCCTGTCGCCACTCG
>CAJXDY010000018.1:0-40413 GCA_913052135.1 uncultured Acidobacteriota bacterium
TTTGTATTATCGGGCATTAACTAGGGGTTTATTTCCAGGTCCCAGTCGTGATGCAGTGCTTCGGAACAGGTTACAACGAATTGCCGCGAGGCGAGGTGTCGAGCACCTTCATCGAATGGTTGGTCGGGTTGACCCTGACTCGGCTTGTCGAATTCAAGCACGTGATGAGAGGCGCTTGGTTAGAGCACTTGAAGTGTATTACTTGACTGGTAAATCTTTGACCGCACACTTTGCTGAAACCCGTTCACCTCTTGCTGATTTCATAGTCACAGGTATTGGTTTGCGACAGTCGAGAGAGCAAACTGCGGCCAAGGTGGCTCAACGCGTAGATGAACAGTTTGCTGCTGGTTTGCTTGATGAGATTCGTTTGCTACGCGCGCGTGGTGTGCCTGACACGGCCCCACCATTTGGCGGAATGGTGTATCGGCAGGCGCTGGCGTTTCTTAATGGTTTTGGCGACGAGGCTAGTACGCGAGAACTCATCGTCCGTGAGAATCAACGATATGCGCGACGCCAGTTGATTTGGTTCAGGAAAGAGCCTAATCTACAGTGGATTCAGGTTGATAACGATCCAACTCGGACATTTATCCAATCTAAGCAAATAATTCATGCTCTTGAAAATTAGGGTGATGTTTATATGGGTTCCTGCTGGCCTATGATCCTCCCGACGTAAGCACGTGTCTTCAGAATCTCAGCGATACCTCCGTACAATCATGATTGTCCTTGATGGCGCTGGTATTGGAGCGTTGCCCGATGCGGTTCTTTATGGTGACGAGCATAGCAATACGATCGGTAATGTTGCTAAGCGGGTGTCATTAGCAATACCGACGCTTCGAGCCCTTGGACTTGGTTCTCTCGTGGAACTAGGTGGTTCCTGTCCAGCGAGGCGGCAGGCTGCAATCGGTAAAATGGCCGAAGTGTCAGCGGGAAAGGACTCTGTTACAGGGCATTGGGAATTAATGGGCGTTACTACGACGCATGCTTTTCCAGTGTTTCCGAATGGTTTTCCTGAATCGAGTATTAATGAATTCGAGCAGAAAATTGGGCGGTCAGTTATAGGTAATGTTGCTGCTTCTGGAACGGAAATTATCCAGAAACTTGGTGCAGAACATCTATCTACCGGCTCACCCATTGTATATACGTCGGCCGATAGCGTCTGCCAAATAGCTGCTCACGAAGATGTTATTCCAGTGGACTTACTGTACCGGTTTTGTGAAACGGCCTACGATGTTATGGTTAAAGGAATTGGAGTCGGTCGAGTTATAGCGCGACCGTTCACTGGACCGATTGGTTCGTTTCGACGGACAGCTCAGCGTCGAGATTTTGCCCAGCCTCCTTCAGGATTAACGCTGCTCGACCGTGTGCATGCAGAAGGTCTACCTGTGGTGGCCATTGGGAAGGTAAGTGACTTGTTTGCTGGTCGAGGAATTTCCGAGTCAGTACATACAGACTGCGACGATGAAGTGATGACAGCTTTGAACAGCAGCATGAGAAAGACGACTTGCGGGCTGCTTGTCGCAAATTGTGTCGATTTCGATACGGTTTATGGACACCGTAATGACGTAGTGGGTTATGCAGCTAATCTCGAACGTTTCGATAGGCACTTACTGGAACTATTACCATGTGTGGGACCCAATGATTTATTGGTAATTACGGCAGACCACGGTAATGATCCCACGACACCTGGCAGTGACCATTCTCGCGAGTATGTACCACTTTTAGTTGTTGGGAGGAAAATCAGAAACGTTGACTTGGGCGTACGTCATTCGTTTGCTGATGTTGGCCAGACATTGTCTCAAGCGTTGGGTGTTTCCTCGGTGGATTCTGGCGAGAGTTTTATTGACGCCTTGTGATTAATGTTCGCGGTTTGAAAGTCGCCATGTCTACTTTTCAAGTGAGTTGACGCTAAACTTTTTCGGAGAAACTATTTAGTTATATATGTCTACGATTCGTGAAGAACTCGAAACAAGAGAACAAGAATATTTGGCTCCTCAGGCAGCGAAAAGTGCTGAGAGTCGTGGACGACTGCGACCAGAATCAGACGATCCAATTAGGCCAGCGTATCAGCGTGATCGTGACCGGATAGTACACTGTAAAGCTTTTCGTCGTTTAAAACATAAGACCCAGGTGTTTTTTGCACCAACAGGTGATCATTATCGAACTCGTCTTACCCATACGTTAGAGGTGTCACAGATTGCTCGCACAATTTCGAAAGTCTTGAGGCTACACGAGGAACTTACTGAATCTATCGCGCTTGGTCACGACCTTGGACATACACCATTTGGTCATGCGGGAGAACGCGTGCTGAGAGATCTGATACCAGGCGGATTTAACCATTATGAACAAAGCCTTCGTATTGTTGATCATCTCGAAAACAACGGCGACGGGTTGAATTTAACATGGGAGGTGCGCGATGGAATCGCTAAACACTCCAAGGGAAAGCGAGGTGCGCCGGTTGGTGCAGACTTATCTAACCGTGCAGCTGCCTTAGAAGGCCAAGTCGCAAGAGTGGCAGACATTATCGCTTATGTGAATCACGATATTGATGATGCAATACGAGCCAGTATTTTATGTATGGATGACTTGCCAAGTGAGGCTGTCGATTTACTTGGACACAGTTCGTCTGAGCGAATTGGTCGATTGGTTTCCAATACTATTCGTGAAACCACGGCTGCGGGATTGGATGAAATTCGAATGAGTGACAACGTGCTCAAAGCCCTATTAAGTCTTCGGGCGTTTCTTTTTGAAACAGTTTATGAGGATAGCCTGGCAACTATAGAGTTTCGAAAAGCTGCTGGCATTTTAGGAGGTTTGTGGGAAAAAATTCATGAAGGTCCAGAAGAATTTCTCGACCGCCATGTCATAAAGTCTGATGGAGTGGATGTAGCCGCGATGGATTTTCTGGCTGGAATGACTGATCGCTTTGCCATTAATCTGTACGAGAGCCTCTTTATCCCCAGGCCATGGGTCGAAACATAATGAGGTTTCATGCTAAAATTAACGATTGGCTTTTGATTAAAGACCCCGCAAGTGCAGTATGTATTTAGATTTACGAGATGTATCCGAAAAGAGTGAGCGTTTTGAGCGCACGTATGTAGCGTCCGCATTAACATCAGCTAAGGAGGATTATCTCGTTAAGGATGACGTGTCACTGGTCTTTGATGTCAGAAAAATTCAAGAGAAGTATCACTTAGTAGGCCGGTTGGTCACAAATCTCGATTTGATTTGCTGTCGTTGTTTGGAAGCGTATCCGAGGCCCGTTGATAGTGCTTTTGATCTCCTATATGTCCCTCAGGTGCGTAACAATGGAGATGGTGAAGCTGAAGTGGAAGAAGCTGCTTTGGCTGTCGCTTTTTACCACGACGAAGAAATAGATCTTGGACAGTTAGTACGCGAGCAATTATATATATCACTACCAATGAAACCTTTGTGTGTAGAAAACTGCCTCGGCCTTTGTCCAATCTGCGGGATAAATCTCAATCGAGATAATTGTCAATGTTCCACCACTTGGCACGATTCTCGACTGGCAGATCTGAGGTCGGTGCTCGACAAGAGATGAGGAAATTATTTAATACCTTAAATTGAGGAACTCACGATGCCAAATCCGAAACGACGACATTCGAAATCACGAACGGCAAAGAGGCGGACTCACGACGCACTCCGTTCAGCTAATGCAGGTGAGTGTCCGCAGTGCCATGAAATGAAGTTGTCCCATCAAGTTTGTCCGCACTGCGGATTTTATAAGGGGCGTCAGGTTCGTGCGGTCGATGAAGTCTAACTAAGCGAATCTTCTATGGTTCGAGAGCCTTCTTGATTACAAATCAGTCGTCCGATGGTTAAACTCGCGTCTGGGCTTACGGCTGAATAATGATTTAGTGAATGAGGCTAGACGCATTATACGGATTAGCTGAGTGAAATGTCCCCTTGAGCGGTTATTTTATTGATGCTTGCCTTTCTTTTTCCCGGACAGGGTTCACAGCGTGTTGGCATGGGGAAGGCCTTAATGGAGGCCTCTGCTGAGTGTCGGATAACGTTTGAAGAAGCAGACTCGATTCTAGGTGTATCCCTGAGCCGGATTTGTGTTGACGGCCCTGAAGAACAATTAACTCTTACTGAAAATGCGCAGCCAGCGATTTTGAC
Source organism: uncultured Acidobacteriota bacterium (assembly GCA_913052135.1). Classification (GTDB taxonomy): domain Bacteria; phylum Acidobacteriota; class Vicinamibacteria; order Vicinamibacterales; family UBA823; genus UBA8106. The sequence goes on from CAJXDY010000018.1 coordinate 4,141, forward strand.
AACGAGTATTGCTGCGTATCGATTCGTATTAGCGCAAGGGCTACAACCAGATTTTGTTGCAGGCCATAGCTTAGGTGAGTACTCAGCACATGTTGCTGCTGGCACGTTATCCTTCGCTGATGCGATAATGATAGTTCGTGAGAGAGGTCGATTTATGCAAGAAGCAGTGCCGGTGGGTGTCGGCAGCATGGCTGCTATCCTTGGCCTGGATGCTGAAATTGTGATGCAGGTTTGTAATGATGTAGCTAATGGCGCTGTAGTGGCACCGGCTAACCTTAATGCGCCCAGACAAGTGGTTATTGCTGGCGAAAGAGAGGCGGTCGGTCGTGCGACCACGGAGGCACGGGAACGTGGCGCAAAGCGAGTCATACCGTTGGCGGTGAGTGCTCCATTTCATTGTGCACTAATGCAGCCAGCGGCTGATCGATTAGTGCCGATTTTGCGAAGCGTGAATGTTGCCAATCCGCGCATACCTGTCGTAGCGAATGTCGATGCGAAGTCGAAAACTGATGGCCTGTCTGCAATTGAAGCCCTGATTAGGCAAGTGGCGGCGCCGGTGTTATGGGAACAAGTAGTTAGGTGTCTTGCATCGGAAGGCGTCCACACGTATCTTGAAGTAGGTCCTGGTAAGGTGTTGACCGGACTGATGAGAAAAATTGATCGCACTTTAAAGGCTGTCAGTACGGATGCCCTCCCCGCGCTGGATCAGCTGAAGGAGATTGACGGAAAAGCAGGAGCGCTTTGAGCGTCGCTAGGTTAGATATGTGTCATCCAGTAGGGACTCTGCAAGAATGACTGCAATGACAGGGCGTGTGACTATTGTAACGGGCGCTTCGCGCGGTATTGGTCGGGCCATAGCGACGCGAGCAGCGGCTGATGGCGCTACAGTGGTTGCGGCAGCAAGAGACAGGAATGCTACCGATGTTGTAGAGGACATTAAGATGGCTGGTGGGACTGCTCGTCTTGCTAGCGTTGACGTGACTGATGCAGAAAGCGTTGTTCAGATGGTGAACGATGTTGTTAAGGAATTTGGTCGTATTGACGTCCTGGTCAACAACGCTGGAATAACACGCGATCAATTATTAATGAGGATGAAGAAGGAGGACTGGGATACGGTCTTACAAACGAACTTGACGGGCGCGTTTATTTGTTCGCAGGCGGTATTGCGGTCAATGGTGCGTCAGCGGTTTGGCCGTATTATTACTGTCAGTTCTGTAGTCGGACAAATGGGTAATGCCGGTCAGGTAAACTATGCTGCATCAAAGGCAGGTCTGATAGGATTTGCAAAATCTTTAGCGCGAGAGGTGGCATCGCGCAACATAACGGTCAACGTGGTGACACCAGGAATTATCGAGACAGATATGACTCGAAACATCACGGCTAGTGACCGTGAAGGATGGTTGTCTAAAATACCACTTGGAAGGTTAGGTGCGCCGGATGATGTTGCCGCAGCCGTGTGCTTCCTCGCGTCGGATGCGGCAGCTTATGTTACAGGGCAGGTATTGGGTGTCAATGGTGGCATGTATATGTAGGAGGGCGAATGGCTGTTACAGAAAAAGTGAAAAGCATTATTGTTGAACAACTTGGTGTGGACGAAGAGGAGATCACGCTCGATGCATCTTTTGTGGATGACCTTGGGGCAGATTCCTTAGACACGGTTGAATTGGTCATGGCATTCGAGGAGGAGTTTAAAATTGAAATACCAGACAAGGATGCCGAAAAAATTACACGGGTCAAGGAAGCCGTGGAATACATCGAAGCGCATGCCAAGGGTAAGAAATAGCACGGATTGAGTTTGAGCGGAGGCTGTGTGACCAGAAGAGTTGTTGTAACTGGTGTCGGGCTGGTGTCATCCCTAGGGATTGGCACGGAAGTTAATTGGAATGCGCTATGCGCCGGTGACAGCGGCATTACTTCAATCACCCGCTTCGATACTACAGACCACCCAGTTCGTATTGCTGGTGAAGTTAAAGGATTCGACCCGCTGCAGTTTGTGGCAAAAAAAGATGTGAAGAAAATGGACATCTTTATTCAATATGCCATAGCAGCAGCTGACTTTGCTGTAACGGATGCGAAACTTGTGATTGATCCGGAAACGGCCGCTCGAGTTGGTGTCTTTATCGCTTCTGGCATTGGAGGTTTCTCGACGATCGAGCGCGAACATAAAGCGTTGCTCGAAGGAGGCCCACGTCGGTTGTCGCCGTTCTTTATACCGGCATCCATCATCAACCTAGCAGCCGGCCAGGTTTCAATCCGATTCGGCGCGAAAGGTCCGAATTCAGCTACCTGCACCGCGTGTTCGGCTTCTGCACATGCTATAGGGGACGCATTTGAGATCATAAAGCGCGGTGATGCGGATGTGATGATTGCTGGCGGTTCTGAAGCAGCAATTACGCCGCTCGGTGTCGGTGGATTTGCGGCTATGCGAGCACTATCCACCCGAAATGACGAACCTACACGTGCGAGCCGGCCCTTTGATAGAGATCGCGATGGGTTCATCATTGGTGAAGGTGCCGGAGTTGTTATATTGGAAGAATATGAGCGCGCTCGAACACGCGAAGCATCGATTCACGCGGAGCTAGTAGGGTATGGGATGTCCGCCGATGCGTCTCACATAACTGCTCCTTCGGAGACTGGTGACGGGGCTGCGCGTGCCATGCAGGCTGCACTAGCGAGTGCTGCTTGTGATCCATCCAAGGTCAACTACGTTAACGCCCACGGCACTTCGACGCCGCACAATGACAAGCTTGAGACACTTGCGATTAAACGGGTATTTGGAGATCACGCACATCAAATGGCGGTGTCGTCGACGAAATCGATGACTGGACATCTCCTGGGTGCCGCTGGTGGTTTAGAAGCTGGTATTACAGCACTTGCTATCAAGAGACAGATGATTCCTCCGACAATTAACCTTGAAAATCCAGATTCTGAGTGCGATCTTGATTACGTAGCTGGATCGACCCGCGAGCAGTCGATTGATTATGCGATGTCGAATTCATTCGGATTCGGCGGCACTAATGCCGTCCTGCTTTTCAAGCGCTGTGACGGATAGCTCTCGTATATTCTTAAGACGGTAGTCGTCCGACCAGAAGTTCAGGTGGGTACGACCTTCACAGTTTACGACATCATGAACATCATTGTTTGTATCAAGCAGGTCATTACACGTGAGTGGCTCGTTCGTGTTGACGAAGCTCAAACGTGGATTCGTGATCAAGATGCGAGCTTTGAGATGAACGAGCCTGATGCTTACGCGTTGGAAGCAGCGTTGCGTCTAAAGGAACAACATGGTGGTGAGATCATTGTCTGCTCGGCTGGTCCAGTGCGTGCTCGGCAAGTAATTCTTGAAGCATTAGCTCGAGGGGCTGATCGCGGGATCCATGTTGTTAGTGACGATATTCCTAAAGCTGGAGCCGAGGTGGTTGCAGAGGCGTTGGCGAATGCGATTCGTGAGGAGCCGTTCGACTTAGTACTGACGGGGCTTCAGTCAAATGATCAAGGGTTTGCACAAACTGGTGTCATCCTTGCGACACGCCTAGGTATACCGCATGCCACAATCATTATGGATGTTCAATTTGACGAAGGAAAGTTGCGGGTCAAGCGGGAGTTGGAAGGTGGCTTGTTTCAGTGGGTGGCACTACCGGTTCCGGCTCTGCTCACTATTCAAAGTGGTATTAATCAATTGCGTTACGCAACCCTGAAGGGCATTGTTGCGGCCAAGAAAAAACCGATCCGAACGGTCGATATAGAGATGCCTGGCACCTTTGGTCATGAGATCGTGAAGATCTACACACCTGAGAAGAGTAAGCAGACTCATTTCGTTGACGGCACACCAGCTAGTGCAGCGGTTGAGTTGATTCGGCTACTTCGTCAGGACGCTCGAGTTTTATAAGGATTGATAATGACGACTTTGGTTGTAGCTGAGCAACAGAATGGAATATTAAATCCTGCCACTTGGGAAACTGTTACGGTAGCCAAGGGAATCGGTCACCCAGTCACGGTCGTTGTGCTAGGGGCAGATATTGGGACTGTTGCGGACGAGTTGGCAAATGCTAACGTTGATGAAGTATTAGTCGTTGAGGACTCAGCACTAGAGTTCTACACCGCGGATGGTTTTTCGATGGCACTAGAGCAGGTGATCAGGGCCGAAGACCCAACCCTCGTTTTACTGTCACACACCTATCAAGCTCGTGATTTTGTCCCAGCACTCGGTGCACGGCTAGGCCGAACCCTTCTCACGGATTGCACTAAGGTCGAGGTGCGAGATAGTGTCCTGATTTTTACAAGGCCGATGTTTCAGGGAAAAATGATGGCGGATGTGCGTCTCACTGGCCCAAATCCACATCTCGTCACGTTCCAGATTGGCGCTACTCAAGTTGACAATATTGATCTGGGTGTGTCTTCTGCCGTTCGACGGTCGTTTGTCGTTACACTGCCAACTGATCAAATTCGTCAGCGACCTGAGTTGCCTTTCCGGGAAGCTAAACAGGCGGTCGATCTTTCACAGGCTGAGCGTATTGTCGCCGTGGGGCGGGGTATCAAGAGTGAAGAGCATCTAGATTTGATAAGAAAATTCGCTGTGGCGATGGATGCTGAACTCGCAGCATCTAGACCTATCTGCGATGCGGGTTGGTTGCCGATGGACCGTCAGGTTGGCAGTTCTGGTCAGACGGTTGCACCGACGTTGTATTTTGCACTTGGTATTTCAGGTGCGATTCAACATGTTGTTGGGATGAAGGGCGCGCGTACCATTGTTGCCATTAATAAAGATCCAGATGCTCCGGTGTTTGAGATCGCAGATTACGGAATCGTCGGTGATTTATTCGAAATCGTTCCGGCTATGATCAAAGCATTGGGAGAATAATCTGACTCGAGATACGTTTGATGTTGACGTGCTCGTTGTTGGTGGTGGGCCAGCTGGCATGGCTACCGCTTTGCACCTCGCACGGTTACAGCGAGAACGTGGTGGAGACCCGCTAACAGTTGCTGTTCTAGAGAAAGCCCGTGACAATGGGGCACATTGTCTCTCTGGTGCAGTGTTCGACCCAAGTGTCCTCCGAGAATTAGTTCCAAATTGTGAGTCTCTTGATGTGCCACTCGGCACACCAGTACAGGACGATCGTGTCATGTATTTCACACCCAGAAAGGCGATCCGTTTTCCGATTACACCACCACCACTCAACAATCATGGGTGCTATGTAACTTCCCTGAATCATCTCGTCAAGTGGATGGCTGACTTGGCTGAAAAAGAGGGTACCCACGTTTTTAATGGTTTCGCTGCATCGGAGTTACTCTATGACGGGGACCGTGTCGTTGGTGTCAGAACCGGAGATCGTGGTATTGGCCGAGAGGGAGAACAGAAATCGAATTTTGAGCCTGGTGTTGATATTCGAGCAACGGTTACCATCTTGGCTGATGGCGTGAGAGGTAACCTAACTAAGACACTGGTGTCTCGTTTCGATCTCAGTCGTGACCGTATACCGCAGAGTTACGCGCTCGGTTTCAAGGAGTTATGGCATGTGCCGCCAGGTCGTCTGACGCCTGGAACTGTGATCCACACACTAGGTCATCCCTTACGATTTGAGGAGTTTGGTGGCGGTTTCCTATATGCCCTATCGGCGGAAGAGATCTCAGTTGGTTTTGTCGTTGGCCTAGACTATCGTGACCCGCTTTTTGATCCTCACCAAGCGTTTCAACGTTTTAAGATGCATCCTTTCGTTTCGTCATTGCTGTCTGCTGGGCAGATGATCCGGTATGGTGCCAAAGCCTTGCCTGAAGGGGGTTGGCATGCGATTCCCAAGCTCTGTGTTGACGGCGCCATCATTGTTGGTGATGCTGCTGGATTTGTGAATTCGTTGAGACTGAAGGGTATTCACTTGGCGATGCGTACGGGTATGTACGCAGCAGAAGCGGCGTTCGAAGGGGTTCGCGCTAAAGACCCGTCCGCCCGACAGCTGAGCAAATTTCAAGAGCTTGTCGATAACGGTGCGGTACGACACGAGCTGTACCCTGTGCGGAATGTCCACCAAAGCTTTGCCTATGGTCTACCAGCCGGTTTAATTTATGCAGGTTTATCATTGATAACAAAGGGATGGTGGATGCAGGATCCGATGCTGGCCACGGCTGGTCACGAACGCCTTTCGACTGTGAACGGGTACTACGGCCAGGAGATACCAGAAATATCGTCGCTCAAAGTCGATCGTTCATTGACGTTCGATCGCTTAACTAACGTACATTATTCTGGCACGAGACACAGCGAGGATCAGCCATCTCACTTACTGGTTCACGACACTGACATTTGTCGTACGCGGTGTCGCACGGAATATAGGAATCCATGTCTTCGATTCTGTCCTGCTAACGTGTTCGAGATGGTCAATGCAGATGATGGAACAGGTCCGCGTTTACAGATTAACGCGTCGAACTGTGTACATTGCAAGACGTGTGACATTATGGACCCGTACCAAATTATTGACTGGGTTCCACCTGAGGGTGGTGGAGGTCCAGACTACGAAGGTATGTAAGAGAACTTCGAGACTGACGTGCAGAATGCAGAGACTCAGTTAACGGAAAACAACGTGGTTCCTAGTCGGCGACAGTTAACGCCCTGGCAGCGATGGCGAGTTGCACTCATTGGTGTTGCAGGTTACAGCATTATAGCGATGCTGGGTCTGACGTTGCGCTGGCGTGTTCGTGGTTGGGAACACCTGACTGCAATCGAATTGAGTGGTCGACACCCGGTTATGGCACTGTGGCATGGCCGTATATTGGGTGCGACCTACTATTTTCGGGATCGAGACATTGTAGTTATAACCAGTGAAAACTTTGATGGTGAATGGATCGCTCGGATTATTGAACGGTTCGGGTACGAAACAGCGCGAGGGTCAAGTTCCCATGGCGGCAAGCGGGCTCTCATACAACTTAGACGAGAAATGGAAGCTGGCAAGCCAGTGGGATTTACCGTAGATGGTCCTCGTGGTCCAGCTCGACATGCAAAATTTGGTGCTGTTTGGTTAAGTAGTGTGACAGGTAATCCGATCCTGCCATTTCACATAGAAGCTGAGCGATTTTGGACTGTACCTAGCTGGGACGAAACACAAATACCAAAACCATTTAGTCGTATGGTGCTGGTCATTGGTCACCCAATTGAGGTGCCGTGCTACCAAGAAGGTCAGAACCTTGAAGGCAAGCGATTGGAATTAGAGTTATCTTTGGGTAAATTGACTCATCTAGCTCGAAAGACATTGGACACTTCATGAGTAAATCTAGGTTTGCCCTCATCGGCGCTAGCAAGTTTTCGGATCACGTAACTCCACCAGGGCATCCCGAGCGGATAGAACGTGCCGAGGTGATGGATACTGTTGCTAGGCATTGGGTGGAGGCTGGGCAGGAGCTAATAGTTCCTAGATTGGCTGCAGAAGAGGAACTTAAGGCCGTACATACGGATGATTATGTCAAGTCGATCGCAAGTACCGCCGGACGGGCCGTCGGACTAGACCCCGACACTTACACGTCACCAGATTCTTATGAGGTGGCAAGACTTGCTGCAGGCGCCGCGATTATGGCGGTTGGCCATTCGTTAGATAATGATGCGCCAGCCTTGGCGCTTGTTCGTCCACCTGGGCATCATGCTGAACGCGATCGCGCGATGGGGTTTTGTTTATTTAACAATGTAGCGGTCGCAGCTGCCAGTGCCTTAGCTCGTGGATTATCAAGAGTGGCTATTGTTGATTATGACGTGCACCATGGTAACGGCACGCAGTGGATGTTTTACGATGATCCGAGGGTTTTGTATGTGTCGACCCATCAATATCCTTTTTATCCGGGCACCGGTAAGACTGATGACGTTGGCCAGAATCAAGGAGAGGGCTTTACGTTTAATGTGCCTCTAGCTGCTGGAGCCAATGATGCCGACTATGATTTGGTATTCCGTAACTTGATTACGCCAGTGCTAAGGTCTTTTAACCCTGAGCTTTTAATCGTTTCTGCCGGTTACGATGCGCACGAACGGGATCCTTTGGCGGGGATGCGGGTAACTACTCAGGGCTATGCGGCCATGACTCGCCATTTGCTTGCGGTCGCAGTCGAATGTTGCCAAGGTCGCTTAGCGGCGGTTGTGGAGGGTGGCTATGACCTTCAGGCATTGACAGCATGCCTTGAATCGACGATACAGATTCTAGACCAGGTGCCATCAGGTCAAATTCCGACGTTCGAAGGTGTTCCGGAACGTGCAGATGCTGTGATTGATTCGATTCGGCGTGTCCAACGCCCATACTGGTCTACGTTATAATAAAACCGATGTCGGTATAACGACGTCGTCGCACAACGACGTCCTGCGTGGCAGAGGCAACCCGAGTCCAATCCGTGGCTGATTACAACCCTCAAGCAATCGAACGCAAGTGGCAGATGCGCTGGGTCGAGCAGCGTTCGTTTGAGGTTGACCCTGATTCGTCAAAACCAAAATTTTACTGTTTGGTCATGTTTGCCTATCCCTCTGGACATGCCCACGTGGGGCACGTCCGGAACTATATGATCGGTGACATCGTAGCTCGCATGAAGCGGATGCGTGGTTACCAGGTGCTTCATCCGTTTGGTTGGGATGCATTCGGCTTGCCGGCTGAGAATGCTGCGATTCAAAATAATATTCACCCAAAGACATGGACTCTAGACAATATTGCCCATATGAAGGGGCAGTTGAAACGTCTTGGTATCAGTTATTCATGGGATCGGGAGGTGACCACCTGCCTTCCTGATTATTATCGTTGGAATCAGTGGATCTTCCTCAAGATGTTTGAGCGAGATCTTGCGTACCGAAGGCGATCAAGTGTCAATTGGTGCCCAGGATGTCAGACGGTGCTAGCCAACGAACAAGTGATTGATGGCGCCTGCTGGCGATGCTCAACAGAAGTTGAGATCCGTGATTTAGAGCAGTGGTTTCTTCGGATAACTCACTATGCCGAGCAGTTATTACAGGGCATCGAGCAGCTCAAGGACTGGCCAGAAAAAGTGCTCACGATGCAGCGAAATTGGATTGGCCGGTCAGAAGGTGCTCAAGTACGGTTTGTTTTGGCTGACGATGCAAATTCATCGATTGAGGTGTTCACAACCCGCATTGATACGATTTTTGGAGCGACTTTTTTATTATTGGCGCCCGAACATGAATTAGTCGAGCGCTTTAGGACTGAAATGCCGAATGGTGAACTTTTGGCCTCTCATGCCCGTCGCTTTCGTACGCAAGATCGCACTGCGCGCCTAACGGGAAGTATTGAGAAAGAAGGTTTCGATACTGGACGCCAAGCCATCAATCCATTCACAGGCGAGAAAATATCAATCTGGATAGCCAATTTTGTCCTTGGCGGTTATGGCACTGGTGCTGTTATGGGGGTTCCAGCCCACGATCAACGAGATTTTGAATTCGCACGCAAGTACGCGCAACCGATACGGATTGTTGTACAGCCTGATGACGAGAAACAGAAACCACTAGATGCCGATACGTTAACGGAGGCGTTCGCTGGAACGGGCTCCCTCGTTAATTCAGGCGAGTATAGCGGCTTGCCTTGGGATGAAGCGATCACTCGCCTGACAAGTGACGCCGAGCGACGAAGTGTGGGTGAAGGAACGGTGCAGTATCGCTTGAAAGACTGGGGCATTTCACGACAGCGATACTGGGGAACGCCTATTCCCATTATTTATTGCGATCGATGTGGCACGGTGCCAGTGCCGTACGACGATCTACCAGTGGAGCTTCCGGAGGTGACTACGTTCAGTGGTAAAGGCGACTCACCGTTGTCGCAAGTTCCTGAATTTGTTAATACGAATTGTCCCTCTTGTGACGGGCCTGCGCAGCGTGAGACTGATACGATGGACACGTTTGTTGATTCTTCGTGGTACTTTTATCGCTATTGTGATCCACAGAACGACGCTTTACCGTTTGATCCAGAAAAAGTGCGTTATTGGGCTCCGATAGATTTTTATAGCGGTGGTGTTGAGCATGCCATTCTGCATCTGATCTATTCGAGATTCTTTTGTCGGGTGCTGCGGGATTTAGGTTTGGTTGGGCACGATGAACCATTTTCCCGTTTATTGACCCAGGGGATGGTTTTGAAGGATGGCGCTGTCATGTCTAAGTCAAAGGGGAATGTGGTTGATCCTGACGACATGATGTTAGCCTACGGCGCTGATGCGCTACGTTTATACGAAACATTCGTAGCGCCTCCAGAGAAAGAAGTGGAATGGACAGATAGTGGTTTAGAGGGAAGTTTTCGTTTCCTGACGCGCGTCTGGCGGCTCGTAGAGTCGTTGTGCACATTACTTCGCGGGTCCAGCATAGAGGGTTTTTCAACCCTGAAGTTGAATGACGCTGAACGCGATTTGCGCCGTAAGACGCATGACACGATTCGTCGGGTAACCAGTGATATTGATCCTCGAGTACACCTCAATACCGCAGTATCAGCGTTGATGGAATTGGTGAACGAATTGTATGTGTTTTGTGATGGTATCGGATGCGGTCCAAAAACCACTTCCAATAAATCTTCCAAGTCGGTGCGGCGGGAAAGTATTCAAGTTGTGCAGGAGGCGGTTGAGTCACTGGTTCTCATGCTATCGCCGTTTACACCACATATTGCCGAAGAGCTTTGGGAGATGCTCGGGCATACAGGTGGAGTGACTGCTGCAGGGTGGCCAACTTACGATGAGGCTGTAGCAAAACTAGATGAAATCATAGTACCAGTACAGGTAAACGGTAAGGTGCGTGCTCGATTAACCGTGCAGGCTGGTCTAGATGATTCGGATCTTGAAGCGCTTGCGTTGGCAGATTCCAGGATTGTTAGTCATATTCAGGACAAGGTGGTGCGGAAGGTTGTCGTCGTGCATGGAAAGTTAGTCAGTATCGTTGCGGTTTAAACACGCAGATTAGCTTTTAAAGGAGAAGTGATGCCAAGTAGAGTCGGACGGCGTTTAACCTGGTACTGGTCTGCAGTCAGCCTAGTGTTCGTATTGGGTGTGTTGTCATCTGGCTGCGGTTATGCGTTGGCGGGCCGAGGGTCATTTTTACCAGATTACATTAAGACAATCGGTGTGCCAATGTTTGGCAACCAGACGCCGTATTTTGAAGTGGATCAGGTGGTTACGGAATATGTACGGATTGAATTTATTGGCCGAGGTAACTATCGGGTGGTTCCTGATGAGAACGGTGCTGATGCTGTGCTGGAAGGGGACATAGTGTCGATGAGTATCGCCCCTGCCAGTTTTACGGCCGAACAACAAGCCTCTCGGTACATTTTTTCGATGACCGCAAACATTGTATTCCGAGATCTGCGGGCCGATGAGATCATTTGGCAAAATGGTTCCATGACGTTCCAGGATGAGTATGAAGTTGCGAGTGGGGGAGGCGCACTTGATCCGAGCACTTTTTTTGGCCAGGAAGCCAATGCCATGGAACGCATCGCTGAGGATTTTGCTGCGACGGTTGTGAGCTCCATCTTAGAAGCCTTCTAATTTTTCAGTCGGATTGTTGTGATGCCAACCTCAACGCCAGCAGCCGTTCGAAAACAGATCAAAGCTGGTCAGACGGATCCACTTTATCTGCTTATCGGTGATGATGAAGAGGAGAAATCTAATCTTGCAGCGGATTTTCAGAATGCTATTGAGGTTGATCTCCGTCCGTTCAATGTTCAACGAGTTTACGGAGACGACACGACCATTGGCGCGGTGCTTGATGCGGCGAGAACTTTTCCGATGCTTTCCCCTCGTCGTATGGTCATTGTCCTGCGAGCTGAGCACTTGCTTATGCCCAAGCGAGAAAGCAAAACAACGAAACGCGAACTTGATGATTTTCTGAAATTTGTAGAAGATCCTGAACCACATGCCTCCGTCGTCTTGGTTGCATCCAAGGTAGATAAACGTACGACAATTGGGAAGTTATTATTGAAGGAAGCAACAGTAATCAAGTGTGAGGGTATTCCAGACGCTCATGCTGCTGCAAGCTGGATTCGTGACCAGGCAGATCGCCATCACGTGAAGTTTGAGGGAGCAGCGGTGCGGTTGCTTGCACAGCGAGTAGGAGGGGATATCGCACGTATCCGAGCTGATTTTGATCGCGTGCTCCTTTACGCTTTAGGCCAGAAACAGATCGGCGTAGACGATGTTAAAGCCGTTGTGGGTGATGCGGACCTCCAAGACGCTTTTGCTGTGGCTGATGCCATTAAGCATCGTAGAACTGATGTAGCCTTGCGTGAGTTAGCACTTGCGTTGGCTGATGGCAAGGCACCGGAAATGATACTTGGACAACTGCGCTGGTTTGTAGAAACACAACTAGATTCCTCTCGGATACCGACGGCAGTCGAGGCTTTGTATCGAACCGACCTTGATCTTAAAACTTCGGCTGGTGATCCGCGCGTGCTGCTTGAACGGCTCGTGGTTGAACTTTGCCAGTGATGTTGCTGGTGGATTCAGGCCGAGGCGGATAGTTTCGCGATCTGCTTGACCAGTCGTGATTTGTAGCGTCCCGCTGTGTTGTTGTGGATGATCTTCTTGCTGGCCATCTTATCAATAAGCGATACGGTATCGCTTAGGACACCCTGGGCCGAGTTTGTGTCGCCTGCATGGATGCTGGCCCGTATAGACTTGAGTGCAGTACGCAGTCGCGTCCGTTCCTGTCTATTGCGTTCCCGAAGCTTAATGTTCTGTCGCTGCGCTTTTATTGCTGACTTATGATTTGCCACTTGGGACGTCCTCTTACGAGACTTAGGTGCTGTTGACTCATTCCGCCAAAACTAGGAACGTAGAATTATAGCATAATTAATTTGTTCGACCTTTCAACCGTCTCAGTTCACGCCGCTCTCGTTTTTCAGGGGCCCTTGGTTTACCCCATCTTGCCGACGGGCTCGCTAATCGAGCGAGTCGTAGAAATTCGGCTTCCTCAGGAGTCGGTTCTGGTGAAATGTCTTCGTATAATTGTTTAGCCTCACCTTTTGGTAGATGACGCTCCACAAGTTTTCGTACGACAACCTGCTGTTTACGTCCAAGTGAGCGCGTCATCGAAATCTCATCAGCGATTTGAATTTCTCTGTGAGGTTTCGCACGCTGCCCGTTCACGTCTATCTTTCCACCTTTGCATGCGCGTTGTGCTTCAGATCTAGTTCGAAAAAGGCAGGCTACGTCAAGCCAAATATCGAGCCTCAGCTTAACCACGCCGTCTGTATTTTCGTTTGGCACTGTCTTGAATTTCGCAATTAATATTTGTTGCTAAGGCGTTACTGTGTGAGTAGCTGTTGAATAACCGTGCGGCTAGTGTCCAACAGCTCATCGATTTTTGATGAGTCCTTCCCGCCAGCTTCCGCGAAATCTGCACGGCCACCACCGTTGCCACCTACGATTGGAGCGATAGTCTTGACCACTTGGCCAGCTTTGACACGTCCGGTGAGATCTGGTGTGACGGTCACAATGACGTGAACTCGGTTGTTCTCCGTGACCGATGCGAGGACTACGACACCGACCTCTAGTTCTTCTTTAAGTGAATCAGCGAGTGTACGCATGGCCGCTTTGTCTAAGCCAGAAACCTTGCGAGTCATCAGCGTGACCCCGTTGATGACCACGTCGGTTTTGTCAGTGGTCTCGTCGCTCAAGGCTGACTTGACTTTGAGCGCACTAATTTCACGGGTAAGTTGCTTGGTGTCTTGCTTTAGACGCCTTATGACTTCGAGGGCTTTGGTTCCGGATGCACCGAGCACATCAGTTAATTGCCGCAGTGTAATGCGACGCGACTGTATGTGCCGGACCGCTGCGTCACCTGTTAGAGCTTCGATACGACGAACACCCGCCGCTATGCTGCTTTCTTGTTCAATCGTAAAAGCTCCAATATCTCCAGTTGCGACACAATGGGTGCCACCGCACAGTTCCACGCTGAACTGTGGTATCGAGACCACGCGAACACGTTCCCCGTATTTTTCCCCAAAAAGTGCAATGGCACCTTCCAAGATGGCTTCTTCGGTAAGTCTTTCCTCAGTTCCAACTGGTGTATTAAAGCCAATCTGCGCGCTAACCACTTGTTCGATTTTGTCGATTTCCTCAGTGGTTAGTGGTGCCTGATGAGTGAAATCAAATCGCAAGCGGTCGGACGCGACGAGCGATCCAGCCTGACTGACATGCTCTCCTAGCACACGACGTAGTGCAGCATGCAGTAGATGGGTTGCTGTATGATTTCGCCGAATTGCGTTGCGACGACTAGCGTCTACGGCAGCCGTTACGCAGGTACCTTGGGTTATGGAGCCACTTTTTATCCGCACTTTATGTACTCTTGGTACCGTACGGACTGGTTGCGGCACCAGATCTTCCACGATCGCGACAAGACCATCATCCGTTGTGAGGATCCCTGTATCAGACACTTGCCCGCCTGATTCCAGATAGAAGGGGGTACGTGCGAGAGAGGCGTATCCGGTCTCACCCTGTTCAAGCTTCTCGCACCCTATGCCATCATCGCTCCATAACATAAGAACGCGGACGTCGCTGGCGGTAGTTTCCGAATAGCCGGTAAAGCTGTCGCCAGCCTGATTTAATTCGGTTGTCACAGCTTCTGGAGCAATCCAGCTGAAATTCTTGGAAGCCTTCTTAAAATTACTACCCGCACGCGCACGCGCACGCTGTGTTTCCATCTGCCGGTTGAATTCTGATCGGTCAATTTTCACCTGACGTTCTTCAGCCAGATCTTCCATGAATTCAATTGGCACTCCGAGTGAATCGTAGAGTTTGAATGCTTCTCCCCCTGGCACAACACCATTTCCAGTTTTAGCGTGGTTGATAGCATCTTCCAGTTTAGGGAGTCCGGCATTCAATACCATGTCAAACCTTTTCTCCTCGTTTAACACAGTTTTGACAATAGTGTCTCGGCTCGGTTGCAATGCTGGATAGGCGTGCCCCATTTCTTCGATAACCGTTGTCGTGAGTGAATACAGGAATGGTTCATTGAGCCCTAGTGTTTTTCCGTGACGCATAGCACGCCGCATGATCTTACGAAGAACGTACCCACGCCACTCGTTCGAAGGAGTAACACCATCACCAATCAAAAAAGTCATTGCTCGGAGATGATCAGCGATCACCCGCATTGATTCGTCAGCGGTAGAACGGTCTCCATAAGGAATGTCAACTCGTTTGCTGATGGCTG
Source organism: uncultured Acidobacteriota bacterium (assembly GCA_913052135.1). Classification (GTDB taxonomy): domain Bacteria; phylum Acidobacteriota; class Vicinamibacteria; order Vicinamibacterales; family UBA823; genus UBA8106. The sequence continues at coordinate 19,295 of CAJXDY010000018.1, forward strand.
TTAGAAGTGGCGTAAAGAGGTCGGTGTCGTAATTTGATTCTTTACCTTGAAGAACCGCTGTAATACGTTCCAGCCCCATTCCCGTATCAATTGAAGGCGATGACAATTTTTCCAGTGAACCATCTACTTGCCGGTCGAATTCTATGAATACAAGATTCCAAATCTCGATGTATCGATCACAATCACAGGCAGTTCCACGACATGGTGTCGCCGTGCAGGGATGGTGGTCACCGAGATGGTAATGGATTTCCGAACAAGGACCGCAGGGCCCAGTATCACCCATCGCCCAGAAATTTTCTGCCACGCCTAATTCGTCAATGCGGTTTGATGGCAGTAGCTTCGTCCAGCATTCAAGAGCCTTGTCATCGCGAGGTACGTCTTTAGACCCTCTAAAAATAGTAGTGCGCAATCGTTCTGGCGGTAGAGCCCAGTTTTCAGTTAATAAGGACCATGCCAATGAGATAGCTGTTTCCTTGGAATAATCACCGAACGAAAAATTTCCTAACATTTCAAAGAACGTATGATGCCAGGGAGAACGCCCAACAGTATCAAGGTCATTATGTTTCCCACTGACACGCATGCATTTTTGTACGGTTACAGCTCGACTGTAGTTTCTGGCGTTGTTCTCGAGAATTACTTCCTTGAATTGATTCATGCCCGCGTTTATAAAAAGCAGGGTTTGATCTTCGGCGGGCACCAATGGTGCACTTGACACGAGATGATGTTCGTGTTGTTGAAAAAACTCCAGAAAACTGTTTCGGACGTTTTCTACCGTCATGATTGCCATTCTACCGTGGGTTACGTTGTGGTACCAGTGTTCATTCAGTATCGCCTCGTCCAAAACCTCGACGTTTGAGTGCTCCAAGAATCATCTCGTCAGAAAACCCTTGTCGTCGCAATGCTTGTTGAAGTCGACCTGCTTCCTTCCAATTTTTGACGGAACCGTTGAGACGGCGAGCAAGTGCTCGTTCGAGGACGTCTTCCTCGGAGATTTCTCTGTAAGCAGCTGCTACAGCTTCGTGGGCGGTTTCAGTGCCGACCCCGAGGGCTTCGATTTCTCTTATGAGCCGGAACCGTCCTCTGGACTTCAGTTTGACAGCCGTACGTGCGTATGCAAAAGCTGTCCTACGATCATCCAGGGCACCCTCCTCTTGCAGGCGTACCAAGGCTTTGTCGATGACATCAGGCGGGAACAATCGTCTATGCAGTCGTTCACGAACCTGTAATGAAGACAACTCTCGGCGTGCGAGTAGCCGTAAGGCCGTCACATAAGGGTCAGATGATGCGATACCAGAGGAACGTCGTTCATTCATCCTGTCGGTCGCAGACCATGATCGTTTACTGGATATTTACGCAGATTTTGACTTTTCCGTCGTTGCTCGTCGCTTTGAGGCCTCATCGGGATCCACAAAGGTAAGCCAATCATATCGATCAGGGACTTCACCATTGATAATGTCAAAAAAGTGTTTTTGGAGAGCTTTGGTGATCGGACCTCGACTTCCTGATCCAATTGGTGTGCGATCTACCGAACGGACCGGAGTGACTTCACTTGCGGTGCCCACCATGAATAGTTCGTCGGCAATGTAAAGCGCTTCTCGAGGTATTCCTTGTTCGACTACAGCGAAGCCGAGTTCTTTAGCAATAGTAATGATTGAGTCACGCGTAATACCAGGCAGAATGGATGAAGCTGTTGCAGGCGTGTAGATCGTGTTATCACGTACCATGAATAAATTCTGCCCACTACCTTCACTGACGAGGCCACTTGGATCGAGCGCGATGGCCTCACTATAGTTGTTAGCGATGGCCTCCATTTTGATCAATTGAGCGTTGGCGTAGTTCGCCGTTGATTTTGCGAGTGATGGCAGAGTATTTGGTGCCATTCGTGACCAGGAGCTGACACACACATCTACACCTTGCTCAAGTGCCTCAGAACCTAAATATGCACCCCATTCCCAGAGGATGATACTTGCTTCGACCGGACATGAGCTTGGGTCAATGCCGAGGGAGTCATATCCGCGGTAGATAAGCGGTCGTATGTAGCAAGCCTTAAAGTTGTTAGCTCGGATTGTATCGAGCACGGCCGCTTCGAACCCAGCTTGAGATAACTGGTATTCCATCCGATAGATTTTTGCCGAGTCGATCAGACGACGCATATGCGCATCGAGCCGCAGACAAGCGGGACCAAGCGGCGTGTTGTAACAACGGGCACCCTCGAAGACGCCGCTACCGTAGTGAATGATATGCGAAGCAATATGGATGTTAGCGTCATTCCAGTCTATGAGACTGCCATTCATCCAAATTTTTCCGGTACCTGAGAATGCCATCGAAGGCTCCTTACGGCCAGTTGGTACAGCGGCGAGTGTCACAGAATCGGGGGTGCGTGACGATGTTAATACACACCAACATGTTCAGCCGCCGAATCACTTAATGGTAACACCTACTGCATTTCCCGACAAAACGGACACCTATCGGTTTTGGCGTGAAGCGGCTTTCGGCAGTGCCAGCAGAATCGTTGTTGAGGTGTGTCACTTGCGTGATTGCTAACTGATAATGGTTTTTCGTTGTTTGACGTTTGATTAGAGTGTGTTCTGCGAACTGAGTTTTCAGGTCGTCCATCAAGCAAGTCGGTTAGAACATCATCCGCCTGTTTATATCGTTCGGAGATATTAGGTGCCATCGCACGCATAATGATCTCGCTAACTCGTGTCGGAATGTTCGGATTCTTAAGACGAGGAGCGCTGACTAGTTCACCGCTCATTAACTTGTCTAATTCTTTTGGTGCGGGTGGGGTATACGGTGCCGAGCCGGTCAGAATCTGGTACATTGTGCAGCCTAAAGAATAGATGTCTGATGCAAAGACCGCCTTACCGTCGAATACTTCCGGTGCCATGTAGGCTGGACTACCAATGACTGTTGAACCGTGAGCTGCGATTTCGAGAAATCGTGCAGTTCCGAAGTCTGCGACCTTAAGCAGGCCGGTTTTAGACACAAGCACGTTACCAGGTCGAAGATCTCGGTGAAGCACGCCTTGATCATGTGCATGACCAACCGCATTACAAATCTGGCAGATATAATCGAGTCCACGAGAAAGTTCGAGTGCACCCTCGGCCGCGATGATTTGCTCTAACGTGGCACCAGGGACATATTCCATAACGATAAAGAATATGTCATTTTGTTTTTCCGCTGTTGTGATTGAGACCACATTGGGATGATTAAGGCTCGCGAGTAGACGCGGTTCCTTTAGCAACTCACCAAAATCAATGTTCTGGCGGTGTGGCACCTTGATCGCAACCTTTTTGTCGATCCAGGTATCATGTGCTAGGTACACAGAACCGAAGCCGCCACTACCGAGCGGTTCCAGAACCTTGTATTTGCCGAGCAGCTGATCTCGGAGCAGTAGCAAGGTGCTATGAGTATACCGCGAAATCGTCGCTCAGATAGAGAACATAGATCTCACGAAGACTCCGACAGGATGATATGACGCAGCACATTAGTCACACTATAATTCCTTGATGCCTCCACGATTCTTTGCGCCGAAGCTGTCGGCCCTAGATGTTGTTGTCACGCTGCCGTTAGACGAAGCGCAACATCTACGTCAGGTGCTTCGCTTAGATGTTGGAGCAATTATTCATATCTTTGATGGTAAAGGGCAAGAGTGCGAGGCTAAAGTTGAGTACGTTGGCCGTCGGGACGTGAGAGTTCGGCCCGTCGCTTCAGTACAGCCTTTACCAGAGTCTTCGCTGCAGTTGACGCTTGCACCAGCACTGTTAAAGGGTCGACAGCTTGATTTAGTCATTCGTGATGCAACGATGCTGGGTGTGGTTGCAATTCAGCCCTTGATCTCGACGAACATGGTTGTTCCAACCGGAGTCGCACAACGAGGTTCCTTGCTCGATAGGTGGCGTCGAATTGCTGTGTCATCAGCCAAACAATGCGGTAGGGCAGTTGTTCCAGAGGTGAGGTTTCCGGTTGATGTTGGTGGCTTGAGTTGCAACGATACTTCCGTTAGTCGGGTTGTGTTGGTGGAACCAGCTTTGCAAGTCAACGGTGCCGTTGATCTGGTGACGTTGATAAAGCAAGGACGTCCAGACTCGTTAACTCTCGCTGTTGGTCCTGAAGGTGGATGGACATCCGATGAGATCCATAAACTTGGCAATGCACAATTTATTCCTTTGACACTTGGAGTCCGAACACTGCGGGCTGCGGCGGCGCCGGCTGTCCTGATTGCGGCACTGCTTTCGCACTGGGGCGAGTTCTAAGAGACTTGGCTACATTAGCCAATTGAGAACTAGATTGCTGGACTGTATATAAGAGGGTTTAGCCTACTGTTACAGATTGCTCCGACCTCTATACCCGGGCAATAGTTATTGCGATCTCTTAATTGGTTTGAATTCTCAGGTGCTTTTAAGGGCATATCTTTATCCATATAGATAATCGTAAAGATGCCGCGCATTTGGCCTGAGCTATTAGCTGGAGCTCTATGGTACATCCAGCCACTGTGGAAACTGATTTCTCCAAGATCAAAAGGTGTGCAGTTTACGTCGTGCTTATTCATTGCTGTTTGAATCACCTGTTCTGAATCGTCACTTATTGCCAGATCGCGAAAACGTTTATCAGTGTGTGAGCCAGCAGCAAAGCTTAGTGGTGCCATTTCTAGTGTTACCGCCTGAAGAGGGATCCAGGCGGTAGTGGTTTTGTTAGTTGCCAGGGGCCAGTACTGCTGATCGGCGTGCCATGGGGTGAATCCACCTGTTTGCTCTTTAAACAAAGCTTGGTCGTGGTATAGGCGGACACCACCAACCCCCATCAGTTCTGTAGCAATTGCTGCGAGTCTCTTGCCCATGACAAATTCTGTGACTTTTCTAGAGTATCTCCAGAGGTTTATGACCTGGATGAAGGCTCTTGAATAAGTATCTCTTTCGTCCATGGGAAGAATGTTGGTGTTGAGTTCAAGCGTTTTCCCCCAGATCTCCTCTTTGTAGTGGGTAAGTGTTTCAGGCGAGAGAACATTTTTTAGCTTGATAAACTCATTGGTACGATAAAAATCAAGTTGTTGATCCGTCAGTTCGAAATGACTATCAATATCAATCAATTCACTCGCATTCATCTTTCGATCCTCAAAACATTATTAAGTCTTTAGCAATGCTTCTCGACGTTCTGGTTGCTGGATAGTGTTAGTAGCGGCGGTCCTTCCAGTGACTGGATCGCGTTGCCAAATTAGCCCAACCCATTCATCTTCTACCTGTTCGTGCACGAGAACCAGGTACGGTTCCAATGCGACTAGCACATCAGGACTTTCCGTTTTGGTTATGCCACTACAAATTAGGTGTCCACCAGGAGCCACGAAACTACTGATCTTCGCGGAGTGACTGGAGAAAAAAGCCCCAGTTAGATTTGCCACGACCACATCGGCCGATGATTCCGAGGAAGTCTGGATAGCACTGACGTGAAAGCTGACATTCCTTGCCGTTTCATTCAAAGTAAGGTTGCGTGCTGCTGTTGCTATAGCCGTAGCATCTCGATCGAGACCTCGGACGCTTGTGGCTCCAAGCGTACTAGCAACTATAGCAAGGACACCAGACCCCGTACCTAGGTCCAACACCGTCCGTGCGGTAAGGTCGAGTCGTTGAAGACCATGTATACACAGACGTGTTGACGCGTGATGACCAGTCCCAAATCCAATTGATGGCTCGATAATAACCGTAAGTGGATGGTTTGTTATGGAAGCATCTTTAGAAATAGACGCTGGGATATCCCATGGTGGTGCGATGACGATCTGTCCGATTCGGACCGCGCGTAGTTCTGCCTGTGAGCGTTCCGCCCATTTTTCATCCTGGACATTAATTGGCAAGGATCTAACGGTAGAAGTTGCTTGGTTGCGATTCAAAGCAGTGTTGGCTTCATTCCGATCGCCGGAAGTTGAAAAAAAGACTCGCCAGTACATAGAGGAATCCTCTACGAGACCGGTTGGTTTGAAATCATCCAACAAAAGCAGTACTAACTCCTGCAGTCGTTTAGCTTGCTCAATGTGTGCAGGGAAGTAGAGAGCTAGGGCCGGCCAATGATCAGCCAAAAATGTCTTTCACGCGATCAATGAAGGGACGGTCTGAGCCTAGGTTTTCCTTGGCGATTGGTTCCACCTTTTGCTTGACCATGGTCTTGCTAAGTTTCTCGATGAGTGCCCGCTGTTCCTTAGTGAGTTTATCTGGCGTGCCGATCTGAACAGCCAAGAATAAGTCTCCGGGTCTTCCTCCATTAACCTCCGGCATTCCCTTACCTCGCAGTCGGAATCGGGTGCCTGAATTTGTTGCACGTGGGATGGTTATTTCCGCGTCACCATTTAAGGTCGGCACTTCAATAGTACCGCCCAAGACCATGGTGGGATAATCCACGGGTACCTCGCAGTACAAGTTATCACCTTCCCGGATAAAAAATGGATGCTCATTAACGTGCACGACAACGTACAGGTCACCTGGAGGGGCACCTTGACCTCCGAACTCACCTTCACCACTTATCCGAAGACGCTGACCCGTGTCGATGCCGGCTGGAATCTTGACTGTGAGTTTACGCTCGCGTGAGGTTTGCCCGCGGCCTTGACAGACTTGGCACGGCTTTGTGATTACTCGTCCTTCGCCTCGACAATGACCACACGTGCGGGCAACGGTCAAAAAACCTTGTTGATAGTGAATTTGTCCTCGACCTTTGCACTTAGGGCAAGTTTCAGGCTGACTGCCAGACGCGGCACCTGAACCGTTGCAGTGCTCGCAGGTTTCATCTCTCGGAATTTGCAACGTCGTTTCCGTACCAGCAACTGCATCGTCAAACGAAATTTCGAGATCATAACGTAGGTCAGCACCACGCTGTGGTCCTCGACGTCGACCACCACCAAATGCATCACCGAAACCAAAAATATCACCGAGTCCACCGAGGATGTCATCGAAGCCTGAGAAGACGGTTGGATCGATGTTTGACGAACTCGGGGAGGCGTCGAGACCTGCATGGCCGAAGCGATCATAGATGCCACGTTTTTGGGGATCAGCAAGAACCGAGTACGCTTCAGCAGCCTCCTTAAACTTGTCCTCAGCAGCGTGATCGCCAGGATTGCGGTCAGGATGGTACTTTAGCGCCAGTTTACGGTAGGCGCTCTTAATGTTTGGCTCGTCAGCGCCTTGCGCTACTTGGAGCACCTCGTAGTAGTCTCGTTTACTCACGTTTAGCCACTTTCACCATCGCTGGACGGAGCAGGCGGTCGCCAAGCAGATAACCTCGGCGTAATTCCTCAATGATCTCACCATCTCGATGGTCAGCACTTGTCTCGTGGGCGACAGCTTCGTGAAAATGTGGATCGAAATCTACGCCTGCGGTCTCAAGCGGTGTCACCTGATGTTTCTGTAATAATTCCATCAATTGACGATGGATGAGTTCAATGCCGTCTCGGTAAGTTTCTACTTTCCCTAGTTTTGTATCGACCTGTAGCGCTCGTTCCAAGCCATCAATGCTTGGTAGGAGTTGCTCCAGTAGGTCGATTGCTGCATAGTTAGCGAGATCGCGGCGCTCGCGATCAACGCGCTTTCGATAATTATCAAATTCTGCAGTCTTGCGAAGTAGCTGCTCGCGGTATTCATCACGCTGACGTTCGCTTTCAGCTAGAGGGTCAACCGGCACGCTAGTCGTTTTAGCAGTCTGTTCCTCATCTTGAGTCTCGTCTCCTCTTGGTTCAGATTCCAAACTGGCCTGCCCTTGGTTTTCGACCATTGAGGTATCGCCGTCCTGCGTGTCTTCTGACAGTTTAGACTTCAAATCGTTGGTCATTGAGCCTCGTTCAGTTAGCGGCCGTGCCTCTTTGTATAGGGACCAAAAGTCTGCTTACTGAGCGTGAGACACTGTCGACGGCAGCGATGTTCTGTGAATAGTGCATTCGACGCGGTCCTAATACCCCAACGCAACCGGTTTGATTGCCGTCAAAATAAGTCGACGCAATTAAGCTAAAGTTTTGAAAGTCTGGTAGTGAATGTTCGGCGCCAATAATTATTGTTAATCCTTGTCCATCCACATATCTTTTTAACAGTTTTACAAGTTGTTTCTTTTCCTCAATAAGTTCGAATAACACCTGTAATGTTGGCATCGAAATGCGGTCGTCACCCTCAACAACATTGTTGAGCAGTAATGAAACTCCTTGGACGAACAGTGCGTTACTTGGCGTCATGTTAGTGAAGGCCACTCGCGCTAATCGCAGCGCTAGGGTAGTGGCACTATTGGGTCGGGCCTGCTCCTCCTCGAAATGATTCGCAATGCCCTTGCGTACCTTTGCAAGAGATAAACCGGCAAATTCTACGTTAAGATAATTTGCTGCTTGTTCTAGATGTTCTACTGCGACATTCTCATTCAGGTTTACTATTCTGTGCGAGATATAACCAGTAGCTGAGACCAGCACGACAAGAATACGTGTGCTTTCAAGTCGAACAAAATCGATATGTTGAAACGCCGAATTTTCATTTGGTGTTGCTAGCGCAAAACCCAAAACGTGTGACACGCGAGACAATTCATACGAAACGCTCGTTAGAACATCTTCAATGGTTCCATGGCGTAACCGTGTTTGAACTTGCTGTGGCCGACGTATTTTTCGTCGATCCCGAAGCAATAAGTCGACATAACATCGATAGCCAAGATCCGTAGGTACACGTCCGGAGGATGTATGAGGTCTCGTGATGTAACCGAATTGTTCAAGCTCAGCCAAAGCGCTCCGGACGGTTGCCGACGAAACACCGAAGCCACCGTGTCGCGCTAGCCACAGTGATGATATTGGCTCGCCACATTCGATGTATGCACGCACAAGCGAAACTAGAATCGCTTGTGACCTGGCGGAGACTTCTTTGTTTTGGCGCGTGGCGCGCGATCGACTGGGCGTCACAATGAAGTTCCGCTAGTTGATTGATCTACTTTCCAATTTAGCACACTAGGACGTCTTTAGATTCTTCGGTGTCCAGCGCATTGATTGCACGGTTGAGTCGTCACCGGATTTACCAATGTTTACCTTTCCGTACTTTACAGCGATCAATTCAGCAAGAATACTTACTGCAATTTCCTGCGGCGTTACGGCGCCGATATCGAGTCCAATCGGGGCATGAACGCGCTGTAGACACTCGCTTGGCATCGACTCAGTTACTAGTGCTTCAAATATTTTTAAAACTTTAGCCTTGCTGCCAATTAAACCAAGGTACCGCAGGTCGCGTGCGGCTAAAGCGCGAAGTGCATCTAGGTCGTGTCGGTGTCCACGAGTGACAATCACCACGTAAGAGTATGGTGGGAATTCAGTTCGATGGAGCCAGTCGGGGACCGAATCGACAATTATTTCCGTAGCATCTGGAAACCGTTCAGTGTTAGCAAATTTTTGGCGGTCGTCAATTACGTGAATCTGGAAGCCCACAGAGGCTGCAACGCGAGACAGTTGGTATCCTACATGCCCAGCACCGATTATGTACAGCGGTGGCGCAGGTTCGATTGGATCGATGTACACTTCCATTTCTCCACCACAGACGAGGCCAGATTCCTCTGCAAAATCGTCCGTTAGTTCATATCGTGCTAATACAGGTTTCCGAGTTTCTAACACGTTACGTGCTTTCCAGAACGCATCGTGTTCGTAGCAACCACCCCCAATAGTCCCTACTGTTCGGCCGTCCGAGAACACAAGCATCTTCGCACCAAGACGCTGGGGTGTTGAGCCTTGCGCCTTAACAATTGTAACTAGGGCTGCCGGCTCGCCGTTTTTCAGTGCTTTCGCAATTGCTTCGAAAACGTCTTGGCTCATATCACAATTAAGTCTGATAGTTTGGGCTGAATAAAATTCACTCCCAAGCGGTGTCCTAATTATATCAGGCGGAAGACCTCCCTTGCGTAGCACGCACATTGGCGTGGAACGCTAAGGCGTAAGGACTGAATGTTGCTTGGGTGCTATTGAGAGTTCATTTACCAGTAAATCTATGAATGTAGGTCCATACAAATTGAGAAAATAAACGAATCCAACGGCTCGTTCTTGAGGGGCACCATGCGGGAATAGTTGCGCCTGTGCCCGAAAGAATTGCCGTCTTAGGGTTGCATTCTTTCGTTTTGTCGCATTCAGAATCTTATTATGAAGATTGTGGAGATCACGCTCCATCCGGTTGAGCGTTGACTGTGTCGCAGCAGTTAGAGTGGGATCAATAGTTGGTACTGCTGCGATTAAATCCTTCATGCTTTCTTGGACAGAGCTTCCAACAGATTGCATAGAGTGTTCCACTGCAGAAGGTAATTGTGCTTCAAGAAAGTGGTTCAGGGCAGCTTCATCTCGAGGCTGTAGTGTTTCTATTGGAAGATTGGTGCGTGACAGGAAACGTGCAGTTGCGGAATCAATAATCGTGGCTGATGCACGTGGATAGATCAACGGCATTGGTATGCCAAAGTACTTGTATACTTCGCGAAGCTGCCCGAAGTAGCTAAGCTCATTTGGCCCGGACACATAACAAACCGTCGGAAATAACGTGTCCTGCACGAGAGGACGCAACAACACGTTAGGGCTGAACCGTTCAGGGTGCGCCAATAATTCGCTGAGGAGTTCGTCGGTGCTATATAAATGTTTTCCAACTATAAACCCGCCATCATTTCGTCGAATCGTTTGCCGAGTTGGGTCGATGCGAAACAGATTGACGCTGTCAGGTTGAGGTTTGACTTGCGCGTGGTATCCGCAAGCCGTAAGTTGAGAACCGGCCGTCGCCGCCAAGGCTGCTGTGTGGCCTTTGGCGCGCACTTCTTTTTCAAACACTCCAGCCACTAGATGTTTCGCTGAGGAATCTGAGCCATCGAAGACAACAAGTCCTCGTTCTCCTAAGAAAGTTTCCAACCAGCGTCCGAATGCCTCGGCTATGCCACGTCCTTCAACATAGGTGTCCTGTAGTTGACCGATTAATTCGTCAGTGAATTCGGTCGGAGTCAGCGAATCCTTAAGTTCTTTAATTACCTCCTTAACATCCGGCCCAATTCGTAGTGAAGCCACTGGGATTGTACCGGCGCCAGGCGGTGGCTTGAGTATGATGTTTGTATGTTTCAATTCAGCATTTAATACATTGCAAGATCCAATTTCTTCCCAGTCATGATCTTCGGAGTCGATCCAAAATATCGGGACTGTCGGCACCTTATGTGCCTCAGCCATCTGTTCAGCGAGTTGGAGAGCCGTGATGGCTTTTAGCAGTGTGAAAAGGGGACCACCAAAGAGTCCTGCTTGCTGGCCCGTGACGATCGCTACACTGTTAGGTTTACGGAGCCGTTGGGTTGCAGCTAACGCTGCAGGAGGCGCTCCTCGTTGATGCTGTTGAGTTTCTAGGATGTTGGCTATCGTTTCGGTGTCTCGCCCATGATTGACCTGTCCCGTGATCCTCGTATGCCAAGCCTCGCTGGACATTGGATCACCAGTAAAATAGGCCGACAATTTTGAGAAATCGTAGGAGTAGTCCAACGCGAATCGTCGGATCCACGAAAATTGACGAGAGTCTACTAAAGTACGCTTAGAGGACGACACAGCAGTTTCCAGTTTAGAGTACGCAAAATCTAACTGTTTCAGACGGTCATTAGGGTGTCAAGGATCCTTAGATACACCTGTGCGTCAGTGAAGCCAATGATTTCACGATCATTGCACGTCGTTCCGTGTTAGCATTTTCATTACTTCTTGGAGGAGTACCTGCACTGACGCCAGAAGATACGAGTTTATACTCCCAACCTAGTGTGTTTGGCCCATATTGGGTGCTGCACCCAATTGGCGCAGGTGTTCTTATTTTCATTTTTCGAGCCTACGATTCCAATCAAGGGCGGCGAGTAGCTGTCGAAGGGATGCGTTGATGACTAAGGCCATCTTAGCGCTTGAGAATGGTACATGCTATGAAGGAGTTTCGCTCGGTAAACAAGGGAAAGCTTCTGGTGAAGTTGTATTTAATACGAGTATGACCGGATACCAAGAGGTGTTGACCGACCCTTCATACTTCGGCCAGATGGTTGCAATGACTTGTCCGCAGATTGGAAATTATGGGGTTACAGACAGCGACCATGAATCGCGTGGCCCACAAGTTGCGGGCTTCATTGTGCGCGAGGCTTCACCAATTGCTAGTAACTGGCGTGCTTCGGACACATTGCACAATTATCTTGAAGAACATGACATTGTTGCAATTACTGACGTTGATACGAGATCTTTAACCCGGTTGTTGCGCTCCAGTGGAGTCATGCGAGGCATCGTTACAACCGACGCCTTGCGTGTTGAGCAGGCCATAGAAGCCGCAAAGACGATTGCTCCCATGGAAGGTTTAGATTTGGTGCAACACGTTACGTGTCCAGAGCCATTCATCTGGCGAGACGATATGGATCTAGGGAACAGTTCTGAAGTGGATGATTTTACATTAATAAATGAGCGTTCAATCAAGCAGCGTTTGCGGATAGCTGCATATGATTTTGGAATGAAGTGGAATATTTTACGACGCTTGACAGCCTACGGCTGTGATGTGCATGTGTTTCCGGCGACTTCTCCTGCAAGCGACTTACTTGCCATCGAACCCCACGGCATCTTTCTGAGTAACGGTCCTGGTGATCCGGCGCCGCTCGACTATGCTGTTGCGAACGCGCGCGAACTGATAGCCAGTGACGTGCCAATGTTCGGTATTTGCCTAGGACATCAAGTATTGGGCTTAGCGCTGGGTGGAAAAACATACAAATTGAAATTTGGTCACCGAGGCTCCAATCATCCAGTCAAAAATCTGGCAACCAATCGTATCGAAATTACGTCACAGAATCACGGCTTTGCAATAGATTCAGATTCATTATCATCAGATGTGGAAGTAACCCATGTCAATCTTTACGATGGAACCGTCGAAGGGTTAAGGCACACGATGAGGCCGGTGTTTGCTGTGCAGTATCATCCCGAGGCATCTCCTGGTCCACACGATGCCGACTATCTTTTTCAGGATTTCATCGACGCGATTGAGTCTCGATGCTGATTGTGTTACTGACGTTGCTTGCTTCTTTATGCGACATAGGTTTATGTCTAGTGCCAATGAGGGAGACCTATGCCCAAACGTAATGATCTGAAACGCGTCCTAGTAATTGGTGCAGGTCCGATCGTGATTGGGCAAGCCTGCGAGTTTGACTATTCAGGCACGCAAGCCTGTAAGGCGTTGCGGGATGAAGGTCTTGAAGTTGTTTTAGTGAACTCAAATCCGGCCACTATCATGACCGATCCAGAGATAGCTGATCAGACGTACATAGAGCCACTGACACCAGAGGTGCTGCGTCAAGTGATCGAAAAGGAACAGCCTGATTCGCTGTTGCCAACGGTTGGTGGCCAGACCGCTCTTAATCTCGCCGTCGCGCTTGGTGAGGATGGCACGCTCGCCAAGTATGGTGTGGAACTGATTGGTGCCTCGGTGGAGGCGATTAAAGTAGCTGAAGATCGGCTGCAATTTAAGGATGCAATGCGATCGATCGGCGTCGACGTGCCGACGAGTGCTTACATTCGGTCGGTGGATGAGGCCTTGGAAGCAGTAACAAAGATAGGATTTCCAACGATTATTCGACCTTCATTCACTCTTGGTGGTGTCGGCGGTGGAATCGCTTATAACGTTGAGGAACTACGTGAACTTGCGGCACGTGGCCTTGAATTGAGTCCAGTTAGTGAGGTGTTGTTAGAGGAGTCGGTGATTGGTTGGAAGGAATTCGAACTTGAAGTGATGCGTGATGGAGCCGATAACTTTGTTGTGATCTGTTCCATCGAAAATATTGATCCGATGGGGATCCATACTGGTGACAGTATTACTGTTGCGCCTGCTCTGACTCTCACTGACAAAGAATATCAGCGCTTACGAGACCTTGCTAGAAGGATCATTCGTCGGGTAGGTGTGGAGACTGGCGGTTCGAATATCCAGTTTGCTGTCAATCCTGATAACGGAAAGGTCGTGGCGATCGAAATGAACCCACGAGTTTCTCGCTCGTCCGCGCTAGCTTCCAAGGCCACAGGATTTCCAATCGCAAAGATTGCTGCGAAATTGGCACTGGGTTACCGGTTGGATGAAATTCCAAATGATATTACTCGGCTCACTCCTGCCTCATTCGAACCCACAATCGACTATGTTGTGGTGAAGATCCCACGATGGACATTCGAAAAGTTTCCACTGGCTGACAGATCATTGACGACTCAAATGAAATCAGTCGGCGAAGTTATGGCGATTGGGCGAACATTTAAAGAAGCCTTCATGAAAGGCATGCGTTCACTTGAGCTTGGTTTGCCCGCTCAGATTTTTGGATGCTTAAATGAACCCGAAGTAGAGTCAGCAGTTTTACAACGTGAAATTTCGGTAGCAACGGACAGGAGGATGTGGAACGTTTTTGAAGCATTACGACGAGGTTGGACGGTTGATCAGATACATAAAACGACTCGCATCGATCGTTGGTTCTTGTCGCAATTTGCTGAGATCATCGAATTGGAGAAAACTGCCGGCGTGGTTGGTTTTCGAGATATGTCAGTTGAACTGCTTACAACATTAAAGCGCAATGGGTTTAGTGATTTCACCATCGCGACTATAACTGGTGTGGAAGAGAGAGATGTGGAACAGCGTCGCCGCGAAATTAAAATTAGCCCGTCCTATAAACGCATCGACACATGCGCTGCAGAATTTGTGTCGTTTACCCCGTACATGTATGGCACGTACGAGACAGAGTGTGAAGCTGAACCGACCAGTCAAAAGAAAATTGTAATTCTTGGCAGTGGCCCGAATCGGATTGGGCAAGGACTTGAGTTTGATTATTGCTGTTGTCATGCTGCATTTGCTCTTCGAGAGTGTGGTTACGAAACAATCATGATCAACTGCAATCCGGAGACTGTTTCAACGGATTATGACACGGTTGATAGGTTGTACTTTGAACCACTTACTTACGAAGATGTTTTCGCAGTTATTCAACGGGAACGTGTTTTAGGAGGCGAAGTTGCTTGCCTTGTTCAATTCGGGGGTCAGACGCCATTAAAGTTAGCGCTGAAGTTACAGCAAGCAGGGGTCACTATTCTCGGAACATCGCCGGATTCGATCGACTTGGCTGAAGATCGCAAAAGATTTTCTGAACTTCTTTGGGGTTTAGGTATTGCTCAGGCCCCTAGTGGTGTTGCGACTTCTCGTGAGGAGGCCAGGGCAGTGGGAACTTCCATTGGTTATCCTGTCGTTGTGCGACCGTCATATGTCTTAGGTGGCCGGGCAATGGCTATTGTCTACGACCCGACATCGCTTGATCGATACATGACTGAAGCGGTTGACGCTTCACCTGAACATCCAATCTTGATTGACAGATTTCTCGAAGATGCATTCGAACTGGATGTTGATGCCGTTGCCGACGCAAGTGGTGCCGTTGTTATTGGCGGCATTATGGAACACATTGAAGAAGCTGGCATCCATTCAGGTGACAGTTCATGTGTGGTACCACCTTACTTGGTGGAGGAGCGGCACCTCACTACTATTAGAGATTACACGCGTCGAATTGCACGTGCCCTAAAGGTTGTTGGGCTGATGAATATCCAGTTCGCCATAAAAGATGAAACGGTGTATGTGTTGGAAGTTAATCCACGCGCTTCCCGGACTGTACCCTATCTGTCAAAAGCCACCGGTGTGCCCTTGGCCAAGGTGGCCGCGCGAGTTATGGCGGGAGCATCACTTGAAGATCTGGAGTTGTTATCTGATTTAGAAGTGTCTGGTGTCTTTGTAAAGACACCGGTGTTTCCTTTTGCAAGATTTCCTGGCGTTGACACCCTACTCGGTCCTGAAATGAAATCGACCGGTGAGGTGATGGGTGGGGCGCTTACGTTTGGTAATGCGTTTGCGAAAGCACAACTGGCCGCAGGTCAGCAGCTTCCACAATCTGGCACAGCATTTATCAGTGTCAATGACAAAGATAAGAAAAACGTAAGTAAGATTGCGTCGGATTTGGTGGCTCTAGGCTTTAGCATTGTTGCTTCTCGGGGTACGGCCGCTTACCTCAGAGCCCAAGGTGTCGACACTGACTTGGTGTTTAAGATTAATGAAGGTCGGCCTCACATTGGAGATCAGATCTTAAATGGTGGAGTAGATCTAATTATTAATACACCACTCGGCCGAGACTCATTTTTTGACGACTTGACTGTGCGGCGGATAGCCATGCTGCATGGTGTTCCGTGTATAACGACACTGACAGGTGCAGCTGCAGCCGTCAGCGGTATTCGGGCCATGAAAAATGAGGCGCTGACAGTGAGATCCATACAACAATATCATTCAGAGATGGTTGCTGACCGCACCTAGTCTTTGGTTTCAGACTTTTTAACTTCATCCCATAATCCTTCCAGTTCTTCAGGAGTTGACTTGTGAATTGTGCGCCCACGACTTTGAAGTTTGTGCTCCACTTGTGCAAAACGAGAACAGAATTTTCGATTGGCTTGGCGTAGCGCTGTTTCTGGATCGACACCTAGTTTGCGAGACAGATTAGCGATTGAGAACAAGAAATCTCCCATTTCTTCTTGAACGCTTATCGGAACGTTATTTGCGATGGCTTCCCGTAACTCAGTCACTTCTTCGTCAATCTTATTAATTACAGATTCTGCACGTGGCCAATCGAAACCGACGGTGGCAACGCGACTACCGATTTCATGTGCTTTCAGAAGTGCAGGCAAGGTCTTGGGAACGCTTCCAAGTAGACTCTGAGGGTGCCCCTTTTTAGACTTTTCTTTTGCCTTAAGTTGTTCCCAGAGGCCAGTTACTTCTTTTGTTGTATTCGGTTTCGACTCTGGCGTACGAAGGCCACTCTCGTCTCCGAAAACATGAGGATGACGGTCGATGAGTTTATTGACAATGGCGGTGATAATGTTTGAGATCGTGAAAGAATCTGACTCGGAACAGATTTCTGCCAAGAAGACGATTTGAAACAATAGGTCACCCAGTTCATTCTTAAGCTCAGCTTGGTCATTGCGGTCGATTGCATCGAGAACTTCATAGGTCTCTTCAAGTAAAAACGATCGAAGTGAATGTAAAGTCTGTTCGCGGTCCCAAGGGCAGCCGCTTGGCGAGCGTAAGCGACGCATGAGCTCCACGAGATGATTAAAGTGATCGCCGACCGTATCGTTCGTCGAATGCGATTTTCGTGATGCTGGTTGTGGTTTGGTATTGTGGGTCATGGGTTCACTTGGTCCTAGTCGTCCGAAATCGGTGTTGATTACCGCCTGCCAAGGTGAAATTAAAAGCTATGCTAGCATTGTGTGCCTATTTTTAATTTTTGCGCTGTTGTTGAGGGACTCGTCTGGCTCGTTCATAAACGGAATTTTATGCGTGATGACTACATCTAACAATGTAACATTTGATATGTTTGTGGTGACGCTTGCAACTACTGCTGCTGTCCACCTTGGCGATGTTGTGGACCGTGAGTCAGGTGTTAAGTCTGCCCCGAATCTTGCTTCCGCCGCACAAATGATAGATATGCTGGCATTATTAGAAGATAAGACTCGCGGTAATCTAACCTTAGGCGAAGAACAAAAACTTAGTCTTACGTTGCGGACGTTGCGAAAACGTCTCCTTGAAATAAAGGAGCAAGTTGTCGACTAGCTATGTGTCATTTTAGGTGTTAGGGATTTGCGCATTACCTTTCTTGGTACGGGTACCTCATCGGGCATACCTGTGGTGGGTTGCGACTGTGCAACGTGTTGTTCTGAGGACCCTCGCGATCGTCGTTGGCGTCCATCGGTTTTAATTCAACTGGGTGACGGAACTAGTGTTCTCGTTGACACTTCTCCAGATTTACGTGCGCAAGCACTCAAATTTGATATTCGCCGCATTGACGCCGTCTTGTTTACTCACAGCCACGCTGATCACGTGTTCGGCCTAGACGAGGTACGTCGTTACAATTACCTGCAAGGTGAGGCGATTCCATGCTATGGCGATCGCCGAACGATTACTGACATTAGGCAGATGTTTGCCTATATTTTTAAACCGCCAGAACAAACTGGTAGTCATGTACCTCAAATCGTTACTTTTCCACTAGAGGGTTCATTTTCCCTGGGTCACCAGCTCTTCGTTCCTGTGCCAGTTCAACACGGGCAGCGTACGATACTAGGATTCCGAGTTGGGCGGTTTGCTTATCTCACTGACTGCAATCGAATTCCAGACGCGTCTTGGGGATTACTTAAGGATCTCGATCTTTTGGTAATTGATGCATTACGTCCACGATCGCACCCTACGCATTTTTCAGTCGATGAGGCTGTCGACGCAGCGCGAAGGATTGGTGCTGCACGCACCTACTTCACTCACATGTGCCACGACTTATCGCACGCAGCTACCTCCACGCAACTCCCGGATAAGATGGAGTTGGCATATGATGGTTTAGTCTTAAACGTGCTGGATGATTCATCAAATTCCAAAGCCTGACTCTTTACGCGACGATCTGATCACCGTGTCTATTATTTATTTTCCAGACAACTCAAAACCCGTTCATTGGGATCGAATCGTCCTCGCGGTTGGGAATTTTGACGGCCTCCATCGTGGCCATACAAAGATTCTCGGATGTGCTCGTCAAAGTGCTGATCGCCAACATGCCAGAGCGATAGCGCTAACGTTCGATCCACACCCGTCTCGGATCGTTCGACCTGACAAAGTTCCAGCTGCACTCATGACCATGGAACAGAAGACCAAGGCTCTTATGCAGGTTGGTTTGGATGGTATTGCAGTTGTGAGATTTACGAAGGAACTCTCGCAATGGTCACCAGAATCATTCATACGTAAGGTGTTGGTTGATTGGTTGCAAGTGGTTGAAGTATGGGTAGGGGCAAATTTCTTATTTGGGAAGAATCGATCTGGTAATTTTTCAGTGTTGCGTGTCGAAGGTGAAAAGCATGGTTTTCAAGCGGAAAAAATTGATGCAGTGCGGTACCGAGACTTCGTTGTGAGTAGTACACGCGTGCGGCGTTTGATTACCGAAGGACGAGTTGATGAAGCCAGCGCGTTGTTGGGCGGGCATTACTTCATTGACGGAATGGTTGTCCATGGGTCAGGACGAGGTCAGGAGATCGGTGTGGCTACGGCTAATCTTGAGACGGCCAATGAGCTTTTACCGCCAAACGGTGTCTACGCAACTATGGTGAGAATTGATGAAGCGGTGCATGCCAGTATTACTAACATTGGAGTGCGCCCAACATTCGATCGTCAAGGTGACCGAGCAATCGAAACCCACATATTCGATTTAAATCAAGACCTCTACACTAAGGAGCTGCAGTTGTCATTCGTTCAACGATTAAGAGATGAACGTCATTTTTCTGATAGCAGTTCTCTTCGTGCTCAAATAGATGTTGATTGTCGTGAAGCGAGGGCACTCTTCGATCGGCTTTCGCTGTAGAATTTAAGCTGGGTTCCGGAAGTCCACGGACTATGGGTGACTCTCGTTTTACTTACCGAGCTTTCTATAGTGCGACCTTAATTTGACCGATGCGCCTCTATAACACCTTAACTCGTCGTGAAGAGTTATTTACACCAAGTCGTGGACAGTTGGTACGCATGTACACCTGTGGATTGACTGTTTATGCGAGGGGGCATATCGGAAATTTTCGGACATTTGTTGCATTGGACGTACTTCGACGTGCGCTCAGATATGAGGAAAGTTATGAAGTTCAACAAATCATGAACTTCACCGATGTTGATGATCGCACCATCACCGCTTCTCGGGCTGCTGAAATGTCGTTACGTGATTACACAAATCAGTACATCGAGGCATTCCGTGAGGATGCTCTGACACTTGGGCTCGAACCAGCAGAGGAGCAACCACGGGCGACTGATGAGGTAAATCTTCGAGCCATGAGCGAGATGATTCAGGCACTTGAGGCAAACGGGCATACCTATCGGCGTGCCGGATCGATCTATTTCAAGATTTCGACTTTGTCACAGTACGGCCAATTGGCACAGCTCGATCCTGAGGGTATTAAATCTGGTGCTCGTGTTGATAGTGACCAATATGACAAGGAAAACGCGCGTGACTTTGTGCTGTGGAAATCAGCAAAACCGGAGGAGCCGTCTTGGGATTTTGGCATTGGACCTGGTCGTCCAGGGTGGCACATTGAATGTTCAGCGATGGCCTTACGTTTGCTCGACGGTCCTCCAATTGATATTCATGCCGGTGGCGTCGATTTAATTTTTCCGCATCACGAGAACGAGATTGCACAGAGTGAAGGTATGACCGGCGAACAGTTTTCTCGTTATTGGGTGCATGTTGAACATTTACTGTTGGACCAAGGTGAGAAGATGTCAAAGTCGGTGGGTAATGTGCTGACCGTGCCGGAGATTCTTAAAAAAGGTTACCGAGCTTCGGTGCTACGTTATGTTCTATTATCCGTGCACTATCGTAAGCAACTTAAGTTTACTTGGCAGAGTATGGAGCAGGCCGATGAGTCGCTTGCTAGATTAGTCGATTGTTTGGGACGTTTGGACCGCATCGTCTCGACCGGCAGGCATCCGGTAATGTCTGAGCAGACGGCGACAGCCCGCGCAGCTTTTTCTGCAATGATTGCTAATGATTTGAATATCCCAGGTGGCCTTGGAGTTATTTTCGAGTTCGTTCGTGCTATTAATGTCGCTGTCGATCAGAAGGAGTTGGGGACTGGTAATGTCGAAGAGATTCGCGATGCATTCAAGCAATTTGACCGAGTGCTAGGTATTATCAGTTTGCGTCAAGCCGAGGATACAGCTCCACCGGTTTCAGTTAAAGAAATTGAACAACTAATTGCCGATCGCAAGTCGTTACGTAAGCAGCGAGATTTTGCAGCGGCTGATCAGATTCGTACGGATCTTGATGCGCGAGGTGTTCTGCTTGAGGATGACTCCACCGGTACCAGGTGGAAGCGAAAATAGGAATAGTTGTTTAAGGGATAATGATTTTTTGGCGGATTCCTCCACAAAGAAGTCTCTAATTTCACCGGGTAGTCGACTGGTTTACCGAGTCTACGGTGTCTTGTTGCTTGTCGGATAGCTATGATAACGTAATCTTTATTGTGGCGTGGTGAGCGGGAGTAACTCAGTGGTAGAGTGCGACCTTGCCAAGGTCGAAGTCGCGGGTTC
>CAJXDY010000019.1:0-39973 GCA_913052135.1 uncultured Acidobacteriota bacterium
CGTATGACGGTGTGCTCGAGCCACTAGGAGAGTCTCAAGTGCTTGGGTATGTTGAACGTCTCGCTGCGCAATTCGATATTTCACTCATAACGTTCGAGAAGGCGATCGACCTTGAACCAAAGCGAGTGAGAGAAATGAACAAGCGTTTGTGTGAACAAGGTGTTCACTGGATGCGCATGCGCTACCACAAATGGCCACCTGTGCTGTCCACTGCGTTTGATGTGTTACGTGCGGTGTGGTCTGGGCGTCGCTTATCACGGAACAGGCCCGTTCAATTAGTGCATGCACGCGGTTACGTTGCGGGCCTTATTGCGCTCGGTCTAACCCGTATCTTTGGTTCCGCATTTTTATTCGACATGCGAGGGTTTTGGGCTGACGAAAAAGTCGACGGAGGCCACTGGTCACGCTCTTCGAGCATTTACGGTCTCACAAAGTATTTCGAGCGAAAGTTCTTTGAGTCTGCGCAGGGAATCGTTTCGTTGACCCATGAAGGAGTCTCCTCGTTTCCGACTCTTGGTTATGGCATCTCTTCCGACACATCCATCGAGGTGATTCCCACGTGCACCGATCTCGATCGATTTGGCCCTGGCCCCAAAAATGCTGCACTACTTGAAGAACTGAAATTGACCGATCGTTTGGTAATAGGTGTTTCTGGTACGGTCAGTAATTGGTATTTGCGACAGGCTATGCTTGACGGCCTTGCTCTCCTGACGAGTGAACTAGAGCAAGCGTCGGTGCTAATCGTTACGCGGGATAATCATGATCAGTTACGTCGGGATGCGGCATCGGCGGGCTTACCATTGGAGCGGTTAGTTATTGTTTCCGCACCATTCGACAAGATGCCAACCTATCTCCGCTTGATGGACGTTGGTCTTTTTTTTATTAAAGTATGTTTTTCCAAAAAAGGTTCATGTGCCACGAAGCTTGGAGAATTCTTGGCAACTGGAATTCCGGTCATGATTAATAACGGCGTTGGGGATTCGGGTCGCATTGTCCAAGAGTTTAACGCAGGTGTCGTCTTGCCAGACGCGACGACAACCTCCGTAACACGAGGCATTCCTGCCGTAAGGTCATTACTTGAAGATCAGGAAACTCAGACTCGCTGTCGAGCAGCTGCGAAAAGATACTTCGACGTTAGGCGTGGAAGTGAGCAGTACGCGGCACTCTATCGACGGTTAATAGGCGACTTGCAGACCACGGAAGGTGGGAGTCAAGCATGACTAAGCAACAACAGATTTTGAACATTCCGGTAATGATCTTGTGTGGTGGGCTCGGGACACGATTACATGAGGCAACCGAGGTGAGACCCAAACCTATGGTGGAGATTGGCGGTCGACCAATTCTATGGCATCTCATGAAATATTACGCATCTTATGGATTGGACGAATTCATTTTATGTCTGGGATACAAAGGATCTGTCATCAAGGATTATTTTCTCAACTATAAGTCTCTTAATTCTGATATCACCCTACAGTTGAACCAGCCCGACAAGGTGCAGTACCACGGATCGAACAGCGAAGAGAACTGGCGGGTGACTCTGGTTGAGACGGGCGATCGCGCTCAGACCGGAGCCAGGGTCGCGCGAGCTGCACATTATGTAGACAATGACATTTTTTGTCTGACGTATGGTGATGGACTTGCTGATATTGATATCCAAGCGCTCCTTCGATTCCATCTTTCTCATGGGCGTGTTGGGACGGTAACGGGAGTTCATCCACCGGGACGGTTTGGTGAAATAAGTCTTGGGACGAAGGGTGAAGTCCAACAGTTTAATGAGAAGCCACAGGTGACCGACGGGATTATTAATGGAGGCTTCTTCGTGTTTAACAGGTCTTTCTTTGAAAAATATCTAGATGTTCGTGACGAACTTGTACTTGAGCAAGATCCATTGAAGCAGCTCGCGAAAGATGGCGAGCTTATGGTCTATTTACACACTGGATTTTGGCAGCCCATGGATACATATCGAGAACTAAAGTTACTTCAAGGATATTGGAGTGATGGAAAAGCCCCTTGGAAGATCTGGGAGTAGTGAAGTTATGAATAATGAAGCATGGCATCGTCGGAGAGTGTTTGTCACCGGATGTACGGGTTTACTGGGTGCTTGGTTAACTGACTGGCTGGATCAACAGCAGGCGGATGTGGTGGGCTTAGTGCGTGATTCGGTGCCGATGTCGAATTTTGATCGACTTAATCTTGACAAGCGGGTTACCACTGTACGCGGTGAAGTTGAAGATCATGCACTTCTCCAAAGAATTCTAAATGAATATGAAATTGAGGTAGTGTTTCATCTTGCCGCTCAAGCAATCGTGGGTGTTGCTAATACGCACGCACTGTCAACGTTTAAAACCAACATTGAAGGCACTTGGAATTTACTTGAGGCTGTTCGCAACTCACCCAAGGTGGCGGCGGTGGTTATAGCTTCGAGTGATAAGGCTTACGGTGAACAAGCTGACCTTCCGTATCGTGAAGATGCCCCACTTGTTGGCCGGCATCCTTACGATGTTTCCAAGAGTTGCGTTGATTTAATCGCACAGTCGTACTGGCATAGCTACGGTGTTCCGATCGCAATTACACGCTGTGGTAATTTTTATGGAGGTGGCGACCTAAACTTTAATAGGATTGTGCCTGGAACAATTCGATCTCTGCTGGATGGGAAACAACCAATCATCAGAAGTGACGGCACGCTTAAACGTGATTATTTTTACATCCAAGATGGTGTGCTTGCATACGTCATGTTGGCAGAGAAATTGCTGGCTGGGGAACTTCGAGGTGAAGCTTTCAACTTTAGTAATGAACAGCCGATTACAGTTCTGGAGATTGCGGAACTCATTTCAAAATTGATGGAACGTGAGGATTTGAAACCATTAATAAAAAATCAGGCGACAAACGAAATTCCGCATCAGTATTTGAGCGCCGAGCGTGCGCGTCAAACGCTAGGATGGTCCGCACGATATTCACTTGAGAAAGGTCTGCGTGAGACAATCAGTTGGTATCGTAGTTGGCTAACTGATCTCGATCAGAAATAGGGAAACAAGGGACAGCGAGGTCTATATTAGTGGATGACGAGGTTGTGATGCTGCACGGTGTACAGATGGTGCCATTGCGCCGGATTCACGATGAGCGTGGGATGGTCATGCATATGCTGCGTAATGACGATCCGCATTTCACAGAGTTTGGCGAGATTTACTTTTCAGTCGTTTATCCTGGTGTGATTAAGGGCTGGCATCTCCATTCTAGAATGACGATTAACTACGCTGTGGTTGATGGAAGCATCAAGTTGGTCTTGTACGATCAGCGAAAATCATCACCAACGTACCAACGTATACAGGAAATCGTATTTGGTCAGGTTAACTATCAACTCGTTCGTGTGCCTCCAGGGGTGGTCAACGGCTTTACCGCTGTTGGTGGGCAACGAGCTCTAGTCGCGAATTGTGCCGACATCCCCCATGATCCAAATGAAATAACCAGAATTGACCCATTTACGCCAACTATTCCATACGATTGGCGTCTCCAACATGGATGATTACGTTTGACTTGATCTGAGTTATAGATGTCTGCCCACACACACTGCCGTGTTTGCAAGAATGCATTACCTGAGCCTTTCTTTGATTTGGGGATGATGCCGTTAGCTAACGCATTTCTTTCGTCAAAAACTGAATGCCAAAATGAAAAGTCGTTTCCCTTAGCTGTGAGTGCTTGCGAATTGTGCGGGTTGGCTCAGTTGAATTACGTAGTGCCTGCCGAGCAACTCTACAGAAACTACATCTACGTGTCATCAACATCCGAAGCTGTCCGTGTGCACGTTCAAGCACTTGCGAATATGTTGATGGAGCGTTGTGGTCTTGGCGTGAACGATCTCGTGCTCGAGGTTGCGAGTAACGATGGGACAGCATTACGAGAGTTTCAAAAACTCGGCATGCGCGTACTAGGGGTTGAGCCTGCCAGAAACATTGCAGCAGTTGCAAATGAGAACGGCGTCAACACTGTTGCAGAATTCTTTAATGCCAGGACTGCACAAGATTTGGTGGAAAGCCATGGTCGAGTGTCGGCGATTCTTGCTAGGCATGTATTTGCTCACGTAGATGATGTTCATGATTTTTTGAATGGAATTCAAGAAGTGCTCGCAAAGGAAGGGGTCTTCGTAATCGAGGTGCCGTACTGGGGTGACCTAGTTGACAACGTAGAATTTGACACCATTTATCATGAGCATCTGTCATATTTTTCGTTGGGTTCCCTGAGTGAACTCTGCGACCGGCACGATCTCCGGATTGTAGATATTGAGCGTATTGGTTTGCACGGTGGTTCAGTATTGGTGTTTGTCAAACATCGTGAATCCACCACAACTGTTAGTGACCGAGTCCACGCCCTAAATGAAGTCGAGAGTAAAAAAAGCTATTCGTCACTAGAAAGCCTAGCTCGATTTACGAAAGCGGTAATGGAATGGCGAGTGCAATTTGAAGATATCGTGAAGGAAGCCTCACAGGGTGGTTCTGCACTAATTGGATATGGTGCGGCAGCCAAAGGTAATACATTGTTAAATTTTTGTCCCGACGTTGCACGTGTACTTACGGGTGTTCTTGATCGGAGTCCTCATAAGCAAGGGCATTTTACACCCGGCACGCACTTGCCGGTGATGCCTGTCGAGATGCTACGTCAGCAGGATGTTAGTCATATGGTGATACTCGCTTGGAATTTCCGAGAGGAAATCATGCGTCAAATGCAATCGTTCTCCGATAACGGAGGCCGCTTCATCATCCCGTTACCCGAACCAAATATTTTCTGATCATAAGTGCGAGATTCTCTAGAAGCACGTGATTCTATCCTTGTAATTGGCGCTTCAGGCCAGTTAGGGTTGGCGCTTTGCCAAGAATTCGGGTCGACGTATAACGTTGTAGCGGCTTCTCGTTCTTATGTAGACCGGGGGCAGCACTACGTTGATCTCGCTGATGAACCTGGACTCATGCGACTGCTTGATGATGTTCAGGCGAACACAATTCTCATAGCTGCAGCTATGTGTCACGTTGATCGCTGTGAGCTTGAGCCAAAAGTTTGTCACTCTGTGAATGTGACTGGGACAGAAATCATCGCTAGACATGCCAGCCGTAATGGAGCTTTAGTCGTATTTTTTTCAACCGACCATGTCTTCAATGGCACTCAAAAGTGCTACAGCGAAGATGATGAGATGGCACCGCTCAATGTGTATGCTGACTCTAAGTCAAAAGCTGAATTAGCATTGCGGCGTTACGTGCCGGATCGGCATCTCATCCTCCGAACATCTTGGGTGTATGGTCCAGACCGACAACGTCGGAACTTTATACTTCGTATGATCGATCAGATGGGAAAGCAGCAAACATGGCCGGTCCCTGCTGATCAATGGGGCAGCCCCACCTACACTGACGACCTTGCGAAAGCAACACGCATGCTTCTTAAGCATGGTCACACTGGAACATTTCATGCAACGGGTCCTGAGTTTGTAAGCCGAGTCGCCTTGGCACATCGCGTCTGTGTCAAGTTTGGACTCGATTCGAGTCGTCTGGAACCCCGTCTCACGGAGACCCTTGGCCAGGCAGCACGAAGACCACTAATGGTTCGGCTGAACTGTCAGAAATTACATGAAGCCGGAGGTAATATGTTTCGCGATATTGATGCAGGACTGACGACTTTGAGCACGTGGACGCAGGAGACGCCAGGATGTCAGCAGTGAGTAATCCTTTAGTGTCCATCTGTATTCCAACCTTTAACCGAGCAGATTCACTCCGCGAGACACTCGACGATGTGTGTGGGCATGATTATGAACCGGTCGAAATCATTATTAGTGACAATGGTTCAACGGATAACACTGAAGAGATTTGTCGGGCTCGTGCTGAGGCTGATCCACGGATCCAATACATCAGGCACCCGCAGGGTATCGGATTGTACCAAAACCACAATTGTTTGTTGGATGTCTGTCGAGGTGAGTTCATCTGTTTCGTACATGATCATGATACCCGCGTGTCGACCATTACTCATGACTATGTAACGTTTATGATGGAACATCCTGAGGTTGGCGTGGTTTGTTCTGATTGGGATGTTATCGATCAGGAAGGTGTCGTGCTGGGACATCGTGAGTATCAGGTACCTGAAATTACTTCAGGGTTAACGTTCATTGAGCAGACGATCCGCTCTGGTCGATCATCGATTGGTGTACCTGGTGCAATGATTCGTCGGTCAGCACTTGGCGACACTCGCTTTAATGAGCAAGGCCCCCTGGGATTTGGCGACTTTGAAGTTTGGTTCCGCCTCGCTGAACGAACCTCCATTGGCCACCTTAAACGTCGATTGTGGGCATGGCGTCAGGAACCGAATGCACAAAGTGTTCGAACGATTGCTTCATTGGTTGGCGATTATGACAAGGTGATTACAACATACTGTGATGGCTACGCAAGGCGATGTCCAACTGAGTACCATCGCACTGAACACTGGAAACGTTTGGCCCGACGATACATTTTTTGGGCCTTGGCCTACGAGGTAGGTTTGCATTTCAAGCGTCGGCAGGTTCGTTCGACATCTCCCACTTTGTTCGAAATTTTACCGTATCGTTTGAGCGAGAGTGAATTTGAACAAGTGTTGGATCGGATGCAAGAGTATCAGGCTGGCCTTGACCAGGCTGTGGCGCGGTTGTTACTCAGGGTGTTTTTGTGGTCAGGGTTTACCTGGCCACTTGGATGGATTACTCGGCATTACGCATCTATGAGAATACTGCTAGGACTTCGGTAGGATTAATAATATGAAGCAAGAATTTGTGGAGTTACTTCGATGCCCACGCTGTTGGGCGCACCTGGAGTTGACGACGTTTGTTGAGACGACTGGTGGAGACGAAATCATAGATGGTGTGTTGCGCTGCGGGTGTGGAGCCAGCTATCCCATTGTTGATGCCATACCTCGTGTTCTCACGGGTGCATACTCGCAATTTCCAGCATTCGTTGAACGCTATCGTAGTTTGCTGAATGACATCTCAGAAGAGACAGAAATACCGACAGGACGATTTGAACGCATGCAGGCTGAAACTCAGCGTAGCTTCGGTTATCAGTGGACGACTTTTTCTGAAATGGCAACAGATTTTAAAGAAAATTTTTGGAATTATCTGTACCCAGCAACTCCAGAATTTTTCGAAGGCAAACTCGGTTTGGATGTCGGGTGTGGCTTTGGCCGACATATCTACCATGCTGCTTCCTGTGGAACAACTATGGTAGGTGTTGATTTTAGTTCCGCAATTGAATCAACCTTCGCGAACACCAAGCATTTACCCAACGTGCATTTGGTGCAGGCCGACATTTATGCGATGCCGTTTCAACCGTCAACGTTCGACTTTGCCTACAGTGTTGGTGTCCTTCATCATTTACCCGATCCAAGCAGCGGCCTGCAGGGATTACTTCCACTCATTAAGCCTGGAGGTACAGGGTTTATTTGGGTGTACAGCAGCGCTCGGCGTTTTACAAATGCCGTGCTTGAAGGCGTCCGTGTGATGACATCTAAGATGCCTCCCACGCTCATCAAAACGTTATCATTTGTTGGTGCAGTCGTTGACAGGTTTGGATTTATTTTTCCATATCATGTGCTTCGCCAGGTGCCCGGTTTGAAAACTATCGTGGAACGAATAACTCCACCACGCATCAAACTGTACCACCAGTATCCTTTTCAGGTGTTGTACGCCGATTGGTTCGATCGCTTAGCGGCACCCATTAGATTTTATTATTCCAAATCTGGAACCGAAGAATTGATGCAAGCGGCTGGATTTGTGGATATTCAAGTTACAGCAACTGGTTTTTATGGCTGGCGGGGACGTGGTATTCGTCCGAGGGACGTATGAAACTTGATCAGGGTTCGCTTATCACTTTTACGGCTGCATCCTTTCTTGTCACACTCATCTGCGCCTGGTGGGTGCCAGCCTTGACTTGGTTTTTCTTTACACTAACGCTTGCGGGACTTGCCGTCATAGCTTGCAGGTGGGCTGCTAACGACTCAACCTTAACGATGATCATTATTGGGTCATTTACTGTTAGGGCGTGTCTCACCATCTCTTTATTCGCTGTTTCATATTTTCAGCTTCCAATACTTTCATCCTTGCAGTATGAGGGAACTGGTTTTTGGGTATTTGGTGGGGATGCTATTGGTTATCATGATCATGGGGAAAAACTCATCAATGCCTGGCATCAAGGTATCGATTTTCCTTCCGTATTTATTGCCGGAATCAATCATTACGATCTTTACAAGGGACTCTCACTTCCAATCGCAATAGTCTACGCCGTTCTAGGATCACTGCCGCTGCATTTCCTGCTAGTAAATGCCTTTGTGGGAGCTATGATAGGCCTACTTGCCTACAACCTCACTTTAAGACTCAGCGATCGGCGAAGCGCCTTGATCGCCGCTACCGCAGTAGCCTTTTGGCCGTCTTCTATTCTTTGGTCCACACAACTCTTAAAAGATATGATTTCCATTGCGTTGGTGATGTTGTCGCTCTTATTGATAGTTAACTTGTGGAAAAAACATTCGATAACTACTACTCAACAAGATAGAAATGTATTGTCGCATGTAGGTGAGTGGTTACTCCTAGTGGTCGCTGTGTTCGGGGTGACGTACTTCCGTAATTACATGGGAGCCCTGTTTGTGGTTACAGTGACAGGGGTGATGTCCCTTGCAGGTCTACGGTCAGTCTGGCGGCGGAACTGGCGTCAGACATTCCTTGCTTTTGGATTGATTTTTTGCGTGTTTGGTGCCACGGCCGCCGGTACTGACACAAATATTAATCTTTTGTACTGGTTGTCTCCAAGGAATCCTGAAGTGGGACATGTGAAGCTTGGTCTTGCATATGAAGCTGGAACGGTTATCAAGCAGTCTCGAGTTTTTCTTTGGGACATGGATGACGACAGCAAGGCGGTGGCCTCCTATCTGCGCGCCATTGAACTGAATCAGGAGTATGCACCTGCATATCGACAACTTGGCTTGGCTTTGCTTAAGGAGGGACAGCTTCAAGTTGCAGTTCAGTCATTTGAAAATTACCTATTGTTGGAGGAAGACCCTGAATTAATACGATCTCTCAAATCTATTCTGTCTACAAAAGGTCTTGTCCTGTCAGAGACGCCGACTTTTACTGATGTGAGATTGCCTGCGATTGGGCTGGAGCCTAAAGAATCCATTGGAGGGGTTGTCGGAGATATCGTCAAGAATGTAGGAATCCTGCCTAATCGTTCTTGGCCAGAACACATTTCTGATCTCAGGCAGGCCATAACTTCGACTGGCGGCTCGTCGGTGGTCGATGCCCAGCAAATCTTTAACCATCTCTGGGATGTAATAGCTTTCATGCCGAGGGCGTTACTAATTGCTTTTCTAGCACCGTTTCCCTGGGAAGTATTGTTTGGGGGTAAGACAGCGGGTTTACAACCACTGGCGGTACCAGACAATCTGCTTATCATTTGTCTTCTGCCAGCACTTGCCTTGGCTTATTGGCAAAGGCTTAGGCGATTTCAACCCGACGAATGGTTCCTCCTTGCGTTCGTTCTAGTTACAGCCGTCGGACATGGATTGGTGATGGCGAATGCCGGCACCTTGTTCCGTCTGCGCCTTCAATTCTTGATACCTGCAATTGTACTGGCGGCTACAGCATTGCCGTCTGTTATAGCTGGTGTATTTGCTTTGTTCGGTCGATCTAACAGCAATTTCTTACCGCGTTAACCGAAAAATTAGCCATTCTGAACTCAACAAGAATGGGCAAGACTTCAAGGATTCTTGAATGAAGGCATGGTTGGTGGACTATCTCGCTTGTCCGAGTTGTTGTGGACGGTTAGACATTCCTGCACCATCACCGTCATCTCATCACACCCGAGACGATAACCTGACAGCTTTGCACTGCGCCCGGTGTAGCACTACTTATCCGATCCGAAATGGAATTCCACGGTTTCCAATTAACGCTAATGTTACGACCAATGACAAGGTTGTCCGAACGCGCAACACGTATGATTTTGCATGGCAGCGATTTGGAGCACCTGAAATCAAGCAGGATTGGGAAAAGGATTCTTATCAATACCAGAAACTTATTCCCTCCGACATCTTTGATGGACAGAATCAGGTTGGTCTCGACGCCGGATGTGGCGGAGGAGCCGATCTCATCAAGTTTTGGCGAGATGGGGTGAAGGTCATTGGATTTGACCTGAGTACCGGCGTGGATGCCATTGCCCAGATAGTCGAACCGACTGAACGAGGCGCTCTTGTGCAGGGAGACCTGCATTTACTGCCTTTCCAAAGGAACGTGTTCGATTTTGTGTACAGTTTTGGTGTTTTGCATCACTTACCTGATCCACAACGTGGTTTGGAAGGACTCGTAAAGTTGCTCAAACCGGGTGCTCCGATTGTGACCTACCTTTATGAAAAGTTCGAAACACAATCCGGCTGGGTCCGTTTTAGCCTGTGGATCGTGAATCATGTTCGTCGTGTTACCAGTCGACTAAGTCCACCGGTCTTACTTGCTTGTTGCTGGCTAGTCGTTCCATTTATTTGGCTTATGTTTTCACTGCCGGCGCGAATTACGGCTTGGATGTCACCAAACAGGGTAGAGCCCTGGCCATTTTCTCATACCATTCGCTGGCCAGTACTTGCAGCCGATCTTTTCGATCGCTTCGCTCCTCCAGTTGAGCATCGGTTCACTCAGGATGAAGTGAAAGCTTTGTATGCGAAATGTGGACTTGAGCGAGTTGAAGTACGTCGATACCGTGGCTGGGTTTGCTGGGGTTTTAAGACAAGTGAAACCATGCGCGACTCCTTAGCGTGAATCTTATTCCGATGTTTTTGATGAATTCAATGCGTCGGCTGTTCATCAGTATATTGGGGATACTTTTACTTGGAATTATCGCGTACTGGCCCGTGCAAACTCGCGTTGGTGTTGATTATGAATGGTCTGAGAGGTCAATCCATTTTTATGAGAAAGCGACAAACTTTTTCAGTCGACATTTCCAGACTAGACATCTAGTGTCCAATTTACTGGAAGAAATCGATTACCCAGAGGAGCAACTTCAACTGTTGTTTGCATGGAGTCGGGATCATGTCCAGTCTACGCCACCGGGTTTGCCCGTCGTTGATGATCACGTTTGGCACATTCTTGTTAGGGGTTACGGTGCGACAGATCAACGCACGGAAGCCTTCGCACTCTTAGCCAGCTATGCTGGCTTTCCAGCCACTGTAACGGTGATGAGGATACCAGGCACAGCCAACGGGCTCATTGTAGCACTCGTAAAAATTGATCAACTTGTCCATGTGTTCGATGTCGAACGCGGTCTTGTCTTTCTCGATGAATATGGACAATTAATCGATGCTGCCAGACTCGCTACCGCTCCTGAAGTTGTACGTTCTATCACCAATGGCATAGAAATCGCCGGCCGACCGTACGAACACTATGTTCCATCTTTGTTGAATCTTGATCTGACTTTTAATCGGATGGAATTGCAAAAGCCTTGGCCGCGCTTGAAACATGAGACACTTCAATTTGTTAACAGAATATTTGAGGTGACTGGTCGGTGAAGAGGCTCTTAGTGTTTTTGACTGATCCACTGAAAGCCTTTCAGGAAAAAGGGGAAATTAAGGCACGCTATTACAATCCAGAGAATGTTTTCTCTGAAGTGCACTTCGTTTCTCCTATCACTCGTGATGTGGATCCTCAAGAGGTGCAAGAACTGGTTGGAAATGCCAAGCTAACCATACACGCAGTGGGCCCGAGGTACTACCTTACAGCTGGCTTACCGTTTGGCTCGGTGGCAAAAATTTTAGAGACAGTTCAACCGCATGTTATTCGCGCGTATGACCCTGCCCTTCGTGGCAGTTTGGCTGTGTATTGGGGACGCCGTTTACACCTCCCGACACTAATATCGGTACATGCTGATCTTGACGAGCAACGTTCGCACGAAAAACGATTCATGCATTTTGTCAGGGTGCTATTTGAAGGTTATTGCTTACCACGAGCCACGGATGTTTTATGTGTGACTCGGCATGTTGAACGATACGCGCATCGTTGGGGCGTCAACACCGAACGGACTCATGTTATTTATAACCGTGTGTCTGGTGAACGTTTTGAGCAAAGTGTGAAGCGCTTGCAACCGCTCGACGAACGAGCTAGCGCGTTGTCTATCCTGACCGTGGGTCGGTTGATTCCCCAGAAGTATCAGGCTTGTCTTATTGAAGCGGTTGCGCGCTTAAATGCGACATTAACTGTGATCGGGGATGGAATATTACGAGAGTCATTGGAACGTCTCGTAGACGAGCTCCAGATTCGCCAACAGGTACGGTTTATTCGTGCAGTGCCACATCAAGAGATTGCTCGTTATTATGCGGCCGCAGACGTATTTGCGATGGCGACCCACTATGAAGGTTTTTGTATTCCAGTGTTGGAAGCGATGTCAGCTGGGTTACCAATTGTTGTATCGAAGATTCCACCATTGGTCGAAATTGTCGGTGATACAGGGCAGCTTGTTGACAATGATCCCGAAGCCTTCGCATTCGCGTTGCAGCGTTTGATCGATGATTCGTCCCTTCGAAATAAAATGGGGATGATGGCTAGGCAGAGGGCAGCAACTCTTGATGGTAGCGTCATGGAGCAACGCGAGGCTCAGCTATATGAGGCGCTGATGAAAACCACCGAAGAAAGTCCGATTGATGTCCATTGATGTGAAGCAAACGTCGGTCCTTGCTTTAATTCCGGCGCGAGGCGGCTCAAAGGGAGTTCCTCGGAAAAATCTTCGACTGCTCGCAGGACGCCCCCTTATCGTGCATGCGATTAAGGTTGCCCAACAGACTGCACAGATAGACCGTGTACTCGTTTCAACAGATGATTCTGAGATCGCTCAAGTGGCACAACAACATGGAGCAGAGGTGCCGTTTCAGCGTCCGGCTCATCTTGCAGCTGACGATACAACTGATCTCGCGGTCTTCCAACACGCATTAACCTGGCTGGATGCACATGAAGGCTGTCATCCAGATGTGATCGTGCACCTTCGTCCAACGTCGCCGTTTAGAACAAATAATGATATCGATCAGGCTCTACAGCTGCTTGCTGATCATCCAGAAGCTGATTCTGTGCGATCAGTATCTAGACCGTCACAAAATCCATACAAGATGTGGCGAATTGACCAAGGTGTGTTAGTTCCTCTCTTGGACCACGAAACTAAAGAAGCGTACAACCAGCCGCGGCAGACGCTCCCGACTACTTATTGGCAGAACGGGTGTGTCGACGTGATTCGCTTGGATACAATCCTTGCTAAACAATCGATGACAGGTCAGGTGATCGTGCCGATGATCATGAACCAGCCACTCCAGTGCGATCTCGATCGCGCTATCGATTTCGACATTGCTGAAGCCATGTTCAGGATGTTTGTACATCACTCGGATCAACAATGAAGGTATTAATTGCAGGTCTTGGATCCATTGGCCGCCGGCATTTACGAAATTTGCGTAAAGTCGGTATCCAAGATGTAATCGCCTACCGTGTACGTGGGAACGACATTCCAGAGATGGACGAGTATCCGCTACCCGTTTATGGCAGTCTCACGACAGCACTAGCGCAGAAACCGGACATAGTCTTTGTTACCAACCCGACCAGTTTACATCTTGAGGTTGCTCTTGCAGCAGCTCGTCAAGGCTGTCACCTGTTTATCGAGAAACCCCTCTCTCATACACTCAAGAGCGTTGATGAATTAATTGACATAGTAACGACCAACGGATCCGTGGCCATGGTGGGATGTAACTTTCGGTTTCACCCAGCGTTGCAACAAATCCAGCGGTTATTGGTAGCAGGATCATTAGGGCGTGTCATCACAGCTCGGGGACATGCCGGCGAATTTCTTCCAGGTTGGCATCCCGGTGAGGATTGGCGCCTTGGCTACAGTGCACGCAAGGAACTCGGCGGCGGCGTGATTTTAACGCTGATCCATGAGCTCGATTATGCGTATTGGTTGTTTGGTCCGGTGCGTAAGGTATTTGCGCAAGCTGGTGGCTGGGGTGGCTTGGGTCTTGATGTTGAGGATACCGCGGAAATCTTACTTGAACATCGATCACAATCACGCGTTTCTGTACATTTGAATTATGTCCAGCGTCCACCTACACGAACCCTTGAAATTATTGCTGAACGCGGCACAATTCAGTGGGACTACCAAGCTGGGCTGGTGAAATGGTACGACAGTGAGACGGCTCGTTGGGAAATATGGACTGAACCTCCAACGTTTGATCGAAATACGATGTTTCTTGATGAGGTAACGCATTTTATTGATTGTGTGGCAGGTCGCAGTACACCGCTGATTCCGTTGACCGAGGCCAAGGCGGTTCTTGAAATTGCTCTGGCTGCGAAGCAATCCGCCGAAGAAGATTGTTTTGTTTCTTTAAAGGACAGTTAGACGAGACCATCATGACTCAAGTAAAACATTTGTTCGACCTTGCTGACCGAGTAGCTATCGTAACAGGTGGAGCGGGTCTTTTGGGACGCCAGCATGCGGAGGTGTTATCTGAAGCTGGTGCGAATGTGGTGATTGCTGATCGTGTTGGAGATGCTGCTGCCAGTACGGCTACAGAGCTTGAGGAAAAATTCAAGGTTCCAACGTTGTCCGTTGCTGTGGACGTTGGAGATGAGAACTCCGTACGTGCCATGGTGAAGCAAATTCTAGAGCGTTTCGGCAGGATTGATATTCTTATTAATAATGCCGCGATGACAGTTAAGGGTGGTTCGGAGAATATGGCTGGTTATTTCGCACCATTCGAAGAGTACCAGGAGTCCCTATGGCAGGAAGCCTTGGCGGTTGGACTTACTGGTGCCTATCTTTGTTCACAGCATGTCGGTCGGGTCATGGTCGACCAAGGCAGTGGCGTCATTATTAATATTTCATCAACCTACGGACTCGTAGGACCGAATCAACGGTTGTACGAAGGCTGTACGAATCCATACGATCCATCCCGTCCGTTGAATACTCCTGTTTCGTACTCTGTCGTTAAGAGTGGAGTGTTGGGACTCACACGATACCTGGCAACGTACTGGGCAGGGAAGAATATCCGCGTGAATGCGCTGACCCCTGGTGGTGCCTATGACGGTCATGATGAAGAGTTCGTTCGCAGTTACTCAGCAAAGACTGTGTTAGGTCGGATGGCGAAGGTCGACGAGTACCGCGGCGCAATTTTGTTTTTAGCGTCAGATGCTTCGTCGTACATGACTGGGTCAAATCTGGTGGTTGATGGGGGATGGACAGCTTGGTAGAGATCAGCATGTCCACGAATTGTAGATGAACGCCGTGAAAACTATTCAGCTAGGCAAACGCGTGATCGGTGATGGGCAACCCTGCTTTATTGTGGCTGAGGCAGGTGTAAATCACAATGGCTCAGTTGCTGAGGCGAAGCAACTCATTAAAGTGGCTAGCGAGATTAATGCCGATGCCGTGAAGTTTCAAAAGCGGACCGTCGAAGACATCTTGACGCGTGAGGCATTACAACGTCCGTACGTTGGCCCCAATTCCTACGGAGCCACTTATGGTGAACATCGACAAAAGTTAGAGTTACCCGATGTGGCCTATCAAGAATTGAAGCAATATGCAGAAGCACGAAAGATTTTCTTTCTGGCAAGTGCTTGGGATCTCAAGAGTGCAGAGTTTCTGGATACCCTTGGTGTTCAAGCATTTAAGATAGCTTCAGCTGACGTGACGAATTTACCTCTACTAGAGAGAATTGCCCATACACGGAAACCGGTGTTGTTATCGAGTGGGATGAGTACGCTTGAAGAGATTGGAGAGGCATTGGATGTCATTCGTGCCTGTCATGATCAGGTAGTACTTTTGCACTGCGTATCTACCTATCCAACCGAGCCGGAAGATATTAACTTACGCGTGCTTCGAACTCTTCGTGAGACGTTTGACGTAGTAGTGGGCTATTCTGGACACGAACAGGGCATCGTCGTCAGCCAAGCAGCCGTGGCGCTTGGTGCAGCCGTAGTTGAACGACATTTTACGCTTGATTGGACGGCGCGTGGTCCCGATCACGAGGCTTCGTTGCAACCTGATGGATTCAAGAAACTTGTTACAGGCATCCGTAAGGTGGAGCAGGCACTCGGGCGACCAGAAAAAACTATCTTGGAATCTGAGTTAACAGTACGACATCGACTTGCAAAGAGTATTGTAGCTGGCATGGAGATTCATCGTGGAACCGTTATTTCGCCCGAGATGCTGGCTCTGAAAAGCCCTGGCACAGGACTGAAGTCGTCTTATCTCAACGATGTGATTGGAACGGTTGCCGAGCAGAACCTCAAGCTCGACGAACTGTTGCCGCTAGATGCGCTCAAGTGGAAGCGATCGCACTAGGAACGCTGCAATTCTTAACCACTTTAGATATCAAGTAGTCACCTTTAAGTGTTGTCATGATCAGGCGCAGTATTACATGGTATTTCCTTGGTCGCGTCTTATCGATGGGATCGCGGATTCTCCTTCTTCCGGTCTACACGCGATTTTTGGACCCGGCAGAACTCGGAACAGCGATGGTGGTCCTCGCTGTCGGCGGTGTCATTAGTCTAATCGTTGCGCCTGGGACGGAAACGGTGTTTCTCAGATGGTCGTACCGGAAGGAATCCCAAGGAAACGGTCGAGACGGCACTTTGTTCATCGCACATGCGGTCATACTTGGTGCAGGGTTACTGTTATTGTGGCTGTTGGGCGATGTGGTGGGCCAAGTGCTGCTACCTGGAATACCGCTCTGGCCATTCTACGATGTTATCCTTGTGACTATTGGGCTCGTTTGTCTCAGTGCACCAATTCGTGCAGACTGGCGCACGAATAATCGCGGTGACAAAGTGGCGGTCTTGGAACTAGTGCAGGCCACCATCTCAATGATAACGGTCTTAGTGGCACTCATTCTATTCCGGGCTGGTCCCATCAGCCTACTGTTAGGTGATTTAGTCGCTGCTTTCCTGTTTGCACCTATCTGTATTCATTACATTGTTCCACGCCTTCTTTATGGGTGGGATGGGGCGGTCTGGAAAGCCGTCGCTCCTACACTGTTTGTGGGAGTGCCTTTTAGTTTCGCAACTTGGGGATTATCCAGTCTCGATCGTGTGTTACTGAATCGCTTTCTGGGCCCAGCTGACGTGGGCCTTTATGCTGTCGGCTATATGGTGGGTGCGGCAGCGATTATGGTCACTATCATTCTAAATAAGGAATGGGAACCCTTAGTCTATCGTGCGATTGCCGAGCAGCCGCTCGGCACGAAATGGCTTCAACACCTGTGGCAGCGCAGTTTACTACTTGTCGTGGTGTTGAGTGCAACGATAGCCCTCTTTGCACACGAAATCATTTATCTTTTACTCGGAAGTCAGTACGCGGCAAGCTCGACTGTGGTGCCGTTGATCGCAGTGGTCGCCATGTTCAAGGTGCCTCACATGTTTTTGCATAATCTTAGTCTGGCGCGTGGTCGCTTGACTGCCTTAACGACCGAAAATGTATTGTCATTGACAGTCTTTACTGTGTCGAACCTCATTTTGATTCCGCTGCTGGGAATTTTAGGTGCCGCGTGGGCTGCTGTAGCGGCGTACGCCAGCGGGACGCTCTTCATGTATTCACGATCATGGAATGTATACCGCTTAAATCGGATCATGATTATTTGGATTTTCGTAGCGGCGAGTGTTTTAGTTATTAGCTTACAGATGCCAGGCACACTGGTGGCTCTTGTCGGTGGTGTGCTCATGTCAGGCTTCCTCGTGAGAGAGGCAAAACAATACTGGGTATTCCTTGGTTCTTTAGATCAAACAGTCAGCCGTGATGCCTAATAAAACTGTTCTGTTGATGTCTCGAGGATCGCGACTTCACCATCTCTTTTATGAGATGGCCGAGGCATTAAGTGCTGATCATAAAGTTGTCGTGTTGGCGAGCCCGGAAGAAGTGTCGTCATTTAAAAATATTCCTAGCGTGCAGGTTTATCCCTACCGAACACCAGACGTGGCCGACGACAAGGATGTGAATGTTCCACGCAGTGTGCGACTCACCCGAAGATCGATGGTTGAGACACTCGATGATCAATTCGTTACCCCAGTACGTGTCAAAGCGATCGAAAAGGAGATTGGCCTAACGCTTTATCAAGCCGCCAGTAACTATCTTTTATACGGCCGGATTGTGAGGGACTACGGAGGCGTTTGGGATTATATGCAGACGCACGAAGAGATTGTGCAGTCATACGTTGGTGCGTATCGTACTTTGTCGAAGATATTTGCTGATGTCCATCCGTCTGTGGTGTTTTACGAAACATTGGACAACATTTCATCCTGTGTAGCCTTTGCTCTTGCCCGTCGACATGGCGTGTTCGGACTGGAGTTTCGTCTATCTCCACTTGGTCAAGGCCAAATCACACCCGCTTTTGGTTTTCGACGCTCTAATATCGTGTTTGAGCATCTCTATCGACAGCAGTCTCTTATTGCCTCCTCAAGTTTTGGGCAAGCTGATGGTGTCCTAGATAGCCTGGAAAATCACTTAGAGCGTTCAGCGTACAGGCGAATGCACAAGAACATGGTATACGGCAACTCTCCTCTGAATTTCAAACAAGTCCTACCACGGTTACAACGATGGGCAAATGTGCGGCGAGGTTTACATAACCTGCGATGGCATGTGCAGTCGGCCAGAAACAGATTCTGGCTCGAACGACATTTAACCCAAGTAGTGCCTGATGCGCCCTACGTATTTTTTCCGATGCATCATCAGCCGGAAGCTAGCACGTGTTCACAGTCACCGGCTTGGGTGTACCAGGACATGATTATCGAGCAACTTGCTATCCATGCTCCAGGTGAATTCAAGGTTGTCGTCAAAGAGCACCCACGAAGTTATGGCAGGCGTGGCGAAAAATTCTTTGGAAGACTCTTAAAGCTGCCGAATGTTATTGTCTGCCACCCGTTGGTCGATAATACCAGCCTTATAAAAAAGGCGGCGGCAGTCATGGTGATCAATGGAAGTATTGGTTTGGAAGCGATATTGGCGGGGGCACGTGTGGGAGTGCTTGGAAGGCCATATTATTCCTTCTATCGAGGTGCAGTAGTACTCAAGCGACCGGAAGAGATCTACGAGGCGTTATGTAACGAAGCGTGGTGTCCTGAGACGATGCTTGAGGAGCGACGCAGTTTTCTTGCTGCGTATACACAATCATTGCACGAATTCGGCCACAGTGTTGATGGCAAGGTATTCCCGGAAAGCGGAGGTCAACATTGGGCGCATGCACTCCGTTCTACGATGAAGTTCATCGCTGACCACAAGTTAAAGCCCGCTGATTTCGAATCAGGCTGGTAATGTTGAAATCCACCACATGACTATTGTGGTGCCTATCAGTGAATCTTTTCACCCTAGATGATTGACCCCAGAATTCGGTACTTTTACAAAACTTTTGGATGCATCCCTTTTCTAGTTCCTGCATGGGGAGCAGACGAATATGCAGTGATCCATCGAGCTTTGTGTGGTCAAGGATCTCCACCACATGTTCGAGACGATCTTGATGAGATACTACGGCAATCCCTCGGATTTAATCATGTGGTGTTAATGGCGACCGGACGCCAAGCCATTGAGGTGGCACTTAGCCACCTAGCGAAGCAACCTGGCGAAGTTATTATGCCTACATTTGTATGCGGTTCGATGGCTCATGCAGTAACTGCAGCTGGCTATGTTCCGGTGTTCGCTGACATTAATAAGGATTTAACTCTGAGTTGCAGGAGTACCATTGAGAATCTGACTTCTAAGACTGTTGCCGTAATTGTGGCGCATTTGTCAGGTAAACCAGCTGAAGATCTTGAGGAGCTGGTTGAGCTCTGTCGGACCCGCGGTCTAGTCCTCATTGATGATGCAGCACAGGCAATGGGTATCTCGCACCGTGGACGGCAGCTTGGGACCTTTGGCGATTATGGTGTCCTGAGTTTTGGGTTGGGAAAACCAACGTTTTCGCTTGGTGGTGGCTGTTTGATTCTCAAGAGCCACTCAGAAAAACTTGCCTGCCAAGGTCTGATGGATGGAAATGCGCCATCGGACAGGGGATACCTAAGGACCTCGGCCGCTCTTGCGCGCTTCGTATCGGAGTATTGTTGGCGTGAACACACGTTACCAGCTTTTCTTACTGTTCGGGCATTCAGAAAATATCTTCACTTAAATCCCCAAGCACCTCGTTCAGGGCAGATTAGTCCACTCGAGGCGGAGTTGCAGACCATTCAAGTGGCAAGACTGCCACAAATTCTCAAGAGCTTTCGTGACAACGCGCGCCAGATTATCGCGAGGCTGAGTGGCGTTCTTACTGCTCCTCAGGTGGGGCCAGAAACGGGATACACGAAATGTGTGGTGCAGACGAAAGCGCACAAGAGCACAACCTTATCGACGTACTTACTCAAGCAGGGAATTGAAATCGAATGGTCCTACCGACCTCTCGACTCATTTGGTGCATTCGCTCAATATCGCCGACGTGATAATTCGTATGCGGAAAGTATCTGGCGGCACCTCTTGGCGGTGCCCGTTCATCCGAACTTGGAAACGCACGACATAGATCGTATTGCCTCAGCCTTGGAGCAGTTTCAATGACTGGGCCCTCTGAATGGCTGGGAAGTTTGCGAAGATCGTGGTGGCAGAGATCGCATCGGAAAATCCATGAGGGTGCGAGTCGTTCGTTGAATCAATATGCGCTGAATGCAGGTACCCGGGAAGCTTTTCAAGCGTTAGTAAAGGATCTAGGGTTCCGTCTCCAGCCAGGCAATGACGACATCGTCCTTGATTTAGGTGGTGGTGATGGCTGTCTTTCACGTGAGGTGTTTGACTCGTGTCGTCGACTCGTAGTGATGGACTTGTGCGCACCAAGAGACGCAAATGCGATGTCGTTTATTAAGGCAGACATGTATCACCCACCATTCCAGTCTGAAGCGTTTACGCGGTTATTTAC
The DNA here is from genome assembly GCA_913052135.1 of uncultured Acidobacteriota bacterium. GTDB lineage: Bacteria > Acidobacteriota > Vicinamibacteria > Vicinamibacterales > UBA823 > UBA8106. Next base: position 20,941 of record CAJXDY010000019.1, read on the forward strand.
CTACAGTACGTTTCCACATCTTGGATCATCTGCTTCGGCGGTACGGATGTTGAAAACTTGGGATCGTCTGTTGAAACCTGGCGGTGTTTTATTCATTGGAGATATTCCAGATCGATCCAAGTTAGGAGTAGCTTTAACGCGAGGATTCCGGCGGCTGTCGACATTCAAAGGCTTTAAGTATTACTTCGCCGTTTCGATGGTGAGTATGTTTTCCAAAACGTTTCTCGTTCGAAGCCTTCAGGATCTTGGATACCAAGTGGCGGTGCTCCAGCAATCACCAGGCCGCCGGTTTCATCGCGAACGCTTTGATCTGCTAGCGAAAAAAATAGGTATTAATGCTCAACAAATCTGACAAGAAAGTCCGTGGCGCATGATCACGGCTGAGTTTACGCAGCAAGTTGACGCAGATGCATGGAATGCGCGAGTACGCCAATTCGCAGGCGGTTCAATCTTTCAAACAACATACTGGGCCTCCTATTTTTCAGCATACTTGGGCGCCCGGCCGCATTATCTGATTCTTCGTGAAGCAAATGAGATTGTTGGCCAGTTGCTCATGTTGGAAATGCTACGCGGACATGAAAGCTTTCTTGGAAACGTCACCTCATTGGTCGGTTCTCTCGGCGCACCGTTATTACGCGTACTGACTTGGCGTGAGGGACCGTTGTTAGCAGAATCATCTCATCAAGCCGAAATCTTGTTAGCAAGTTTGCAAGGGATTGAACGCCTCGCGATTGACCGAGTGATTACTGGAATAGATGAGGCGTCTCTGCCGATTGGCCAATCTTCCAATGGGTTAAAAGCAATGCTTCTTGCTGGTGGATTTCAATCTCATCAACGCGCAACAGTGCGTATTGATGTACGACCCCCACTTGAACACCTCTGGGCGGGTTTAAAGCAGGGGGTGGCACGTACTCCCGTCCGGAAGAGTGCGAAACAGGGTTTAGCGTTGCAGCATGTTAATAGCCTCGAAGATCTACGAGAGTTCTATCAGCTTGTGACCGAATGGCGAAAGGAAGAAGGATTTCCTTCTTACCGATTTGAACGATACAAAGAAATGTTTATGAACATGCGCTCACACTGTGAATTCTTTCTGGTAAAGCAGGCGGAATGTATTGTTGCTGGTGCTGGGCTGATTCATTTCAATGGTCAGGCTCATATATTGACTCCTGTCATGTCGAGTGTGGCTCGGCGTGAACGTGTTTATGCAGGTGATTTCCTGTACTGGGAAATGATTCGATGGTGTCATGAAAACGGGTTCTCGGTCTTTGATCTACAGGGCATTTCGACCGTGCCATCTTCTGCTAAGGAGACGGGGATACGACGGTTTAAGGAGAAATGGGGAGGTCAAGTGATTGAATATCCAGTTTTTTCTGCGGTCCTAAAACCCGGACGATGGCGGTTGGTAAGTGGGCTTCAGAATGTGAAACATGCGATCCGGCGGTGGCGTCACGGTAACTGAAATCGAGTGTGGTCATATCAAGGACATGTGTCGAGAATTTCTGAGAGAAAAGAGGATAAACCTGAGATACTTTGTGAGAGGACGAGAATCACGTGCCACGAAAGGGCTACCCAATGATTAATGCGCTCAAGAATCGATTAAAGAGTATGCGCGTGGTTCAACCCATGCTTCCTTTATGGCGGGTTATACGTGAACGGTTGCGAAAGGTTCGCGCAGAGCAGAGTGACCTACCAAACTCGGTTTCAATAGAACTGACGAATGAGTGCAATCTGAAGTGCCTAAAGTGCCCGACCTACGAGGCAAATCGATCACGTGGGATGATGAGTCAAGATTTATATCAAAAGATACTGGATGACATTCAAGGGGCAACCTCCAAAACAGAGCTTGCACTTAGTGGTGGCGGCGAAGCGATTCTTCATGAGGAATTCGTTGATTTTGTTGCGAAAGCGTCCTCTGTGCCGAACATCACAACGGTTGGATTTGCAACAAATGGGCTGGACTTACATCCGGCTGTGTCCAAGCGATTGCTTGATGTTGGCTTACGACAACTCAAGGTGAGTCTCGATGCTGTCGATGCGACCACATATCTTAAAATCAACCGCGTCGATGGATATACGAAGGTTGTGGAAAATGTGAAGCGTTTCTGTCAGATCCGTAATGAAGGTAACTACGCTTGCCGTGTGACATTGAAGGTGACGCTCTATAAAGAGGACGAAGCTCTTGTTCAGCAGATTCGAGATCTTTGGAGTCACGACGTTGATGTTATCAGGGTGACGGGGATGCACAATTGGGCAGGCTTGCGGGGGAATCGGGTGGGGGCTGAACGTGAAGACGCTTGTCCAATGCCATGGGAGATGGTCCAGATTCTTTGGAACGGACAGATCACGCTCTGTTGCTTTGACAGTATGGAAGGCTTCTTTAATATGGGGAACGTGCGGGACGTAAATATATCCGACTACTGGCGGTACGATAAGGGGTTATCACGGATAAGAAAAATGCATTTGGCAGGAGATTTTTCTGACCTTAAAGTCTGTGGAACCTGTAACGAAGACCAATATGAGACGCGAGCGTTTTTCTCACCGACCACATCACAGTCAGCTGAGCCTGCACACCAAGTTGACTGGTAGCCTCGTAGTGTTATGACGGTACTCAGAAAAATTTTCAGTAAATTGGCGCTTATCACTTTTGGTGTCATTTTCGGTCTCGTTGTATTGGAGCTTGGAGTGCGAGTGTTCAGTCCGGCACCTCCGCTGATGTACGTGCCAGATGAGACATTGGGATGGGTACATCCGGCCAATAGCACATTTGAGTATGACGGCAACAGTGGGCGAACAGTCGTCGCCTTTAATTCGAAAGGCTTACGGAGTGAGGAACACGTTTACGAGAAGGTGAACGACACGTATCGTATTTTGGTCCTCGGTGATTCGTATGTGGAGGCGGCAGATGTTTCAATGGAGCATACGTTCGCGTCTAAGCTGGAAGCCCAATTGCGCAAAGCTGGATGTCGGAGTGAGTTAATCAATTCAGGTGTTGGAGGATATGGCACAGATCAAGAACTACTGTTTCTTAGATATGAGGGTTGGAAGTATTCGCCCGACCTCGTGCTATTGATGTTCACCATTGATAATGATGTTCACGACAATATGGTCAAGAATTATTGCCGTCAGACAGAGCAGGGAATAATCTGCCAGGCCCCTGACCGAATAGGGAACTGGCGACGGGGTGTGGTGGCGACAAAAACATTCCTGCAGGCTCACTGGCATACATATTCGTTCTTGCAGGAAAAAACTGCAAGAATCCGTCAGGTGCGTTTGATTCTCCAATGGTTGGGGTTATCTGAATTTAAAGACGCGAATGAGATGCAGCAACAAGTACCCATGCCCCTTAATTTGTTCTTACGTGATGCGCCAACTGAAGTAACACGTGGCTGGGATTTAACCAAAGCCATTGTGCGAGAGGTGCACGAGGAAGTAACAGGTCGTGGTGTAGAGTTTGCTGTTGCCTTAATTCCAAGCAATCTTCAATTGGACCAGGATACGTTTCGACAAGCGACACAAGAATTTAATTTACCATTCTCTACACTTGATAGAACGAAACCAAATGACATCATGGTTGAGTTTGGTCAGAAGCAAGAGATATTCACCATCGATCTTCTTGAAAGCTTTTTGACTGCTCAGCGAAATGGTGAGCGTGTAGTTGATGGGCACTGGAATGCGCTGGGACATCAGTTGGTAGCAGAGCAGATGTTTGAGGTTCTTGGATCGGCATTACCTAGATTTCGTCAGTGCATAATGGATTCGTAGCGTAGATGATATGCAATCAACTAGATCGGCTTTAAGGGGAATGTCTTGGGTGTCGTAACGAGAGCAAGATTGTTGGGGCGACTTGTTCAGCGCGGTGAGTGGACGAGGCTCTACCATGCTGTCGGTGCTGGGATCGAGCGTACACGAGAACCCTCAGTTCCCAAAGGCCCCCCGATTTTTCTGCAAGTCGAACCGACGATTCTTTGTAATCTAGAGTGTGCCTTTTGCATTAATCCGTATCTACCGAGAGCACGGGCTACTTTAACGCTCAACAAATTCTGTGAAATGCTTGACCAGGTACCGTCCGTGTCAAAGATTAGTCTGGTTGGCATTGGCGAATCTGTGATGAACAAGGAACTCTGGCAGATGATTCGGTACGCTAAATCGAAGGGTATCGAGATTGGTACAACCAGCAACGGTACGATCTTAACGGATGCAATGGTCAAAGAGATTTGCGATTCTGGTCTCGATTGGTTGAATTTTTCAATTGATGGCGCCACTAAAGCTACGTACGAAAAGATGCGACCTGGTGCTACCTTCGAGCAACTTCTAGAGAATATTAAACGGGTTGTTAACGCAATAGATGGTCGTCGAGTGCCAGCGCTGTCGGTCTGGTTTCTCGCGACACGTGACAACATTGCGGAACTGCCGGATATGGTTCCGCTTGTGAAAAACCTTGGCATCCGGAGCTTAAACACGCAAGGAGTGCACTACTGGGGCAATGAAGACTGGCACGAAGGAGCGCGTGCCGCCAATGATATTCCCAACTTGATCTCAATACTCCAAACGACTCGTGATTGTGCAGAAGATCAGGGTGTTCGGTTCGCATTCCATAATTTTCCAGATCCCAATGCCGAGCGGGCTTGTAAGTGGCCGTGGACGGGATCCTATATTACAGCGGATGGCTTTGTGACACCTTGCTGTGAAAACGGGTCCGATCCGGACAAGATTAATTTTGGCAATATTTTTACGACACCCTTCGACAAAATTTGGTATGGGGATGCCTACCGTGAATTTCGCGAGCAATTGCGATCAACTGATGGAAGGCCGCCCATTTGCATCGATTGTCCGAGTTATCATCAGAAGATCTCGTTGAAATGAACGTCAGACTTTTCTTTTGATCCCAATGTCATAACGTGAACTTCAAGAGTGTTGGCAAACATGCGGTCGCGAGGCTCATGCCTGCGCGACAAAAGCTAGGTGTCCGCATCTTGTTGTACCATGCAATCGATGCGCCGGATGGATCTGACCATCTCGGATTAAGGGTCTCTCCAGCGTTATTCCGAGAACAGATGCTGTACCTGCAAACCGAGGGATATCAGGCGGTGCCCTTAAAGAACCTTTTGAATGCGCTTAATGTGATCGACAAGAAGCAGGTGGTTATTACGTTTGATGACGGCTATCAGAGCGTGGCGAACGCCATTGACGTTTTAAGTGAGTTTGGATTTCCGGCGACGATCTTTGCCACTGTTGGATGGATTGATCGAAGTTCGTCCGGATCTAATTACTGGAATCAGTGGCCATCCTTGACGTGGGCAGAGCTACGGGCGTGTATGAATCAAGGTATGGAGATCGGAGCCCACTCAGTGTCTCATCCTTGTTTACCAACATGTTCTGACAGTGAATTGGCATATGAACTTAACGATGCCAAAGTGCTTCTAGAACAACAGTTAGGTAGCGAGATCACCAGTTTTAGCTATCCGCATGGATTGTATGATGATCGTGTTAAACGTTTCGTAAGTGCCGCAGGGTTTCGACTGGGATGTACGAGCGTGTGCGGAGTCAATCGTCATTCGTTCGGATCTTTAGAGTTGCACCGTACGGAAATCAGCAGTGCAGACGATATGGCGATCTTTCGTCGCAAGTTAGCTGGTCAGTATGACTGGATGGGGCCCTGGCAAAGATGGCAGGCTAGAAAATCGTAAGGTGTTTATACATATAGGGGCAACGCTTGGTGACAATGAATTCTGACAGGCCAGTGGGTGGATCATCCGAGGAACACCCAGTTCGTATCCTACACATTATCACACGGTTAATTTTGGGTGGTGCTCAGGAAAACACCTTGTATACCGTGATCGGACAACAACAGCATCCTGATTTTCGTGTCACGCTACTTGTTGGAGTTGACGATGGTACGGAGGGTAGCCTTGAGGAGAAGGCAAGGGCCGAAGGTGTTGATTTGATGATACTGCCGAGTCTTATTCGACCAATCCGCCCTTTGACGGATGTATGGGCTACTTGGCAGCTTTATAGACTCATGAAAGCTGGGCGGTACGATATCGTTCACACTCACTCATCGAAGGCCGGGATTGTGGGACGAGTGGCTGCGAGATTGGCTGGAGTGCCAATTGTTGTCCACACTTTACATTCCCTTGTGTTTCATGAGTACCAGTCCGCTTGGAAAAACCGACTATATATTTTATTGAAGCGTTTCTGTGCGCCCATGACGGACGTATTGATTAGCGTGAACGACATGACGACCCAAGGAGCTCTTGCGGCAGGTATCGGCCATCCAAAACAATATGTAACGGTTCACAGTGGGTTCGAGCTTGATCGTTTTGTCGACGTAGGTCGGCAAATCTCCATTACTTCGGCTAAGGAACGTTTAGGGATACCCTCGGAAGCACCGGTGGTCGGCAAAATTGCCCGACTTTTCGCGCAAAAAGGTCACGAACAATTCTTTGAGGTTGCGTCTCGTATTGCGCAGCATAATCCTGAAGTACGGTTTCTGCTTGTTGGAGACGGACCACTTCGTGGTGCACTTGAAGAGCGCGCACGTACACTCAATCTTGACGACCGTGTAGTGTTTGTAGGTCGGGTTCCACCAGACGATGTACCAGCGCATATCCAAGCGATGGATGTTGTAGTGCACACGTCATTGCGTGAGGGCATTGCCCGTGTTATCCCGCAGGCAGGCGCGGTCGGCAAGTCAGTCGTTACGTTCGAACTCGATGGGGCTCCAGAAGTGATTCAAGATGGCGTATCCGGATATTTAGTGCCTCCGATGGATGTTGATGCGCTTGCTGATCGGACGATAGACCTTCTGGAGTCTCCAGCGCTCAGGTCGCAGTTTGGACAGGCGGGTCAAGAACGCGCAATATCTATGTTTAAGATTGAAACCATGGTGAATAAGATCAACGACATTTACCAGTCTCTTTTGGTGGAGCATCGTAAGACCGTGAGTTCGCTTTAATGAGCATAGTCGTGATCACCATAAGAAGACGTGAACCGATCATCTTGAAGTTACGTAACTTATGTGCGAGGTGGATGACGTGCTGAAAGGCCAGGACATAGTCTGCATCTCGTCAATTGACTGGGATTTTATTTGGCAAGGTCACCAGCAGATAATGAGTACGCTCGCGGCGAACGGGAACCGCGTGCTCTTCGTTGAGAATACCGGGGTGAGAAGGCCAAACTTCAAAGACATTCCGCGACTCAGAAAGCGTATTCGTAATTGGTGGCGAGGGACAAAAGGCTTTCGCCAGGAACAAGACAACCTATTCGTTTATTCGCCACTTGTTCTACCTTTTCCATATTCTCGGATCGCTCGGTGGATGAACCGTTTCATTATTACTCGAGCAATCCGTCGCTGGATACAAGCCTTAGGCCTTCAGCGGCCCCTTGTTTGGACATTTTTACCAACACCGTTAGCGCTAGACATAATCGATGCTATCGAACCGACACTGGTCATCTACTACTGCATAGATGATTTTGAATCGAGTTCGTCAGGAGCACGCTTAATTCGTCAAGCGGAAGATCGGCTTCTCAAGGCAGCCGACTTGGTGTTTGTCACGTCTGAACGGCTTCGACACAGGGTGCTTGAACAGCGAGAACAGGTTGAGGTATTGCCGTTTGCAGTTGATTTTCCTCGTTTCGAAAAAGAGCGACTGGCAACACAATCGAAACCAAATGAATTAGTTGAGATAGATTCTCCAATTGTAGGTTACGTGGGTGGGTTACATCGCTGGGTAGATCAAGAATTGTTGGTAGAGGCTGCGCGGGTGTTGCCAGACGTGGAATTTGTCTTTGTGGGTCCAGAACAATGTGACATGTCGAAACTGAAGGCCCAACCTAATATCCATCTGTTAGGTTCCAGGAACTACGACGAATTACCACGCTACATAAAGTGCTTTGATGTTGGGTTGATTCCGTATGTGTTAAGTGAATATGCCTTGAATGTCTATCCCACTAAGCTTAATGAATATTTAGCGATGGGTTTACCCGTGGTAGCGACGAATTTACCTGAGGTCAGAAAATTCAACGAAGATTTCAATGATGTCGTAAGAATTGGTGACGGGCCAGCATCATTCGCATCGCAAATTCAGGAAAGCCTAGCAAACAATACGCCGGCTCAGGTTCAACGTCGTATCGAGGTGGCTAGTCAAAATAGTTGGCAGGCACGTCTTGAACACATGTCGACTTTGATTACTACAGCCATAACAGTGAAATTGGCCGGTTGGGAACGCTGGGAAAAAGTGTTGCAGCGGTTATATAGAGCAGGTCGTCGTCGGATTGGGTGGACAGCCGCGACTGCCTTGGTAGGTTATGTGCTTGTGTTTCAGACACCTCTGTTATGGACACTAGCATCTCCGTTGCAGATTGTAGATGCACCAAGGAAGGCTGATGTCATTGCGGTGTTTGCTGGAGGTGTCGGCGAATCTGGGCGAGCTGGCGGTGGCTACCAGGAACGAGTGCAGCACGCTGCTAATCTTTACCTGGCTGGCTATTCTTCGCATTTGGTGTTCTCCTCAGGTTTCGTTTTTGCCTTTCAAGAAGCCGAAGTGATGCGAGATTTGGCAGTGGCTCTTGGTGTGCCCCCGGAGGCGATTATCCTTGAACGTCAGGCATCCAGCACCTACGAAAATGTGATCTACACCCGCGATATCATGATTGCCAATAATTGGGAGCAGTTACTGGTCGTAAGTTCGCCATATCATATGCGGCGAGCGATATTGACGTGGCGTAAACAAGCTCCGTCTTTTCAGATTGTTTCGACACCAGTATCGGAGAGCCAGTACTACGCTCATGAACGAACGGCAAGCCTCGAACAGATTCGAGGCATTGCCTGGGAATACGCGGCGATAGTGGTCTATTGGTGGAGAGGGTGGCTGTAAGTGTGTGGACTTTGCGGTGAAATTCGCTTTGATGGTAATAACCGCGTCAATCCTGAGCACGTGCTTGCTATGCGTGATGCACTCGTGCATCGGGGGCCGGATGCAGCAGGCATTTTCATGTCCACTGATGAGCGTGTGGGGCTAGGGTTTCGTCGCCTTAGCATTATAGATGTCAGTTCCAATCCTCATCAGCCGATACCTAATGAAGATGCCTCCATTCAATTAATGCTGAATGGCGAGATCTACAATTTTCAAGATCTCCGAAAAAAATTAATAACTCAAGGGCACCAGTTTCGATCGAATTCTGATGCAGAAGTCGTAGTCCATTTATATGAAGAGAAGGGAATTGAATGCGTTGACGAGATCGACGGCATGTTTGCGTTGGCCATCTGGGATCAACGCGAACGGCGTTTGATGTTGGCGCGCGATCGGGCTGGGAAAAAGCCACTGTTCTACATCCATAAGAATACCCATATTGCGTTTGCTTCAGAAATTAAAGGGTTACTTGCTCACCCAGCGCTACCTATCGAGATGGATCGTCAGGCCATTCCCTATTTCTTTTTGCATGGGTATGTGCCGTGCCCGAACAGCTTTTACCGGGATGTCTATCAAGTGAGACCTGGGGAATGTGTGATTGTTGATGAGCGCGGAGCCGCGCAGCGTACGTTTTGGGATCTCGGGGATTACAAAATGGAGACCTCGAGACGGGCGAAGCAACAATCGTTCGACGTTGCTACAGGCGAAGTTCGGCGTCTTGTGACGCAAGCGGTTGAGCGTCGGCTGATGAGTGATGTTCCGCTCGGTGCTTTTCTAAGCGGTGGGGTTGATTCAACGATTGTCGTTGGGTTAATGAATAAATTGATGGGTCAACGAGTCAAGACCTTTAGTATTGGTTTTAAGGGTGATCCATCATATGACGAGACTGCTTTTGCCCGTTTAGTTGCAACTCGTTTCAATACTGACCACACGGAATTTATTGTGAGTCCCTCGGCGATCGATTTAATGGATACGTTGATTTGGCATCATGACGGTCCATTTGGGGATTCATCAGCCATCCCGACATACATTGTTTCGAAACTGACCCGAGAGCACGTAACTGTTGTGCTAACCGGCGATGGCGGAGATGAACTGTTTGCAGGATATCGGCGCTTTAGAGCGGCTGTGTTGGCCGAACAAATGCCGAGATTTATGCTAAGCACCGCGCGACTGTTGCTTCAGCCTGTCAGTTGGCTTGGCACTGACAATCGCTGGCTTGCCTATGCACGCCGTTTTGTGGATGCTGCGAGTTTGCCACTGTATGACCGTATCACACGGTGGAGCGGCTTATTTTATGATGAGTTAGAGGACATGTTACAACCAGACTTATTGGCGTCACTGCGGCCAATTAATCGACTCCTCTATCTTGATCAAGAGTTACCCGCGATGTCGCAATTGACACCGCTCGGAAAGGTGCTGCATGCGAATTACAAGACGTATTTACTAGACGACCTGCTGGTAAAGACAGATCGCTGTACGATGTCGAACTCGCTGGAAGCCAGGGCACCATTTTTGGATCGGGACCTTGTAGAGTATGTGGCGATGCTTCCAGATGCGTTGAAACTTGATCGGGGACGATACAAGGTCGTCTTGCGCGATGCATTTCAAGATCTACTTCCCACAGCTGTTCAACAACGCGGAAAAATGGGTTTCGGTGTGCCACTCGATTCCTGGTTCAGAAATGACTTGCAAAAGTTTGTTAACGAGATGTTGCTACCTAGTGATGCGCGCTATCGAGAGTACGTGCGTCCCACGTTCGTACACGACCTAGTGCGTCGTCATCAAACTGGGCAGATTAATGCAGGCCTCCGTTTGTGGAGTCTAGTAACGTTCGAGCGGTGGTTACAAATGTTGCCCTTGTGGAATAAAACTGGTGCCGTAACTACTGGCGTAGCATAATTTTGTCTTATGGTTGTGATGGAATGAGCATGAAAATGCTGACATCGGGAACACTAGATCGTGACATTAACTGTTAATTTTTTTGTAGCGCTGCTTGTTTCCCTTTTGCTAGTTCCGCTGTGTCGGAAACTAGCCTTTAGCGCAGGGTATGTGGCAAAGCCTAGTGACGAGCGGTGGCATCGTGAGACAACTGCGATCTTCGGTGGTGTTGCTATCTTCGTCACGGTATTGAGTTGTAGCGTGCTCTTGGGTTTGAGTGGGCTACCAGTAATTTTGATTCTGGCTGCCTCGGGGATGTTTCTTCTTGGACTCGTTGATGATATCTGGTCACTTAAGCCATTCACGAAACTCATCGTTCAAATTGTAATTGCTGCGACGTTATTGTTTTTTGAATACCGATTAGAGTGGACTGGTTCGTTAATTATCGACACTCTTTTAACCCTTGCCTGGATTGTTGGGATATCCAATGCGTTCAATTTATTGGACAATATGGATGGCTTATGCGCAGGTGTTTCGCTCATTGTTGGCTTGACCGTCCTCCTTACCTTAATGGGGCAACCTGACACAGGAGCCGAGATTAACTTTCTTGTGATTCTGCTGGGCGCGACATTAGGATTTCTTGTCTACAATGTCTCTCCGGCCTCGATATTTCTTGGTGACAGCGGAAGCTTGTTTCTCGGAGTGTGTTTATCAGTCTTAACACTCCAATCAGGATATTCAGTTGGGGGAGGGCAGTCGAATATTCTGTCGATCGTTGCAGTACCTGTCCTCGTGCTGTTGGTTCCGATCGCCGACACGACGCTGGTGTCCGTAATGCGTATTCTGCATGGGCGGCGACCTTCGGAAGGTGGACGAGATCATTCTTCTCATCGGTTGGTTGCCACTGGCCTCTCGGAGCGTGCGGCGGTTGGTGTGCTGTGGGGATTGGCTGCGCTAGGAGGCCTAGCCGGATTAGGTATGCAATGGCTTAGTGAGGACTGGTCGAGTGTGTTGGCCGTCGTCGTTGTGTTGGCTATAGCGATTTTTGGAATTTATCTTGCTCAGGTGCGTGTTTACGAAGGAACGGAATCGGAACGTAAAGAATTTACTACCCTACGACCATTAACTGTAAATCTGACATACAAACGGCAGGTTGCGGAAGTAATACTCGATGTCTTCTTGATCTCCTTGGCGTATTACACGGCATACAGGGTCAGATTTGAAGGCGTAGAGCTTGCTGCTCTTTATCCCAGTTTCCTTGAATCATTACCTCTTGTACTGGCAATTCAAGTAATTATCTTATTACTAACAGGTGTTTATCGGGTTGTGTGGCGTCACTTCGGATTGATGGACGCCGTCACACTGGGTAAAGCGGTAATGCTTGGCACGCTCGCTTCGGTGTTTGTGCTTGTTTTTGTCTACCGATTTGAAAACTATTCGCGAGGAGTATTTATCATCTATGGCGCGCTGCTGATATTAATGCTTGCGGGCTCACGGGCTTCGTTCAGAATAATTAGTGAATCCATACGACGAGGTGTGCAATCTGGGGACCGTCTAGTCATTTACGGCGCTGGAGATGGTGGTGTTGCTGCCATGCGCGAATTACTCAACCAAAACGATTGCTCCTATCAAATGCTTGGCTTTGTCGATGACGATACCTCAAAGCTTCGGACATGGATACATGGCTATCCGATTCTCGGTGACTACAATGGTCTTGTTTCCCTAGTCATGAGCGATGCGATTGATTGCGTTGTACTGGGCACGCGTATGATTGACTCCGGACGACTTTCAGATCTTGAAAAGTTGTGTGCAGAACATAACGTAAAGCTTTCCCGCATGCATGTTGACTTCAAGAGTCTCGTGGCGGCGTCCTAACTCAAAAGTCTCCATTAGCACGGTTGGTGTACGGTCATCTTAGTAACCAACCGTGTCCTCTCGCTTCAAAAACCTCCACTTCGCCGACCTGTACGCCAAGTTTTCTTTCATCCTCACTTTCAGGAATTTCCCTTTTAGGAATCCAAACTGGCTCGACTTCAAGATCTAGTCGTGTGTACTTCGAACGGGAAGTGTTCGGGACCTGAACCACAATAAAATTCCATTCGTTATTGTCCAAGATCAAACGATCGACGATGGAACCGTCTATCTTCGTCGTAATTCTAAATGACCAATCAGGTCGAACGATGAGGGCCCTTACGGGTATTCGTACTGCCCGGACCGCCGGGCGAAAATGTAATGTTGCGCGTTCACTGGTCCATCGAAGGCGGTAGTCTCCTTCGACCTCGTGAATATTGGACAACTGGGTTTCCCAGTCATGGAAACCATACGTAATACGAGAGAAATCGATTCGTTCTTGCTCCTGCTGTGCGCGCACTGGTACCGATACAATTAGCAATGTGATCGCAAGTGTAGCGAGTAAACTCGACTTCGATTGCCCGTTACCGTCAGCAATAGCAATTCCCCCTGATTCAGTTTCCTGTTTCTGTAAAGAGACAACCAAACCAAGAGTCATCCAGAAGGTGAAGGCGATAGCTTCATAGATAAGTGGATGACCGGCTATGCATGTCACGAGACAGGCTAGCACCCCGATAAACGCTCCTGTTAAAAGCGGTGGGCCACGTCGATGTCGAATCAACAACCAGGTGGCTCGTTGGCTCTTTACTAGAAGCCACAGGAACATTCCTAACCCAATAACACCGAGTTCAGAGATGATTAGAAGAAAATTATTATGAGGGTTTTCCCGCGGTGCAATTTCATCTCTATGTAACAAGTTGAGTAATTCTGGCGAACTAAAACGTGTAGATGCCAGTAGATATTGTCCGATGCCTAGTCCGAACCATGGCTGCGAGGACACCATTTGTGCCGATGTTTCAGCGAACAACATCCGAAATCGTACCGATGACGTCATTGCGTAACCAGCTGAGGTTTGCAGGCGATAGACAAATATCGTAGCGATTCCAAGACAAAGGAGTAGGACGATTGCCTGTGCCCATGGCGCTATCCTAAATCTAGTCCGAATAGGCGCAAGCCAGAGTTCAGTGATTATTAGAAGAACAAGACCTGTCAACATGACTGCGCGAGCCCCTGAGAGCCAAAGGCCTACACCTATCAGTATGCATGCGCCAATCCAAACAACACGTCTTGAGCTTTCTGTTACAGCCAGACCAATCGCGATGGGTAAGAGAAGAATGAAATACGATCCAGAAGAATTAACTTTATTCAGTATTACAGACCAGCGCTGGTTGAGAAGTTCAGGTAGGGTTTCGCGTATATTCGCTGTGCTGATAGCTGCAGTTGAGAAATTAATAAGGCTTAACACCGAGGCAACTACAGCACCTCCTACAATTACGATCGCCAAGCGTCGAGGAAACTGCGGCTGCTGTTTTGAGAGCGCAATGATGGCCAAAAACAAGGCAATGCCTTCAAGGATGAGAGCAGCGGCAATAATAAATCCGTATCCAGACAGCCCATCGTCTATCCAAGGACGTAAATCCGGTATTGATAATGTGAGGTACTGTGTTGTCAACATCCCGAAGAATTGTTTAATGAACGGCCATGGGTAGTCTTTCCATATCTGCAAGATGGATAGATGAACAACAGCTGAAACGCCAACGGTAACCCCGAATAGCCACCCTGGTGTTCGGAGGTCAGTAAGAACTAGTGGAGATTGCTTGGTGAGATGTAAATTTCTGAATTGCCAAGCGGCAAGAAAGGCGAGCACAAAAGCTTCACCAATTCGTGCAGGAAACATCTCTGGCCAGAAGTAAATTGACAGTATGCGGCCAAGCGGTGCAATACCAGCAACGATCAAGAAGGATTCGGCAGGGCGCACAAAAGTAAGACCTGCCACAGCGATCAAACCAAGTTTTAAAACGAGGGGAACATCAGGACCCCAAAGGATCGATTGTGCGGCAAGGATTGAAATTATCGCGAGCGCGAATCGTCCTAACGCACCGAGGTGACTAAACCCTAAATCTAGCGATCGTTGAAATTCAGACCAGCGACCGAATTGAGACAACTCGGATGCCATAGTAGTTAAACACGTTCCGCGACTACTGCATAGTCCAAGTGTGTAAATAAAAAGCCGTTGATCTTTTCAGCAGCATCGTTGAATGCTGTGACTAATTCGGTGGTGGGATCCATTTCATCTGACTTTTTAAATGTTTCTGGTAGCTTCACGGTCTGTAGTTTAGCGTGCTCTGGATATGGTGCACTGTACCGGACGGAAGCGCGCTGAAACCCGTTTGCGTGCAAGAGGTAAGTTAAGGTGTCTGGATGCAGTGGTTGGGAATGTGTAATGTCACGAATATAGCCGTCAAAAAAAGCGACCCAACATTTTGGATTAATTGTTTCGAGGATAATTTTTGATCCAGGTCTTAGTTTTTGGAACGCTAAGTCTAGCAATCTTATTAAGTATTCAGGAGGGAGATGTTCTACAACTTGGGCTGAAAATAGGCCGCCGAGTGAACCATCTGCCAATCCTTCTAAATAACTGACTGCATCACCTTCTGACACGTCTAGCCCTCGTGTCAGACAAACTTTAACCATCTCCGGGTTAATATCAAGGCCACGCGCTGTCACACTGTGCTCTTTGAGCACATCGAGAAATTCCCCTCGACCGCATCCAACATCCAGCACATCAGAGGCCCCGATGAAATCCGGCACATATTCATTGATACGTGCGCGAATTTCTTCAGGTGACCCTCGGAACTGTTCTTCGAACCCGACATACTTAAATGCGCCAGTCTTAGAGCTTAATTGACTTTCAGTTAAGGCTTGGTTGGAAGCAGCTGCTTCAATGTGTGTCGACGCGCGTTGGGGCGTGCTCTGATTCTTCTTTGAGGTGTTCACAGGCTCAGCTACCTGCTGTTCCAGTTGTCTTGTGAGTAAGAGCAACTTCTGTTGCAGTGCACCTATTGTCGCCCGAAGTTCTTCAACCTGTGATCCAAAGCGTCGTTCACGTACAACATTCGCTTCATCTCGTTTTTGGATCTCATCGCCAAGGCCGTCAAGTCCTGCAGCCAGTCCTTTGCCAAATTCGTGCGCACTCAGAGGCATGACGGGATATTTAGTATTTAGGTATGGGGTGATCTGTTGTGCATGCAAGATGTGTTTATGTTGAAAGAGCGCTTGGGCCGAAAATATTTTATTGAGTGTCAGAATGACTTCGCGATTGTGCGCTAGGTTGCGATTAATATGACCTATCAATGGCTGTTGCAGTGTCGAACCCAGAAGTCGCCATAAAAAACGTTTAACATGTCCTTTCAATCCTCCACCCGCATTTGGGCCTGTCTGTGGAAGAATCAGTGAGTTATCAAGTGGTAATGGTGGAATAGGCAATTCAGGAAGTTTTGGTAATGCGCGATCGAGTGCCGTGAGCGCATCGTTGTAATCACGATCAATGGCTTCTCGTTCAAGTTGGAGGCGCTTTTCAGCAGAACTAGATACCGTTTTATCACTCATAAAGTTTCTCACCCGTCGAAGTGCTATGCAGACGCGCTTGCTCTGAGTGTGCCGCCACCGACAAAATTGACCACCTCGATTCGGTCGCCGTCGCAAACCGTGACCGTATCCAGTTGGTCCCGCTTCACCACAATGAGGTTGTGTTCCACGGCCACTCGGCGTGTATCGATTTCGAGTTGTGCCAGAAGACTACTTAAAGAGAGTGGTTCGGCGATTTCGAAATCCTCTCCATTAAGGACGATCTTCATACCGGCCAGAGTACTAAGCCCCTTGGGTTGAAGTCAAGGCTAAGCGCTTGCCTTACAGCAGGTTACAAAAATAATTATCCTGACGTTTCAACTACACCATCAAGTGGACTACTCGCGGCTGCATGCATACGTCGACCAATTCGCCCAGCGCAATACGCTAGTCGACCGGCTCGAACAGCAAGCTTCATTGCTTCGGCCATGGCAACTGCATCGTCGGCACCTGCGATCGCCGTATTCATGAGCACCGCGTCCGCTCCAAGCTCCATCGTGATGGCAGCGTCTGACGCTGTTCCAACTCCTGCATCGACGATGACAGGCACGCCTGCTGATTCCCGAATAATCTGGATATTGTTTGGATTTTGGATGCCCAAGCCGGAGCCAATAGGTGCGCCAAGGGGCATAACAGCCGCTGCTCCCGCCTCTTCGAGTTTTCGGCAGATAACAGGATCGTCATTCGTGTAAGGGAGCACTACAAATCCTTCACGGACTAGAGTGTGTGTGGCCTCAAGTAAGGCTTCATTGTCTGGAAATAATGTCCGCTCATCGCCGATAACTTCCAATTTAACCCATTCAGAAAGTCCAGCTTCACGTCCCAGCCTGGCAGTACGTACGGCATCTTCAGCGGTATAGCAACCTGCCGTATTGGGCAAGAGGTGGTAGCGTGTCGTATCGATGTAGTCCAATAAGGAACCTTGACTACGATCAGTGATATTAACCCGACGCACAGCCACTGTGATCATTTCTGCACCGGAGGCCTCATGTGCCTTTACCATTATGTCAGGCGACGAATATTTTCCTGTGCCGACGATTAGTCGAGACTGAAATTTCTTACCGGCAATAATGAGTGAATCGTGACTCATAAACAATCTCACACAACGATGAACTATGCAGACGCGCTTGCTCTGAGTGTGCCGCCACCGACAAAATTGACCACCTCGATTCGGTCGCCGTCGCAAACCGTGACCGTATCCAGTTGGTCCCGCTTCACCACAATGAGGTTGTGTTCCACGGCCACTCGGCGTGTATCGATTTCGAGTTGTGCCAGAAGACTACTTAAAGAGAGTGGTTCGGCGATTTCGAAATCCTCTCCATTAAGGACGATCTTCATACCGGCCAGAGTACTAAGCCCCTTGGGTTGAAGTCAAGGCTAAGCGCTTGCCTTACAGCAGGTTACAAAAATAAATCAGAAACTTTTACAGTTGATGAAATTTTAGAGTTCATCCAAAATGTCAACCGTGGTTCCCATTTCCTTGAGGATCTGACGAGTGGTGTCACATCCATCGGACTGTAAGTGGGCGAGCGGGGCCTTAACGAGCTGGGAATTATTTATTGCCAGATCAATAACTCGCTGATAGTCAGTCTGCATACACTTTAACGTATGATGTGCAGCCCAGAATGCGCGTGCTTGTTTACCGATTTTTTGTCTTAGTTTCGCGTCTCGCGCCAGCCGGTACATGGCAATTTGCAAAGAATGTTCCTCATCCATAATGTCGATACTTACACAAAGTGGTGTCTTGGATTGCGTGTTGGTATTAAGTTTAGAAATATTTTCCTGAGATATTGATGTATCAGACCCAATCGAGACTGTCCACGTCCCTCGTGTGACGAGCGCTGGTAGGTCGAGTGTGTGATGAAGATCGGTAACAATTGTGGCACGGCCTGAGGCTAGGCAACGTAACCACGATGCGGATGTTTCACCAGATGATGGCCAACGCATGCATAGGCAAACGTCGACACATGACATGTAAGCGTTCAGGTCGCTATCGCTGACGAATCCAGTGAATGTGACGCGATCAGCAACACCTAAACGTCGGGCTTCTTCGACCGCGTCATAGTAGGGCGCTGATTCTCCAACAAGGAGAAGGTGAACGTGGGGTATCAATCGACTGGTTGCTGCTAGGGCTCTAAACGTTTGCGAGATTCGTTTCTCAGGTGTAATTCTACCGAACGCAGCAAATACCACGGCTTCTCTAGAAATATTGTGCTTGGCTCGCAGGTCTTCTTTGCTTCGGGTGACAGAATTATCAGACACTCCCATGCGGATTCGCTCGATGCACGCAGTTGGAAACTGCTCTTTGAGATCTTGAACAAGCGTCATGTTATGAACGGCCAAGACTTTGGCTGAGTTCACGACAGTTCGCAACATCGGCCAAAAGTAGTTTAGTGACCCCAGGAGTCCTGATATTCCAAGGTAGGCAATGTCGCATTTTGCATCAGGATGGTTGTATTCGAATTCTGCTCGATAATCGTCGTAACGCTTCTGTTGAAATAGCAGGCGGGCCCTAGCCTGATGTAATTGACCGTCGTGAAGGACGACGAGACCAGGGTAACGGAACATATAGGGCCAAATGTAGTCGTGGCATGTAGCGTTACCCAGTTGGTAGACAATTAAATCGTAAGGGTCTTTCTTATGTCGCCATAAGAAATCGTGCGCGCTAATTCGTCGACCCGATTCTTTCTTCAATTGTAATGGTGACGAATCAACAACGACATCGACATCATCAACAACAACAACAACACAAACATCAACAACAA